>JAJZEC010000009.1 GCA_021805825.1 Pseudomonadota bacterium
CCCGAACAGGACCGTGAAACGCCTCAGCGCCGATGATAGTGCGCATGCGCGTGTGAAAGTAGGACATCGTCAGGCTTCCCTACCAGCCCGGCTACGCAAGTAGCCGGGCTTTTGTTTTTGGCCGTGCGGCGCAGCCGCGGGCCGTCGCAGCGCGCAAACTTCCGCTCTCCGAACATGTCCGTGCCCGATGCCAGTGCCTGGCGCGTCTGCGTAGCGCCGATGCTCGATTGGACCGACAGGCACTGCCGCTATTTCCACCGGCAGCTGAGCCGGCGCGCCCGCCTGTACACCGAGATGGTCACGACCGGTGCGTTGCTGCACGGCGACCGCGCACGTCATCTGGATTTCGACGCCGCCGAGCAGCCTCTGGCGCTCCAGCTGGGCGGCTGTGAGCCAGCCGAGCTCGCAAGCTGCGCGCGCCTGGCGCGCGACTGGGGCTATGCCGAGGTCAACCTCAACTGCGGCTGCCCCAGCGAGCGGGTGCAGCGCGGCGCCTTCGGCGCCTGCCTGATGGCCGAGCCCCGGCTGGTGCGCGATGGAGTCGCGGCGATGCGCGATGCCGTCGGCGACACGCTGGAGGTGACGGTCAAGCACCGCACCGGCATCGACCGCATCCAGGACTATGGCTTTGTGCGGGACTTCGTCGGGGTGGTGTCCGAGGCCGGCTGCCGGGTGTTCATCGTGCATGCACGCAACGCCTGGCTGCAAGGGCTGAGCCCGAAGGACAACCGGGAGATTCCCCCGCTGCGCTACGACTTCGTCCATCGCCTGAAGGTGGACTTCCCGTTCCTGACCCTGGTGCTCAACGGAGGCGTTCGTGACGACGCGACGCTGCAGCAGCAGTTGCTTCAGGTCGACGGGGTGATGGTCGGCCGCGAGGCCTACCAGCGCCCGTGGTGGCTGGCGAGCTGGGATCGCACGGTGTTCGGGGATCCGTCGCCGGCGCCTTCGCGCGACGAGGTCGAACAGCGCATGCTCGCCTATCTGCTGCGCATGGCAGAGCAGGGGGTGGCTGCGCCCGCGGTGTTGCGCCACATGCTCAACCTGTGGAAGGGCGAGCCGGGCGCCCGGCTGTGGCGCCAGGTGCTCAGCGACCCGGCGCGCCGCGCGCTCGAGCCGGGGCAACTGCTGGCGCACGCGGCCAAGGCCCGCGCCGAAGCGCTCTCCGCCTGATCTCCCGCGGGCGCGGCGCCGCCCGGCTTCAGCCCTGCTGCAGGGTTTCGTCCAGGCTCTCCCCGGGCTTCCACGGACGGCCCAGGCGCTCCTCGATGTACTCCCGGATCAGGCGACGCACGACCTGCGAGGGAGTCTGATCCTCCAGCGCGCACAGATGTTCGAACACCGTCTTCTTGCGCGGATCGATGAGGACCGTCAATCGGGTGGTGCGTTGTTCCATCGCTCAGCGTGCTCCCATTGCATACAAGTTCAAGGCGTTTTGGATTACCATCACATGTGCATACTATGTGATTTCGTTGCGCACGCCAAACGATGGAGCCGCCCGCACTGCTTTCGCTGGCCCTTGCCGTGGTCGCCGCCTGGCTGGTGCTGGGGGTGGCCGGTCTGGCGCGGCCACGAGCCACGCGCTGGATCGCCCACCGGCTGTTTCCGCTCGGTGCCGTGGGCTGCCTGCTCATAGCCTGGGTCGGCTTGCGCGCGCTGTTCGCGCCGGCCACCGACCTGCTGCTGCCGCTGGGGCTGCCGGGGCTGCCGGTTCACCTGCATCTGGATCCGCTGAGCGGTTTCTTCCTGCTGCTGCTGGGCCTGTCGAGCGCGGGAACCTCGGTGTTCGCCGCCGGCTATTTCCGCGACGGCGAGGGCACCGCGCCCGGCTTGCTGGGCATGCAGTACCACCTGTTCCTGGCCGGCATGGTGATGGTGCTGCTGGCCGCCGACGCCTACACCTTCATGCTGGCGTGGGAAGTCATGGCGCTGTCGTCGTACTTCCTGGTGCTGACCCAGCATCGGCTGGCCGAAATCCGCGCGGCCGGCTTCCTGTACCTGCTGCTGGCCCACCTGGGGGCGATCTCGTTGCTGCTGTGCTTCGGGGTGATGATGCGGGGCGGCGAGGCCGGCCTGAGTTTCGCCGCGATGCGCGCCGCCCACTTCAGCGTCGGCTGGGCCAGCCTGGGCTTCGCCTTGGCCGTGCTGGGCTTCGGCGCCAAGGCCGGCCTGGTTCCGCTGCACGTGTGGCTGCCGGAAGCCCACCCGGCGGCACCGTCGCCGGTCTCGGCATTGATGAGTGGGGTGATGCTGAAGACGGCCTTGTACGGACTGTTGCGCGTGGCCTTCGATCTGTTGCACGCCCCTGCCTGGTGGTGGGGCCTGCCGTTGCTCGGCCTGGGGCTGTTCGGGGCGCTGTACGGGGTGCTGTTCGCCGCGGTGCAGAACGACATGAAACGCCTGCTCGCGTACTCCTCCATCGAAAACATGGGCATTGCCTTCGCCGCCCTCGGGCTGGCGCTGGTCTTCCACGGTACGGGCATGGCCGCACTGGCGGCGCTGGCGCTGGCGGCGATGCTCTACCACCTGTTGAACCACAGCATGTTCAAGAGCCTGCTGTTCTGCGCCACCGGTTCGGTGCTGCACGCCACCCGGCAACGCAGCCTGGGCAGCCTCGGCGGATTGCTGCGGCGCATGCCCTGGGTCGGATGGACGGCCTTGGTGGGCACGCTGGCGATCGCCGGGCTGCCGCCGCTCAACGGCTTTGTCTCGGAATGGCTGCTGCTGCAGGCCTTCCTGTTCACGCCACGCCTGCCGCACCCCTTTTTCAACCTGTTGCTGCCGCTGGGCGCCGCGCTGCTGGCGCTGACCGCCGCGCTGGCCGGCTATGTGATGGTCAAGTTCTACGGCGTGGTGTTCCTCGGGCGGCACCGTGAACCGGGGCTCGAGCAGGCCAGGGACTGCGGCCGCTTCGAGCGCGTCGCGCTGCTGTGGTTCGCCGCCGGCTGCGTGCTGCTCGGCGTGCTGCCGGGCCTGGTGCTGCGGGCCATCGATCCGGTCGCCTCCCTGCTGCTCGGGCAGGGGCTGTCGTTGTCGGCCGGCTGGCTTCGAGTGGTTCCGGTGAGCGCCGCACGCGCCGCCTACGACCCGCTGGTGTTGCTGCTGTTGCTGAGCGTCGTCATGCTGCTGACGACCTGGGTCGCGCACCGGGTGTACAGCGGGCGCACGCGGCGTGCCGATGCCTGGGATTGCGGCTATGCCGACGCCAGCCCGCGTTTGCAGGACACCGCCGAGGGCTTCGGGCAGCCGGTGCGGCGGCTGTTCGCGCCTTTCTTTCTGAGCCATGTCGAGTTGCCACGGCCGGACGACGACGCTCCGCGCTACCGCGTGGTCGTCGCCGACCGCTTCCGCGCCCAGGTCTACCAGCCGGCGGCGGATGCCGTGCTGTGGATGGCGCAGCAGGTCGGTCGGCTGCAGCATGGAAGGATTTCCATCTACCTGCTCTACAGCTTTGTGACCCTGCTGGTCATGCTGCTGTTCGTGTTGCGATGATCGCCCTGCCTGCCTTGCCCCGCATCGAGTTGACCGCCTCGGGTCTGCTGACCCAGTGCGTGGTCGTCGCGCTTTCGGTTGCGCTGGCTCCGCTGTTCTCGGGCTGGCTGGCGCAATGCCGTGCCTGGTTGAGCAACCGCAGCGCGCCGCCCCTGTGGCAGCCGTACCTGCGGCTGCGCAAGCTGTTCGCCAAGGATGCCGTGCTGGCGCACGACGCCTCGCCGCTGTTCCGCATGGTTCCCTATCTGCTGTTCGGGCTCATGGCCGCGGCGGCGGCGATCATTCCCTCGCTGTCCACGGATCTGCCGCTGGCCGCGTCTGCCGATGCCATCGCGCTCGTCGGGGTGTTCGCATTGGCCAGGGTGTTCCTGGCCTTGGCGGGAATGGACATCGGGACGGCCTTCGGCAGCATGGGCTCGCGGCGGGAGATGCTGGTCGGATTCCTGGCCGAACCGGCGCTGCTGATGGTGCTGTTCACCTCGTCGCTGGTTTCCGGAAGCACCCTGCTGCCGACGATCGCCGAAAGCCTGCGCGCGCAGACCCTGGCCATCCATCCGGGTCTGGACTTCGCCGCGGTGGCCTTCGTGATGGTGCTGCTGGCGGAGAACGCCCGCATCCCGGTGGACAACCCCAGCACCCACCTCGAGCTGACGATGATCCACGAGGCGATGCTGCTGGAATACTCGGCGCGCCATCTGGCGCTGGTGGAATGGGCCAACAGCCTGAAGCTGTTCAACTATGCCTGCATCGGCTTCGCGCTGTTCCTGCCCTGGGGCCTGGCGGGGCACGCGGACGGCCTGCTGTGGCTGCTGCCGGCGCTGCCGCCGCTGCTGCTCAAGCTCGCGCTGGCCGGGGCCGGCATCGCGCTGTTGGAGACGGTGAGCGCCAAGCTGCGCGTCTTCCGCGTTCCCGAGTTCCTGGCCACCGCCTTCCTGCTGGCGGTCATCGGGCTGCTGGTCTCCCTCGTGCTGGAGCATTGAGGTGCTGCCGCTGACGACCCAGCTCATCCACCTGTGCGCGGCGCTGCTGCTGCTGCTGGCTTTCGCCATGCTGGCGCAGCGCCGCGTGGCCAACCTGGTCGGGCTGTTCGCCGCCCAGGGGCTGGTGCTCGCGGTGTGCGCGGCGGTCGTGGCCTATACCACGGGGCAGCGCGAACTCTACGGCTCGGCGGCGCTGACGGTGCTGCTCAAGGTGCTCGTGCTGCCCTGGGTGTTGCGCCACCTGATCGTGCGCCTGCATGCGCAGTGGGATACCGAGACCCTGCTGCGCATCCCCACGATGCAGATCCTGGGCATCCTGCTGGTGATGTTCGCCTTCGTGCTGGCGCAGCCGATCGCTCCCTTCGCCGGCGCGGCCACCCGCGGCACCCTGGGCATCGCGCTCGCGGTGGTGTTCCTGGCCTTGCTGATGATGATCGTGCGGCGCACCGCGATCGCCCAGGTGATCGGCTTCCTGGCCATGGAAAACGGCCTGCTGTTCGCCGCCACCAGCGCGACCTACGGCATGCCCATGGTGGTCGAGCTGGGCATCGGGCTGGACGTGCTGGTCGGGGTGTTCGTGCTGGGCATCTTCTTCTTCCAGATCCGCGAGCAGTTCGACAGCCTCGAACTGCGCCATCTGGAAAACCTGAAGGAAGAGTGAGTGGAACTGGCTGCCGTCCTGCTGCTGCCGCTTCTGGCCTCTGCGCTGCTGGCGCTGTGGGGGCATCGCGATGCCGCCCCGCACCTGAACCTGGCGGCCAGCGCCGCCACCTTCGCCGCCAGTTGCGCGCTGACCCTGCGGGTGATCGCGCACGGCCCGTTCCAGGCCTTCGATGCGCAGTTCTTCATCGATCCCTTCAATGTGTTCCTGGTCGTGCTGACCGCCTTCATCGGCATGACCACCGCCGGCTTCTCGCGCCCGTACATGCGCATCGAGCAGGCGCATGGCCGGGTCAACGCGGCGCGGCTGCGGCTGTACCACAGCATGTACCAGCTGTTCATGTTCACCATGCTGCTGGCGCTGACCACCAACAACATGGGGGTGCTGTGGGTCGCGATGGAGGCGGCCACGCTGTCGACCGTGCTGCTGGTGTCCCTCTACCGCACCAAGGCGAGCCTGGAGGCGGCCTGGAAGTACTTCATCGTCTGCGGCGTCGGCATCGCGCTGGCGCTGTTCGGCACCGTGCTGCTCTACCTGGCGGCCGAGCGCGTGCTCGGCGCCACCGGGATGAGCGCGCTGCTGTGGACGCGGCTGGACGCGGCGCGCACGCGCCTGCAGCCAGGGATCATCGGCATCGCCTTTGTGTTCCTGCTCGTCGGCTACGGCACCAAGGTCGGACTGGTGCCGCTGCACAGCTGGCTGCCCGACGCCCATGCCGAGGGCCCGACCCCGGTGTCGGCGGTGCTCAGCGGGTTGCTGCTGAACGTCGCGCTGTACGCGGTGGTGCGCGCGAAGGTGCTGGTCGAAGGCGCGGTGCAGGCCTCGTGGCCGGGGGACATGCTGATGGCCTTCGGGCTGCTGTCGGTGGTGGTTGCCTCCTTCCTGCTGTGGCGGCAGAAGGACATCAAGCGCCTGTTCGCCTACTCCTCCATCGAGCACATGGGCATCATCACCTTTGCCTTCGGCATGGGCGGGGCGATGGCCAATTTCGCCGCGCTGCTGCACATGACCGGGCACGCGCTGACGAAGAGCGCGATCTTCTACAGCAGCGGCCACGCTGCGCAGAAGGCCGGAAGCCAGCGCATCGATGCCATCGAGGGCCTGCTTGAGCGCTCGCCGGCGCTGGGCTGGGCGCTGATGCTGGGGGCGCTGGCGATCATCGGCGTGCCGCCCTTCGGGGTGTTCGCCAGCGAATTCCTGATCCTGACCCAGGCCATGCAGGCGCAGCCCTGGGCCACGCCGATCCTGCTGCTGGCGCTCGGCGTGGCCTTCGGCGCGATCTTCCTGCGTGTGCAGGGCATGGTGTTCGGCGCCGATCGCCTGCGCCGCCTGCCGCACCAACCGTGGATGCTGCCGGCCTTCGTGCACCTGGGACTGGTGCTGCTGCTGGGCATCTGGGTTCCGACCTTCCTGGCCTCGTGGTGGCATCTGGCCGCGCAGATGATCGGGGGGGCCGCGTGAGCCCGCTGCCGATGCCGCGCCTCGTGGGAGCGCCCCTTGCGCTGCAGGCGCGCGCCGTGGATGGCGCGGGCTGGCGCGCGCTGGCGCAGCAACTGCATGCGCGCGGCGCACTGCTGTTGTCGCTGTGGGGGCAGCCGGCCGGGCAGGGAAGTCGCCTGTGGGGCTGCTGGCTGGATGGCGAGGCCCTGGAACTCGCCTGCCTCGATCTGCCCCCCGGGCAGCAGCAATACCCGGGGCTGCACGACCTGTTCCCGGTCGCCGGGCGGCTGCAGCGCGCCGTGCGCGACCTGCTCGGCGCGGTCGCCCAGGGCATGGATCCGCGGGGCTGGCTGCGGCATGGCGCCTGGGGCGCCGACTGGCATCCCCTGCGCGACCCCGGGCCGCCCGCGGCCGGATCCCCGCAGCCCTATGCCTTCGTTTCGGTGGACGGCGTGGGCGTGCATGAGATCGCGGTGGGGCCGGTGCATGCGGGGGTCATCGAGCCCGGTCAGTTCCGTTTTTCGGTGGTGGGCGAAAAGGTGCTGCGGCTCGAACAGCGCCTGGGCTTCACCCACAAGGGCGTGGCGCTGCGCTTCCAGCAGCTCGATGTGCGTGGCGGCCTGCGCCTGGCGGCCCGTCTCAGCGGGGACAGCGCAGTCGGCTTCGGCTGGGCCTACTGCATGGCCGCGGAGGCGCTGGGCGGGGTGCAGCCGCCGCCGCGCGCGCTGCATCTGCGGGCCCTGCTGCTCGAGCGTGAGCGCATCGCCAACCACCTGGGCGATCTCGGGGCCATTGTCAACGACGCCGGCTTCGGCTTCGCGCTGACCCAGTTCTCCCGCCTGAAGGAGGATCTGCTGCGCCTCAACCACCGCCTGTTCGGCGCGCGCTATCCGATGGACGCGCTGTGCCTGGGGGGCGTGGCCTTCGATGTCGACGCCCAGGCGCTCGATGCCCTGCGGCGGCAGGGCGCGCAACTGCGCGAGCAGGCCCTGCGCCTGCGTTCCATTCTCGACGAGCACGAAGGCCTGCACGACCGTCTGCGCGGCACCGGGCGGGTCGATGCCGGGCGGGCATCGCAACTGGGCATGCTGGGGCTGGCGGCGCGCGCCAGCGGGCAGGGCATCGACCTGCGCGCGCTGGCCGTCGCATGGGAGCCCTATGCGCAGCTGGGGGTGCAGCCGGTCGTGCAGCAGGCAGGCGATGTCGCGGCGCGCGTCGCGTTGCGTCACGAAGAGTTGCTGGCCTCGCTGGAGCTGTGCGACCGCCTGCTGGACGGCCTTCCGCAGGGCCCGCTGCAGGTGGAACTGCGCACGCCGTCGCCCGGCCTGGGCATCGGCCTCGTCGAGGCCTGGCGCGGCCCCGTACTGCTGGCGCTCGAGGTCGGCGAGCAGGGGCGCATCGTGCGCTGCCATGCGCATGATCCCTCGTGGCAGAACTGGCCTGCGCTGGAATGGGCGGTGGTGCAGGATATCGTGGCCGACTTTCCGCTGATCAACAAATCCTTCAATCTGTCCTATTCGGGACACGACGGCTGAGACCGCGCCATGTGGCAGACCCTGAGACAGATCGCGCGCGTCGGCCGCATCAGCGAGCCGGCCCCGCAGAGCAGCAGCGCCTGCAGCGATGGCGACGCGCAGCCGCTGCAGGCGGAACTGGCCCGCCTGCTCGGGCGCGCGCTGGCGGTGCGGGTGGTCGATGCCGGCTCCTGCAACGGCTGTGAGCTGGAGATCAACGCCCTCGGCAACCCCTATTACAACCTTGAGGGCCTGGGGGTGCACCTGGTGGCCAGCCCGCGGCACGCCGACCTGCTGCTGGTCAGCGGGCCGGTGAGCCGCAACATGGAGCAGGCGCTGCTGCGCGTCCATGAGGCGATGCCCGAGCCGCGCCTGGTGCTGGCCGTCGGCGACTGTGCGCGCGACGGCGGGGTGTTCGGCTGCAGCTATGCCTGCCGCGGCGGGCTGCAGGGCCTGCTGCCGGTGGACGTGTACGTCGCCGGCTGCCCGCCGGCACCGCGCGACCTGCTCGCCGGCATGCTGCGCGCGGTGCGCGCACGCGCGACGTAGCGCGGATCTCGCGTCCGGCGGCTAGGCCAGCAGCCGTGCGGCGACCGCGTCGAAGGCGTCGGCGCTGTCGATGCACAGCCGCGGAGCATCGGCGAAGGCGGCGAAGTTGCGCTGCATCGAAGCCTCGTAGCTGGGGTCGTAGTGCTGCTCCAGCAGTTCGGCCACGAGTGCGTCGAAGTGGTGCTGCGCGGCCATCGAGCACCAGCGTTCGACGCTTGCGTGGCCGCGCAGTTCGCGCAGCGCGCGCAAGCGCTCCTGCAGGCGGGGTACATCGGCGCTGAGTTCGGCGTAGTCCTCGCGCAGGATGCGCACCCGCACCTCCAGGCCGGCCTGCAGCCGCAGGCACGGTGCCGCGCGCATGCGCTCGAGCAGGGCTTGCGGAACCTGCAGGCGGCCGATCCTGCGGCTCTCGCTTTCGACAAAGACCGGCCGCTGCGCGTCGAAGGCGCGCAACTGCTGCCACAACGCGGTCTCGAAAGCCTTCTGCGTCGGTTGCTCGACGCCGGCCAACGCGCCCAGCACCGAGCCGCGGTGGGCGGCGAGATCCTCGAGGTCGAGCACCTGGGCGCCCTGCCGGCGCAGCGCCTGCAGCAGGCGGCTCTTGCCGCAGCCGGTCGGCCCGCACAGCACGCGCAGTGGCTGGGTGGCCGCGCGCGCGGCCAGTTGTTGCACGATGGCCGCGCGCAGCGCCTTGTAGCCGCCTTGCACGACGTGCACGCGGAAGCCGATCTGCCCCAGCACATGGGCCATCGCAGCCGAGCGGCTGCCGCCGCGCCAGCAGTACGCCAGGATCCCGTGGTGCCGCGGCCACGACCCGGCACCCGCCTCGATGTGGCCGGCAATGTTGCGCGCCACCAGCACCGCGCCCAGGCGCTTGGCCTCGAACGAGCCCCGCTCCTTGTACAGCGTGCCCACCCTTGCACGTTCGGCGTCGTCAAGCACCCACCAGTTGGCGGCTTCCGGCAGATGGTCGAGGGCGTATTCGCCGGGGCTGCGCACGTCGAGCACGGCGTCGAAATCCTGCAGGCGCTCCAGCGCCTGCCCGGCCTCGATGGCTTGCGGATTCATCGCCGGCGTTGTCGCGTGTGGCTCTGCGGCGGCTGCAGCAGGGGTTGCAGCTGCGGCCACACGGTGTCGAGGATCTCCGGCTGCGCCTGCGCGGTGGGGTGGATGTCGTCGTGCTGGAACCATCCCGGATGGCCGACGACCCCGGCGAGCAGGAAGGGCACCAGCGAGGCATGCTCCAGGCGCGCCACGCGCGGGAAGATCCGCGCGAAGGCGTCGGTGTAGCGCGGCCCGTAATTCGGCGGAATGCGCATGCCCAGCAGCAGCACGCGCGCCCCGAATTCCCGGCAGGCGCTGACGATCGAACGCAGGTTCGATTCGGTGGCCGCGAGGGAGAGCCCGCGCAGGGCATCGTTGCCTCCGAGCTCGACCACGACCACCTGTGGCTTGTCGCGCCCGAGCAGGCCGGGTAGACGGCTGAGTCCGCCGGCCGTGGTTTCGCCGCTGACGCTGGCATTGACCACCCGCCACTGCGGGTCGCGCGTCTGCAGCCGGTGCTGCAGCAGAGCCACCCAACCGGCACCGGTCTCCAGCCCGTAGCCGGCCGACAGGCTGTCGCCGATGACCAGCAGCACCCGCGGCGCGGTCGTCGCGGCCGATGCGTTGCCCAGGCTTGCCAGTACCAGCACGAGGATTCCTACAATCGTCGCCCAACCACGTCGCATGCCATGTCCTCCTCAACGGTCGAAGACCTCATTGTCGCCCAGCACCTGTGCAAGACGGTGCGCGAGGGCGCCGGCGAGCTGGCGCTGCTCGACGACGTGAGCCTGCGCGTGCCGGCCGCCGGCAGCCTGGCCATCGTAGGCCCCTCGGGCTCGGGCAAGTCGACCCTGCTCGGGTTGCTCGCCGGGCTGGATCTGCCGACCTCGGGCTCGGTGCGCATCGACGGCGTCGAGGTCTTCGATCTGGACGAGGATGCGCGGGCGGCCTTGCGGGCGCAGAAGCTCGGATTCGTCTTCCAGGATTTCCAGCTCATCGGGCACCTGGACGCCCTGCACAACGTCGCCCTGGCGCTGGACATCGCCGGGCGCGGCGGCGACAGCCTGGGGCAGGCGCGGCTGATGCTGCAGCGCGTCGGGCTCGGTGGGCGCGAGCGGCGCCGGCCCGGGGTGCTGTCGGGCGGCGAGCAACAGCGGGTTGCGCTTGCGCGCGCCTTCGTCACCCGACCGAGACTGTTGCTGGCCGACGAGCCGACCGGCAACCTGGATGCGGCCACCGGACAGCGCGTCATCGATCTGATGTTCGCCTGGCAACGCGAGCAGGGGACGACGCTGGTGCTGGTCACCCACGACCCGCAACTGGCCGCGCGCTGCGACGCCGTGCTGGAATTGCATGCCGGGCGCGTGGTGCATCCGGCACATCCGGCGCAGCCGGGTGCTACCAGGGAGGATGCAGCTTGAGCCTGCGACTGTTGTACGGATTCCATGCCGTGGCGGCGCGCCTGCGCGTGGCGCCGCAGACGGTGCGCGAACTGCTGGTCGACGCGTCGCGCCACGACGCCCGCATGCGCCAGTTGCTGGCGCGCGCGGAGCGGGCCGCGGTGGCCGCGCGCGCGGTCGACGGCGAGCGCCTGGATGCCCTGGTCGGCGATCGTCCCCACCAGGGGGTGGTGGCCCGCGTGGAGGCGCTGCAGCAAGCGACCAGCCTTGATGCCGTGCTCGACGCGACCGATGGCGTGCCGCTGCTGCTCGGGCTGGATGGGGTCACCGATCCGCACAATCTGGGCGCAATCCTGCGCAGCGCCGACGCGGCCGGCGCGCAGGCGGTGTTCGCACCGAAGGATCGCGCCGTCGGGCTGACCCCGGTGGCGGCCAAGGCGGCCAGCGGTGCGGCCGACAACGTGGCCTACCTGATGGTGACCAACATGGCGCGCGCGCTGGCCGGGCTGCGCGAGCGCGGCATCCAGGTCGTGGGCGCCGCCGGCGAGGCCACGCACAGCGTGTTCGACGTCGACCTGCGCGGACCCTGCGCGCTGGTGCTCGGCGCCGAGGGCGCGGGATTGCGGCGCCTGGTACGCGCATCCTGCGATCAGCTGGTGCGCATTCCGATGATGGGCAGCGTGGAAAGCCTGAACGTCTCGGTGGCCGCCGGGGTGCTGCTGTTCGAGGCGCTGCGCCAGCGGCAGGCGCCGCGGCCCTGATCGCCACCGGCGGCCCGGCGGCGACCTTCAGCCCTGCTCGACGCGCGCCAGCATCTGGTGCGCGCGCCGCAGCCCCAGCCAGACGAGCAGCCCGATGAAGGGGATCGAAACCCCTTGCGCGCGTTCGGGCCCGATGTGCAGCCAGGGCTGCGCCGCGCCGAACAGGTGGCCGACCAGCGAGGACGCGTAATAGGTGATCGCCGCCACCGACAGGCCTTCGACGGTCTGCTGCAGGCGCAGCTGCAGGTATTGGCGCCGGTTCATCGAGGCCAGCAACTCGCGGTTCTGCTGCTGCATCTGCACCTCCACCCTCGTGCGCAGCAGATTGGAGCAGCGCGAGATGCGCTCCGACAGTGCCTGCAGGCGGCGCGCGGTGTGGGCACAGGTCTGCATCGCCGGGCTGAGGCGGCGATCCATGAACTGCCCGATGGTCTGCAGTCCGCCGAAGGGCTGTTCATGCAGATCCTGGATGCGTCGCTCGACCAGGTCGTAGTAGGCAGCTGCGGCCGTGAAGCGCGCGTGGTGCTGCGCGTACAGACCCTCGACGGTGGCGGCGAGGCGCGAGAGCTGCTCCAGGGTCTGGCGGTCGCGCTCGCCGGTGCCGGCGCGCATGGCATCCATGATCTGCGCCAGTTCGGATTCGAAGCCGGCCAGTTGCGGTCCGATGGCACGCGCCACCGGCAGCGCCAGCAGGGCCAGCAGGCGGTAGGTCTCGATGTCCAGCAGGCGTTGCGCCATGCGCCCGCGCCGGCGCGCCGAGAGTTCGCGGCCGACCACGGCGAAGCGCCCGTGGCCGTCGGCATGGATGCGCAGATCCGTGTAGACGCGCGCCTGGCCGTCGGCCACCTCGGAGGCGACCAGGGCGTCGGCGTCGAGCACCGCGTCCAGATCCGGCTCGGGCCAGGGCGCGTCTTCGGCCACCTCCGGCAGCAGCGCCACGTGCAGCGCGCACAGCAGTTCGCCGGGAATCTGCGCGCGCCAGTCCTCGGGCAGGCCGTCGCCGGCGTTGGCGTCGAACCATGCCGCGGCGTTCGACGCGAGGCCGGGCCGGATGAAGGTATAGGTCAGGAATTCGCCATGCCGCTCCCAGCGCAGCTGCAGCGTGGCGATGCGCACCGAGCAGAAGCTGCTGTCCGCGGCAGGCTGCGGCAGGTGGTGGTCGGCCAGCAGCCGGCACAGGTGGGCGTGGGCCTGCGCCTGCTGCGCGGCGTCGGCGCGCAGCGCGAGGTGGCTGATCAGGCAGGGCGCGGGCAGACGCTCGAAGGGCCTGGCGTGGATTTCGTTGTGCAACTGCCTGCGCAACCTGTGTTCGTGCATCGTGGCGTGGCGCGCGCGGCGCGATCGGAGCCGGGGAACGCAGCAGCATAGCGTGCCTGATCCAAACCTGGTCGCTGCGGTGCAGCAGGCTTTCGTGACTATAATGGGTGGGTTTTGTCGAAGCTTTCCAGGGCCGCTCGAGGGGCGAAGCTGGGGGCCCGGCCAGGCCGCTGCGCGATGGCGCGGCGAAAAGCGCGAACCGGCCCGACCAGGTGCCCCGGGCGTGCAGCGATGTCGGATGGTGTCGGATGGCCCTGCCGTGGGGTGCGCACATGCGCTTGAGGAAGCGCACGTCGTACGAAGCGTCCGGCCATCGCGCCAGGATCCTTGCAGCTTCGCGCTGCAGGGCGCGCTGCCAGCTGCAACGGGGTGAGGGGCCGGTTCCAGACCCAACCTAGGAAGCAGGATTCAGCGAGGAATCAACGATGTCAGTGTCGATGCGAGAAATGCTCGAAGCCGGTGTGCACTTCGGGCACCAGACCCGGTTCTGGAACCCGAAGATGGCCCCGTACATTTTCGGCCACCGCAACAAGATCCATATCGTCAACCTCGAGAAGACGTTGCCGATGTTCCAGGACGCCTGCAAGTACGCGCGCCAGATGGCCGCGCGCCGCGGCACCATCCTGTTCGTCGGTACCAAGCGCCAGGCCGGCGAGCTCGTGCAAGCCGAGGCGCAGCGCTGCGGCATGCCCTATGTGAACGCGCGCTGGCTGGGCGGCATGCTGACCAATTTCAAGACCGTCAAGGCCTCGATCAAGAAGCTCAAGGACATGAAGGCCCAGGCCGCCGAAGGCGCGCTGGAGCACATGACCAAGAAGGAACAGCTGATGTTCCAGCGCGAGCTCGCGAAGCTGGAGAAATCCATCGGCGGCATCGAGGAGATGAACGCGCTGCCGGACGCGATGTTCGTGATCGACGTCGGCTACCACAAGATCGCGGTCGAGGAAGCGCATATGCTGGGGATTCCGATCATCGGGGTGGTCGATACCAACCACTCCCCGGTGGGCATCGACCATGTCATTCCCGGCAATGACGACTCGGGCAAGGCCGTGGCCCTGTACTGCCGCGGCATCGCCGACGCCGTCCTCGAAGGACGCAACGATGCGTTGAGCGAGGTCGTGCAGGCCGAGGGCGGCGAAGGTGCCGAGTTCGTCGAAGTGCCCGACGAGTCGCCGGCGGCCTGAGGCCTCCGCGGCGGGCGCGCCGTGTGCTTTCATGGGGGGCTGTTCGCAGCCCCCTTGTTCAATCCAGGATCGATTCAGGAGTGCAATATGGCGGCAATCACCGCATCCATGGTCGCGGAACTGCGCGCGAAGACCGATGCCCCGATGATGGAGTGCAAGAAGGCGCTGACCGAGGCCGAAGGCGACATGGCGCGCGCCGAGGAATTGCTGCGTGTCAAGCTGGGCAACAAGGCGAGCAAGGCCGCCGCCCGCATCACCGCGGAGGGCATCGTCGCGGCATGCATCCAGGATCGCGTCGGCGCGCTGGTGGAATTGAACTGCGAAACCGACTTTGTCGCCAAGAACGATGACTTCCTGGCCTTCGGCAACCTGCTCGCCCGGCTGGTGGCCGAGCGCAACCCGGCCGATGTCGCGGCGCTGTCGGCGCTGGAGGTCGACGGGGCCACGGTGGAGGCGCGCCGCTCGGCGCTGGTCGGCAAGATCGGCGAGAACATGAGCATCCGCCGCTTCCAGCGCTTCGATGCCGGGCATCAGCTGGCCAGCTACCTGCACGGCACGCGCATCGGCGTGGTCGTGGCCTACGAAGGCGATGCGACGGCGGCCAAGGACGTGGCCATGCACGTGGCCGCGATGAAGCCGGTCGCCCTGTCCGCGGCGCAAGTTCCGGCGGCGCTGATCGAATCCGAGCGCTCGATCGCCACCCAGAAGGCGGCCGAGGACGCCGACAAGGCGCGCGCCGAAGGGCGTGCCGTGCAGTCGCCGGAGATCGTCGCCCGGCGCGTCGAGGGCGCGGTGCAGAAGTACCTGAAGGAGGTCTCGCTGCTCAACCAGGCCTTCGTCAAGAACGAGAAGCAGACCGTCGAGCAGATGCTGAGCGCGGCCAAGACCCAGGTCGCCTCCTTCACGCTGTACGTGGTCGGCGAGGGTATCGAGCGCAAGTCGGAGAACTTCGCCGACGAGGTCGCCGCGCAGATGGCCGCCGCGCGCAGCGCCTGAAGCGGCTTGCGCCTACCGCCACGACCACGGATCCTGCACCGTCGATTCCCTCCCGCGGAGACTTCCCGATGAGCGTCCACAAGCGCGTACTGCTCAAACTCTCCGGAGAGGCGCTGATGGGCCCTGATCCCTATGGGATCAACCGCGCGGTGATCGTCAAGATGGTCGAGGACATCGCGCAGGTCGTGCAGCGCGGGGTGCAACTGGCCATTGTCATCGGCGGGGGCAACATCTTCCGCGGCGTCGCCGGGGGCGCCGTCGGCATGGATCGCGCAACAGCCGACTACATGGGCATGCTGGCCACGGTCATGAACTCCCTGGCACTGGCCGACGCGATGCGCCACGCCGGGCTGGTGGCGCGGGTAATGTCGGCCATCAGCATCGACCAGGTCGTGGAATCCTACGTGCGTCCGAAGGCCCTGCAGTACCTGGAGGAGGGCAAGGCGGTGATCTTCGCCGGAGGCACAGGAAACCCCTTCTTCACCACCGACACCGCCGCTGCGCTGCGCGCCGCCGAGATCAGCGCCGAGGTCATGCTCAAGGCGACCAAGGTCGACGGAATCTACACCGCCGACCCCGCGCGCGATCCGCAGGCCGAGCGCTTCGATCGCATCAGTTTCGACGAGGCCATGCTGCGCCGGCTGCAGGTGATGGATGCCACCGCCTTCGCGCTGTGCCGCGACCAGGGACTGCCGATCCGGGTGTTCAGCATCTTCAAGCCCGGCGCGCTGCTGCGCGTGGTGCAGGGCGAGCCCGAGGGCACGCTGGTGCATCTGTGAAGGGCTGTTTCCCAGTCTTCGTGTGAGCGAGTCCGCAACCATGACCATTGCCGAGATCAAGAAGAGCTGCGAACAGCGCATGCTCAAGTCCCTCGAGGCCCTGCGCGCCGACCTGACGAAGGTGCGCACCGGGCGCGCCCATACCGGGCTGCTCGACCATGTCATGGTCGACTATTACGGCAGCCCGGTGCCCGTGCACCAGGTGGCCAACGTCAATCTGGTCGATGCGCGTACCATCAGCGTGCAGCCCTACGAGAAGAAGATGCTCCAGATCGTGGAGAAGGCCATCCGCGAATCCGACCTCGGGCTCAACCCCATGACCCAGGGCGAACTCATTCGCGTGCCCATGCCGGCGCTGACCGAGGAGCGCAGGCGCGATCTCGTGAAGGTGATCAAGCACGAGGGCGAGTCGGCCAAGGTCGCGGTGCGCAACCTGCGCCGGGACGCCAACCAGCAGGTCAAGGATCTGGTGAAGGCCAAGCAGGCTTCCGAGGACGACGAACGCCGCGCGCAGGACGAGATCCAGAAGACCACCGACCGTTTCATCGCCGAGGTCGACAAGCTGATCGCCAACAAGGAAGCGGAGATCATGGCTGTCTGACCCAGCCCCACGCCCCGTGTCCAGCAAGACCCCTTCCAGCAAGGCAGCCGCAGTCGTTCCCCGCCACGTCGCCGTGGTCATGGACGGCAACGGTCGCTGGGCGACGCGCAGGCTGCTGCCGCGCAGCGCCGGCCACAAGCTCGGCGCCGACGCCCTGCAGCGCCTGGTACGTGGCTGCGTCCAGCAAGGCGTCGCCTACCTGACGGTGTTCGCCTTCTCGTCGGAGAACTGGAACCGCCCGGCCGAGGAGGTCTCGGCGTTGATGGAACTGTTCGTGCAGACGCTGGGCAAGGAAACCCCGGGCCTGATGGCCCAGGGCGTCAGCCTGCGTTTCCTGGGCGACCCCGCGCCGCTGCCCGCGCAGGTGCAGCAGCTGATGCGGCAGGCCGAGTCCACCCCGGTGTCCGAACCGCGGCTGCGCCTGAACGTGGCGCTCAACTACGGGGGGCGCTGGGACATCGTGCAGGCCGCGCGCGCCGCGCAGGCGCAGGACGGGGAGATCAGCGAACAGAGCCTGGCGCGGCATCTCTGCCTGGCCGACATCCCCGAGCCCGACCTGCTGATCCGCACCGGGGGCGAGCACCGGATCAGCAACTTCCTGCTCTGGCAACTGGCCTACACGGAGCTCTACTTCAGCAACGTGCTGTGGCCCGATTTCACCGAGGCCTCGCTGGCCGATGCCATCGCGGATTTCGCACGGCGGGAACGCCGCTTCGGACGCGTGCCGTCCAAGGCATCGTCCAAGGGACTGCGGGCTGCCTGAGGCAGCCGAGGCCGCGGCGATGCTGCGCACCCGTCTGATCACCGCCGCGGCGCTGCTGGCCGTGCTGCTGCCGCTGCTGGCATGGGGCGGTGCGCGGCTGTTCGGCGCCTGCATGGCCCTGTTCACCAGCGTGGCGATGTGGGAGTGGGCAAGGCTGGCGGGCCTGCGCGGCGCGGCGCCGGTGGCCTGGGCCCTGCTCTGGCTGGCGACCGCCGTCTCGGTGCTGCTCGGCCTGCCGCCGGCCTTCGATTCGCACCTGGGATTCGCGCTGAGCACCGTGGCCTGGGCGGGCCTGCTGGCGGGGGCCCTGCCGCGCGCCGCGCTGCCTCGCTGGCTGGGGCACCCGCCGTTGCTGGGCGCGCTGGGCTTCTTGCTGCTGTTCGCCGCCTGGCTGGCACTGTGGCATGCGCGGGCGCAGGGGGTGGGCTTCCTGCTGTCGGTGCTGATGCTGGTGTGGATTGCCGACATCGCCGCCTATTTCGGCGGCCGCGCGCTGGGCGGATGGCGGCTGGCGCCGCGTATCAGTCCGGGCAAGACGGTCTCGGGTGCGGTGTGCGGGGTGCTGGCCGTCGTCGGCTATGTCGCGCTGTGCGCGCGCGTTCCGGAACTGCAGGATTCCCTGGGGGCTCGCCTGGCGCAGCGCTGGGGCCTGGGCCCGGCCTTGCTCGCCGGCGCGCTGCTGGCGGCCTGGAGCGTGGCCGGGGATCTGTTCGAGTCGCTGCTCAAGCGGCGTGTCGGGGTCAAGGACAGCAGCGGGCTGCTGCCCGGGCATGGCGGGGTGCTCGACCGCATCGATGCCCTGCTGCCGCTGCTGCCGCTGGTGATGTTGCTGGTGCCATGAAACGTGTGACCATTCTGGGCAGCACGGGATCGATCGGCCGCAGCACCCTGGAGGTGCTGCAACTGCATGCCGGGGCCTTCGAGGTCTTCGCGCTGGCCGCGGGGCGCAACGAGCAGCTGCTGCTGGAGCAATGCCTGCGTTTTGCCCCCAGCCTGGCGGCCATGCAGGATCCGCAGGCCGCCGAGCGCCTGCAGCATGCCTTGCGCCGGCACGGCAGCCGCACCGAGGTGCTGAGCGGGGCCGCGGCCATGGTGCAGCTTGCGCAGGCGCCGCAGACGGACATGGTGATGGCGGCCATCGTCGGTGCCGCGGGGCTGGAGTCGGCGTTGGCCGCGGCACGCGCGGGCAAGCGCGTGCTGCTGGCCAACAAGGAGTCGCTGGTCGTCGCCGGGGAGCTGTTCATGCAGGCCGTGCGCGCGGGCGGCGCCGAGCTGCTGCCCATCGACAGCGAGCACAGCGCGATCCTGCAGAGCCTGCCCGAGCAGCCTGAGCGCTGGGCGCAGGACGTGCGGGAAATCACCCTGACGGCATCCGGCGGCCCGTTCCGCAGCCTGCCCCCCGAAGCCTTGCATGCGATGACCCCCGAGCAGGCCTGTGCGCATCCGAACTGGAGCATGGGGCGCAAGATCTCGGTGGACTCGGCGACCATGATGAACAAGGCGCTGGAGGTCGTCGAGGCGCATTACCTGTTCGGCATGCCCCCGGAGCGCATTGGAGTGCTGGTGCATCCGCAGAGCATCGTGCATTCGATGGTCACCTACCACGATGGCTCGGTGGTGGCGCAGCTCGGGGTGCCCGACATGCGTACCCCGATCGCCTACGGGCTGGCGTGGCCGCGTCGGGTCGCCTCGGGCAGCAGCTGGCTGGATCTGGCGCGCGTGGGGCGGCTCGATTTCGAGGCCCCGGATCTGCGGCGCTTTCCCGGCCTGCAGCTGGCCTATGCCGCGCTGGGCATGCCCGCAGGGGCCTGTGCGGTGCTCAACGCCGCCAACGAAGTCGCGGTGCAGTCCTTCCTCGACGGCGAACTGGGCTTCACCGACATCCACCGCGTCAATGAACATGTGCTGGAGCATCTGGGGACGCAGCGCGCGCAGGATCTGCCGACGCTGTTCGACCTGGACGCCCGCGCCCGCGCGCACGCGGCCGAGCAGGTGCGACGGCTGCGGCAGTGAGGCCGGCAGCGCGGGCTCCCGACCATGCTGACCCTGCTGGCCTTCCTGTTCGCGCTCGCGCTGCTCATCGCGGTGCATGAGTCTGGGCATTACCTGGCAGCGGTGGCCTGCGGCGTGCGGGTGCTGCGCTTTTCCATCGGATTCGGCAGACCAGTGCTGCGCCGACGCGTGGGCCGCGACGCCACCGAATGGGTGCTGGCGGCGATCCCCCTCGGTGGCTATGTGCGCATGCTCGACGAGCGCGAGGGCGAAGTCGCCGCGCAGCAGCTGCACCGCGCCTTCAACCGCCAGAATCCGTGGAAGCGCGCGGTGATCGTGGCGGCCGGGCCGACGGCCAACCTGCTGCTGGCCGCGCTGCTCTTCGCCCTCGTGCAGATGATCGGGGTGCGCGAGCCGCTGCCTCTGCTGGGCGCGCCGCCGGCGGCCAGCCCGGCTGCGCAGGCCGGGGTACGCGCCGGCCTGCGGGTGCTGGCCACCCGCATCGACGGCCAGACCCGCTCCGTGCACAGCTGGCCGCAGTTGCAGCTGCGCCTGCAGCAGGCCGCGCTGGATGGTCGCCCGGTGGATCTGCGGGTGCGCGATGGCGCGCGCTCGTTCGACCTTGTGCTGGATTTCCGCGGCGACGCCCTGCGCGCCTCGGAACCCGGCTTCCTGCGCTCCTGGGGCCTGCGGCTGGCGGGCGCGCCGGCGCGCATCGTGCGTGTGCTGCCCGGGGAGCCGGCGGCGCTGGCCGGGCTGCACGCCGGCGACCTCGTGCTGGCTGCCGGCGCCACGCCGCAGACGCTGCAGCCCGCCGACGCCGAGCGCCTGCTGCAACTCATCGCCTCCAGCAAGGGGCACCCGCTGAGCCTGCAGGTGCTGCGCTCCGGGCGCAAGCTCGACCTGGTGGTGCGCGCGCGGCGCGAAGCCGTGGCGCGGGGAGAGTCGCACTGGCGCATCGGCGCCTTGCTCGATGCCAGTCCGCCCAGCGTGCTGGTGCGCCATGCGCCGCTGGCGGCGTTGGGCATCGGATTGCGTCGAACCTGGGACCTGAGCCTGCTCAGCCTGCGCAGCCTGGGGCGCATGGTGGTCGGCCGCGCATCGCTGCAGCAGATCAGCGGCCCGCTGACCATCGCCGACTACGCCGGACGCAGCGCGGCCCTGGGATGGGCGGCCTACCTGAGCTTCCTGGCCGTGGTCAGCCTCAGCCTGGGGGTGCTCAACCTGCTCCCCATACCGGTCTTGGACGGGGGGCATCTCCTGTATTATGCGATTGAGATTCTGACCCGCCGGGCAGTGCCGCAGCGCGTGCAGGAAAGGCTGCAGCAGGGCGGTCTGGCGCTGATCGCGTTGCTGGTCGCGCTTGCGCTGTACAACGATCTCGCCCGGTTGCTCGGAACATTCCACTAAGAAACCACGCCGAGGTGAATTTGAGGCTTCGTCACGCATTGCAGGGTACTGTCGTGGCCGTCATGGCCGTGGCCTGCGCCCAGGCCCACGCCGCCGACACCTTCGTCATCAAGGACATCCGGGTCGACGGCCTGCAGCGTACGCAGCCGGGAACGGTGTTCAGCTACCTGCCCTTCCGGGTGGGTGACAACTACAGCCCCGAGCTCGGGGCCGCGGCGATCCGCGCGCTGTTCGCCACCGGCCTGTTCAAGAACGTCAGCATCCGCACCGCCGGCGACGTGGTCACGGTGGTCGTCGAGGAACGGCCGGTGATCGCCAAGGTCGATTTCGTCGGTACCAAGGAATTTTCGAACAAGGATCTGGTGGCGTCGCTGAAGGAGGTCGGCCTTGGCGAGGCGCAGCCCTACAACCAGGCGCTGGTTGAACGCGCCGAGCAGGCGCTGAAGCAGCAATACCTGGCCAAGGGCTACTACGCGGCCACCGTGCAGTCGACCGTGACCCCGCTGCCGCGCAACCGCGTCGACGTGACCTTCACGGTCAGCGAGGGCGGGGTGGCCAAGATCCGTGCGTTGCGCATCGTGGGCAACCATGTGTTCGGCGAGAGCCGGTTGCTCGACCTGTTCTCGCTGTCGACTCCGGGCTGGCTGACCTGGTACACGAAGGCCGACCAGTACTCCCGCGCGAAGCTCAACGCGGATCTCGAGACCTTGCGCTCGTACTACGTCGATCGAGGCTACCTGGATTTCCGCATCGATTCGACCCAGGTCGCGCTGTCGCCCGACAAGGAGTCGCTGGGCATCACCATCAACATCCACGAGGGTGCCAAGTACAAGGTCTCCGGCTACCGCCTGGAGGGCAATTACCTCGGACTGGCCGACGAATTCCGTGCGCTGGTCGAACTCAAGCCCGGCGACACCTACAGCGCCCGCAAGCTGGATGAAAGCGTCAAGGCGATGGTCAACAAGTTCGGCGTCTACGGCTACGCCTTCGCCCGCGTGCAGCCCAGGCCCGAGATCGACCGCGCCAACCACACGGTGTTCTTCACCATCCTCGTCGACCCTGGGCGCCGCATCTATGTGCGGCGCATCAACATCGGCGGAAACACCCGTACCAGCGACACGGTGATCCGGCGTGAGTTCCGCCAGTTCGAGGACGCCTGGTACGACGCCGACCGCATCAAGCTGTCGCGCGATCGAGTCGACCGCCTGGGCTTCTTCAAGGACGTCCACATGAACACCGTCGAAGTGCCGGGCACCAGCGACGAGGTGGATCTGGACATGCAGGTGAAGGAAAAACCCACCGGCATGCTGGGGCTGGGGGTGGGCTTCTCGAGCGCCAACAGCATTTCCTTCAACGCCTCGATCAGCCAGGACAACATTTTCGGCAGCGGCAACAACGTCAGCCTGTCGCTGGATACCTCGAGCTACTACCGCACCATCGCGCTCAGCAGCACGAACCCCTATTTCACCCGCGATGGCATCAGCCGGACGCTGGCCGTCTATTACCGCACCATCCGCCCCTACACGTCGCAGGGGAACAACTACAAGATCGTCACTCCCGGCGCGAGTGTGCAGTTCGGGGTGCCGTTCACTGAACTCGACCGCGTGTTCTTCGGCGTCGGCTTCGAGCAGTATTCGTTGACCCTTGCCCCTGGCGCGCCGGCCTCGTATATCTCCTACGTCAATGAGTTCGGTTCCAACTCCACCGGCTTTCCGCTGACCATCGGCTGGCAGCGCGACAGCCGCAACAGCGCGCTGGTTCCCACCGACGGGCGCTTC
The DNA here is from genome assembly GCA_021805825.1 of Pseudomonadota bacterium. Lineage (GTDB taxonomy): Bacteria > Pseudomonadota > Gammaproteobacteria > Burkholderiales > Burkholderiaceae_C > Thiomonas_A. The sequence continues at coordinate 22,662 of JAJZEC010000009.1, forward strand.
CAGGCGGTGAGCGTCGCCTACAGTCCCTTCGCCAGCCTGCGCTACGTGCGCGCGACCTATCAATACCAGCAGTTCTTCCCGGTCACCCGGCGCACCGACCTGGCCTTCAACGGCCTGCTCGGCTATGCGCACGGACTGAGCGGCCACCCGCTGCCGATCTTCAAGTACCTGTACGCCGGGGGCATCGGCACCGTGCGCGGATTCCAGCAAAGCTCCCTGGGGCCGCACGACGCGCAGGGATTCGCGCTGGGCGGGGCCAAGCTGCTGGTCGGCGACTTCGAATACCAGTTCCCGTTCCCCGGAACCGGCGCCGACCGCAGCCTGCGCATGTCGACCTTCCTCGACAGCGGCTATGTCTGGGGCGAGAGCCAGCCGGTGCATCTGGCCGACATGCGTGCGTCGGTGGGCATCGGGGTGTCGTGGATTTCTCCCATCGGCCCGTTGAAGTTCAGTATCGCCAGGCCGATCCGCACCAAGCCCGGCGACCAGACACAGACCTTCCAGTTCACCGTCGGCACCGCGTTCTGAACCCACCGTGAGCCACTTGCCGCAATCCCGTGCATGGCGTCGGCCGATCCTGGCGGCGGGCCTGGCCTTGTTCCTGATCGGCGCGCGCGCGTCCGCCCAGCCGGCTGCGGCCACGCCGCCGGGCGCGGGAGCGCAGGCCGCGGCGGGGCTGCCCTCGGGCCGCATCGGCTTCATCAATACCGAGCGCATCCTGAAGGAGTCGGCCCCGGCGCTGGCCGCGCAGCGCAAGCTGGAGGCCGAATTCCAGCCGCGCGACAAGCAGCTGCGCGACATGGCAGCCCAGATGCGCGCCCTCAACGAGAAGCTGCAGAAGGACGGCCCGGTGATGAATGCGGGCGATCGCGGCAAGCTGCAGCAGGAACTGTCCGACCTCAACCGCAGGTTCCAGCGCAAGCAGCGCGAATTCTCCGAGGATCTGAACGCTCGCCGCAATGCCGCCCTGGCCGCCGTGCTCGACCAGGCGAACCAAGTGGTCAAGCAGGTGGCCGAGCAGGGCAACTACGACATCATTTTCCAGGACGCGGTGTACGTCGATCCCCGGATCGACATCACCGACAAGGTGCTCAAGGCGCTGGACGCCCAGGCATCGCCCCCGGGGAAATGAACTCCACGCCTTCGCAGGCAGGCAAGGGCCTGCCGGTCGCCGACATCGTCGCGCAGCTGGGCGGGGTGCTGTGCGGCGACGGCTCCGTCACGGTGCTTCGCTTCGCACCGCTGGAACGCGCGCAGTCCGGAGAGGTGGCCTTTCTCGCGCGGGCAGCGCAGGCGCGCCTGCTGCGTGACTGCCGTGCATCCTGCGTGATCGTCCCCGAGGGTTTCGACGAGGCGCAGGGTTTCGCCGCGGTGATCCAGACCGCCGACCCCTACCTGTACTATGCGAGGCTGTCGCAATGGCTGCAGCAGCTGCAGACGCCGCCGTCGTCTCGCGGCCGTCATGCCAGCGCCTGCGTCGACGCGTCGGCGCGCGTGGCCGACGATGCCTGGATCGACGCCTTCGCGGTCATCGAGGCCGACGCCGTGGTCGGCCCCCGCGCGTCCATAGGCGCCGGCTGCTTCGTCGGCCGTGGGGCGGTGGTCGGCGCAGACAGCCGCATGCTTGCGCGCAGCGTGCTGATGCACGAGTGCATCCTCGGCCAGCGCTGTACTCTGCACCCTGGGGCGGTGGTCGGTGCCGACGGATTCGGCTACGCGCGCGATGCGCAGGGGGCCGGGGTGCGGATCGCCCAGACGGGGCGCGTGCTCATCGGCGATGACGTGGACATCGGCGCCAACACCACGGTGGATCGGGGCGCGCTGGACGATACGGTGATCGGCGACGGGGTGAAGATCGACAACCTGGTGCAGGTGGCGCACAACGTGCGCATCGGCCCGCACACGGCCCTGGCCGGCTGCGTGGGCATCGCCGGCAGCGCGCGCATCGGAGCCTACTGCTTCATCGGGGGCGGCGCGGGAATCGCCGGGCACCTGGAGATCGCCGATCACACGGTGATCGGAGGCATGTCCCTGGTTTCGCGCTCGGTGCGTCAGGCCGGGCACTACACCGGGGCCTTTCCGCTCGACCAGCACCAGAACTGGTCGGCCAACGCAGCCGCGTTGCGCCACCTGGCGCAATTGCGCGAGCGCATCCGCCGGCTCGAGAGCCAACTCGGGCCCGCCGCGTCGCGCCAGGCCGATGCAGGCAAGGCCGGAGATCCGTCCGCTCGCAGTACTACCGCCCACAACCAGCCATGATTGCGTTCGACATCCAACAGATCCAGAAGCTGCTGCCGCATCGCTATCCCTTCCTGCTCGTCGATCGCGTGACCGAGTTCGTCAAGGGTGAGCGCATCCTGGCCTGCAAGAACGTCAGCTTCAACGAACCGTACTTCACCGGGCACTTTCCCCAGAAGCCCATCATGCCGGGCGTGCTGATTCTGGAGGCCCTGGCGCAGGCAGCGGGCATCCTGGCTTTCGGCACCCTCGACGCGCAGGCGGCCGAGGATTCGGTCTATTACCTGGTGGGTGTCGACCGCGCGCGTTTCAAGCGCCCGGTGGAGCCGGGCGACCAGTTGCTGCTGGACGTGCGCATGAGCCGCCATATGCGCAACATCTACAAATTCGACGCCGCAGCGCGGGTGGGCGACGAAGTCGTCGCCGAGGCCGAACTGATGTGCACCGAACGCATGATCGATTGAGCCGCGTGGCGGAGCCCAAGCCTTGAGCCGCATCCATCCCACCGCCCTCGTCGACTCCGGCGCCGAAATCGCCGACGGCGTCGAGATCGGTCCCTACTGCACCATCGGATCGCAGGTGCGCATCGAAAGCGGCACGCGCCTGCTCGGGCATGTCACGATCCAGGGGCGCACCCGCATCGGCCGCGACAATGTCATCCATCCCTTCTGTTCGCTGGGCGCGGTGCCGCAGGACAAGAAGTACGGCGGCGAGCCCACCGAACTGCATATCGGGGCGCGCAATACCATCCGCGAATGCTGCACCCTGAACCTGGGAACCGCGCAGGACACGGGCATCACCCGAGTCGGCGACGACAACTGGATCATGGCCTACGTGCATGTGGCGCATGACTGCCAGGTCGGCAACCAGGTGGTGTTGGCCAACAGCACCCAGCTCGCCGGCCATGTGCACGTGGGCGACTGGGCCGTGCTCGGCGGTTTCACCGGAGTGCACCAGTTTGTTCACGTGGGTGCCCATGTGATGGCGGGCATCGCCTCGGTACTGACCCAGGATGTGCCGCCGTTCCTGCTGCTCGCCGGGAGCCCTTCGCTACCCCATGGCATCAACGCCGAGGGGCTGCGTCGCCGCGGTTTCGATGCCGCGCGCATCGCCACGCTGCGGCGTGCCTACCGCCTGCTGTACCGCCAGGGCCTGAGTCTGGAGCAGGCCTGCCTGCGGTTGCGCGAGGAGCAGGCATCGCTGGACGGGGCGGCGGCCGCCGACCTCGGGGCGCTGCTGGATTTCATCGCCTCCAGCAGCCGGGGCATTGTCCGCCCCTGAGCCGCTGCGATCGGCGATGGCCATGCCGCGCAGCGTCGCACTCGTCGCGGGGGAGCCATCGGGCGACCTGCTGGCTTCCCATCTGGTGGCCGAGCTGCACCGGCGCTTCGCGGGCTTGCGCTGCGTCGGCATCGGAGGCGAGCGTCTGCGCGCGGTGGGCTTCGACGCCTGGTGGGACAGCCAGCGGCTTGCCGTGAACGGCTTCGCCGCGGTGCTGCCGCGCCTGCCCGAGCTGCTGCGCATCCGACGCGCGCTGGAGCACAGACTGCTGCAGCAGCCGCCGGCGGTGTTCGTCGGCGTCGACGCGCCGGATTTCAATCTGGCGCTGGAGGCACGGCTGCGCGCACAGCGCATCCCCACGGTGCATGTGGTCAGCCCGTCGATCTGGGCCTGGCGTCGCGAGCGCATCCACGCCGTCGAGCGGGCCGTCGATCATCTGCTGTGTGTGTTTCCCTTCGAGCCCGAGCTGTATGCGGGTACGCGGGTGCGGGCCACCTACATCGGCCATCCGCTGGCCGAGGTCATTCCCCTGCACCCCGACGCGCAGCGCGCGCGCAGCAGGCTGGGCCTGCAGCCATCCGCGACCGCGCGCGGGGTGCTGGCGCTGCTGCCCGGCAGCCGCGAATCCGAGGTGCATTGCATCGCTCCCAGCTTTTTCGAGGCCGCTGCCCGGCTGCAGCGTGAACGCGGGCTGCGCGTGCTGCTGGCGCTGGCCCATCCCGGGCTGCGCGATGCGCTGCAGCGGCAGGCGGCGCGGCACCCGCAGCTGGAATTGCAGTGGGTGCAGGGCGATTCGCACAGCGTGCTCGAGGCCTGCGACCTGGCGCTCGTGGCCAGCGGCACGGCCACCCTGGAATGCGCGCTGTTCAAGCGACCGATGGTCATCGGCTACCGCCTGCCGTGGCTGTCCTGGCAATGGATGAAGGATCGCTCCTACCTGCCGTGGGTCGGCCTGCCCAACATCCTGGCCGGGGAGTCGCTGGTCGACGAGCTTCTGCAGCACGACTGCAGCGGCTTGGCGCTGGCGCGCAGCGCCTGCGCGCTGCTCGACGATCCGACGCGCTGCGATCGCCTGCGGCAGCGCTTTTCCGACCTGCACGACCAGTTGCTGCGCCCGACCGCGACGCTGGCCGCGCAGGCCATCGCCGAGGCCGGAGGTCTGCTCGAGGCCGGGGAGGGCGCGCGGTGAGCGGGGAGGCCTCCGTGCTGGTGGCGGGTTGCGACGAAGTCGGGCGTGGCACCTGGGCCGGGCCGGTGGTCAGCTGCGCCCTCATCCTCGATGCGCGCCGGGTTCCGGCCGGCATCGCCGACTCGAAGGTGCTTTCTCCGCGGCGGCGGGAGCAGCTCGATCGCGCGATCCGCGACTGCTGCGTCGATTGCTCGATCGGCCTGGCCAGCGCGCAGGAAATCGATCGCCTGAACATCCTGCAGGCCACGCTGCTGTCGATGCAGCGCGCCATCGGCGGCCTGCGGCAGCGACCGCAGCTCGTGCTGGTCGACGGCAACCGAGCGCCGCTGGTGGACGTTCCGGTGCGAACCGTGGTTGGCGGCGACGCCAGCGAGCCGCTGATCGGCGCCGCGTCGATTGTCGCCAAGGTCTGGCGCGATGCCCATATGGGTGAACTCGCCCGGCGTCATCCAGGCTACGGGCTGGAGAAGCACTTCGGCTACGGTACCGCGCAGCATCTTCAGGCCCTGCAACGGCTGGGGCCCTGCGCCGAGCACCGCCACAGCTTCGCCCCGGTGCGCCGCGTGCTGCAGCAGCACGGGCCGGATCGGGGTGCGTCACCGTGAAACAGGTCGCGTCGGCCGACAATGCGCTGTTTCGCAGCCTGCTGGCGCTGTCCCGGCAAGCGGCGGCGGTGCGCCGCCTCGACCAGGCCTGGCTCGAAGGGCTGCACCTGAGCGCCGCGGCGCTGGACGCGGGGCTGCAGCCGCTGGCGCTGGTATGCACCGAGGCGGCGCTGGGCCAGCCGCAGATCGCCGCGCTCGCCGGGCGCGTACCGCGCCAGCAGTGGGTGCTGCTGAGCGAGGCGCTGTTCGGTAAATTGTCGCCCCTTCCCAGCGGCCCACGGGTCGGCCTGCTGGTGCGGCGGCCGCGGCCGCGGCCGCGGCCGGGCGTGGCGGTGGTGCTGGATCGCCTGCAGGACGCCGGCAACGTCGGCACGGTGCTGCGCACCGCGGCGGCCTCCGGCGCCGGCACGGTGTACTGCCTGCGCGGCTGCGCCGGCGCCTGGACACCCAAGGTGCTGCGCGCGGCCATGGGGGCCCATTTCGCCATTGCGGTGGTGGAGGATCTCGGCTGGGACGAGATCCGCGAGCAGCTGCCCAGACCGTGGATCACCACCGCAGCCGACGCCCGCAGCGACCTGTACGAGCTGGAATTGCCGCAGGCCTGTACCTGGGTGTTCGGCAATGAAGGGGCGGGCGTCGACGCGGCGATCGCCGCGGCCTGCGACCTGCGGGTGCGCATCCCGCAGCCTGGGGCGGTGGAGTCGCTGAATGTCGCGGCGGCCGCTGCGATCTGCCTGTACGAGGGGCTGCGCCAGCGCCGTCGCGGGCGCTTCGCCGATCAGGGCAGCGGCGGCAGGTAGAGGGCCGCGCTCAGCGATCCGGCCGAGGCCCAGACGCGCCCTGCCGCGCTCATGTGCGTCAGGTACAGGTTGGCGCGCGCAGCCATGGCCTGTTCGCGCAAGGCCTCGTACTCGGGCCACGACTGCAGGTCGCGCAGGCTGCCGTCGAGGCTGATCTGCAGCCACGGGGCCGGGCCGCGGTGCTCGCGCAGCGCCTGGCCGAGATCGGCGAACAAGGTGCTCACCGCGGCGCGCCAGTTCTTGGCCTTCTGGTCGCAGAACAGGCCACGCCCGTCGGCCTCGAGCAGCGGGCAGCGTTGCCACAGGCGGTGCAGCGGGCGCGAGCAGGCCTGCAGCCAGGGGCCCAGGCTGTCGTGCCCGATGCGCTGCAAGGCCTCGAAGGTGTCGACCGGATGCTGCGGCAGCAGCCACAGGCGGGTGTGCTCGCGCAGCCGGCGCGCGCGCGCCACCGCCTCCGAGGCAGGCACGCCCGCCTGCAACCAGTGCAGCAGCACGCGGGCCTGCAGCGCGGTTCCCGAGAGCAGGGAGCCGCTTTCGACCAGCACGAGGTGCAGATCCGGGTCGAGCCCGCGCTGCAGGCGCAAGTCGCGGATCTCCCCCGCGTGGGCCTCGAGCATCTGCTGCAGCGGTGGCGACACGTCGAGCAGCGCGTGCCGCGTGCCGAGGTGGATCAGCCAGTCGGCATTGATCGCCAGCGGCGGGTACAGCCGGTATTCCAGGGCATCGAGGGTCGGCGGCTGCAGCAGCGCCCCGCGCAGGCGCTCGCGGTTGAGGTGGCGCAGCTTGGATCCACTGCCTTTTTCCAGCAGGGTGCGTCCCGGCCAGCGAACCGCCAGCGGCAGCAGGCGCAGCCGCGGGTTGTCGGCCATCGACGACGACACGTCGGCGGAGGCATCGAGCAGCACGATGCCGAAGGGCGCCGTGTTGCGTGCCGGATCGACCGGCAGCAGGGATTCACGCTGCGCGCGCTGCTGCTGGGTCGAGGCGAAGCCCAGCAGGTACTCGTTCTTCTCGGCGGACTGCTCGTTCTCGGCTTGCATCGTCGGAGGGGCGCTTGCGCCAGGGGTCGGGCCGTATTCAGTATTCCAGCCGGTCGGGGCGGATTTCCTGCAGGATGGTGGTGGCGATTTCCTCGATCGACTTGTTGGTCGACGACAGCCAGCGTATTCCCTCCCTGCGCATCAGGCGTTCGGCCTCGGCCACTTCCTCGATGCAGTTGCTCAGCGACGCATACTGGCTTCCCGGTCGCCGCTCGTTGCGGATCTCGCTCAGCCGCTCGGCGGCGATGCTGAGGCCGAACAGCTTGCCACGATGGGGCAGCAGATCCTGCGGCAGCGCCATGCGGGAGAAATCCTCGGGAATCAGCGGATAGTTGGCCGCGCGCACCCCATGCTGCATCGCCAGGTACAGTGAGGTCGGGGTCTTGCCGCTGCGCGATACGCCGACCAGGATCACGTCGGCCAGCGACAGGTTGCGCGAGGACTGGCCGTCGTCATGCATCAGCGCGAAATTGATGGCGTCGATGCGGTTGTGGTAGCGCTCGCTGCGGGCAATGTCGGAGAACTGGCCGATGCGGTGGTTGGACTTGACCCCGAAAGCCACTTCCAGCGGTTCGATGAAGGTGGTGAACATGTCCAGCACGAGGCCCTGGCAGCCGCGGATCACGTCCAGCACCTCGGAATTCACCAGCGTGGTGAAGACCACCGGGGGCCGACCTTCCTGGCGCGCCGCCTGGTCGATGCGCTGCACCGCGTGGCGCGCCTTGTCCGTGTTGTCGACAAAGGGCAGGCGCACGCGGTGCGGCTGCAGGTCGAACTGCGCGAGGATCGAATTGCCGAAGGTCTCGGAGGTGATGCCGGTACCGTCGGACACGAAGAATACGGATCGGTTGGCCATGTCGCATTGCAAAAGATCGGCACACTAGAATCCCCGCCATCCTGCCTGTCGCGAGCCGGCTTCGCGCAAGGCGCCGCACCGTCCCATCCCAACAACCATTGCGGGCGGCGCTGCGCGAGGCCCCCGGTGCCTGGAGCACCGGAGCGCCACGGCCGCTGCTGCCGCCGGGTGCCACGACAGGCGCACCGATTCTTCATTCATTCTATTGAGGGTATCCGATGTCCAACCAGTCTTCCGAGCACGCAAGCGCGTGGGTGGTGCCGTTCCAGCAACTACGTATGCAGGATGTGGAAATCGTCGGCGGCAAGAACGCCTCGCTGGGCGAGATGATCAGCCAGCTGAGCGCCAGCGGGGTGCGCGTTCCCGGGGGTTTCGCGACCACCGCGCACGCGTTCCGTGAATTCCTGCGCCAGGGCGACCTCGACCAGCGCATCGCCGCGCTGTTGCGCGACCTGGACACCGAGGATGTGCGCGCGCTGGCGAGCACGGGAGCGCAGATCCGCCAATGGGTCGTCGAAACGCCCCTTCCCGGGGGCCTCGAACAGGCGATCCGCGCGCATTTCGCCACGCTGTCCGAGGGCCAGGGCGACGCCAGCTTCGCCGTGCGTTCGTCGGCCACCGCCGAGGATCTGCCCGACGCATCCTTCGCCGGGCAGCAGGAGACCTACCTGAACGTGCGGGGCATCGACGCCGTGCTCGACAAGGTGCGGCATGTGTTCGCCTCGATGTTCAACGACCGTGCGATCTCCTACCGTGTGCACCAGGGATTCGACCACGCCCAGGTGGCGCTGTCGGCGGGCATCCAGCGCATGGTGCGCAGCGACATCGGAGCGGCCGGGGTGATGTTCACGATGGACACCGAGAGTGGCTTCAGCGACGTGGTGTTCATCACCTCCTCCTACGGCCTCGGCGAGACCGTGGTGCAGGGGGCCGTCAATCCGGACGAGTTCTATGTGTTCAAACCCACCCTGCGGGCGGGCAAGTCCGCGTTGATCCGGCGCAATCTGGGTTCGAAGCTGCTGCGCATGGAATTCGCGCCGCCCGGATCCGAGGAACTGGTGCGCAGTGTCGATACTCCGCCGGAGTTGCGCAACCGCTACAGCCTGGACGACCAGGAGGTGCACGAACTGGCGCGCTTCGCCCTCACCATCGAGGAGCACTACGGACGCCCGATGGACATCGAGTGGGGCAAGGACGGCGGCGACGGCAAGCTGTACATACTCCAGGCGCGTCCGGAGACCGTCAAGTCGCGCGCGCAGGGGCGGGTCGAGCAACGCTATGCACTGGCGCAGCAGGGCACCGCGCTGGTGCAGGGGCGGGCGATCGGGCAGAAGATCGGTGCCGGGCCGGTGCGGGTGGTAGCGTCGGTGCAGCAGATGGATCAGGTGCGCGCCGGGGACATCCTGGTCACCGACATGACCGATCCGAACTGGGAGCCCGTGATGAAGCGCGCCGCGGCCATTGTCACCAACCGCGGCGGGCGCACCTGCCATGCCGCGATCATTGCGCGGGAACTGGGGATTCCGGCCGTCGTCGGCTGCGGCGACGCCACCGAAAGGCTGCAGGACGGCATGCTGGTGACGGTGTCCTGCGCGGAGGGCGACACCGGCATCGTCTACGAGGGATTGCTGGAAACCACGGTCACCGAGGTTCGGCGCGGGGAGATGCCCGAGCTCGGCCTGAAGATCATGATGAACGTCGGCAATCCGCAGCTGGCCTTCGACTTCTCCCAGATTCCGAATGCCGGGGTGGGGCTGGCGCGGCTGGAGTTCATCATCAACAACAACATCGCCATCCACCCGCGTGCGGTGCTGGAGTACCCGAACGTCGACCCCGACCTGAAGAAGGCGGTGGAAAGCGTGGCCCGTGGCCATGCCAGCCCGCGCGCCTTCTATGTTGACAAGCTGGCCGAGGGCATCGCCACGATCGCCGCGGCCTTCTATCCCAAACCGGTGATCGTGCGCCTGTCGGACTTCAAGTCCAACGAGTACAAGAAGCTCATCGGCGGCTCGCGCTACGAGCCGGACGAGGAAAACCCCATGCTGGGCTTCCGGGGGGCTTCGCGCTACGTCGCGCCCGATTTCGCGCACAGCTTCGAGATGGAGTGCCTGGCGCTCAAGCGGGTGCGCGAGGACATGGGGCTGCACAACGTCGAGATCATGGTGCCCTTCGTGCGCACCCTGGGCGAGGCGCGCGGGGTCGTCGATCTGCTGGCCCGCAATGGCCTGCGGCGCGGCGAAAACGGGCTGCGGCTGATCATGATGTGCGAGGTGCCCTCCAACGCCGTGCTCGCCGATCGCTTCCTGGAATTCTTCGATGGTTTCTCCATCGGCTCCAACGACCTGACCCAGCTCACACTCGGGCTGGATCGTGACTCCGGGCTGGTCGCCGGCGCCTTCGACGAGCGCGATCCCGCGGTGCTCGCGCTGCTGCAGCAGGCGATCGCCAGCTGCCGCGCGGCCGGGAAGTACGTGGGCATCTGCGGTCAGGGGCCCTCCGACCACCCGGATCTGGCACGCTGGCTGATGGAGCAGGGCATTGGCTCGATCTCCCTCAACCCCGACACGGTGATCGCGACCTGGCAGGCGCTGGCGCAGCCCGCCGCCTGAGCGGACCATGCGCCGCCCCGGCCGGAGCGGCGCATGGTTGCGCTATACTTGAAGGTTCTTTGCCACACCAGGGCCTGCGCCGAGAAGCTGCGCGAAGCCGAGAACGCCAAGGCGCAGCAGGTACGCCAAGGCGCAGAAGCAGGTACGCCAAGGCGCAGCAGCACCTGGGTGGCTGTCGATCCACAAGGAAGCCTCGCGCGGGTTCCATCCGCCGGGGTCGGGAGAAGTCATGCGTCACTATGAGATCGTGCTGATCATCCATCCGGACCAGAGCGAACAGGTCGGGGCGATGGTCGAGCGGTACAAGAACGTGGTCACCGGCAAGGGCGGGGTCGTGCACCGCTTCGAGGACTGGGGCCGCCGCCAGATGGCCTACCAGATCCAGAAGCTGGCCAAGGCCCACTACGTGTGCCTGAACATCGAGGCCGACCAGGAAGTGCTGGCCGAACTCGAGCACGGCTTCAAGTTCAGCGATGCGGTGCTGCGCCACCTGGTGGTGCGCATGGACAAGGCCGAGACCCAGCCGTCGGTGATGATGCGCTCGGTCGAGCGCGACGAAGCCCGCAAGGCGCACGCGGAGCAACCGGCCTGAGCATCAACCGCGTCGAAATCCGCGGCGAGCTGCGCGAACGCGGTGCCTTGCGCTATACCCCGGCCGGGGTGGAGGCGCTGGACCTGAAGGTCGGGCACCAATCGACGCAGCCCGGGCCCGGCGGGGAGCGGCGCATCGAACTCGAACTGCAGTGCGTGGCCTTCGCCGACATGGCGCGCCGGCTGCAGCAGGCGCAAGCGGGGCAACCGCTGCACCTGGTCGGGTTCCTGATGCCCAGCCGCCGCGGCGCACGCCTGCTCAAGCTCAACATCATCGAATGGATCCAGGAGGGCGATCATGGCCTACTTCAAGAAAACTGACCGCAAGAACAAACCCAAGCGCAACCAGCAATCGTCGCTGTTCAAGCGCAAGCGTTTCTGCCGCTTCACCGTCGCCGGAGTCGAGCACATCGACTACAAGGATGTGGACACCCTGCGCGACTTCCTGGCCGAGAACGCCAAGATCATCCCTGCGCGCCTGACCGGCACGCGGGCGATCTACCAGCGCCAGCTCAACACCGCGATCAAGCGCGCGCGCTTCCTGGCGCTGCTGCCCTTCTCCGACCAGCACAAGAGCTGAGCCGCCTCGAAGCTGCCAAGGACATTCCCATGCAAGTCATTCTGCTCGAAAAAGTCGCGAACCTGGGCAACCTGGGCGACGTCGTCAAGGTGCGCGACGGCTATGGCCGCAACTACCTGATCCCCCAGCGCAAGGCGCGCACCGCGACGCCACAGGCGCTGGCCGAGTTCCAGGCGCGCCGCGCCGAACTCGAGAAGGCGGCCGCCGAGCGGCTCGCCGCAGCGCAGGACATGGCCTCCCGGCTCGATGGCCTGACGGTGCAACTGGTGCAGAAGGCCGGCGTCGACGGCAGGCTGTTCGGCTCGGTGACCACGCAGGACATCGTGGCCGGGTTGGCCAAGGCCGGCTTCGATCTGTCGCGTTCGATGGTGCGCCTGCCGCAGGGGCCGCTGAAGACCGTCGGTGACCACTCCGTGGAACTCGCGCTGGCCACCGACGTGTCGGTGCATGTCACGGTGTCGGTGCTGGGCGAGCAGGCCTGAGCGTCCCGCCGGGGCCCGAACCCCGGCTTCGCAGCACCGAACGAACCCCGCGCGGCGATGAGCCCGCGGGGTTTTTTGCTGCCCGCCGTTTGCTGTGCGGCTCACACGCAATGCGTGCCGTGCTTCATGCGCCCAAACCTAGACTGCCACGCAGGTCATCCAGGCATGGACAGGGGGCGGTTATGAGCCGGAGCATCCGTCGTGGCATCGCGTTGCTGGCCTGCATCGGGCTCGCCGCTGCGCTGAGCGCCTGCGGAGGCGGGGGCTCCTCGGGGCCGCCTGCGGGATCGTCGCAGCTGGTTTCGGTTCCCGCGACCGATGCCCTGTTGTCCCCCGACGGGCCGCTGAACGCCGAACAGGTCTATGCCCTGGATCCAGGCGCTGTCACCCAGGCCTTCGACCTCAGCCCCGACCCGACGGCCCAGCAGGAACTGGTCAAGCTGCAGGATTCCCTGTCCTCGCAGCCCAAGGCGCTGCAGGCGCGGGCCATGGTGCCGAGGCTGGAGCTGGCCGGGCCGGCGCAGACCTATACCTACCTGTATTGCTACGGAACCGCCTGGCTGCTTTCCGGCACGCAGCGCCTGCCGCTGAATACCGGCAGCGGGGACAACTTCTACCTCTCGGGCTGGGGCATGCAGCCTGGAGCGGGCGGCAAGCCGATCTACATCAAGGTGCCGGTGCAGGTTCCCTCGTCGAGCGCGCTGACCCCGGTCGACCGGCACCTGGTGTACTACTCGACCCAGTACAGCCCCGGGCAACTCGACGCGATGTGCCAGAGCTCGCTGATGGCCGACGCCCGGCTGCTGAGCGCGCGCACCTACCCCTTCGTCAACGGTACCGTGCAGCTCAGCGACATCACGCCGCGCGGGCGCAACAACAGCCTGTCGGACGACCATCCCTTCCTGCCTGCCAACGGCAGCGTGGGCGACGGCCGCATCCACACCCTGGTCTCCTTCGGCGACAGCCTGAGCGATACCGATGCGACCAGCAACATGATGTTCCACATCCTTCCCAACCGCAAGACCTGGTTCGCCGGCGACTTCACCGACGGCTGGGTATGGGCCGAGTACGCCGCCCAGGATCTGGGGATCACTCCCTACAACGAGGCCTGGGGCGCGGCCGGCGCGGCGCCCCAGGCGATCGTGCGCAGCTTTCCCGGCGCGGGCTGGCTGGCGCGCGCGGGCGTGGGCTTCTACTTCCCGTCGATCGTGCAGCAAGCCGGGCTGTACGACAAGCGGGTGGTGCAGATCCTGCCGCGCAACCCCGACGAGACCCTCTACAGCGTGCTGATCGGCGGCAACGACTTTGTCAATTACGACGAGCCCGTGTCGACGGTGCTCAGCGGGATGGCCGCCACCCTGCAGGCGCTGATCCAGACCGACGGCGCGAAGAACATCGTGGTCATGAACCTGCCCGACGTGACCGCCGCGCCGGTGTTCCTGCAGACCAAGGCGGCGATCAAGGCGCAGGTGGAAGCCAAGCTGAACCAGTACGATGCCGCGCTGCCGGCGCTGGTGGCCCAGATCTCCGCCCAGTATCCGCAGGTGAACCTGCACCTGTTCGACACGCGGGCGGTCTTCGACCAGGTGCTGCAGAATCCGCAGGCCTACGGATTCATCGACAGCACCGATCCGTGCCTGGGCGCCGGCGCGTCGTCGTACTCGTCGACGGTCGCGATGCGCCCGACCTGCAACGGCTACAACTACGTGTTCTGGGATACCCTGCACCCGACGACCGCGGTGCACAAGATCCTCGGCGACAGCTTCGCCGCCTTCGCTCGGCAGTACTACCGATTCTGATCCGGGGTGCCGTCGTGGCGGCGCGGCCCCGGGCCCTGGCGCCTGCTACAGTGACGCCATGTCAGCACTGATTCAGGATCCCGAGCTCGACGGCCTGCGCACGCCGCCGCATTCCGCGCAGGCCGAGCAGTCGGTGCTGGGGGGCCTGCTGCTGGACAACGAGGCCTTCGACCGCGTCGCCGACCTGTTGCATGTCCAGTCCTTCTACCGCCACGAGCACCGCCTGGTGTACCAGGCGATCGCCGAGCTGATCCAGGGCGGCAAGCCCGCCGACGTGGTGACCGTGCTCGAGGCGCTGCGCCTGCGTGGCGAGGAGCAGAGCTGTGGCGGGCTGGCCTACCTGAACGCGCTGGCGCAGAGCGTTCCCAGCGCGGCGAACATTCGCCGCTATGCCGAAATCGTTCGCGAGCGTTCGGTGTTGCGTAATCTGGTCTCCGTGAGCGACGAGATCGCGCAAAGCGCGCTTAGCCCGCAGGGGCGCGCGGTGCAGCAGATTCTCGACGAAGCCGAGTCGCGCATTTTTGCCATCGCCGAGGACGGAGCGCGTGGCAAGGCCGGCTTCCAGCCGATGAAGCAGTTGCTCGGTCAGTTGCTCGACCGCGTGCAGGAGCTGTCGGAGCAGGGCGGCTCGGAGATCACCGGAGTGGCCAGCGGCTTTGCCGACCTCGATCGCATGACCGCCGGCATGCAGCCCGGGGATCTGATCATCATCGCCGGGCGGCCGTCGATGGGCAAGACCTCCTTCGCGCTGAACATCGCCGAGCATGTCGCGCTGAACGAGCAGCTCCCGGTGGCGGTGTTCAGCATGGAAATGGGCGCCTCCCAACTGGTGCTGCGCATCGTCGGCTCCCTGGGCCGCATCGACCAGTCGCACCTGCGTACCGGGCAGCTCAGCGATGATGAATGGACGCGCCTGCCGGAGACCATCGAGCGACTGGACGACGTGCAGATCCACATCGACGAATCCCCCGCGCTCAACCCGCTGGAGGTGCGCGCGCGAGCGCGCCGGCTGGCCCGCCAGTGCGGCAAGCTCGGGCTGATCGTGGTCGACTACCTGCAGCTGATGACCTCGGCGCGCGACGGGGAGAACCGGGCGACCGAGATCTCCGAGATCTCGCGCTCGCTGAAGGCGCTGGCCAAGGAACTGCAGTGCCCGCTGGTGGCGCTGTCGCAGCTCAACCGCGACCTCGAGAAACGCGCCGACCGTCGGCCGGTGATGAGCGACCTGCGGGAGTCGGGCGCCATCGAGCAGGATGCCGACGTGATCCTGTTCATCTACCGCGACGAGGTCTACAACAAGGACAGCAAGGATCAGGGCGTGGCCGAGATCATCATCGCCAAGCAGCGCAACGGCCCGATCGGCACCGTCAACCTCGCCTTCCTGCGCCAGCTCACCCGCTTCGAAAACCTCATGCGCGCCTGATTCTTTTTCGCCCCCGCCTGACACCCTCTCGCCCCCCGCGACGGAGGGGGCTACAAAATCTCCGTCGCGTAGTCTGCCAGGCGGCTGCGTTCGCCACGCGCCAGGGTGATGTGGCCGGAGTGCTTCCAGCCCTTGAAGCGATCCACCGCGTAGGCCAGGCCGGAGCTGCCCTCGGTCAGGTAGGGGGTGTCGATCTGGGCCAGGTTGCCCATGCAGATGATCTTCGTGCCGGGGCCGGCACGGGTGATCAGCGTCTTCATCTGCTTGGGCGTGAGGTTCTGCGCCTCGTCGATGATCACGTACTTGCTGAGGAAGGTTCTGCCCCGCATGAAGTTCATGCTCTTGATCCTGACCTTCGAGCGGATCAGTTCCTGCGTCGCCGCGCGTCCCCACTCGCCGCCGTGGTTGCCGGATCCCGACTGGTTCAGCACTTCGAGGTTGTCGTCGAGCGCGCCCATCCAGGGAGACATCTTTTCCTCCTCGGTGCCGGGCAGGTAGCCGATGTCCTCGCCGACCGGAACCGTCACGCGGGTGATGATGATCTCGTTGTAGCGACGCTCCTCCAGCACCTGGTGCAGGCCGGCGGCCAGCGCCAGCAGCGTCTTGCCCGTTCCGGCCTGGCCGCTGAGGGTGACGAAGTCGATCTCCGGGTCGAGCAGCAGGTTCAGCGCGAAGTTCTGCTCGCGGTTGCGCGCGCACACCCCCCACACGCTGTTCTTCGGGTGGGTGTAGTCGCGCACGACCTGCAGCACCGCGGTGGAGGCACGAATCTCCTTGACCCTGGCGTACAGGGCCGTCGCGCTCGGCGCTTCCCAGTACACCGCCTGATTGACCAGCATGGCCGACACCAGCGGGCCCTGCAGCCGGTAGAAGGGCTGCCCGCCCTGTTGCCAGCTTTCCAGCGACTTGGCCTGCTTGTCCCAGAAATCGTCGGGCAGCGCCAGCACCCCGGTATACAGCAGGTCGGCGTCGTCCAGGGTCTTGTCGTTGGCGTAATCCTCGGCGTGCAGGCCGAGCGCGCGCGCCTTCACGCGCATGTTGATGTCCTTCGACACCAGCACCACCGGGCGCTTGGCATGAATCTTGGTGAGCGCCTGCAGCACCCCCAGGATCTGGTTGTCCGCCTTGCCCTGGGGCAAGGCCTCGGGCAAACGCGCCTCGTGGCTGCGGGTCTGGAAGAACAGCCGGCCGCGGGCCTCGCGGTGCCCGCTGTGATCCAGGCGGATGCCCTGCTCGATTCCCCCCTCGACCCCGGCGACCAGCGCGTCGAGTTCGCGGCTGGCCTGGCGCGCGTTGCGCGCGACCTCGGACATGCCCTTCTTGTGGCCGTCGAGTTCCTCCAGGGTGACCATCGGCAGGTAGACGTCGTGCTCCTCGAAGCGGAACAGCGAGGTCGGGTCGTGCATCAGCACATTGGTGTCCAGCACGAACAGCTTGCTGGCCTCGGCGGCGGCCTTGGCGCGCCGACCGTCCGCCGCGGCGCGCGGCTCGGGAGAGGCCTGCGGGGCTGCCTGGCGGCGGGGCGGCTTGCTGGCCATCGGCGGCGTGGGCACCGCCGCGGGCTGCGGTGCAGCGGCCGTCTTGGGGCTGTCTGGCGCAGTGCCTGCAGCGGCCGCCGGGCTGCGCGGTTTGCGCGGAGCCGGCGGGGCGGCGGGTGCGCCGGCGGCGGACTGGAGCAGGGAGCCGAGTCGGGTAGGGGGCTTGGGCAGGGGCATCGCGCGGCGCTTGCAGGCTGGGGCGGTCAGCTGCGCCGCCCGGGGAGAACATGCGATCCGGGCCATACCCTTCCAGGGGTCGGCAGCCTGCAGCGCAGGCCGTCGCGGGCTGGGCGGTGGGCCGCGGACGACAAGGGCAAAGGCGGGTCGGCGCAAGCCCTAGAGCCTGCGCACTGCCTCGAGGACTTCCTGCACGTGGCCGGCCACCTTCACCCCGCGCCACTCCTGGCGCAGCACGCCTTCGGCGTCGACGAGAAAGGTGCTGCGCTCGATACCCTTGACCTTCTTGCCGTACATGATCTTGTTCTTCACCACGCCGAACATGTGGCAGAGCTTTTCCTCGGTGTCGGCGATGAGGTCGAAGGGCAACTCGAGTTGGGTGCGGAACTTGTCGTGCGAGGCCAGGTTGTCGCGCGACACCCCGAAGATCATCGCGCCGGCTGCTTCGAACTCGGCGTACAGGTCGCGAAACTGCTGGGCTTCTGTGGTGCAGCCCGGGGTCATGTCCTTGGGATAGAAGTACAGAACCAGCTTCTTGCCCAGATAGTCCTTGGGGCTGAATTTCAGATCACCAGTGGCGATTGCCTCGAAATCGGGAACCACCTTGTTCAGAACCAAAGCCATGAAGTCTCCTGTTTGCGCCGACCCGGCCGACGCCTTCCACGACGCCCTCCGGAGCCAGGGGCAGCTGCCGCAGCCGCGGTCGAATGCCCCGTTCCAGGACCCATTTTAACAACTCAGGTTACAAGGCGGCCGTGGCGCGCGGCAGCGGCGGCGCCCGCGCACGCCGTCAACGCTGCGGCGCCGGATCGACCAGCAACGCGGCCAGCGCGCGCCGTCCTTCACCGACGAGGATGTTGTACGTGCGGCATGCCGCCGCGGTGCTCATGATCTCGAAGCCGATGCCGCGTTCGATCAGGGGTCGCAGAAGCGACGGGTGGGCAAAGCGCTGCGCGCCCCCTGTGCCGATGATCACCAGTTCGGGTTGTTGTTCAGCTAATTGCAGGAAATCCTGTTCAGCCAGGGCGGCGAATCCGTCGACCCCCCAGGCTTGCGGAGCGGTCTCGGCGCCCAAGCAGATGCCCTGCTCGTAGCGTACGCCCTGAACCTCGACGAAGCCCGGGCCGTGCGCGCCGACCGTGTAGGTTGCCTGGTTGCTTTCTGCCTGGAATTTCATCGCTGCCCGCAGTGCATAGCCACTACATTATAGGGTTTGCTGCCTGCGCGAGCTGCCGGCAGCCTGGATCGGCGAACGGTGCGCCCGACGACGGGCGCGAAGGCGGGAAGACTTCATGGCGACGCGGGAATTTCGCAAGTCGGACAAACTGGCCGATGTCTGCTACGACATCCGCGGTCCGGTGCTGGACAAGGCGCGGCAGATGGAAGAGGAGGGCCAGCGCATCATCAAGCTGAACATCGGCAACCTCGCGGTGTTCGGCTTCGACCCGCCCGACGAGATCGTGCAGGACATGATCCGCAACCTGCCGGGCGCCGCCGGCTACACCGACTCCAAGGGCCTGTTCGCGCCGCGCAAGGCGATCCAGCATTACACCCAGGAAAAAGGCATCGTGGGGGTCGAGATCGATGATGTGTTCATCGGCAACGGGGCTTCCGAACTGATCACCATGAGCCTCAACGCCCTGCTGAACAACGGCGACGAGGTGTTGCTGCCGGCGCCGGACTACCCGCTGTATACCGCGGGGGTCTCGCTGTCGGGCGGGCGGCCGGTGCACTATCTGTGCGACGAGCAGAGCGACTGGCTGCCCGACCTGGACGACCTGCGGCGCAAGATCAGCCCGGCGACCAAGGCGCTGGTGGTCATCAACCCCAACAACCCGACCGGCGCGCTGTATCCGCGGGAGTTCCTGCTCGAACTGGTGGACATCGCGCGCCGCCACCAGTTGGTCGTTCTCGCCGACGAAATCTACGACAAGACCCTGTACGACGGCCATGTGCATACCAGCATGGCATCGCTGGCCGACGACGTGCTGTTCCTGACTTTCAATGGTCTGTCGAAGAACTACCGCTCCTGCGGCTACCGCGCAGGGTGGATGGTGGTGTCGGGGGACAAGCGCCATGCGCGGGATTTCATCGAGGGCCTGTCGATGCTGGCCTCGATGCGACTGTGCGCCAACACCCCGGGGCAGCTGGCGATCCAGACCGCCCTCGGCGGATACCAGAGCATCAAGGATCTGGTGGCCCCGGGCGGCCGGCTGGCGCGCCAGCGCGACCTGGCCTACGAGTTGCTGACCCAGATTCCCGGCGTCAGCGTGGTCAAGCCCAAGGCCGCGCTGTACATGTTCCCCCGCCTCGATCCCAAGATGTATCCGGTGGTCGACGACCAGCAGCTCGCCTTCGACCTGCTGGCCGAGGAACGCGTGCTGATCGTGCAGGGCAGCGGCTTCAACTGGCCGCGACCCGACCACTTCCGCCTTGTCTTCCTGCCCAACGCGGACGATCTCACGGAGGCGATTTCGCGCATCGCGCGCTTTCTCGACCGCTACCGCCGCAGGCAGGTGGCGGCGGCCTGAACCCGAAGCCGGCGTGTCCCGCCGCGCCGGCACTTCCGCTGCACGACGGGCTGCACGCGCTGCCTGCCCGTGGCCCGAACCTTTCCTCTGCCATGAAACCCATGCGAATCGCGCTCCTCGGCGCCGGCACCGTCGCCTCCGGAGTGGTGCGTGTCCTGCAACGCAACCAGGATGAGCTGTGCCGGCGTGCCGGGCGGGGCATCGAGGTCGTCGGCGTGGCCGCGCGCAACGCGACCAAGGCGCGCCAGGCCATCGGCGCGGAGCCGCCGCTGTCCTCCGACTTCCACGCCCTGGCCACGCGCGAGGACGTGGACATCGTGGTCGAGCTGATGGGGGGCATCGAGCCCGCGCGCGAGCTGGTGCTGGCGGCCATTCGCGCCGGCAAGCACGTGGTCACGGCCAACAAGGCGCTGCTTGCGCTGCACGGCAACGAGATCTTCGCCGCCGCGCAGACGCACGGTGTGATGGTCGCCTTCGAGGCCGCGGTGGCCGGGGGCATTCCGATCATCAAGGCCGTGCGCGAGGGGCTGGCTGCGAACCGCATCGAATGGGTGGCCGGGATCATCAACGGAACGACGAATTTCATCCTGTCGTCGATGCGCGAACAGGGCGTGGACTTCGAGACGGCGTTGCAGCAGGCGCAGCGCCTGGGCTACGCCGAGGCGGATCCGGGCTTCGACATCGACGGTGTCGATGCCGCGCACAAGATCACCCTCCTGTGCGCGCTGGCCTTCGGCGTGCCGGTGCAGTTCGAGCGCGCGCATGTGCAGGGCATCCGCGACCTGGAGATTGCCGACATCCGCTACGCCGAGCAGTTGGGTTACCGCATCAAGCTGCTGGGGATCACCCGTCGCAGCGAGGAGGGCATCGAACTGCGTGTGCACCCTACGCTCATTCCGGCGGCGCGCCTGGTGGCCAATGTCGAGGGGGCGATGAATGCCGTGGTCGTGCAGGGCGATGCCGTCGGCCCGACGCTGTTCTACGGCAAGGGAGCGGGAGCCGAGGCCACGGCGTCGAGCGTGATCGCCGACCTCGTCGACATCACCCGCCTGCACACCGCCGATCCCGGGCACCGCGTGCCGCACCTGGCCTTCCAGCCCGGCGCCCTGGCCGATACCCCGATCCTGCCGATGTCCCAGGTGCGCACCGCGTACTACCTGCGCATCCATGTGCGCGACGAGGCCGGAGTGCTGGCCGAGATCACCCGCATCCTGGCCGAGCACGGCATGTCCATCGACGCCCTGCTGCAACGACCGTCGGGCGAGAGC
Source organism: Pseudomonadota bacterium (assembly GCA_021805825.1). Taxonomy (GTDB): domain Bacteria; phylum Pseudomonadota; class Gammaproteobacteria; order Burkholderiales; family Burkholderiaceae_C; genus Thiomonas_A. The sequence continues at coordinate 43,669 of JAJZEC010000009.1, forward strand.
GACGCCCACACCGACGTCATCGTGCTCACCCATCAAACCCTGGAGCGGCGCATGGACGAAGCCCTGCAGCGCATCCAGGCGCTCGACAGCGTGCTCGCGCCGGTCGTCCGGTTGCGCAAGGAGGAACTGCGCTAAATGCACTACATCAGCACCCGCGGGCAGGCGCCCGCAGCAAGCTTTGCCGACATCGTGCTCGAGGGTCTGGCGCCCGACGGCGGCCTGTACCTGCCGCAGGAGTATCCGCAGCTGAGCCTGGCGCAGCTGCAGCGCATGAAGCCGTTGGCCTACGCCGACCTGGCCTTCGAGGTGCTGCGGCCGCTGGTCGCCCCGATGCCCGAATCGGTGCTGCGGGACATGCTGCGCAGCACCTACACGGCCGAGACCTTCGGCAGCGAGCAGATCATCCGCCTGCAGCCGCTGCAGGGCGGGTTGTGCCTGCTGGGCGTCTCGCAGGGGCCCACGCTGGCCTTCAAGGACATGGCCATGCAGTGGCTGGGGCGCCTGTTCGAGCATGCGCTGGCGGCCAGTGGCGAGCAGCTCAACATCCTGGGCGCGACCTCCGGAGACACCGGCAGCGCGGCCGAATACGCGATGCGCGGGCGGCGCGGAGTCCGCGTGTTCATGCTCTCGCCCTTCGGCCGCATGAGCCCGTTCCAGACGGCGCAGATGTACAGCCTGGACGAGCCGAACATCCACAACATCGCGGTGCAGGATGTGTTCGACGCCTGCCAGGATCTGGTCAAGGCGGTGTCCGCGGATCTGGAGTTCAAGCGTCGCTGGCGGATCGGCACCATCAACTCCATCAACTGGGCACGCATCGCGGCGCAGGTGGTGTACTACTTCGCCGGCTACCTGCGCAGCGTGCGCACGCCGGGGGAGGCGCTGGACGTCACGGTTCCCTCGGGCAACTTCGGCAACATCCTGGCCGCCCACGTGGCCCGCGCGATGGGCCTGCCGCTGCGTCGCCTGGTGCTGGCGACCAACGAGAACGACGTGCTCGACGAATTCCTGCGCACCGGGGTCTACCGTCCGCGCAGCACGGAGCAGACGCGCCAGACCTCGAGTCCGTCGATGGACATTTCCAAGGCCTCGAATTTCGAGCGCTTCGTGTTCGACATGCTGGGGCGCGACGCGGCGCGCACGCGCCAGCTGTTCGAGCAGGATCTGTCCGCCGCGGGCTCCTTCGACCTGTCGCGCGAGGCGGCCTTCGCGCGCATGCGCGACGGCATGGTCTCGGGCAGCAGCGACCATGCGCTGCGCCTGCGCACCATCCGCGAGGTGTGGGAGGGCAGCGGGGTGATCATCGATCCGCATACCGCCGACGGCGTCGCGGTGGGGCGTCGCCACGTGGAGCCCGGGGTGCCGATGCTGGTCGTGGAGACGGCGCTGCCGGCGAAATTCGACGCCACCATCCGCGAGGCCATCGGGCGTGCGGCGGAGCGCCCGCCGGCGGCGCGCGACCTCGAGAGCCGTGCGCAGCATTTCGTGGTCATGCCCCCCGACGTGCAGGCCCTCAAGGCCTACATCGCCGAGCATGCCTGAGCGCGCGCACGCGATGCACGTGGCCGCGCTGGTCGGATCCTCCGGCAGCGGCAAGACGACCCTCATCGAGGCCTTGCTCGGGCAGTTCGCCGCCCGCGGTCTGCGTGCCTCGGTGATCAAGCATGCCCACCACGGCTTCGAGCTCGACCGCCCGGGCAAGGATTCGTGGCGCCACCGCAAGGCCGGCGCCTGCGAGGTGCTGGTGGCCTCGCCGCACCTGCTTGCGCTGCAGCGCGAGACCCGCGAGGCGCGGGAATACGACCCGGCCGAACTGCTGCCGCTGCTGCAGCCGGTCGACTGGGTGCTGGTGGAAGGCTACAAGCACGCGGCGCTGCCTAAAATCGAGGTCTGGCGCGCCGCCAACGCTCGCCCGACGATGCTCGACGGCGACCCGCTGCGGCTGGCGCTGGCCTGCGACGGCCAGGCCCCGCCGGGCACCACGGTGCCCTTGCTGGATCTGCGCGAGCCGTCGCGGATCGCCGACTGGATGATCGAACATGCCCGACTCTTCGCCTACGCCGATGCAACAAGCCGAAGCTGACGCCCTCGATGTCGACAGCGCGCTGCAGCGGCTGCTGGCGCAGGCACGACCCCTCGGCGGGCAGCAGCTCGTCGCCGTCGAGCAGGGTCTGGGGCGGGTGCTTGCGCAGGATCTGCGCAGCCCGATCGACGTGCCGGGCATGGACAACAGCCAGATGGACGGCTACGCCCTGCGCAGTGCCGACGTGCCGGCGCCGGGCACTGCGCTGCACGTCGCGCAACGCATCGCCGCGGGCCAGGTCGGACAGCCGCTGCTGCCCGGGCAGGCCGCGCGCATCTTCACCGGGGCGCCGATTCCTCCGGGCGCCGACGCGGTGGTCATGCAGGAGCAGTGCCGTGCCGATGGCGCGCAGGTGTTCGTCGATCAGCAGCCGCAGCCCGGGCAGTGGGTGCGCCCCCGCGGCTTCGACGTGCGCCAGGGCAGTGTGGTGCTGCAGCGCGGCCAGCGACTGCGCCCGCAGGATCTGGGTCAGGCCGCCTCGGTCGGCGTGGCGCAGCTGCAGCTTGCACCGCGACCCCGGGTGGCGCTGCTGTGCACCGGGGACGAACTTGCCGCGCCCGGGCAGCCGCTGAAGCCCGGCGGGGTCTACAACAGCAACCGCTACATGCTGCGCGCACTGCTCGAGGCGCTGGGCTGCGAGGTCAGCGACCTCGGCCAGGTGGCCGACACGCTGGAGGCTACGCGCCATGCGCTGGCCGAGGCGGCCCGCGGGCACGATCTGGTGCTGAGTTCGGGTGGCATGTCGGTCGGTGGCGAGGATCATGTGCGCCCGGCGGTGCAGGTGCAGGGACACCTGGCGCACTGGCGCATCGCGATCAAGCCCGGGCGTCCGCTGGCTTTCGGCGCCGTGCATCGCGGGGACGGCACGAGCGCGCATTTCATCGGCCTTCCGGGCAATCCGGTATCCAGTTTCGTGACCTTCGTGCTGTTCGTGCGCCCCTTCGTGCTGGCGCTGCAGGGCGCCTCGCGCCTGACGCCGCGCGCGCTGCTGCTGCCCAGCGCCAGCGACTGGCCGCGGGCCGACAAGCGGCGCGAATTCCTGCGCGCCCGCGTCGGCGACGACGGCCGGGTCGAGCTCCATCCGGAGCAGAATTCGGCGGTGCTCAGCTCCACCGTATGGGGCGACGGCTTGGTCGACAACCCGGCGGGGCGATCCTTCGCGGCCGGGGATATGGTGCGCTTCCTGGCGTTTTCCGAACTCCTGGGTTGATATCCGCGATGGCCGTGCTGACAACGATCCGCTATTTCGCCAGCGTGCGCGAAGCCGTGGGCTGCGCCAGCGAAAGCGTGCAGTTTCCTGCCGAAGTGCAGACCCTTGGCCAGGCGCGCGCCTGGCTGGCGGCGCGCAGCGCCCGCCATGCGGAGGCGCTGGGGCCGGAGCGCACCCTGCGCATGGCCTGCGACCACGTGATGGCGCCGCCCGAGGCCCAACTGCGGCAGGGCGGCGAACTGGCCTTCTTCCCCCCGGTCACCGGGGGTTGAGCCCCTGGCGGGCGGCCACCAGACACAGGCAACCGAGCATGTTCGAAGTCCGCATCCAGTCCGAGCCCCTGGACACCCATGGGGTCAGCGAGCAGCTGCGCGTCGGGCGCAGCGACGTCGGCGCGGTGGTGTCCTTCGAGGGCATCTGCCGCGACGATGCCGCCGCTGCCGGCGAGGGCGTATTGCAGGCGCTGGAACTCGAACACTACCCGGAAATGACCCGCGCCAGCATCGAGGCCATGGTCGAGCAGGCGCGCGCGCGCTGGCCCTTGCAGGGCGCGCTGGTCGTGCACCGCGTGGGGTTGTTGCATCCAGGCGATCCGATCGTGCTGGTCGCGGTGGCCAGCAGCCACCGCCGCGACGCCTTCGAGGCCTGCGCCTTCCTGATGGATTACCTGAAGACCCAGGCTCCGCTGTGGAAGAAGGAACGCACCGCCCAAGGTGGGCGCTGGGTCGACGCGCGTGCCAGCGACGACGCGGCCCTGGAGCGCTGGGGTGTGGCCGGAGGCAACGCCCGCCCGCTCGGCTGAGCCTGTCGCGGCGCCCGCCTCAGGCGCGCGCCGCGCGCAGCAGCAGCCGCGCGAAGCTGTGCAGCAGCGGGCGGTGGCGTCGCCAGCCCAGCCACAGCAGCCAGCCCCGGCGCAGCCAGCGTCTGGTCGCGCGCGGGCGCAGCAACAGCAGCAAGGCCGCGGCCGGAATGCCCAGCAGCGCGGCATGTTCGCGCAGGATCGCACCCAGGCGCGCGCCCAGGGCCTGCCACTGCCGCATGCCGCGGGCGACGCCTTCGGCCGCGCACAGCAGTTCGATGCACTGCGCGCGCTGCTGCTCGATGCGCAGTTGCAGGGCTTGCTTGCGCAGCAGCAGCTGCAGCTCTTCAGGGCGCACCGGATCGGCTCCGCGGGGCTTGCCCCTCCGATTCGCGCAGGGCCTGACGGTCGCGCTCGAGTTCCTCGAGGCTGGCGCGAAACAGCTGGCTGCCCCCGCGCCACGCGCGTGCGGCCACCGCGGCGGCCGCCAGTCCAGCGAGCAGCGCGATGCCGGTGGCCAGCCCGAGCCCGAGCTGGGGGTGGCTGTTCCACAGCGCCACGCTGAGCCAGATCAGCGCGAACACCAGCGCGGAACCCAGCAGCAGTGCCGCCAGCAGGGTACCGAGCAGCAGGCGCGCAAGGCGCAGCTTTTCCTCCTGCAGTTCCAGCGCCAGCAGCTGCAGCCGCGACTGCGCGCTGTGCAGCAGCAGATCCAGGCGCTGGCGCAGGCCGTGCACGCCACCGGACAGGGGATCCATGGGGCGGTGGGAACCAGGGAACGATGCGCGCGCTGCAGCGCGCTCAGCGGCGACCGACCAGCAGACCGAGCAGGAAGGCCACACCGGCGCTGACGCCGATCGACTTCCAGGGGTTGTCGTGCACGTAGTCGTCGGTGACCTGCGCCACCTGCTTGCCGCGCTCGAGCATGTCGGCCTCCAGCTCGCTGAGCTGCACCTTGAGCCCGCCCAGGCGTTCGCCCAAGCGAGCCCGCACGCTGGCGATGCGCTCGCCGGCCTGGCTGGCCGTAAGGTTCAGCAACTCCTCGGCGTCGGAGGCGACCTCGCGCAGATCGGCGACCAGCTTGTCGGCGCTCCGCTCGTCCCCGGCCGCCTCGGCCAGGGTGCTTGCAATTTTGGCCATCATGGATCCTCCTGGTAGTGAATGCTCGACGGGAAGGCCTGCGCCCGGACTCCTGGTGCTAGCTTAGACCCTTGTGCGCGCGCAGCCCAGCAGCCCTCGCTGAAAACCCCGGCAATCATGCCACCTTCGGGGCTGGCGGGGCGCCGATCCAGATCAACTCCTGCTGCTGCAACATCTTGAAAATCGTTCGGAGCCCCGCATGTGCTGCGGGTAACGACGGAGGATTCCATGCGTTTCGACAAGTTGACCACGCAGTTCCAGGAGGCGCTGGGCGAAGCGCAGTCGCGCGCGCTGGCCGCGGACAATCCCTATATCGAGCCGCTGCACCTGCTGGCGGCCATGTTGCAGCAGGACGGCCCGAAGGCCCTGCTGGCGCGCTCGGGGGTTCAACTGCCGGCGCTGCAGGCTGCGGTGCAGCAGGCGCTGGGGCGCCTGCCGCAGGTGCAGGGCACCGCGGGCAACATCCAGGCCAGCCGGGAACTGGGCCATCTGCTGAACCTGGCCGACAAGGAGGCCTCGCGCAGGGGCGACCAGTTCATTCCCAGCGAGACCTTCCTGCTCGCGCTGGCCGACGACAAGGGCGAGGCAGGGCGCGTCGCGCGGGAGGGCGGGCTCAGCCGCAAGAGCCTGGAGGCAGCCATCGAAGCCGTGCGCGGTGGCCAGAGCGTGGACAGCGCCGATGCCGAGCAGCAGCGCGAGGCCTTGAAGAAATACACCCTGGATCTGAGCGAACGCGCTCGCCTGGGCAAGCTCGACCCGGTGATCGGGCGCGACGACGAAATCCGCCGCACGATCCAGGTGCTGCAGCGGCGCACCAAGAACAACCCGGTGCTGATCGGCGAGCCGGGCGTGGGCAAGACGGCGATTGTCGAAGGACTGGCGCAGCGTATCGTCTCCGGCGAGGTTCCGGAAAGCCTGAAGAACAAGCGGGTGCTGGTCCTCGACATGGCCGGACTGCTCGCCGGGGCCAAGTACCGAGGGGAATTCGAGGAACGCCTGAAGGCCGTTCTCAAGGAGGTCGGGCAGGAGGAGGGGCGGGTCATCCTGTTCATCGACGAGATCCACACCATGGTCGGCGCCGGCAAGGCCGAGGGCGCGATGGATGCCGGCAACATGCTCAAGCCGGCGCTGGCGCGTGGCGAACTGCATTGCATCGGCGCCACGACCCTGGACGAGTACCGCAAGTACATCGAGAAGGATGCCGCGCTGGAGCGGCGTTTCCAGAAGGTGCTGGTCGACGAGCCGACGGTGGAGGCGACGATCGCGATCCTGCGCGGGCTGCAGGAGAAGTACGAACTGCACCACGGCGTGGACATCACCGATCCGGCGATCGTCGCCGCCGCCGAGTTGTCGCACCGCTACATCACCGACCGCTTCCTGCCCGACAAGGCCATCGACCTCATCGACGAGGCGGCCTCGCGCATCAAGATGGAGATCGACTCCAAGCCTGAGGTGATGGATCGCCTGGATCGCCGACTGGTGCAGCTCAAGATCGAACGCGAGGCGGTGGCCAGGGAGCATGATGAGGCCTCGCGCAAGCGCCTGGCGCTGATCGAGGAGGAAATCCGGCGCCTGCAGAAGGAATATGCCGACCTGGAGGAGGTCTGGAAGGCGGAGAAGGCCGCCGTTCAGGGATCGGCGCAGGTCAAGGAGCAGATCGACCAGATGCGCTTCCAGATCGACGAGCTGACCCGCAAGGGGGACTTCAACAAGGTGGCCGAACTCCAGTACGGCAGGCTTCCCGAGCTCGAACGCCAACTGCGCGAGGCGCAGGCAAAGGAATCGTCCCCCGGCGCCGCCGGCGGTGCGCCGAGGCTGCTGCGCACACAGGTCGGCGCCGAGGAGATCGCCGAGGTGGTCAGTCGCATGACCGGAATTCCGCTGTCCAAGCTGCTGCAGGGCGAACGTGACAAGCTGCTGCAGATGGAGCAGCGCCTGCACCAGCGGGTGGTCGGCCAGGATCAGGCGATCGGCGCGGTGTCGGACGCCATCCGGCGTTCGCGCGCCGGGCTGTCCGACCCCAACCGCCCCTACGGATCCTTCCTCTTCCTCGGGCCGACCGGCGTGGGCAAGACCGAGCTGTGCAAGGCGCTGGCCGAATTCCTGTTCGACAGCCAGGAACACCTGATCCGCATCGACATGAGCGAGTTCATGGAAAAGCACTCGGTGGCGCGCCTGATCGGGGCTCCTCCGGGCTACGTGGGTTACGAGGAGGGCGGCTATCTCACCGAGGCGGTGCGGCGCAAGCCCTACAGCGTCATCCTGCTCGATGAAATCGAGAAGGCCCACCCCGATGTGTTCAACGTGCTGCTGCAGGTGCTCGACGACGGGCGGCTGACCGACGGCCAGGGACGTACGGTGGACTTCAAGAATACCGTGGTGGTGATGACCTCCAACCTCGGCTCGCAGCAGATCATGAGCATGGCCGGGCAGCCGCAGCAGGAGGTGCGCGATGCGGTGTGGGTGGAGGTCAAGCAGCATTTCCGGCCCGAGTTCCTCAACCGCATCGACGAGGTGGTGGTGTTCCACGCACTCGACCAGCAGCAGATCGAGGGCATCGCCCGCATCCAGCTGTCCGCGCTGGAGCACCGGCTGGAGCAGATGGACATCCGCCTGGAGGTTTCACCGGCCGCTCTGGCGCTGCTGGCCAAGGCGGGCTTCGATCCCGTCTTCGGGGCGCGGCCGCTGAAGCGGGCGATCCAGTCCGAGCTGGAAAACCCCCTGTCGCGGCTGATCCTCGAAGGCCGATTCGGGCCGAAATCGGTGGTTCCGGTGGATGTGGTCGACGGCCGCCTGGCCTTCGAGCGCACCGTGCACTGAGCAGCCGCAGGAGCCGGCGCGCCGCAGCTTCCTGCGGCGGGCGTCACGCGACGGGCTGCGCCAGTGAGGCCGCTGGCGCGGCCTTCGCGGCCAGCCTTTGCGCCTCGCCACGCGCCGACAGGCGCATCCAGTGCCGCAACGCCGACATCGCGGCCATCACGTTGACCGCCGAGGCCGGGATCCACAGGATCAGCCCGCCCAGATGCTGATCGCTCATCGCGCTCAAGCCGGAGATCGCGCGCCCGCACAGGGTGTAGATGGGGTACCAGTCGGTGCTGTTGAGCGCCAGGATCGCCCCCAGCAGCATCTGCGGCAGCATGCCGATCACGGGCAGGAAGATGCGCAATCCGGCTCCGAGGTGTGCGGGCGGATGGGGACGAGGGTCGAGCACCAGCCACCAGAACAGCAGGCCGTCGATGACCATCGACCAGTTCATCGCCTGGTACAGCGTGGTGTTGAGCATCACCCCGACATGCACCGCTGGAACCAGCCAGACCACCACCAGCCCGGAGAACAGCACCACTGCGATCCAGGGGTTGAACAGGAGATTGCCCAGCGAGCGCAGCGGCGGCAGGCGCAGCAGGGGCAGCAGCCAGTCGCGCCGCCAGCGCGCCGGCAGGCCGCTGCGCCAGGTCGGCCCCGGCCAGGACGCGATCACCAGCATCGGAGCCAGGTCGTGCAGCACCATCTGCTGGCTCATGTGGACAAAGAACTCATGCTCGGCGACATAATCCCAGTGGGTCTGCAGGCCCTGCCAGAGCAGGGCCCAGCCGAGCCAGAACAAGGCCTGGCGCCACCACGCGGTGGCGCGACGCAGGCTGCCGCGCAGGTACAGCAGCGCTCCCAGGCCGAGGAATGCCTGCATCGGCCAGGAGGGATACCAGGGGACGAACCAGTTCCAGAACATGGGAAGGAGGGAGCGCGCACCGGACGCGCCCGGCCTGCGGCAGCGCAAGCATAAACCCCGCACCGGCACGGCATCGGCCGCCGCGGCGGCCGATGGTCGCACTTTGACCTAAGGCAGGACACGCAAGCCGCAAATGGTTTGCAATTGGAAACAACGGGCAGGCCGCACGGACGGCTGGGCCCGCCGGCCTTCCTGGAGATCGTGCATGGCGCTTTTGCATTCCGCGGCACTCAACCCCTTGAGCACCTGTGGTCTGTGCGACCAATACCCCGCGGAACTCGCCTGCGGCGACCTGCGCGTGCTGCCTCCGGTGTTCCGGCACTTCGGGCGGCAGCTGCATTTTCTCGGGCGTGTCGCGACCGTGCAGTGCCTCGAGGACGACGGCCTGGTGCGCGCCATGCTCGCCCAGGCGGGAATGGCGCGGGTGCTGGTGGTCGCCGGAGGCGGCTCGATGCGCCATGCCGTGTTCGGCGCCCCGCAGGCCGAGCAGGCCCTGCGCAATGGCTGGGCGGGCGTGGTGGTCGACGGCTGCGTGCGGGACGTGCAGGAGTTGCACGGTGCCGCCGTGGGCGTGCGCGCGCTGGGCTGCGTGCCCAGCGGGGCGCCGGCTACCGGCGCCGGCCTGCAGCAGGTCGCGGTGAGCGTGCAGGGAGTGATGGTGCGCCCCGACGACTGGCTGTACGCCGACGCCGACGGCATGCTGCTCAGCCAGCGCGCGCTGCACGAGCCGGCGCAGCTGCCGGCGGGGCATGCGCACTGAGGATCAGGATCCCCGGTACAGCCCAGAATACTGGTGTCTACTCCTATCCTGTCCCGCTCTATGGCGGCACAGAATACTAGATGGCGTCCCGCAGCAGGCCGACGGCTATGCCCTCGATCGCCAGCGCCTGCCCGGGGCGCACGACGATGGGCTGGAAGTCCGGGTTCTCCGGCAGCAGTTCGACCCCCGAGGCGGTTCGCCGCAGGCGCTTGACCGTGACTTCGTCGTCCAGCCGGGCCACGACGATCTGCCCGTTCACGGCGTCGCGCGCCTGGCGCACGGCGAGCAGGTCGCCGTCGAGGATGCCGGCGCCCTGCATGCTGGAGCCACGAACCTTCAGCAGGTAGTCGGGGCGCGCGCGAAACAGGCCGGCGTCCACCCCGAGCGTGGCCTCCACATGCTCCTGGGCCAGGATGGGGTGGCCGGCGGCCACGCGACCGATCAGCGGGAGCATCAGCTGTTCCATTCCGGGCAGCGAGCGCGGCGTGCCCGGCAGCAGGCCCGGTGCCGGGCGCAGCGCCTGCCGCGCCGCAGCCGTCAGGCGGATGCCGCGCGAGGTGCCCGAGGCCAGCTCCAGCATGCCCTTGCGCGCCAGCGCATGCAGATGATCCTCGGCGGCATTGGCCGAGCGGAAGCCGAGTTCGGAGGCGATCTCCGCCCGCGTCGGGGGATAGCCGCTGCGCTCGATGCTGTGGGCGATCAGGCGCAGAATCTCTTCCTGGCGGGGGGTAAGCTTCGTGAGGCTGGCCATGCTGCACGCGCTCCGGTTCCGATGCTGTACAAAATTCGCTGTATTTTTATCCAGATTCCGTCATGAGGCAAGAACCGTTTTCCCCGCCCTTGGCCACCGTGCTGGTACTGGGCACCGGCGGGACGATCGCCGGGGTCGCGCCGGCCGCGGGTGCCGCCACCGGCGCCGGCTACACGGCCGGCGTGCTGGGCGTGGAGCAGTTGCTGGCGGCCGCGCCCGGGGTCGAAGCCGTCGCCCGGCTGCAGCTTCGGCAGTTGTGCAACATCGACAGCAAGGACGCCCAGCCCGATCTGTGGCTGCGCCTGGCCGAGGCGGTCGAGGACTGGCGCGCGCAAGGCGGTGGAGGCTGCGTGATCACCCACGGCAGCGACACCCTGGAGGAGACCGCCTATGCGCTGGACTGCCTGCTGGGCCCCGGCGCACCGGTGGTACTGACCGCGGCCATGCTGCCGGCGGGCGCGCTGTCGGCCGACGGCCCGCGCAACCTCTTCGATGCGGTACGCGTGGCGGCCGACGCGAGCGCGGCGGGACGTGGCGTCCTGTGCGTGCTCCACGGCCGCGTGCACGCGGCGCGCGACGTGAGCAAGGAGCGCCCGGCACAGATCGATGCCTTCGGTTCCGGGGAGCGCGGGCCGCTGGGCTGGATCGATGCCGGCGGCCTGCGCTGGACGCGCGAGCCGCCGGCCGCCGCGGTCGCCGGCGAGCCGGCAAAGTCTGCGCTGCACGTCGATGCAGCCGCGCACTGGCCGCGGGTGGAACTGGTGTGCAGCCATGCCGGCGCCGATGGCGCGCTGGTGCGTGTGCTGCTGCATGCCTCGCGACAGGGGCTGCTGCAGCCGCCGCTGCATGCGCTGGTGGTGCTGGGAACCGGCGGCGGCACCGTGCACCGGGAACTGCAGATCGCGCTGGACGAGGCCGCCGCAGGCGGGGTGCTGGTGCAGGTCGTGCCGCGCCACGGATGCTGCCAGCGCGGAGCCTACGACGGGCTGAACGCGGTGAAGGTGCGGGTGCGCCTGCTGCTGCAGGGGCGGCGCCGGATCTAGAGTCCGCACACGAGCCAGCGCGGCTCCGGGGGCGCGGCCCCGCACCGCGCCCGATCGCTCAGTTGCAGTTGGCGGCCGCCAGCGCCTGGAGTTGTGCGCGCTGGGTCTGCATCTGCGCCGAATCGAGGAACACGCGCTGGCCGTCGGCCTGCGTCTGTCGTACCCGGCGTCCGCTGTCGAGCACCTGCAGTTGCTGCTGCGCCTGCTGGCACAGCTGCATGCGTTGCTGCGCCTGCTGTTGTTGCTGCAACTGCAGCGCGCGCTGCCGCGCCTGCTGCTGCTGCCTGGCGCGCCGCATCTGGCGGCGTACTGCGGCGGCGGCCGACGGCGCCGAAGCCGCCGAGGCCGCCGAGGCGGGTGCCTGGGGCACGCTGGTGGGCTGCGGGCGGGCGAGGATGTCGTGCAAGGGCGTGCCCTGGGGTGGCGGCAGGTCGCTGTACTGCACGACGCCGGTCGGCGAACGCCATTCCCATTGCGCTGCGGCCTGCTGCGCCAGGCACAGGCAGGCCGCGGCCGCCAGCGCGGTCAGCAGCGGGCGGCGGCAGGGGCGGAAGGTATCGCGCATCGTAGGCTCTCCGGTTGTCCAGCGGCCGGCGGGCGGGCGCTGCCACGAACTGTACGGCATCGCGCTGCGGCTGCACGAGTTGGCACCAGGCGTTGTCTCTTATCATCGTGTTTTGCGCCCGGAGGAAGTATGCGCCTGCTCGGAAAAGCGTTGACCTTTGACGACGTTCTCTTGGTCCCGGCTTATTCCCAGATCCTGCCCAAGGACACCAGTCTCGCCACCCAGCTCAGCCGCCGCATCCGCCTCAACATCCCGTTGGTGTCGGCGGCCATGGACACGGTGACCGAATCGCGCCTGGCCATCGCGATGGCCCAGGAGGGAGGCATCGGCATCATCCACAAGAACCTCTCGCCCAAGGCGCAGGCCGTCGAGGTGGCACGGGTCAAGCGCTTCGAGTCGGGGGTGCTGAAGGATCCGATCACCATTTCCCCCGGTGTCAAGGTCAGCGATGTGCTGGCGCTGTCGCGCCAGCATGGCATCTCGGGGTTTCCGGTGATCGAGAGCGGCAGGGTGGTGGGCATCGTCACCAACCGCGACCTGCGCTTCGAGACCCGGCTGGACGCCCCGGTGCGCGACATCATGACCCCGCGCGAGCGCCTGATCACGGTGCGCGAGGGCGCCACTCCGGACGAGGCCAAGGCGCTGATGCACCGCCATCGCCTGGAGCGCGTACTGGTGATCAACGACGATTTCGAACTGCGCGGCCTGATGACCGTGAAGGACATCCTGAAGGCCACCGAGCGCCCGAACGCCGCACGCGACCCGCAGGGCAAGCTGCGCGCGGGGGCCGCGGTCGGGGTAGGCGAGGGCACCGAGGAACGGGTCGAGGCCCTGGTGCGCGCCGGGGTCGACGTGATCGTCGTCGATACCGCGCATGGCCACAGCCAGGGGGTGATCGACCGCGTGCGCTGGGTCAAGCAGCATTATCCAGAGGTCGACGTGATCGGCGGCAACATCGCCACCGCCGAGGCCGCGCGGGCGCTTGCCGATGCCGGCGCGGACGGCGTCAAGGTGGGCATCGGGCCGGGCTCGATCTGCACCACCCGCATCGTCGCCGGGGTCGGGGTTCCCCAGATCACGGCCATCGCCAACGTCGCCCAGGCCCTGGAGGGCACCGGCGTGCCGCTGATCGCCGACGGCGGCGTGCGCTTTTCCGGGGATATCGCCAAGGCGGTGGCCGCCGGCGCGCACAGCGTGATGATGGGCAGCATGTTCGCCGGCACCGAGGAGGCTCCCGGCGAGGTGATCCTGTACCAGGGTCGCTCGTACAAGACCTACCGCGGCATGGGATCGATCGGGGCGATGAACGCCGGCTCGGCCGACCGCTACTTCCAGGACGGGGTGGAGGCGCCCGCCTCGGCCGGGGCGGAGAAATTCGTTCCGGAGGGCATCGAGGGCCGCGTGCCCTACAAGGGAGCGCTGGCTGCGATCCTGTACCAGCTGGTGGGCGGCCTGCGCTCGTCGCTGGGCTACTGCGGATGCGCCAGCATCGACAACATGCGCGCGCGCGCGCAGTTCGTGGAAATCACCTCGGCGGGGATGCGCGAAAGCCATGTGCATGACGTGCAGATCACCAAGGAAGCCCCGAATTACCACACCGACTGATCGGCTCATGCACCAGAAGATCCTGATCCTGGACTTCGGCTCCCAGGTCACGCAGCTCATCGCGCGCCGCGTGCGCGAGTCGCAGGTCTATTGCGAAATCCACCCCTTCGACGTGGACGACGGCTTCATCCGCAACTTCCCGGGGCTGAAGGGAATCATCCTTTCGGGAAGCCACGCCAGTACCTACGAGCAGCAGCAGATGCGCGCGCCGCAGGCGGTGTGGGATGCCGGCGTGCCGGTGCTGGGCATCTGCTACGGCATGCAGACCATGGCGGCGCAGCTCGGCGGCCAGGTCGAATGGAGCGAACAGCGCGAATTCGGCTACGCCGAGGTGCGCGCGCGCGGCCACACGCGGTTGCTCGAGGGCATCGAGGATCTGCGCACCGCCGAAGGCCACGGCATGCTCAAGGTGTGGATGAGCCACGGCGACAAGGTCACGCGCATGCCTGCGGGCTTCACGCTGATGGCCAGCACCCCGAGCTGCCCGATCGCCGGCATGGCCGACGAGGCCAGGGGCTACTACGCAGTGCAATTCCACCCCGAGGTCACCCACACCCTGCAGGGACGCACGCTGCTGCGGCGCTTCGTGCGCGACATCTGCGGCTGCCGCGGCGACTGGGTCATGGGCGACTACATCGCCGAGGCGACGCAGCGCATCCGCGAGCAGGTCGGCAGCGAGCAGGTCATCCTGGGCCTGTCGGGCGGAGTCGATTCCAGCGTCGCCGCGGCGCTGATCCACCGCGCCATCGGCGACCAGCTGAGCTGCGTGTTCGTCGACCACGGCCTGCTGCGCCAGGACGAGGCGCGGCTGGTGATGGACATGTTCGCGGGGCGGCTGCACGCGCGTGTCGTGCATGTCGATGCCAGCGAGGACTTCCTGCGCGCGCTGGCCGGGGTCAGCGACCCCGAGCAGAAGCGACGCATCATCGGCCGGGAGTTCGTCGAGGTGTTCCAGCGCGAGGCCGGCAAGCTCCGCGACGCGCGCTGGCTGGCGCAGGGAACGATCTATCCCGACGTCATCGAGTCCGGAGGCGCGGCGACGAAGAAGGCCAGCACCATCAAGAGCCACCACAATGTCGGCGGGCTGCCGCAGAGCCTGGGCCTGAAGCTGCTCGAGCCCTTGCGCGAATTGTTCAAGGACGAGGTGCGTGAGCTCGGACGCCAGCTCGGCCTGCCATCCGAAATGGTCGATCGCCATCCCTTCCCGGGCCCCGGGCTGGGGGTGCGCATCCTCGGCGAGGTGCGGCGCGAATATGCCGATCTGCTGCGGCGCGCCGATGCCATCTTCATCGAGGAACTGCGCAGCACCCGGGATCCGGCCAGCGGCCGCAGCTGGTACGAGCAGACCGCGCAGGCCTTCGCGGTGTTCCTGCCGGTGAAGAGCGTCGGCGTCATGGGCGATGGCCGCACCTACGACTACGTGGTCGCGCTGCGCGCGGTCGACACCAGCGATTTCATGACCGCCGACTGTTCCGAGCTGCCCTTCTCCCTGCTCAAGCGGGTGGCGGGCCGCATCATCAGCGAGGTGCGCGGAATCAACCGCGTGACCTACGACGTCTCCAGCAAGCCGCCGGCGACCATCGAGTGGGAGTAGTTCTTCCGCCAGAAAGAACAGCGACGTGGAACGTCGCTGTTTCCCGGCGCGTTGCTGCCCGAGCCGCTCAGAACCTTCCGATCAGGTTGATACCGTACATGCCTGCGCGGGTGTCGCTGTCCCCGGCGATGCGCCCGTAGTGGCTGTATTCGGCGCGAATCGACAGATTGCTGCTGACGGGGTGCTCGTAGCCGATCCCGGCGAGCCACCCCGTTCCCTTCTCACTTGCGCGGACGGAGTAGCTGCTGTGCGTGCCGGCATGGACGGTGGCGCTCCTGTCGTCCTGGAGATAACTTCCGCCGAGTCTTCCGTAGAAGCGGTGCATTCCGCTTTCCTGGCTGGGTCGCAGAAGCACCGAGTAATCGATCCCGCTGAGTTTGCGCGTGCCGCTTCCCGAGAAGCTGATTTGATGGGATTCGGTTCCAGTGAAGTTCGATCGCATGTTCTGCGTCTTGAGGAACCCGAGTTCCAGCGCCACCTGCTCATGCACGTTGTAGCCGGCGAAGATCCTCCCGCTTGCGGCGCTCGTCTTCATATCCAGGCTGAATGTCCCGCCAGCCGTGCTCATCATCTGCTCCGCGGTCGTGGCGAGTTGATCGGAAACCTTCGCATAGCTGATGCCGATCCCCGCGTAGACAGGGCCCGGGGTCTCCGCGCAGGCGGTACCAAGGGACAAGGCCCCCACGACGATGGCCGCGCAGGCCGATTGGATCTTCTTCATGAAACATTGCTCCTTTCTCGCACGATGGCCGGGGTGGCCGAAGTCCTGTACCGAATGTCGATCCGTCATCCACGATGCCGTCGATCCTGCATCATTTGGATACATCCGGGGCATTCTGCATGTTCCCCGAGCGCGGTGCGGCGCTTCCGGTTAGGAATAGGTTAAGTGCCCGAGAAAGGCTCTGGCGTGGCGGCCGCGCAGGCCCGGTCGTCGGGCGCGGCGCGGCGCTCGAAGTGCCGCATGGTGTAGTCGTAGGCGCTGTCGATCGAGCGCTGGTAGTCCTTCCAGCTGAGCAGCCCGACCTCGGCGTGCGGCGGGGTGAGCAATTCGGTGGCCAGCCCGCGGCGCAGTTCGCTGCTGGACTGCTCGTGCACCAGCGCCGAGCGCGCCAGGATGGCGAACAGGCTCGGCCATTGGCGGCCGTGCAGCCAGTTCCAGGTCAGGCGCGGCAGCGTGGGCAGCGCGGCGTCCTCGAAGTCGGCCGGCAGCGTGTCCTCGCCGCTGATGTCCACCGCCAGCAGCCTGCGCACCCCGGTGTCGTGCATGATGTCGGTCGGCAGGTTATTGAGTACCGCTCCGTCCACGTGCACCATGCCCTGGTCGAGCAGCGGAGGCAGGATGCCCGGGATCGCGGCGCCCGCGCGCAACCACTTCCACAGCACGCCGCGGGTATGCACGTCGACGCGGCCGGCAGTCAGGTTCGACGAGACGCAGAAGAAGGGAAGGGCCAGATCCTCGATGCGCCGGCTGCCGAAGGCCTCGCGCAGCAGGCGCGTGGCGCGCCCGCCGCGCGTCAGCGCGATCAGCGGCAGAGTGAGGTCGCGCAGCGGATGGCCGACGAGGAAGGCATCGCGCATGGTGCGCAGCAGGGTGTCGTCGTCCCATTCGCAGGCCACCGCCGCGCCCACGATCGCCCCGATGCTGGTGCCTCCGATGGAATCGATGGGAATGCCCAGCTCGCGCAGCGCGCGCACCACCCCGAGATGGCTGAAGCCGCGCGCTCCGCCGCCGGAAAGCACCAGTCCGGTGGCCTCGCCGGCCAGCAGCCTGCCCAGGCGTGCCCAATCCGCCGAGCCGCGCAGGTGGTGCCAGTGCACGGAACCCTCGAAGCCGCCCAGCCATTGCATCGCGTTGCGCGCCTGCGGCGGCCCCTCGGGCCCGAGCAGCAGCAGGTGGCGGGCGCGATGCAACACGTCGGCGCCGCTGCGGCAGATGGCGTCGGGCCACGGCTGCGGCGTCGTGCCGGCCTCGGCGAGCAGCAGGAACTGGTCGGCCTGCCGCATGCAGCGGGCGCGCCAGGATGGGTCGCCGTCCGCGACGTAGACGATGAAGCGGTGCTCGCGCTCGCGCAGGTCGTGCCAGGCCGTGTCGCGCTCGCTCCCGAGGGCACTGTCCACCAGCAGCACCGAGCCGCGCGCGCGCAGTGCCTCTTCCAGCGCGCGCGCCGCGTCGCGCAGCGCCGGGCCGTCGGTGGCCGCCAGCAGGGCGAAGGTGCGCGGCGGGTTGAGCAGTTGCTCGTGCTCACGCCACTGCACCCTCGCCAGCAGATCGGCGAGCGTGCGCGCCAGCGCCTCCGGGTGGGCGGCCATCAGCCGCAGCAGCCGCCGAGCGCCGCGCAGCCGCAACAGGCTGCAGTCGCGCAGCGCGCGCACCGTGGCGCCCCGCGGACGCTGGGTCAGCAGACCGAGCTCGCCCACCGTCTGGCCGGAGGAGACCAGGCCGAGCAGGCGTTCCTCGGCATCGCTGTGACCGCGACCGAAGACCCCCAGGCTGCCCGAGCACACCACGTACACGGCGTCGGCAGGCTCGCCGCGGCGACACAGGGTTTCGCCTCCGGCCAGCGCGATGGGCTCGAAGTGGGGCAGCAGGCTGGCCAGCACCTCGGCGCGCAGTCCGCCGAACAGCGCGGTGGCGCCGATCGCCTGCAGCATGGCCTGTGCGTGGGGGCCGTCGACGTCCATGATGGCCGCATTGTGCCCGAGGCCGGCGCGACCGCGGCTGGCGGGCGCGGGCCCACCCGTTCAGGCCGCGTGCGCGGCGCCGTGGCCGAGGTAGGTCGCCTGCACCTCGGGGGAGGCGAGAAGCTCGGCGGCTGATCCCTGCAGGCGGATGGTGCCGGTTTCCAGCACGTAGGCGCGGTCGGCCAGCTTGAGGGCCATGCGCGCGTTCTGCTCGACCAGCAGCACGGTCATGCCCTGTTCGCGGATCTGGCGCAGCGAGCGGAAAATGTCGCGCACGATGATCGGCGCCAGGCCCAGGCTCGGCTCGTCGAGCAGCAGCAGCCGGGGGCGCGCCACCAGCGCGCGCCCGATCACCAGCATCTGCTGTTCGCCCCCCGACAGGGTGCCGGCCAGTTGCTCGCGGCGCTCCAGCAGGCGCGGGAACATCTGCCAGACCTGCTGCAGGCTTTGCGCGACCTCGGCGCGGCCGCGGGTGTAGCCGCCCAGGCTCAGGTTCTCCCAGACGCTGAGCGTGGGAAACACCCGTCGCCCCTCGGGCACCTGGGAGATGCCCATGCGCACGATGGCGTCGGCCGCGGTGCGCTGGATCTCCTGCCCGCGCAACAGCACCTTGCCCGCATGCGCGCGCAGCAGCCCGCTGATGGTGCGCATCAGCGTTGTCTTGCCGGCGCCGTTGGCGCCGAGCAGGGCGACGATCTCGCCTTCGGCGACGTCGAGGCTGATGCCCTTGAGCGCCTGGATGTGGCCGTAGCGCACGTCGAGGTCGCGGATCTCCAGCATGTTCATGCGGCCTCCCCGGCGGTGGGCGTCACGGACTGCTGCGCTTCCTCGTCGTCGTCGTCCTTGCCCAGGTAGGCCTCGATGACGTCGGGATGGTTGCGGATGTGCTCGGGCGCGCCCTCGGCGATCTTGCGCCCGAAGTTGATGCACACGATGTGGTCGGTGACGTTCATCACCACGTTCATGTCGTGTTCCACCAGCAGCACGCTGATGCCCTGTTCGCGCACGGCGAGGATGGTGCGGTTGAGCTCGGCCGACTCCTGGTCGTTCAGCCCGGCCGCAGGTTCGTCCAGGATCAGCAGGCTGGGCTCGGCGATCAGCGCGCGCGCCAGTTCGACGCGGCGCTGCACCCCGTAGGGCAGGGAGGCCACGTCGTGCTGCGCCACGTCGTCGAGCCGCAGGCGCCGCAGCAGCTGCAGCACCTGCTCGCGCAGCGCGCCTTCTTCGCGGCGTTGCGCAGGCGTGGCCAGCAGGCCCTGCCACCACTGCTGCCGGGTGCGCAGGTGCAGGCCGGCGAGGACATTGTTCAGCACGCTCTGGCCCTGAAAGAGGCGGATGGTCTGGAAGGTGCGGAAGATCCCCGCGCGTGCAATGCGGTGCGGCGCCCAGCCGGTGATCTCCCGTCCGTCGAAGCGGATATGGCCCTCGGTCGGGCGGTAGACACCGGTGATCAGGTTGAATGCCGTGGTCTTGCCGGCGCCGTTCGGGCCGATCAGGCCCACCACCTGCGCCGGCGCCACCGAGAAGCTGAGCGCATCAACCGCCTTCAGGCCGCCGAAGCGCACGCCGACGCCTTGGAGTTCGAGCAGGGTCGGGGAACTCATCGCGCGCTCCCGCTGCTGGTTCCCCGCGGCCAGATGCCCTGCGGGCGCAAGACCATGATGACCACCATTGCGATACCGAACACGAAATAGCGGTACTCGGCGAAGCCGCGGAAGACCTGGGGAACGACGAACATCAGCGCGGTGCCCAGCAGCACCCCGGGCAGCGAGCCCTGGCCACCGACGAGCACGATGGCGAACAGCGTCACCGACTCGGTGAACACGAAGGCCCCGGGGCTGACCGCGGCCATCAGGGTGGCGAACAGCGTGCCTCCGAAGCCGGCCAGCGCCGCCCCCAGCGCGAAGGCCAGCACGCGGTACTTGCGGGTGTCGACCCCCATCGTGGTGGCCGCCAGCTGGTCGTGCTTCAGGTAATAGAAGGTGCGCCCGAGGTGCGAACGATCGAGGTTGCGCATCAGCAGCAGCACCGCGGCGAAGGCGACCCAGTCGAGCCAGAACTGTGCGTTCTGGCTGGCCAGCTGCCAGCTTCCCAGCGCGGGCACGCCGATGCCGAATACCCCGTCGGCGCCTCCGGTCAGGTGGCCCACGTTGTTGTCCAGCGCGAGGATGAAAATCGCATTGAAGCCGATCGTGGCCACCAGCAGGTAGTCGCCGCGCAGCTTGACGATCGGCGCCGCCAGCAGCCCGCCGACGAGCGCCGCGACGAGCACCGCCAGCGGCCAGGTCAGCAGGATCGGCCAGCCGAAGGCGGTGTTGAGCACCGCGGTGACGTAGGCCCCGACGCCGAAGTACACCGCGTGGCCCATGTCGAACATGCCTGCGCGCCCGAGCACGATGTCTTGGCTGAGGGCGACGATGGCATACACCGCGAACAGCGAGGCGATGAACACCCAGGTCTGGTCGAGCAGCAGCGGCACGCCCAGGCCCAGGAGCCAGAGCGCGATTCCCAGCCACGGGCGGTTGAGCATCTGGAGCAGGGCTTTCATCAGACTTTCTCCGCGACGCGCTCGCCGAGCAGCCCGGTGGGGCGCAGCAGCAGGATGCCGATCAGCAGGGCGAAGGTGATCGCGCCCTGCCACGAACTGGAGATGAAACCGGCGGCGAAGGCGTTGAACAGACCGAGCAGCACCCCGCCCAGCATGGCTCCGGGGATGTTGCCGATGCCCCCCAGGATGGCGGCGATGAAGGCGTTCAGGCCGTAGGTCCAGCCCATCGTGAAGTAGACCTGCCGGTAGTACAGGCCGATGAACAGGCCGCCGATGGCGCCGATCGCCGGGCCGATGATGAACACGCTGGCGATCACCCGGTTGACGTTGATGCCCATCAGGCGCGCCGCGTCCTGGTCGCTGGCCGAGGCGCGCATCGCGGTGCCGTAGCGGGTGTGGTGGACGAACCAGTACAGCAGCGCCATCAGCACGGCGCTGCCGATGATGATCAGCAACTGCACCAGGTTGATGCGCGCGCCCAGCCAGTCCCACGAGTGCGCGGGCAGCAGGTGGCTGGGGAACACCCGCAGTTGCGGCCCCCACACCAGCATGATGCCGTTCTCGATGAACAGCGAGGCTCCCAGCGCCGAAACCACCGCGCTCAGGCGGTCGGCCCGGCGCAGCGGCCGGTAGGCGCTGAATTCCAGCAGCATGCCTGCAGCGCCGACGGCGATCGCCGCGACGAGGAAGGCGGCGCCCAGCAGCAGCAGGTGCGACTGCTCGCCGGCTTCGCCGGCGCTGAGCGCGACGAGACCGATGTAGGCGCCGAAGATGCACAGGTCGCCGTGCGCGAAATTGATCAGCCGCAGCACCCCGTACACCATGGTGTAGCCGAGGGCGATGAGGGCATAGATCCCGCCGACGGTCAGACCGTTGACCAGTTGCTGCAGCACGGTGCTCAGCATCGGGATGTCTCCTGGGAGCGAAGGGTGCGGCGACGAGGGATCCTGGCGCGTCGCCGGTGGGCGCGGCGCGGCGCGCGC
The DNA here is from genome assembly GCA_021805825.1 of Pseudomonadota bacterium. Taxonomy (GTDB): domain Bacteria; phylum Pseudomonadota; class Gammaproteobacteria; order Burkholderiales; family Burkholderiaceae_C; genus Thiomonas_A. The sequence continues at coordinate 65,159 of JAJZEC010000009.1, forward strand.
GCGAACCGCGCCGACGCACGCGCCGATCCTGCCTCAGTGGGCCGCGCTGGCCGGGTAGATGATGCGGTAGCTGCCGTCGGGCTGGATGTCGAAGGCCACGAAGCCGCTGCCTTCACGCTCGCCCACCGCGTTCCACGAGAAGTTCCCGGTCAGGCCCTGGAAGTCGTGCAGATGGTGCAGCGCCGGGATCAGCCTGGCAGCTTCCGTGCTCTTGATCTTCTCCGCGGTGTAGAGCACCGCGCGCAGACCGTCGGCGTTGGTCAGGGTGTACACGCTGGGGGGCTGGTGACCGTAGGCCTGCTTGTACTGGGCGAGGAACTGCTTGGCCACCGGGTAGGGGAGATCCTGCGGAGCCGGCACGTTGATGATCACCGCTCCGGCCGCTGCGCTGCCGGCGATCTTGCCGAAGGCGACGTTCTGGTTGGCATCGCCTCCGACGAACTTGGCCTTCATGCCCAGCTGGGCCATCTGGGCCTTGATCAGCCCGCCATCGGTGTAGTAGCCGGAGAAGTACACCGCCTGCGGGTGCATCGCCTTCAGCTTGGTCAGCACCGGGGTGTAGTTCTGCGACCCGGCATTGATGTAGGCCTTGTCGACGATATCCACGCCGTCCTTGCGGGCGTTGTCCACCACGGCGTCGGCCAGGCCGGTGGCGAAGCTGGAATGGTCGGTGATCACCGCCACCCGCTTGTAGCCCATGGCCTTGAAGTACTGGGCGGTGAACACCGCCTCGGCGCTGTTCGGTGGCGCGTTGCGGAAGAAGGTCTTGAATCCGTGCGCGGTCAGCTGGTCGCTGGTGCCGTCGGAGGTCTGGATCACGTTGGCGCGGGCGTAGATCGGCTCGGCGGCCAGCGCGGCTCCGCTGGTGTAGCTGCCGACCACCGCGAGAACCCCGTCGTTGACCAACTGGCGGGCGCAGATCGCCGCCGGCGCGGCTTCGCCCTGGTCGTCGCAGACCTTGACCTGCAGCGGATGTCCGAGCAGGCCGCCCTTGGCGTTCTGCTGCTTGACCAGCAGCTTGACGGCATTGGCGATGCCCTGACCCTCGTTGGCGTACTGGCCGGTGATCGGCGCCTGCACCCCGATGGTGATCGGCGTGGCGGCTTGCGCGCCGGCGGCACCGAAGGCCGCACCGATCAGCGTGAACAACAGATTCCTGGCAAGTTTGTGCTTCATGATCTGGATGGTCCCGAGCGAAAGATTTGGAGAGGGGAAGGGCCGGGTGCGCGTCGCACCGGGTCGCTGCTTGCCGCGACCGCTGCGCCTGCCCGAGACGGGAAGGCGCCTGCCGCCGGCGCAATACAGTGCGCACCATACCCGGTTGCACCGACGCGCGCATCAGGGTAATACCCAGAATTGTAAGAATGCATGACAGTCACCGGAAGGGTGCTTTACATCCCCCCCAAGGAGTGCAACCATGCGGCTGTTTGCGTGGCCTACAACCGAGGCAGGAAGCGTGCGATGGGTCTGACGACGATTGGTGTGAAACTCGACGAACAGGTGCGGCAGCGCATCCGTTCCGCCGCCGAAGCGCGCGGGCGCACCCCGCATTACCTGCTGAAAAGCTGGATTCTGCAGGGTCTGGAGCGTCTCGAGCGCGGGGACGATGCGGCGGTGCAGGGCGGTGGAACCAGCGCCGCGCATCCGGCGCAACCGGAGCGTAGCGAAGCGGCGGTCGTTCCCTTCCTCGAACTGGCGCAGGAGGTGCAACCGCAAAGCGTGCTGCGGGCCGCGATCACCGCAGCGTACCGGCGTGCCGAAGGCGAGTGCGTGCCGGCGTTGCTGGCCCAGGCCGAACTGCCGGCGCCGCTTGCGCAGCGTGTGCAGCAGACGGCTCGCGATCTGGCTGCGCGGCTGCGCGGCAAGCGCAGCCGCGGCGTGGTCGAGACCCTGCTGCAGGAGTACGCGCTGTCGAGCCAGGAGGGCGTGGCCCTGATGTGCCTGGCCGAGGCCCTGCTGCGCATCCCCGACAGCGCGACCCGCGACGCCCTGATCCGCGACAAGATCGGATCGGGCGATTGGCAGAGCCATCTGGGTGGCGGGCGTTCGCTGTTCATCAACGCCGCCACCTGGGGACTGCTGCTGACCGGCCGGCTGGTGAGCACGAGCAGCGAGGCCACGTTGTCGGCGGTGTTGTCGCGCCTGGTGGCACGCGGCGGGGAGCCGGCCGTGCGCGCCGGGGTGAACATGGTCATGCGCCTGATGGGCGAGCAGTTCGTGCTCGGGCAGACGATCGCCGAGGCGCTGGCCAACAGCCGCAGATGGGAGGCCAAGGGTTTCCGCCATTCCTACGACATGCTGGGCGAGGCCGCGCTCACCGAGCGCGACGCCCAGCGCTACCTGCGCGACTACGAGCAGGCCATCCATTCGATCGGCAAGTCGGCGCAGCGCCGGGGCATCTACGAGGGCCCCGGGATCTCGATCAAGCTGTCGGCGCTGCACCCGCGCTACAGCCGCGGGCAGCGGCAGCGGGTGATGGACGAACTGCTGCCCCGGCTGGCGCATCTGGCGCGGCTGGCGCGCAGCTACGACATCGGCCTGAACATCGACGCCGAGGAGGCCGACCGCCTGGAGCTGTCGCTGGATCTGCTCGAAAGCCTGTGCTTCGATTCCGCGCTGCAGGGCTGGAACGGCATCGGCTTCGTCGTGCAGGCCTACCAGAAGCGCGCTCCCTTCGTGCTGGATTTCCTCATCGACCTCGCGCAGCGCTCGCGCCGCAGGCTGATGGTGCGCCTGGTCAAGGGGGCCTACTGGGACTCGGAGATCAAGCGCGCCCAGCTCGACGGGCTCGAGGGCTTCCCGGTGTTCACCCGCAAGGTGCACACCGATGTGTCGTACCTGGCCTGCGCACGCAAGCTGCTGGCGGCTCCGCAGGCGGTGTTCCCGCAGTTCGCGACGCACAACGCGCATACGGTGGCGGCGATCCACGGCATGGCCGGGGACAACTTCTACGTCGGCCAGTACGAGTTCCAATGCCTGCATGGCATGGGCGAGCCGCTGTACGAGGAGGTGGTCACCACCCTGCAGCGCCCCTGCCGCATCTACGCTCCGGTGGGCACGCATGAAACCCTGCTGGCCTACCTGGTGCGCCGGCTGCTCGAGAACGGCGCCAACACGTCCTTCGTGCACAAGATCAACGACCCGTCGCTGAGCCTGGAGGACATCATCGCCGATCCGATCGAGCTGGCGCGGCAGGTCGCCCCGCTGGGATCGCCCCATCCGAGGATCCTGCTGCCCGCGCAGCTGTATGGCGAGCGGCGCCGGAACTCCGCCGGGCTCGATCTCAGCAACGAGCAGCGCCTGGGCGCGCTGGCAGCGGCCGGGCTGGCCGCGCTGGACGCCCGCTGGGAAGCACGCCCGATCCTGGCCACCGGAAGCTGCGACGGCGTGGCCCATGCCGTGCACAACCCGGCCGACCTGCGCGACGTGGTGGGAAGCGTGGTTCCCGCGACCCCGGAGATCTGCGACCGCGCGCTGGCGCTGGCGCTGGCCGAGGCGCCGGTGTGGCAATCCACGCCGGCAGCCGATCGAGCGGCCATCCTGCTGCGCGCCGCCGACCTCTTCGAGGAACGTCTGCCGCGACTGGTGGCGCTGATCGTGCGCGAGGCCGGTCGGGCGCTCCCGGCAGCCATCGGCGAGGTGCGCGAGGCGGTGGATTTCCTGCGCTACTACGCGGGCGAGGTTTCAAGCCGCTTCCACAACGCCGAGCATCGCCCGCTGGGGCCGGTGGTGGCGATCAGTCCGTGGAATTTCCCGCTGGCGATCTTCATGGGGCAGGTGGCGGCCGCGCTGGCCGCCGGCAATGTGGTGCTGGCCAAGCCGGCCGAACAGACACCGCTGATCGCGCACGCCGCGGTCACGACCCTGCTGGAGGCTGGCCTGCCGCCCGGCGTGCTGCAGTTGCTGCCGGGCGATGGCAGCGTGGGCGCCGCGCTGGTCGGCGATGCGCGGGTGCGCGGAGTGGTGTTCACCGGCTCGACCGAAGTCGCCCGCCTCATCCAGGGCCAGCTGGCCGACCGTCTGGACGCCCATGGGCTGCCGATTCCGCTGATCGCGGAGACCGGCGGCCAGAACGCGATGGTCGTCGACTCCTCGGCACTGCCCGAGCAGGCGGTGGCCGACATCGTGTCCTCGGCCTTCGATTCTGCCGGCCAGCGCTGCTCTGCGCTGCGCATCCTGCTGGTGCAGGACGATGTCGCCGAGCGCCTGCTGGACATGCTGCGCGGCGCGATGGATCAACTGGTCATCGGGCGCCCGGATCGACTGCGTACCGACATCGGCCCGGTGATCGACTCCGATGCCCAGCAGGCCATCCAGTCGCACATCGAGGCCATGCGTGCCCGCGGCTGCGCGGTGCATGCCGTGACCCTGGACGCGCACACCGCGGAGGGGCACTTCGTGGCCCCCACGCTGATCGAGATCGATTCCCTGAAGTGGCTGGGCCGCGAGGTCTTCGGGCCCGTGCTGCATGTGTTGCGCTACCGCAAGAGCGAGCTCGCGACGGCCCTCGACGGGGTGAACGCCCTGGGCTACGGACTGACCTTCGGCATCCACAGCCGCATCGAGGAAACCATCGCCCAGGTGCGCGCGCGCATCCGCGCGGGCAACATCTACGTGAACCGCAATATCGTGGGCGCGGTGGTCGGCGTGCAGCCCTTCGGCGGCCATGGGCGCTCGGGTACCGGGCCGAAGGCCGGCGGGCCGTTGTACCTGCGGCGGCTCGTGGCGCCCGCCTGCGCGCCGTTCCTGCCCTGCGCGGAGCAGCCGCCGGAAGCCCTGGCGCAATGGATCGAGGCCCTGGTTGCGCGCGGCGTCGAGCTGGCGGCGCTGCAGGCCTACGCGGGCCTGGCGCCCCGGCTGGAGCCGATCGCGCTCGCCGGCCCGGTCGGGGAGAGCAACGAGTACCTGCTGCGGCCGCGCGGCGGCGTGCTGTGCCGTGCATCCAGCCGCGACGGCCTGCTGCGCCAGGTCGGCGCCGCGCTGGCCAGCGGCAACCGGGCGCTGCTGTCCGGCGCGCACGCGCAGACGGCGGCCGAACTCGTGCCCCCGGGCCTGCACGCCCATGTGCGGCTGGCGGCCGAGGACGAGCGCCCGGACGCGGCGCTGTACGAGGGCGACCCGGCCGGCTTGCGTACGCTGATGGGCGAACTGGCGCGCCATGAATACGCGGTGGTTCCGGTGTACGCGCTGCCCTACGACAGCCTGCAGTCCTACGACTACCCGCTGGAGCTGCTATTGCACGAGGAGTCGGTGAGCGTGAATACCGCGGCTGCGGGGGGGAACGCCAGCCTGATGACCATAGGCTGAGCGCCCGCGCCCCGCGGGGCGGCGAGGCGTTCGCGCGCCCCGCGCGCCGCGGCTCGCGCGCTGCCGTCGCGCAGCGGGACGCGAGTATGCTTGCGGGATGCAGCAGGAACCCGAGTTCTCGCCTCAGACAGCGCCCGACGCGTCCGCCGACGCGCAGGCCGACCGCGCGTTCATGCGCCTGGCGCTGGATCAGGCGCACAACGCCTGGCTGCTGGGCGAAGTGCCCGTGGGTGCGGTGCTGGTGCGCGATGGCAAGGTGCTGGCCACCGGCTACAACCGACCGATCGGCGATTCGGATCCGACCGCCCACGCGGAAATCGTCGCGCTGCGCCAGGCTGCCAGCCTGCTCGGCAACTACCGGCTCCCCGGATGCACCTTGTACGTGACCCTGGAGCCCTGCGCGATGTGCGCGATGGCCCTGCTGCACGCCCGCGTGCAGCGGGTGGTGTTCGGTGCGCGCGACCCCAAGACCGGCGCTGCCGGCAGCGTGCTCGACCTGTTCGCCGAAGCCCGGCTGAACCACCACGCACAGCTGCAGGGCGACGTCGAGGCGCAGGCCTGCGGCGCGCTGTTGCAGGAGTTCTTCCGTTCCCGGCGCGAGCAGTCGCGGCCCGCGCCGTCGGCGTCCGGAGCCGGCATCGAGGTGCGCGAACTCGGCGTCCTGCCCGGCGAGGAATTCGATGACTGAGGGGAGGCGCCGCGGAGCCGGCGGGCGTGGCGAACTGCGCCTGCTTTCGCCTTCGGGCGCGGTACCCGATGCGCAGCGCATCGAGCTGGCCGCCCGCCGCCTGGCGGAGCTGGACTTCCGGGTGCGCGTGGATCAGGCCGCGCTGGCGCGCCAGCAGCGTTTTGCCGGCAGCGACGCCCGTCGTGTGCAGGCGCTGCACCGGGCAGCGCGCAGCCGGGCCGCGGTGGTCATGGCCACACGCGGGGGCTACGGGCTGAGCCGCATCCTCGACGCCATCGACTACGAACTGCTCGGGCAGGCCATCGGCGAGCGCGGGCAGCTGTGGGTCGGGCACAGCGATTTCACCGCCTTGCAACTGGCGCTGCTCGCGCGCTGCGGAGCGGTCACCTGCAGCGGGCCGATGGCCAGTTTCGACTTCGGCGGCGAGCGGGTCGACGCGGTCACCCGCGAGAGCTTCCTGGACATCGTCGACGACCGCCTCGAAGCTGTGGGATTCGCCTGCGCCGATGCCCCGCGCGGGCTCGATGTCGGCGGGGTGCTGTGGGGGGGCAACCTCAGCATGGTGTGCAACCTCGTCGGCAGTCGCTACCTGCCGCGGCTGCGCGGCGTGCTGTTCCTGGAGGACGTTTCGGAGCACCCGTACCGGGTGGAGCGCATGTTCTCCCAGCTGCTGCACGCGGGGGTGCTGCAGCGCCAGCGCGCGGTGCTGCTGGGCGCTTTCACCGAGTTCCGGTTGGCTCCGCATGACGACGGCTACGACCTGCCGCAGGCCGTCGCCTGGCTGCGTGGCCAGCTGCATGGGCATGGCGTGCCGGTGCTCAGCGGCCTGCCGTTCGGACACCTGCGCAGCAAGCTGAGCCTGCCGCACGGTCGGCGCTGCCGCCTGGTGCGCGACGGCGGCGAGGCCTACCTGGTGTTCGCGCACGCGCACCATCACGATTGATGCCCACGATGCCCAACACGCGCGCGTCCGACGCCAGCCCCGCGGCCATCGCGCGCGCCGCCCTGCGCCGCCTGGCGGAGCAGGGCATCGAGCCAACCCCCGAGGCCTACCGCCGCGCCTACCTGGAGGCTGCGCCGCCAGGCAGCCGGCCGCCCGGCGCGCCGCCGGCGGCGGCGGGCGGCGTCGACCAGGCGGCGGTGCATGCGGGGTCGGCGCTGGCCGCCTTCGTGCGCGAGTGGGAGCGTTCGCAGGCCGGGGTGTCCCGGCTGCAGAAGCTGCAGGCCCTGCGCGCCATTGCGGACCACGCGCTGCCGGAGCCTGCGCTGCGCGCCATGCAGTCGGCCACCGAACGCTGGGCCGGCCTGCGCGAGCGCCCGCTGCCGGTGGCCGTCGAAGCGGCCGCGGCCGCGCAGCCGCAGGGCGCACCCTGGAAGCGCCTGTGGCAGGACGCGGTACGCATGGCCGAACAGGCCTACGTCGGGCAACCCGAATTGCAGGGGCAGGCGCAGGCACTACTGGAGGAAGCCGGCGCGCTCGACAGTTTCGGCGCGGCCTTCGCGGGGCGCGCGCAGGCACTGTGGGACGCCTGCGAGCGCTGGCATGTCGACTCGGCGCGCGCGCGCGAGCGCCTTCCCGAGCTTCTGCGGCTGCTGCTCGACAACGTGGCGCAGCTGTTTGCGCCACAGCACTGGATGCAGGAGCGGGTCGCCGGCCTGCGCCAGCTGCTGGTCGAGCCGCTGGAGCCGGAGCGCCTGGAGCAGGCGGTGCATCAGTGGAAGGATCTGCTGCTGCGGCAGGGCGTGGCGCAGAAGGCCGGCGACGATGCGCGCGTGCTGGCGCGGGAACTCATCGACATGGTGGTGCGCAGCCTGGGTGGATACGTGCAGAGCACCGAGCGCTATGGCGACCGCCTGCGCAGCGGCCTGCGCGAGCTCGACGAATCCGGAGACTGGCAGCGCGCGAAGTCGGTGGTGCAGGGCATCCTGGCACAAAGCCAGCAGATGCTCGAGGAGACCGGCAGGCTGCGCAGCGCCTTCGCCGACGCCCGGCAGCAACTGCAACTGGCGCGCGATCGTGCGCAGAGCCTGGAATCGGCGCTCGATCAGATGGGCGAGCTGATCCAGCAGGATCCACTGACCGGGGCGCTCAACCGGCGCGGGCTGGAGCTGTCGTTCGCGCGCGAGGCCGCGCGCGCGCATCGCCAGGGCGTGCCGCTGGGCCTGGCGATGGTCGACCTGGATTTCTTCAAGGCCATCAACGACCGCTATGGCCACGACATCGGCGACGTGGTGCTGCGCGAGCTGGTGCAGGTGCTGCGCTCCGAGCTGCGCCCGACCGACATCGTGGCGCGCATCGGCGGGGAGGAATTCCTGCTGCTGCTGCCCGGCGAGGACGAGCAGGGCGTGCATGCCGCTCTGCAGCGCGCGCGCCAGGTATTCGGGGCCCGGCGCTTCCACCATGCGCGCGAGCCTGCCGGCATTGCGGCGCGTTTCAGCGCCGGTGCCGGCTGCTGGTGCCCGGGCGAGAGCCTGGATGAGGCCTATGCGCGCATCGACCAGGCCTTGCTGCAGGCCAAGGCCGGCGGGCGCGACCGCGTCGAGAACGCTGCGTCGCCACCCCCGCGTCCGGGTCTGGCCGCGGCGCCGCCCCCGATCCCGGGCTCGCCCCTGTCCCCGCCCGCATGAGCCGCTAAGCTGCTGCAACGCGACCGCGGCCCGCGGATGGTTTCGCATCGACCTTTCCCTGAAGACCCATGGCAACGCAAAACAAGGAAGAACCCGCGACCCGGAAGAAGAAGAAGTCCGGTGTCGGCAAGCTGCTGGTGATCATCATCGTGCTGCTGGTGCTGCTGCTGGCCGGCGGCGGCGCGGCGGCCTGGTGGTTCCTGGTGCACCAGAAGGCCTCTGCGGCGCAGGCGCATGGCGCCAAGCCGGCGCCGCCGGCGGCCAAGCCTGCGCATTTCATCAACCTGGATCGCTTTGTCACCAACGTGCAGAGCAGCGACGGACAGACGCACTACCTGCAGGTGCAGATCGCGCTGAAGACCAGCAGCAGCGGCGTGGGCGCCAGCCTCAATCAGCTCAAGCCGGAGGTGCGCAGCGCGATCCTGGACATCCTGGCGGCCCAGCAGGCGTCCACGGTCACCCTCGACGCCACGCGGCAGAAGCTGCGGCAGCAGATCCAGGCCCGAGTGAACGCGATCCTGATGGCTGCCGGGGTGCACGGCGACAGCCCGGGCGGGCCGATCACCGGGGTGTACTTCTCCGGATTCGTCATGCAATGAGGGCCGTGCATCCGGCCGTGCTGCGGGCCGATCCGGCAGATCGCGAAGGGCTGCGGGCATCATGCGCATGAGCAAGCCGATCCGCCTGCGCGGGCGCGTCCTCGGAGGCGGCCGCGAACCCCTGGTGTGCGCGCCCCTGGTGGCGCCCGACCTCGACGGCTTGCGCGTCGAGGCGGCGCAGGTGCTGGCCCGGAAGCCCGATCTGCTGGAGTGGCGGGTGGATTTCTTCCAGGATCTGGCCGACGCGCCGGGGGTCGTCGAGGCCGCCGGCATGCTGCGGCAGCAGGCCGCGGATGTCCCGATCCTGTTCACCCGGCGCTCGATCCGCGAAGGCGGGCAGGCGATCGCGGCCTCGGAGGAGCAGGTCAGCGCGGCGATCGAGGCGGTCTGCGCCGCCGGCCTGGTCGACCTCGTCGACTGCGAGCTGGCCAGCCAGCCCGCGCACTTCCAGCGCGCACGCGCGGCCGCGGCGTCGTGCGGCGCGCTGCTCGTCGGGTCCTTCCATGACTTCCAGCGCACTCCGGATGCGCAGGAACTCGTCTCCAGGTTCGCCGCCGCGGCGCACCTGGGCGCCGACGTGGCCAAGGTGGCGGTCATGCCGCGCGATCTCGACGATGTGCTGTGCCTGCTGCAGGCCACGCTGCGGGCCTCGCGCGCGATCGATCTGCCGCTGATCGCGATGTCGATGGGGCCCTACGGGTCGCTGACCCGTCTGTGCGGCTGGATGTTCGGCTCGTCGGTGAGCTTTGCCGTGGGTGGCAGGGCCTCGGCACCGGGGCAGGTTCCCATCGAGGACGTGCGCACCGCGGCGGAGCTGCTGCACCGTTCGCTGGAGGCCGCCACGCCCGAGGATGCCTGCCGGGCGGCCGCATCGTGATGAGCGCGGGTTTCCGGCTGGCTGGCGTGATGGGATGGCCGGTGGCGCATTCGCGCTCACCGCTGATCCACAATTTCTGGATCCGCGAGCACAGGCTGCAGGCGGCTTATGGCCTGTTCCCGGTGCGGCCCGAGGCGCTGCCCGATGCCGTGCGGGGCCTGCGCGCGCTGGGCATCGCGGGCTGCAACGTGACCATACCGCACAAGGTGCCCATCATGTCGATGCTGGACGTGATCGACGAGCCGGCCCGGCGCATCGGCGCGGTCAATACCGTGGCCGTGGGTGCCGACGGCAGCCTGCGCGGATACAACTTCGACGGCCATGGCTATGTCCAGAGCCTGCGCGACGCCCGGGCCGATTGGCGCGGCGACGCCGGACCGGCCACCGTGCTGGGAGCGGGGGGGGCGGCGCGGGCGGTGGTGCTCAGCCTGCTCGACGCAGGCACGCCGCGCATCCGTCTGCTGAACCGCACGCGTGCGAGGGCCGAGGAGCTCGCAGCCGCCTTCGGCGAGCGGGTGGAGGTACACGACTGGAGCGAACGCCATGAGGCGCTGGCCGGGGTGGCACTGCTGGTGAACACCACCAACCAGGGCATGCACGGCCATCCGGCGCTGGATCTGCGGCTGGATCGCCTGCCGCCCACCGCGCTGGTGTCCGACGTGGTGTATGTCCCGCTGGAGACCGCGCTGCTGGCCGCCGCGCGCGCGCGCGGCAACCCCACGGTGGACGGCCTGGGCATGCTGCTCAACCAGGCGCTGCCGGCCTTCGAGCTGTGGTTCGGGGTGCGGCCGACGATCGGCGCCGAACTGCGGGCGGCTCTGGTGGCGAGCTTCTAGTGAGCGGGACAGGACACTAGGGACAGGACGCCAGCAGGGCGGCGGCGCCGATCGCGGCGACCTGCCCGTCGTATTCCGAGCGCGCGCCGGACACCCCGATGCCGCCGACCAGCTTGCCGTCGCGCAGCAGCGGCAGGCCGCCCTCGAACAGGCAGAAGTCCCCCGACAGCAGCCGCAGCCCCAGGCCGCCTGCGGCCAGGGTGTCCTCGAACATGCGTGTAGGCCGCTTGAAGTGCACCGCGGTGCGGGCCTTGGCCTGCGCGAGCTCGATGCTGCCGTACTGCGCCTGATCCATGCGGTGCAGCACCACCAGGTGTCCGGCGCTGTCGAGCACGGCGATCACCATCGCCCAGCCTCGGCGTCGTGATTCGGCTTCGGCGGCTTCGACGACGCGGCGCGCATCGTCGAGGGTGAGGGGTTCGCCATAGTCGGGGGGGTTCATGGAGCGTCCTGGGATTGTCTATTTAACATAATGCAAATATGCGCCGTTTCCTGTGGGGATGGCGCCCCTGTCGATGCGGCGTGCCGGATCGGGGATCTACCACTGGCCCGGTTTGCGCTTGCGATCGAGCGCGCGCCCCAGCGCCTCGGCGCTGGCACGGTGGTGACGCCGCATCGCCAGATCCATCGCGCTGTAGCCCATGCGGTTGCGCAGCCTCGGGTCGGCTCCGGCGGCCAGCAGCAGCCGCACGGTGGCGGCATGCCCGAAATACGCGGCCATCATCAGCGGGGTCGTGCCATTGGCCGCGGGTTGATCGACGCGCGCCCCGTGCGCCAGCAGCAGGCGCACGATGCGATCCTGCCCGTTGGTGGCGGCGTAGGACAGCGCCGTCCATCCAGCCTGGCCCGGCGGCGGCTGCAGTTGTGCTCCCCGCCGCAGCATGTCCTCGGCCAGTCCCGCGTCGCCGCGCAGGCAGGCGATCATCAGGGCGGTCTCCCCGGCGGGATTGCGCTGATTCAGCCGCAGCCCCGGTTGCGCCAGCAACAGCGCGGCAATGCGCAGCGCATGGTGCTGCAGGGCCACGTACAGCAGGCTGTTGCCGCGGGCGTCGACCGTGTTGGGATCGAGGCCCTGCGCCAGCAGCGCCGCCACCGCCCGGCGGTCGTCGCCCGGCAGCGCGCGCGCAAAGGCCTCGAGCTGCCCCGTCGAGGCCGCGGAGGCCGCGCGTGCGAGCCCGATGCCGGCCAGCCCCAGCGCGACGCCGCTGGCGGCTCCCAACAGCAGCTGTCGACGCGCGTTGCCCGCGCCTGCGCAGGCCTGCGGCATGGGGGCGGGAAATGGTGGTTCCACGGCGAGAAAATACTTGAATGAAACCTTACAACATCTGGAAAAGACGATTGAAATTCCGCTCGGTGAAGGCTTCAACCTGTTCTTCGTCACAGCCCCGCAACTGGGCCAGGAAACGCGCCACGTAGCGGGTGTACGCGGGTTGGTTGGTCTGCCCGCGATGCGGCACCGGAGCCAGGTAGGGGCTGTCGGTCTCCACCAGAATGCGATCTTCGGGGAGTTTGCGGGCCACCTCCTGCAATTCCCGGGCGTTCTTGAAGGTCAGGATGCCCGACAGGGAGATGTACAGGCCGAGATCCAGCGCCTGGCGGGCGACCTTCCAGGACTCGGTGAAACAGTGGAGCACCCCCGCCTCGGCGCCCTGCTCGCGCAGCATCGCCAGCGTATCGTCGGCCGCCGCGCGGGTGTGGATGACCAGCGGTTTGCCCACCGCGCGCGCGGCCTGGATGTGGACGGCGAAGCGGTCGCGCTGCCACTGCATGTCGGCCCGGCTGCGGCCTTCCAGGCGGTAGTAGTCGAGTCCGGTCTCGCCCAGCGCGAGCACCTTCGGGTGGCGCGCGCGCGCCTCCAGCGTGCGCTGGTCGACCTCCCCGGGGCCTGGCGGGGTGTCCGGATGCACGCCGACGGTGGCCCAGATGTGTGCATGGCGCTCGGCCCATCCCAGCACCTGGTCGAATTCCTCGACCCGGGTGCTGATGTTCAGCGCGCGCAGCACCCCGTGTTCCTGCATCGTCTGCAGCACCTGCTGCTCGTGCTCCCGCAGTCCGGGGAAATTCAGGTGGCAATGCGAATCGGTCAGCGGCATGGCAGGCAGGAACTCCGGCGCGCGGGCCGCGGCCGCGCCTGCGGCCCGTGCGCCCTCACAGGGTATGGGTCGGGCGGTTCGTCGCCTCGATCGCCGGGCCGAGGATTTCCTCGATCAGACGCCGCAACTGCTTGGCCTTTTCATCGGCCGGGAACTGCACCCCGATGCCCTGGGTACGGTTCCCCGCGGCGTTCGCCGGAGTGATCCAGGCCACCTTGCCGGCGATCGGGAAGCGCTGCGGGTTGTCCATCACCGTCAGCAGCAGGTAGACATCGTCGCCGATGCGGTGCTCCCGCGGCGTCGGGATGAAGATGCCCCCCTCGGGGAAATAGGGAATGTAGGCGGCATACAGCGCGGGCTTCTCCTTGATCGCGAGCTGGATCACGCTCGGCCGCGAACCGCCCGAGCCATTCGAAGCCGCCAGACTGGTCGCCATCTCAGTTCGCCCCCGTGGTGCACAGTTGGCTCCATTCTACGACCCAGGCCTGCAAGGCCAGCGGCCCGTGCAAGGCGATCGCGCGGCTGGCCGAAGCCTGCGCCAGGCGCGTGATCCAGCGCTGCCAGCCGCCGCTGTCGCCCTGCCCGCCCAGGCGCCGCAGCGGCTCGTCCAGGCCCGGCAGGTACAGCGGGTCGAGCCCGGCCCGGCAGCGCAGCATGTCCAGGCTGATCTTCTGCAGCGCCTCGATGGCCACCGGCAGTTCGATGCTGTCGGGCTGCGGCAACCCGCCGGCGGCCAGTTGCTCGATCAGTTTGCGCGCCCATTGCAGCCCGCGCGCCGGATCGGCGTCGAACACCGCCTGCCGGCTCCACGACGCCACCGCCTGCGCTTCGGCCAGCCCCTGGCGTTGCAACTCCGCCAGCGCCTCCTTCGGCGACGGCCGCTTCCACGCCCGCAGCAGGCAGCGACTGCGCACGGTGGGCAGCACGCGATCCAGGCGGTAGCTTCCGGCGAGCAGCCACAAGCCGGGCGCGGGTTCCTCCAGCAGCTTGAGCAAGGCATTCGCGGCCGGCGCCGCCATGGCATCCAGCGGATGCACCAGTGCCACCTTCACGCCCCCGCGGTGGCTGGTGGCCTGCGCCCAATCGATCAGCGCGCGCACCTGGTCGATGGCGATCTCGCGGCCGCCGCCGCGCGCCTGGGCCGGAGCGGCCTGGGCGTTCGGCGGCAGTGCGCCCTGCTCCACCCCGAGATCGGCGGCCAGCGCGGCCGGAACCACCAGCCGCAGGTCCGGGTGGTTGCCGCTGCGCCACAGCCGGCAGCCCGGGCATTCGCCGCAGGGCAGGCGACGCCAGGGCTCGAGCGGGCCTGCCGCGGCTTCGCACAGCAGCCTGCCGCTGGCTTGCAGCAGGCCCTGCCAGAGGCCGGTACCGCGCTCTCCGTGGCAGAGAATCGCTGGAAAATCCGTTGGTTCCACAGCGCTTTACACGTATTTCTTGAGAAAATTCCTGATCCGCTCGCCGATCTCCTGCGGGCTTTGCAGCGCGTCGATCACGCACCAGCGCGCGGGCTCTTCGGCGGCCAGTTCGAGGTAGCTCCTGCGCACGCGCTCGAAAAACGCCTCCGGTTGCTGTTCGAAGCGGTCGGGGGTGCGCTGCTGGGCCCGCAGGCGTTGCGCAGCCACCGACGACGGCAGATCCAGCAGCAGGGTGCAATCGGGAAGCAGCCCGGGATGCACCCAGTGGGCGAGGGTCTGCAGGCGGTCGCGCGGAATGCCCTTGCCCGCGCCCTGGTAGGCCAGCGTGGCGTCCGTGAAGCGGTCGCAGACCACGTCGTGACCCTGCAGCAGCGCGGGCTCGATCACCGTCAGCACGTGCTCCTGGCGCGCGGCGAACATCAGCAGCGCCTCGGTGGATGTGCTCATCGGCTCGCTGAGCAGCAGTTCCCGCAGGCGTTCGCCCAACGCGGTGCCGCCGGGTTCGCGGGTGGCGACCACGGTGCGGCCGGCCGCGCGCAGGATCTCGACCAGGGCCTCGAACTGCGTGCTCTTGCCGGCCCCGTCGATGCCCTCGAGGGTGATGAACAGGCCGCGTGGGCGGGGAGTCTTCAAGGCTGGCTCCGGTGCGGGTGCGCCAGTGTGCGCGGCGCGGGCGGCGCCGCTGCACGACTGCCCAGAATGTAGCGGCTGACCGCCGCATCGTGCTCGGCCAGAGTGTCGGAAAACACGCTGCTGCCGTCGCCGCGGGCGACGAAGTACAGCGCATGGCCGTCCGCCGGGTGCAGCGCCGCGTGCAGCGCCGCCGCCCCCGGCAGCGCGATCGGCCCCGGCGGCAGCCCGGCGTGCAGATAGGTGTTGTAGGGCGAGGCCACCCGCAGATCCTGGCGCGTCAGGCGACCGTCGTAGGCGTGCCCCAGCGCGTAGATCACGGTGGGGTCGCTCTGCAGCGGCATGCCGGCGCGCAGGCGATTGATGAACACCCCGGCGATGCGCGCGCGATCCTGCGCGCGCCCGGTTTCCTTTTCGATCATCGAGGCCAGGGTCAGCGCCTGGCGCGGGCTGCGCAGCGGCAGCCCCGGGGCGCGCCGCGCCCAGGCCTGCGCGAGTTCGCGCTGCATGCGCCGGTAGGCGCGGCGCAGCAGATCGAGCTCGCTGCTGCCGCGGCCGTAGAGGTAGGTATCGGGGAAGAACTCCCCTTCCGGGTCGAGATCCGCGGGCGCGCCGATGCGGCGCATCAACTCGCCGGGGTCGAGCCCGGCCGCATCGTGCTTCAGTTCGGGCGCGTCGTTCGCCGCCGCCAGGAACTGGGCGAAGGTCCAGCCTTCCGGAATGCTCAGCGCCAGCAGCGACTGCTGGCCGCGTGCGAGCTTGCCCAGCAGTTCCCAGGGCGTGATGCCCTGCTCGATCTGGTAGCTGCCGGCCTTGATCTGCGTGGCCTCGCCAGTCAGGCGTGCCAGCCACGAGAACCACGGAGGCGACAGGCCGACGCCCTGCGCGGCGATCTGCTCCGCTGCGCTGCGGGCGGTGCTTCCCGCGCGCAGCGAGAAGTCCAGCGGCGAAGCCCTCAGCTGCAGCGGCGACACGGCCCAGGCGAAGAACGCGCCCGCCACGGCGACCACCGCCACCGCGACCAGCAGCAGCAGGCGCAGCATCCAGCTCGATCTCAATGCATTCCCTCCGGGCTCGCGGCCGGCGCGCAGGATTGAAGACAGCTTTCTATACTAATCCAGTACCTGCCCGAAGCCCGCCGCGAGCGCATGGCCGGGCGTCGAACCCGCCGATCATGTTCCCTACCCTGACCGAACTGCCCGATCTGGGCCTGCTGCTGGCGCGCGGGCCGCAGGCCGTCGACCTGCTGCACGCCCAGCTGACCCAGAACCTGCGCGACTGGCCCGCCGAGACCGCGCGCCCGGCCGCGCTGTGCACGCCCCAGGGCCGCGTGCTCAGCGACTTCCTGCTGTGGCGCGAGGACGAACAAGGCATCGCGCTGCTGCTGCGCAACGAGTTGCTGGCGCCGATGCTGCAACGCCTGCGCATGTACATCCTGCGCCTGCGCTGCACCGTGGAGGACGGCAGCGCGCAACACCGGGTGCATGGTCTGCTCGAGGATGCACAGGCGGCGTCGGCCGCGCCGGTCGCGCTGCAGGTCTGGCAAGTGCGACAGGCGCACGACTGCTGCTGGATCCGTCTGCCCGACGCGCCGGGGCTGCGCCGCATCCTGGTGGTGTGCCACGGCGCCGGGGACGTCGGCGCGCTGCTGCCGGGCGTGGCGCGCGGCGAGCCGCAGGGCTGGGAGCTGGCGGCCATCCGCGCCGGCGTCGCGCCCATCGGCAGCGCCACCAGCGGCAAGCTGGTGCCCCAGATGCTCAATTACGAAGCGATCGGCGCGGTCGACTTCCACAAGGGCTGCTATCCGGGGCAGGAGGTCATCGCCCGTACCCAGTTCCGCGGCACCATCAAGCGCCGGCTGTTCCGCATCGTCGGCGAGCTGCCGATGGCCGCCGGGGACGAAGTGTTCGGCAGTTCCGATCCTGCGCAGCCCTGCGGCATGGTGGTGCATGCCGCCCAGGCCGCTCCGGAGCAGTGGGAGGCGCTGGCCGAGCTCAAGCTCGACGCCCTGCAGCAGGGCACGCTGCACCTGCGCGCCGCCGACGGCGCGCAGCTGCTGCCCGCCACCCTGCCCTATGCGCTGCCGCCGCAGGATTGAAGGATCGGCATGTGCCTGATCGCCTGGTCGTGGCAGCCGGCGAGCGATTGCCCGCTGCTGCTGGCCGCCAACCGCGACGAGTGGCTGCAGCGCCCGGCCGCGCCCATGCACTGGTGGCCTGCCGAGGGCGGCGTGCAGATGCTGGCCGGACGCGACCTGCAGGGCGGCGGAGCCTGGCTGGGACTCAGCCGCGATGGCCGCCTGGCCGCGCTGACCAATGTGCGCGAAGCCGATGCCGCGGCGGGGCACCGACCCTCGCGCGGCCATCTGGTGCTGCGCTTCCTGCAGCGCATGCATCCGCTGCAGCCGCGGGCCTGGAGCGATGGGGGCGTCGCGTCGTGGGCGCAGGAGCTCGCCGGCGGCATGCAGACCTGGGCGGGATTCAACCTGCTGCTGGCCGACCTGCGACGCGGCGAGATGCACTGGATCTCCAACCGCGCCCCGGCGCCGCGCGCGGTGGATGCCGGGGTGCACGGCCTGTCCAATGCCGCTCTCGACACCCCGTGGCCGAAGGTGCGCAGGCTCAAGCTCGGACTGGCTGCCTGCCTGCGCTCGGGTTGCGACGCCGACGGCGCCTTTGACGCGCTGCTCGGGCACCTGGCCGATCCCGCGCCCGCCAGCCCGGCGCAACTGCGCGCCCAGCCGGAAAGCCTGCCGCTGACGCCGCAATGGAAGCGCGGCCTGTCGGCACCCTTCATCCGCCTGCCGGGCTACGGCACCCGCTGCTCGACCCTGCTGCGGGCCGGAGCCGATGGCAGCATGCGGGTGCTGGAGGTGCAGCACCAGGAAGGCGGGGCGCGCCGCGCATTTGCCTGGAACTGGCGCGCGCCCGAAGCCCCGGCGCAGTGACATCCCCTTACATCGCGCATCCCGGCTAGGCTTTGCCCTCCGCTGCCCGTGCGCCCTGATGCGCCTCGCCTCGATGTCCGCTGCCTGCGCCGTACCCGACTTCCCGCTCCACGCCCACCCCAGGCTGCATCCGGCCTTCCTGCCTCTGATGTCCCTGGCCTGCGCCATCGCGGTGGCCAACATCTATTACGCGCAACCGCTGCTGGATCAGCTCGCCCTGGGGTTCCACACCTCGGTGGCCGGCATCTCGGCGGTACCGGCCTGCACGCAGTTGGGCTACGCCGCGGGCCTGATCGCGCTCGGGCCGCTCGGCGACCGCTATCCGCGGCACCGCGTCATCATGGTCATCGGCGCGGCCCTGGTGCTGATGCTGCTGGGGGCTGCGCTCGCGCCCACGGTGCCGCTGCTGGCTGCGGCCAGCCTGGGCGTCGGCCTGACTGCGTCGCTGGCGCAGCAGATCATCCCGCTGGTGGCGCATCTGGCCACGCCCGAGCGCCGCGGGCGGGCGATCGGGCTGGTGATGAGCGGGCTGCTGCTGGGCATCCTCGGTGGCCGCGTGGTGGCCGGCATGCTCGGGCAGTGGCTGGGCTGGCGCATGGTGTTCGGCCTGGCCGCCGTGCTCAATCTGGGCTCGCTGGCGATGCTGTGGCGGGTGCTGCCCCGGCTGCCGGTGGAGAACGCGGCGGGCGGCGGCTACCTGCAGCTCGTGGCCTCGACCGTGCGCCAGTTCGGGCGTCATGCCGAGCTGCGCTCGGCATCCCTGGTCGGCGCCCTGTTCTTCGCTTCCTTCAGCGTGTTCTGGGTCGGCCTGACGCCGCTGCTGGCCGCGCCGCCCTACGATCTGGGCCCCGCCGCGGCAGGGCTGTTCGGCATCCTGGGCCTGACCGGTGCGCTGGTCGCGCCGCTTTCAGGCCGGCGCTCGGATCGGCCGGGCGGTGCGCGCCGGGTGCTCTACCTGGCGCTGGCTTGCGTGGTCCTGTCCTGGCTGGTGTTCGCCGGCGCGCGCCAGTCCATTGCCTGGCTGGTGCTCGGCGTGGTGCTGCTCGACGCCGGTGTGCAGGGATCGCAGATCGCCAATCAGACGCGCATCTTCGCCCTCGATGCGGCGGCGCGCAGCCGGATCAATGCCACCTACATGACGCTGTATTTCCTGGGAGGCGCGGCCGGCACCGCGATCGCCGGGCAGGCCTGGGGCTTTGGCGGCTGGCCGGCGGTGGTCGGCGCCGGCGCCGGCCTGGGAGTGCTGGCGCTGCTGCTGCACGCGCTGTGGAACCCGAGCCGGCGCTGACGCCGCGCGCCACGTCTTCGCTCAGCGCTGCGCCACGCGCGCTCCGGCGAACACGTCGCGCGCCGCGGCGGGCGCGCTGCGCCAGTACTGGCGCGGGGCCTCCACGCTGGCACCCAGCGCGGCCGCGGCGTGCCAGGGCCAGCGGGGATTCCACAGCAGCGCGCGCGCCAGCGCGACCATGTCGGCCTTCCCGCTCGCGACGATGTCCTCGGCCTGCTGTGGCTCGGTGATCATGCCCACTGCCATCGTCGGCAGCCCGCAGGCCGCACGCACCGCCTCCGCGAGGTGCACCTGGTAGCCCGGGCCGACGGGGATGCGCTGCCGCGGCGAGATGCCGCCGGACGATACGTCGATCCAGTCGCAGCCGCGTCGCGCCAGTTCCTGCGCGAAGCGGGCGGTCTGTTCGAGGTCGAGCCCGCCGTCGACCCAGTCGACGGCCGAAACCCGCACCCCCAGCGGGAAGCCGGCCGGCAGCACCTGGCGCACGGCGTCGAACACCTCCAGCGGGTAGCGCATGCGCGCGGCCGGCGTGCCGCCGTAGGCGTCGCTGCGCTGATTGGAAAGCGGGGACAGGAACTCGTGCAGCAGGTAGCCATGCGCTACATGCAGTTCGATGGCCTGCAGGCCCAGGCGCAAGGCCCGCTGCGCGGCGTGCACGAAGGCTTCGCGGATGCGCGCCAGCCCGGCGCTGTCGAGCGCGGCCGGAGCTGCTTCGCCATCGCCGTGCGGCAGCGCGGAGGGTGCCTGGGTGCGCCAGCCGCCCTGCGCCGCGCCGAGCAGTGCGCCGCCGTCCCAGGGCCGCGCGCTCGAAGCCTTGCGCCCGGCATGCGCAAGCTGAATGCCCAACGGCACCGAACCGGCCTGGCGTACCGCATCCAGCACCCTGCCGAGGGCACGTTCGTTGGCCTCCGAGTACAGGCCCAGGCAGCCGGGGGTGATGCGGCCGAGATCCTCGACCGCGGTGGCTTCGAGCAGCAACAGCCCCGCTCCGCTTTGCGCCAGCTGGCCGAGGTGCACGGTGTGCCAGTCCGAGGCGCAGCCCTGCTCGGCGCTGTACTGGCACATCGGGCTGACGATGATCCGGTTGGGCAGGCGCAATGCGCCGACTTCGATCGAGGAAAACAGTTGGCTTGGCATGGTTCCCGGAAGGCAAGGCAATGACAACGTTGGCAAAGGGGGAACTATACGGATTCCCCCTGGGCCGCGCTGCCACCCAGCGGCCCTGCCGCCCGGGACGACTGCTGCCGATCAATGGCGGGTACCGGGCTGGGCTCCTCCTTGCAGGCCACCCTTGCGCCCGGCCTCGGCTGCGCGCTCGGGATCGTTGGCGAAGTTGCCGCCCGACACCTGGCCGCCCTTGTGGCCGGCCTCGGCCGCGCGCTCGGGGTCGTTCTTGAAGTTGCCGCCGGAGACCTGGCCGCCCTTGTGGCCGGCCTCGGCGGCGCGCGCGGGATCGTTCTTGAAGTTGCCACCGGAGACCTGGCCACCCTTGTGGCCGGCCTCGGCGGCGCGCGCGGGGTCGTTCTTGAAGTTGCCGCCGGAGACCTGGCCACCCTTGTGGCCGGCCTCGGCCGCGCGTTCGGGATCGTTCCTGAAATTGCCTCCCGAGGCCTGCCCGCCCTTGGACGCGATTTCGCGCTGCTGCTCCTCGCTCATCGAGGCGAAACCGCGCTGCGCGGTACCGGTGCTTTGCTGCTTGGCATGTTCAGCCATGGCTTTCTCCTGGTGCTTGCAGTCGATGGGATGAAACTCCGGTGCATGGGGGGATGCGGTACGGATGCGCAGGCCTGTGGAGTGCATGCGGGAAGCAGGCAAAAGCAGGCGAGGTGCAGGCTGGATGCAGGCTGGATGCAGGCTGGGTGGGCGCAGGATCGTTCCTGGAAAAGCCTTCCGCCTGCAACGGAGCCCGGCTGCACCGGGAATGCACCGTAGGTGCGCCTGATCCGCGCGTGCAAATCGAACAGCACGCCTGGTTACGCTCCATATTCGCGACAGTCCGCAATATCCATGCGCCTTCATCCTAGACCCCGAAGAGTCGCCGTGCCGGAGTATCGTATATACCCCAGCGCGGCTAACAGGCCGTTGAAATACTGGCGCGCCGCGCCGTGATCGACGAGGATGTGGGACAGCGACGACCGACGGTGAGAGACGAGAGATGCGAGGAGCGGATGCTTACAACGAGGCGTTGTTCAGCACGGTGAA
>JAJZEC010000061.1 GCA_021805825.1 Pseudomonadota bacterium
AGCCCGGCACAGGCGAGCACGGCCGCCGCGCGCCGCAGGCGCGCGCGCGCAGAGGAGTCGCGCAGGGATGGGCCGCGCGCGGCCTCCCGCGGCGAGGAACGCAACAGTGCAGGCATGGGTCGATCCTTGTCGAAGGGTGCGGGCGGGCCGCAAGGGCTGGGCAACGACCGCTCCGCGGCTTCGCGGGCGATCCCTTGCCGCGCAAGCTTAGCAGCGGCCGCGCCGCCGCTACACTGGAGGCATGGACTATCCCCATCCGATCCTGGCCCGCGAAGGCTGGCCCTTCATCGCCGCGAGTCTCGCGGCCTCGCTGCTGGTGTGGGTCGTGTTCGGCCTCGGCTGGTCGCTGCCGCTGTGGCTGGCCACCGTCTTTGTCGTGCAGTTCTTTCGCGATCCTCCGCGCCGGGTGCCCGCCGACCCGCTGGCCGTGGTGTCGCCGGCCGACGGGCGCATCGTGTCCCTGGGCCGTGCCCAGGATCCCTACGCCAAGCGCGATGCGCTGCGCATCAGCGTGTTCATGAATGTGTTCAACGTGCACTCCAACCGCTCCCCGGTCGATGGCGAGGTGGTCGAGGTGCGCTACTTCCCGGGGCGCTTTTTCAACGCCGACCTCGACAAGGCCTCGCTGGAGAACGAGCGCAACGCCGTGCTGTTGCGCAGCGGCGCCGGCCTGGTCACGGTGGTGCAGGTGGCGGGGCTGATTGCCCGCCGCGTGCTGTGCTACACGGCCCCGGGCCAGGCACTGCAGCGCGGCCAGCGCTTCGGATTCATCCGCTTCGGTTCGCGCGTCGACCTGTACCTGCCGCCCGACGCGGTGCCGAAGGTGTCGATCGGCGACAAGGTGCATGCCAGCAGCAGCGTGCTGGCGCAGTTCGCGCCGGCGGCCGCTTCCTGAGGAGGCACGATGGCGCGCAATGTGAGTCGCTTGCACGAGCAGCGAGGGCGGCCCCGAGGGCGCGACGCCTTCGACGAGGATCCCTCGCTCGACCCCGGCCTTCCCGATCCCGGTGAGGATCTGCCGCGCGGCGGCCGCCGCCGACGGGGTATCTACCTGCTGCCCAATTCCTTCACCGCGGCGGCGCTGTTCGCCGGCTTCTACGCCGTGGTGATGGCCATGGGCCACCACTACGAGCGCTCGGCCACCGCGATCTTCGCCGCCATGGTGCTCGACAGCCTGGACGGCCGCGTCGCCCGACTGACCCACACGCAGAGCGAATTCGGCGCCCACTTCGACTCCCTGGCCGACATGGTCTCCTTCGGCGCAGCGCCCGCGCTGGTGATGTACCAGTGGTCGCTGCACAGCCTGGGCAAGCTCGGCTGGCTGGCCGCCTTCGTCTACTGCGCCGGCGCCGCGCTGCGTCTGGCGCGCTTCAACACCAACATCGGAGTGGTGGACAAGAGCTATTTCCAGGGGCTTCCGAGTCCGGCCGCGGCGGGACTGGTCGGCGGCTTCCTGTGGGTGCTCAGCGATGCCCAGGTACGCGGCGCCGACATCGCCTGGGGGGCCTTCGCGGTCACCGCCTTCGCCGGCATGAGCATGGTGACCAACGTGCCCTTCTACAGCTTCAAGGCGGTCAGCCTGCGGCGCAGCGTGCCCTTCATCACCCTGTTCCTGATCGTGCTGCTGATCGGGCTCATCGCCTACCGGCCGCCGGCCGTGCTGTTCGGGCTGTTCTTCCTCTACGCGCTGTCGGGCTACGGGCTGTACCTGTGGCGCCGCCTGCACGGCGGCTCGGTAAGCGTGATTTCGACGTCCACCGACGAGCCCGACGAGCGCGGGCTGCACGGCTGAGCCGGGAAGGCCGCGGCCTCAGGCCCGGCCGAGCAGGAAGTCGGCGGCCATCTCGCCGATCATCATGCTCGGCGCGTTGGTGTTGCCCCCGATCAGCGAAGGCATCACCGAGGCGTCCGCGACGCGCAGCGCATCGACCCCGCGCACCCGCAGGCGACTGTCGACCACCGCGTCCGCATCGCCGCCCATGCGGCAACTGCCCACCGGGTGGTAGATGGTCTCGGCCTGCGCGCGGATGTAGTCGTCCAGCGCCGCGTCGTCGTCGCCCACGCCGATCCCGGGCAGCAGTTCGGGACCGGCCAGGCGGCCCCAGGCAGGGCTGGCCAGCAGGCGGCGCGCCAGCCGCAGTCCGGCGCGCAGGGTGCGCAGATCGTCGTCGTGGCTCAGGTAGGCGGGGTCGATACGCGGGGCGTCGTGCGCATCGGGCGATGACAGGCTGATGCTGCCGCGGCTGGCCGGACGCAGCGCGCACACATGCAGGGTGACTCCGTAGCCCCATACCAGCCTGCGCCCGTGGTCGCGCAGCAGCGAGGGCAGGAAATGCAGCTGCAGATCCGGGCGCGCCAGCCCCGGGCGCGAGCGCGCGAAGCCCCCGGCCTCGGCCGCGTTGCTGCTGAGCAGGCCGTCGCCGCGCCGCCAGTAGCGCCAGCTTTGGGCAAGCAGCCGCGGCAGCATGCGCGGGCCCACGCCGACCGCAGCGTGCGAGGTCTCGCGCATGCTGGCCGTGATGTCCAGGTGATCCTGCAGGTTGCGTCCGACCCCGGGCAGGTCGAGCACCACGTCGATGCCCAGCGGGCGCAGCGCCTGTGCCTGCCCGATTCCCGACAACAGCAGCAACTGGGGGGAATGCACCGCCCCGGCGCACAACAGCACCTCGGCGCGCGCGCGCAGTCGCTGCAGTCCCTGCGGGCCGCGCAGTTCCACGCCCACCGCGCGCCGTCCCTCGAACAGCACCCGCAGCACCTGGCAGCCGGTGCGCACGCGCAGGTTGGCGCGCTGGCGCGCGGGGTCGAGGAAGGCGCGCGCGCTGCTCCAGCGCCTTCCCTGCCATTGCGTGACCGCGTACAGGCCGCAGCCCTCGGGATCGCCGGCGTCCGCGAAATCAGGCCGCCGTGGCAGCCCGCAGCGGGCCGCGGCCTCGACGAAGGCCAGGCTCAGCGGGTTCGGGCTGCGCAGCGCCGCCACGTGCAGCACCCCGGCGCCGGCGCCCTGCGCTGCCCGCAGCGGGCGCTCGAAGCGCGGCAGCACGTCCTTCCATCCCCAGCCGGCATTGCCAGCGGCCTCCCAGTCGTCGTAGTCGCCCGGGTGGCCGCGCATGTAGATCATCGCGTTGATCGAACTGCTGCCGCCCAGCACCTTGCCGCGCGGCCAGTACAGGCTGCGCCCGCCCAGCCCCGGCTGGGGCTGGGTCTGCAGGTACCAGTTGTGGCGCCGCCCGCGCAGCAGGCCGACGATGCCCATCGGGGTGTCGATGGACAGCGCATGGTGCTCGCCACCGGCCTCCAGCAGGTACACCGAGGTGTCGGGATGCTCGCTCAGGCGGTTGGCCAGCACGCAGCCGGCCGATCCGGCGCCGACGACGATGTAGTCGGCCTCGCCGGTGAACAACGGCATCAGCCGAACAGCTTGTGGGCGATGCCCGCGACGTGCTGACCCTGGTAGCGCGCGATCGCCAGTTCGTTGTCGCTGGGCATGCGGCTGCCGTCGCCCTTGCTCAGGGTGGTCGCCCCGTAGGGAGTGCCGCCGGTGATCGCATCCATGTTGGTCAGACCGGCGCAGGCGTAGGGCACGCCGACGACCACCATGCCATGGTGGAACAAGGTGGTGTGGAAGGAGGTAATGGTGGTTTCCTGGCCGCCATGCTGGGTCGCCGTGCTGGCGAACACGCTGCCGACCTTGCCGACCAGCTTGCCCTGCTGCCACAGCGCCCCGGTCTGGTCGAGGAAATTGCGCATCTGGCCGCACATGTTGCCGAAGCGCGTCGGCGTGCCGAACAGGATGGCGTCGTAGCCCCCGAGTTCCCCCGGCGTGGCCAGCGGCGCTTCCTGCGCGGTCTTCGCGTGGATCGCCGCCAGGGTTTCCGCGGGCATGGTCTCGGGCACGCGCTTGACCGTCACTTCCACTCCGGCCACCGAACGCGCGCCGGCGGCCACTTCCTGCGCCATGCGCTCGACATGCCCCCAGGTGCTGTAGTAGAGGACGAGAACCTTGGTCATGGCATCAACTCCTTGTCGTGTGGGGATCAAGCCTGCATGATGCAATGCCTGGGTGACAAAAGAAAGTAGGTACGATTTCGTAACCACCATGGGGCGGCGCCCGCCACCTCGTACGGAGCCAGCCATGAACCACGACGCCCACCCCGCCTGCCCGATGGACGGCCTGCTGCGCCTGCTGATGGGCCCCTGGACGACCTACGTGCTGTGGGTGCTCCGGCGCCAGGGGCCGCAGCGCTTCGGCGCGCTGAAGAGGGCCATCCCCGGGATTTCCTCCCGCCTCCTCACGGCCCGGCTGCGCCTGCTCGAAGGCGCCGGGGTGGTCAGCCGCCACCATGTGGCCAGCATCCCGCCGCAGGTCAGCTACGGGCTGACACCCCGCGGCGAGCAACTCGTACCGGTGCTCGATGCCCTCGACGCGCTGGCGCGTCAGTGGGACGCCGAGGACCGCGCTGCCACGCGCAGCGCCGGGCCCAGCGCGGCGGCGGCCATCGCCGCGTAGCCGGCGTCGGAGGGGTGCAGGTGGTCGCCGCTGTCGAAGCGCGGCCGCATGCGGTGCGGATCCGCGGGGTCGCGCAGCACGGCGTCGAAATCGATCACCCCGTCGAAATCCCGGCTGGCGCGGATCCACGCATCGAGCCGCGTGCGCAGGGCTTCGCGCGGCGGCGGCAGGCTCGCCGGCGGCAGCGTCGCGCCGTAGACCAGCAGTCCGTGGCGGTGCGCGCGCGCGGCCAGCGCCGCCAGCGCGCGCTGCAGTTGCGAGGCCCGCACCGCGCGGTGCGGGGCGTCGCAGTCCAGCCCGCGCCGGCGCGGCGTGGCTGCGAAGTCGATGTCGTTGATGCCGATCAGCACGACCACCGCGCGCACTCCCGACAGGTGCAGCGCGTCGCGCCCGAAGCGTTCGCGCAGCGCCGGCCCCCAGCAGGCCGAGTCCGACAGCAGGCGGTTGCCGCTGATGCCGGCGTTGAGCACCGCGAGCCCGCGCACGCCGCGGGCGCGCAGCCGCGCCGCCAGCTGTTGTGGCCAGCTGCGACGCGCGTTCAGCGTCGAACGCATGCCGTCGGTGATGGAGTCGCCGATGGCCACCAGCGCCGCCGCGCCCGGCGCGGCGCGCACGTCGATGCGGTCGAGCCACAGGTAGGAGGTCAGGCGGCCGCGGAAGGCAGCCGCGCCGGGGTCGTCGACCTGGTCTCCGGAGGTCGATAGATACTGCACCTGACCGGCCAGCCGGTGCCAGGTCGTCGGCAGCACCGGCCGGCGCAGGTACAGGCTCAACGCCACCGCGTGCCCGGCGCGCAGCGGCCAGGCCAGGGCATCGCTCCACACCGCGCCGTGCGGCGGCACGACGACCCCGGCATGGCCGGAGAAGCGCAGCGCGCGCAGCGTGCCCGGGACGAGCGCGGCGCCGCGCGCCACCGCGCCGATGCCGGCCGCCGCCACCGGCAGCGGTCGATCGCCCCAGCGGTTGCTGAGGCGCAGGCGCAGGCTGCCGCCGGACAGTTCGGGGACGACGATCATGCGCAGGGTCTGGCGCCCGAGCAGCGGTGCGCGCCGGTAGGAGGGCACCGCCGGCCCCTGCGGAATCGACTGCGGCGCCGCCTCCCAGGCGGTGACCCAGTGAGGGCCCGAGGCGAGCGGTGCCGGCGCGGTGCGCGCGGCGCAGGCCCCGGCCATCCATAGGTTGCAGCACAGCAGGTTGCAGCACAGCAGGCTGCACCACAGCAGTCGGCGCCGCAGCTGGCGCGATCCGGGGGTGAAGGACATCGGCGTGGGCGTCGGGGGCTGGCAGCAATGCCTGCAGCGCCGCGCATTGTCGCATCCGCCGATGCGGCCGGACTGGGTCGCTCACGAGGAGCAGCAGCCGGGCGCAGCCCCACGCTGCCGTCCGAGATGGTCGATGCCCAGCGTTCCGCAGGCATCGGCCGCCTGCGGCGCCAGCGGCAGGGCCAGCGCCTGGTAGTCCTGCGCCGGACGGCCGGGCGGGCTGCGGCTGCGCAGCCGCAGCTTGTACCAGGGGCGCGACGGTGACGGCCAGGCGATGAGACCCTGGGCATCGGCGACCCAGCCCAGTTGCGCGGGATCGCGCGCGTAGGCCTCGTGCAGCGCATGGTGCCGCTCCTGGCGCAAGGCCAGCTCCTGCAGCGCGCTGCAGGCCGCGGCGCGCCGCGCGCGCTGCACCGCGTGCCGCGCCGCCGGCAGCGCGCAGGTGGCAATGATGGCCGCCACCAGCAGGCCGATCAGCAGTTCGGGCAGGCTGAAGCCGGCGTTGCGTCTCATGGCAGCCGACGCCAGCTGTGCAGCCAGCAGCGCGGTGGCGCCGGATCCCGCAGTTGCAGCAGCAGGTCGAGCTGCCACACCACCGGGTTGCGCGTGCCGCCGTAGGCGCTCAGCCGGTAGCTGCGCCAGCCCCGTGGCGCCTCCTCCGCGGCCGGCAGCTCCTGCACGTGGAAGCCGCAGCTGCCTGCGCAGCCGTCGATGCCCTGGCCGATGCCCTGCGGCCAGGGCGGCTGCAGCAGCCCCGTCGGTGGCTGCCGGCAGATCACCGGCGCCGAGGTCGCCGGCCGCGCGGCCGCGCAGTCGCGCGGCGGCAGGCGATAGCCGCCGGCGCGCAGCCATTGCCGCGCCGCGGCCATCGCGCTCAGCGCATCCTCGCCGGCCTGCAGCCGCTCCACCTGCCAGGCCGACAGCCTCCACTGCAGCGCCACGCTGCGCTGGGATGCGGCCAGCAGCAGCGCAAGCCATCCCAGCAGCAGCAGGGAGGATGGCAGCGCAAGGCCGCGCTGCCGCGGCGGTGGCGGCGCCCGGCCGTTCATGCCGCCGGCTCCCAGCCGAGCGCGGGCAGGGCGATCCAGCATTCCGCGGCGGGCCCCGCCGGCGCCGGAGCGCGCGCGCCGGACAGGCGCAGTTGCAGCAGCTCGACGCGCCGCCAATCGACTCCGTCGACCCCCTCGGCCGCGGCGACCCGCCGCCAGCGCGGTGCGGCCTCGGGGCCGCGCGCTTCCAGCAGGCGCGCGTCCCAGGCCGTGATGGCCTCGACCATCGGCTGCGCGGGGTGCTCGTCCAGCGCGCAGCGCAGCTTGCCCGCGCCGCCCGGGGACACCCGGTAGGCGCGCCGTACCGGTGTGCGCGACGGCGCCTCGCCGCAGGCGCCGGGCGTGGCATCGGCGACGAAGGCGCTGTGCAGCCGCAGGCCGCGCGCATCGGCGCGCATGCGCAGCCAGGCCTGCGGCACCGAAGCCGGCGCGGGGGGCTGATCCGGCGCGCCGCGCCGGCCCGAGGCCGCGACCACCGCGCGCAGCAGGGTGTCGGCCGCGGCGCCCGCCTGCAGCTGGCGCGCCAGCAGGCGTTGCTGGCGCGCGGCCTGCTGGGCGCAGGCCAGCACCTCGAGCAGCGCCTGCAGGATCAGCAGGCCGAGGCCCAGCCCGAGCAGGCTGTCGAGCAGGGCATGGCCGCGCTGCGCGTTCACGGCCGCAGGCTCCAGCGCAGCGTGGTCGGGGCCGCGCCCGCGCCGGCCCGGTGCGGCAGCTGCATGCGCAGCACGCACACCCGCGCGCAGCCCGCGCCGGGCTGCGCGGGACCCGCGGGCAGGCGGTCGAGCGCGGCGCGGCAGGCCAGGCTGGCACGCGCCGGTGCGCGCAGCGCGCAGCCTCCGCGCGCCCAGTCGCGCAACTGCAGGCGCGCCACCTGCAGTGCGTCGCAGTCGCCGCCGTGGCATTCGGAGTGGGCGGGCGCAGACGCGGCGACGGCTGCGGGCAGCAGCTGCGTGGGCTGCCGCAGCCCGCAGCTGAGCGCGCGGCCGGTAGGGCTGTGCAGCCACGCCGCGAGATTGGCCGCGCACAGCGCGGCCTGCTGCGTCTGCCGCGCCGCCTGCAGCTGGCGCAGGCTGGCCACCGGCAGCTGCAACCAGGCCAGCAGGCCCAGCCCCAGCACCAGGCAGGCGAGCAGCGGGTCGAGCAGTCCGAAGCCGCGCGCTGCGCGCCGGCCACGGGGGGCGGGGGAGCTGTGCGGGGGCATCGCGGGCGGCGGGGGATGCGACGGGGGATGCGGCGGGGGATGCGATTGTCCGCCCGCGGTGATGCCCTGCGCACGGAGGGGGCGCGCGGGCGCGCCGCCCGTGCGCCATCCGATGCGGCGTGCTGCTGGATCAGCCTTCCAGGACCACCGCGCGGGCGGTGAGCACCAGCACCGGGCCCAGGATGAGCCCGACCATTCCGAACATCGCAAGCCCGCCGAATATCCCCAGCAGCACCAGGAGAAAGGGCGCATGCCCGCTGGCTCCGATCAGCTTGGGCTTGACCAGCACGTCTCCGGAGAGGGTGATCACATGCCCCAGCGCGAGCACCGCCAGGCCGCTGAGCAGGTGCTGCTGCGCGGCCAGCAGCGCCGCGGCGAGCACGAAGGCTACCCCGGTGCCGCCGGGAATCACCGACAGCATGGCCACGGCGATGCCCCAGGCGTACCAGCGCGGCATGCCGAGCAGGCCGAACAGCGGAAGGCAGAGCAGCAGATCCCACAGCGCCAGCCCGAGGGTGCCGATGATCGTGGCCTGCGTGGCTTGCAGCACATGGTGCTCGACCCGCTGCGCCAGCTGCGCCGAGATCAGGCGCTGCAGGCTGCTGCGCAGGGCATGCGCGAGGTGGGCGCGGCGCCACAGCACGGCCCACAGCACGGCCAGGCTCAGCATGGCATGCATCAGCAGGTTCAGCACATGCTCGCCGAGCAGACGGATTTCCGCGAGGTGGCGCTGCAGCAGCAGGGTCGGCTGGTTCTGCTCCAGCCAGGCGCGCAGCGCATCCTGGTGCGCGGCCACCAGCGTGCCGACCCAAGGCGCGCGCAGCGCCGCGCGCGTCAGCGCCTCGACGTCGAGATGGGCCTGCGCCAGGTGGGGCAGCGCCGGAGCCAGCAGCGCGACCAGCGCGAACAGCGGCAGCGCGGCCAGCAGCGTCCAGGCCAGCGTGACCACGCTGGCGGCCAGCCACGCCGGCAGGCGCTGTTCCAAGCGCAACTGGAACGGCAGGCTGGCCGCGGCCAGCGCCAGTGCCGCGACGATCGGCACCGCGAAAGGCACGAAGGGCAGCAGCCCCAGCCCTGCGAGCAGGGCCAGGAACCAGGGGTCGAGACGGCGCGTCAAGAGATCGGGGCAAACGGATCCGCGGGAAGCTGCGATGGTAGGCCACGCGCGGCGACCACGGCGCCGCAGCGACAATGCGGGGGCGGTGCGCCGTTGCGCCGTCCCCGACCCCGACCCCAGCACCGAAGGAGCCAGCCACCATGTCCGCCGACCGCATCCGCGAAGAAGCCACGCGCGCCTACGACAACGCCGCGGCGGTGCCCGGTGCGCAGGCATGGCTGGAA
Source organism: Pseudomonadota bacterium (assembly GCA_021805825.1). Lineage (GTDB taxonomy): Bacteria > Pseudomonadota > Gammaproteobacteria > Burkholderiales > Burkholderiaceae_C > Thiomonas_A. The sequence continues at coordinate 9,361 of JAJZEC010000061.1, forward strand.
GCCTTCCGCGCGCGCGGGCAGGATGTGCTGCGGAGCACGCCTGTGCAGCGCGACCTCGCCTACGGCAGCCTGCCGCGCCAGCGCTACGACTGGCTGCCGGCGCGGGGCGCCGATGCGGCGCAGGCACCGCTGCTGGTGTATGTGCACGGCGGCTACTGGCAGAGCCGCGCGAAGGAGGACTTCACGGCCATCGCCGAGGGCCCGCTGGATCAGGGCCTGCAGGTGGTGCTGGCCGGCTACACCCTGGCGCCGCAGGCGAGCCTGCCCGACATCGTCGCCGAAATCGACGCGCTGCTCGGGCACCTGCGCGCGCAGCCGCGCTGGGCCGCGGTGCCGCTGGTGCTGGCCGGCCATTCGGCGGGGGGACACCTGGCCTGCATGCTGCGCGCGCGGGGCGGGATCCAGGGCGTGCTGGGAATCAGCGGCATCTACGACCTGGGCCCGATCGCGCAGGGCGCGCTCAACGACAAGCTGGGGCTGGACGACGCGCAGGTGCTGCGCTGCAGCCCGCTGCGCCACCTCGGCCCCGGCGCGCCGACGGTGCTGGCCTGGGGCGAAGCCGAGCTGCCGGCGCTGCAGCGGCAGAGCCGCGACTACGCGGACGCGCTGCAGCGCGCCGGCGAGGATGCGCGGGCCCTTGCGCTGCGCGGGCGCAACCACTTCGACATCCTGGAGGAATTCGACACCGGCGGCCAGTTGCTGCTGCAGGCGCTGCGGCTGGCCGGGCGCTGAGCGCCCGGCGCACGCTCAGTCGGCCGGGAACAGCACGAAGCGCAGCAGGAACAGCCCGGCCACCACCCACAGCGCCGGGTGCACCTCCCGCGCGCGCCCGGTGCACAGCTTGAGCGCGGCGTAGACGATGAAGCCGAAGGCCAGTCCGTCGGCGATCGAATAGGTGAAGGGCATGACCAGCGCCGCCAGCCCCGAGGGCACGGCCTCGGTGACGTCGTTCCAGTCGATCTCCAGCATTTCGCGCATCATCAGCCCGGCCACGTACAGCAGCGCGGGTGCCGTCGCGTAGGGTGGAACGATCGCGGCCAGCGGGGCGAAGAACAGCGCGGCCAGGAACAGCACGCCGATGGTCAGCGCGGTCAGCCCGGTGCGCCCGCCGGCCTGCACGCCGGCCGCGCTCTCGATGTAGGCGGTGGTGCTGCTGGTGCCCAGCAGCGCACCGGAGAAGATCGCCAGGCTGTCGGCGAACAGCGCGCGCCCCAGCCCCTCCTCGCGGCCGCCTTCGAGCAGCCCCGCCTTGCGCGCCAGCCCGGTCAGGGTGCCGGTGGCATCGAAGATCTCCACCAGCACGAACACCAGGATGATGTGGAAGAAGCCCCCGCGCAGCGCCCCGGGGATGTCCAGCCGGAACAGCGTCGGGGACACGCTCGGCGGCAGCGAGACGATGCCGCGGAAGTGGGTCAGCCCGAGCGCGACACTGGCCAGCGTGACACCGAGGATGCCGATCAGGATGGCTCCGCGCCAGTGGAAATAGTCGAGCACGGCGATCAGCAGGAAGCCCAGCGTGGCCAGCAGCACGGGCAGGCTGTGCAGGTTGCCCAGGCCGACCTTGGTCGCCGGGTTGGCGACCACGATGCCGGCGGCCGACAGCGCGATGATGGCCAGGAACATGCCGATGCCGGCGGCGATCGCGCTGCGCAGCGACCTGGGAATCCCGGCCACCAGCCAGCGCCGCACCCCGGTGGCCGTCAGCAGCACGAACACGCAGCCCGACAGGAACACCGCGCCCAGCGCCTGCTGCCAGGTGAAGCCCATGCCCTTGACGACGGTGAAGGCGAAGAAGGCGTTCAGGCCCATGCCCGGCGCCAGCCCGATCGGCCAGTTGGCGAGGAAGGCCATGAGGAAGGTTCCCAGCGCGGCGGCCAGGCAGGTGGCCAGAAACACCGCGTTGTGGTCCATCCCGGTGGTCGACAGGATCGCCGGGTTGACGAAGATGATGTACGACATCGTCAGGAAGGTCGTGACACCGGCCATGATCTCGGTGCGTACGTCGGTGCCGTGCTCCTCGAGCCGGAACAGGGATTGCAAGCTCATTGTCGGATTCCTCTGCGGTGCGCAACGCCGGGCATTATCGTCCGGCGGACACGCCGCGCTCATCGCGCTCGGGCTCGCTGTCATCGTGGTGTTGTGCCGCGCGTGTAGGGTGCATGGCTGCTCTTCCTGCCTGCACGCCGCCATGAACTCCTGTATGCGCCGATGGCCTCTCGCCGTCCTCCTCCTGGCCGGACTGTCCGCCACCGCGGCGGCCTCGCCGGGCGCGGTGCCGCCGACCGCGATCCTGCCGAGCGGCCGCACGCTGACGCCGGTCGGCGTGGTCGCGCCCACGTCGAACTTCCCGGTACGCGTGCTGGCGCTCGGCGACCTGCTGGCCGTGCTGGAGACCGGCGCCGGCCGTGTGCAGCATGTCGAACTGTTCCGGCAGGATCCGCTGCTGCACCGTACGGCAGCCTTCGACGCCTTCGCGCAGGCGCGGCCGCTGCGCTCCGGGGCCACCATCGCCCAGGGTCGGCGCGGCGCCCTGGCGCGCGAGGGCGCCGATCGGGCCGGCGGCCAGAGCCTGTTCCAGGGCATGGCGGCTTCGCCCGATGGCCGCCTGCTGTTCGTCGCCGGCGGCGACAGCGACGATCTGCTGGTGTTGCGCCGCGTCGCCGGCAGGCTGCGCGTGCAGGCGCGCTACCCCTTGCGCTGGCAGCCCTTCGCGGCGAAGCAGTACCCCTACCAATACGCCGGCAACTGGCAGCAGCCGCGGCATTTCTATGCCGACGGTGTCGCCCTCGGGCCCCATGGACGCCACGCCTACGTCACCGGCATGCTGTCCAACAGCCTGGCGCGCATCGACCTGGCCAGCGGCAGGGTGCGCTACCTGTCCGTGGGCAGCTATCCCTATGGCTTGGTGCTGGCTGACGGCGGCCGCCGACTGGTGGTCAGCAACTGGGCCGACAACGGCGTGACCGTCGTCAACCCCGAGGCCTGGAAGGTGCTCGGGACGATCGCCACCGGGCCGGCGCTGGGCCCGCGCAGCATGGCCGCCGGGGTGCATCCGACGGCGATGGTGGCCGTGCCCGGCGGTGGCCTGGTGTGGGTTGCCGATACCAACGTCGACCGCGTCGTCGCCGTCGACACGACCACGCTGCGCGTGGTGCGCGTGCTCGACGACCGCCCCTACGCCGGGGCCGCGCCGGGCGCCATGCCCGATGCGCTGGCCCTGTCCGGGACGCGCCTGTTCGTGGCCAACGCCGGCGACAACGATGTCGCCGTGTACGCGCTGCCCGCAGGCAGGCGCGTCGCGCTGATTCCCACCGGCTGGGCGCCGGGGGGCCTGGCGGTGCGCGACGGCATGCTCGACATCGTCAGCACCAAGGGCATGGGCAGCGGCCCCAACCTGCAGCGCCAGTGGGTGGGCACCTTCATGCATGGCCTGCTGCAGCGCGTGTCCCTGCGGGCGATCGATTCCCACGCCGCGCGGTGGACCGCGCGGGCGCTGGCCGACGCCGGCATGGCGCCGGCGCAGCGCGCGCGACGGCAGCAGGCCAACCGCAGGGCCACGCGCTGGCTGCACGCGCATATCCGGCACGTGGTGTTCATCCTGCGCGAGAACAAGACCTTCGACGAGGAACTGGGTCGCTACGCGCCGGCCGGAGCGCGGGCCGACCCGCAGCTGGCGCTGTACGGGCCGCGCGAACTGCCCAACCTGTTCGCCCTGGCGCGCGGCGGGGCCCTGTTCACCGACTTCGATGCCGACGGCGAGGTGACCTCGCAGGGGCACCAGTGGACGACCGCCGGCATCGACTCGGATTTCATCGAACGCACCTGGCCGCTCTACTACTCCAACCGCGGCTACATCGCCAACTCGGGCTGGACGCAATCGCTGGCCCCCGATGCGGGCGACGCCCGCAATCCCTTCGCGATCGACACCGACCTTTCGCAGCTGGGATCGTGGAGCAACCCCTGGGTCGGCTACCCGAGCCGGCGCTTCCTGTTCGACCACCTGCTGGCCCACCATGTGTCCTTCGAGGACTTCGGCGAATTCGCCTCCCGTGACCGCGCGGGCGCCGTCGCCCCGGCGATGCGCGCGCACATGGCGGTCGACTATCCGGCCTGGGATCGCGAGGTGTTCGACACCGACCGCGCGCGCCTGTTCGCGCAATGGCTGCACACCCATGCGCTGCCCACCGTCACCTACATCTGGCTGCCCGACGACCACACCGCCGGCAGCGCCGCCTGCCTGCCGAGTCCCGACACCTACGTGGCCGACAACGACCAGGCCACCGGGCGCGTGATCCATGCGTTGTCGCAGACCCCGCGATGGAGGAGCACCCTGGTGCTGCTGACCGAGGACGACGCGCAGTCGGGCGCCGACCATGTCGACGCCCACCGCAGCTTCGCGCTGGCCTACGGCCCCTGGGTGGCGCCCGGCCGCCTGGTCGGCGCGCACGCGTCGCAGGTCGACCTGCTGCGCACCATCGAGGCCGTCGCCGGCGTGGCGCCGATGTCGCAATGGGATCAGGGAGCCCGCGTGCTCGACGGCATCTGGCGCGAGCGCGCCGACCCGGCGCCGTTCGCGGTGCGCCCGCTGCGCCTGCGCCCGCAGCGCAACCCCGGAATTTGCAAGCCCGGCTCGCCGTTCCGCGACCTGCCGGTGGCGCATGCCGGGATCCGCACGGGCCGGCTGGCGCTGGACGGCGGGCAGCGCTTCGGCCCCACCACGCTGCTCAAGGTCGACGGGCCCGAGCAGATGCGCCAGATCTGGCTGGCCAGCCGCGGGCCGCAGGCCTATGCGCGCATGCTGGCCCATGTGCGCGCGCTCGGGCGGCGCGCGCATCGACCATGGTCCAGCCTGGTGGCCGACGACGACGATTGAAGGGCAGCGGGCCTCGGCGCCCGGCGGCCGCGCGGGGGATCGGTGCCGCTTCATCGAGGAGGTTGTGCGAGCCTGCCTGCCGCAGCGCGCCGTCGTCCTGCATGCGCTGCCGCCTCTTGCGGACGGAGTCGAGGTGCTCGATCCGAACGACACGTTTCTGCTCGCGATGGCCCTGGGCGGGGAGGCCGACTACCTGGTCACCGGCGCCCGTCGCGCCGGGCTGTTGCAGCGTGGCACGGTTGGCCGTACCCGCATCGTCACGCCGGCCGCGTTCTGCGCGGAGGTGCTTCGATAGCGGTGTGGTGTCGGGGTTGCTGCGCGGAATGCCGAAGGTGCGGCCGGACTCCACCGACGACGGGCCGCTTGTTTCGCTTGTTTGGCGAGGCGCATGAAAAGCCGCTCCGGACCTTTCGATCGGGAGCGGCTTTGTTCAGCGTTTGGTGCCTTCAATCGCCACCGTCTCCACGACCGGCGTCACCGGCTTCGTGCCGGCGCCCGCCAGATGGCCGGCCTGGGCAGCCTTCACCCAGTTGCGCAGCGTCTGCTCCACCAGCCCCAGTTCGCGAGCTGCCGCACCCACGCCAACCGCCTGGGCATGCTTGACGGCCTGCTCC
>JAJZEC010000062.1 GCA_021805825.1 Pseudomonadota bacterium
GCCTGCATGTTGACCCACATATCGGGCGACGTGCCCAGCCATGCGGCAAGGCGCCGGGCCATGACGGCAGACACGCCGGCTTGCCCGTTCAGCACCTTCGATAGCGTCACGCGGGCAATGTGCAGTTCCTCGGCGGCCTGCGTTACCGTCATGCCCTCGGGCAGCCATTCCCGCAGCACCTCGCCGGGGTGCGCAGGGTTGTGCATCGTCATATCGTTCTCCTAGTGGTAGTCCTGATAGTCCACAAGCTCGGCGTCCTCGCCCGCGAATCGGAAGGTCATGCGCCAATTGCCATTGACCCACACGGCCCAGTGCTCGGCCAAATTCCCGGCCAGCGGGTGCAATCGCCAGGCTGGGGCGTTCATGTCCTGCGGGCCTTTGGCGGCGTTCAGCGCCGTCAGCAAGATGCGCAGCTTGGCGGCATGGTGCGGCTGAATGCCCGCTTTGCTGCCTGTGCGGTAGAAGGCTTCAAGCCCGGCATGGCGGAACGTCCGAATCATGGGCCGATTGTAGCGTGTCGCGTAACACCTATCAATGCATGGGAACGGAACTCGCCACGGCCCGCAGGTGCGATGCTTCCTCGGCCGGCGCCGTGAACGCGATGCCGGCCTGCTCGAGCATCCACGCCTCGACGCGCTCATGGTGAACCCGCAGCAGGTCCAGCGGGCGGCGCTTGTAGTGCTTTTCCGCCGTGGCGCTGGGCTTGTGGCCTTGAATCCGCGCCACCACGCCGGCCGGGATTTCCAGCCACTCGGTCAGGCTGGCGAAGCTGCGGCGCAGCCCGTGCAGGGTCAGGCCCTCGATGCCAGCAGCGGCGCAAGCCTCGCTATGCAGCCGGTTCGGGGAGTCGATGCGCCCGCCGGATTTCTCGGCTTTGATGCTCGACGCGAACACCCAGCCCTTGCCGCGCGGCAGCGGGTTCAGCAGGTGCCAGACATAGGGGGTCAGCGGAATGACGCGCTCGCCTTCCACCTTGTCCCGGATGGTCAGGCCCTTCCACTCGGTGTTCACATCCTCCCAGCGCATCGCCAGCACCTCGCCGGGCCGTGCGCCTGTCAGCAGCGTGACTCGCAGCGCGGCGGCGGCGGTCTTGTTCTTGAGCGCCTGCACGGCAGCGAACCATGCTTTCAGTTGCTCGCGGGTCAGCACATCCGATTTCACGGCAGGTTTGCCCAGCGCCTCGCGTGCACGCCGGGTCTTGGCCGGGTTGTGCGCCGGCACGATGGCCGAATACTGCGGGTGTTCACCGCACCAGTTCAGGAAGGCAGCCAACATGCGCCAGGACAGCCGCGCCGATGTGGGCCGCGTGTTGCCCTCGGCTGCCGCCCACTGCTCGATAGTCGGGGCGTCCAGGCTCGCCAGCGGCAACGGCATCAGCGCGGCCAGCCGGCCGGGCTTGGTCTTGCCGGGCTTCTTGCTGCGGCGCTTGAAGTCCATGCCGGCCGCACGGGCCTTAACCAAGTGCTCCAGGTAGTGCCGGTCGCCCCAGTGCGGGCGGCGGTCACTCAGGTACGCGGCCCAGGCGTCGGCCACGGTCACGGCGCGGCGGGCAGGTGAAGGCGGCAACGCGCCCCGCTGTGAAGTTGTCCCGCTGCTGCCTCTTGCCCATCGCCGGCCTCCATGTAGGCACTGTGTAGGCATCTTTTAGGCATCATCAGGAATGCTCGGGAATGACGCACCAGCGCGCATTGTGCGTAAGTCGCTGTTTTTCCTAGTTTCATGGGCGCGGAGCATCATCCGGGAACGTTGCGGAATGCCTAAACAGTAGGACTTTTCATCCGTTGGTCGCGTGTTCGAGTCGCGCACGACCCACCAGGGAACACCAGCGGCAGGACAACGCGGCCGCACGACGCAGGCCGGGAACGACCCATCAGGAACATCAAGGGTTTCGGGTATTCTTGACCCGGATCGTTGGTGTTTCCGGCGCCAGCGCCCCGATCCCGTGGGCGCCGTGCGGGTCTTCGTGGAGGCAGCACGCGGCGCAGAGGGGGTCTGATGCAATCCAGACAGCACTGGGAGCAGGTCTACAGAACCAAGGGCGCGACGAGCGTCAGCTGGTTCCAGCAGCACGCGCGTCAGTCCCTCGAACTCATCGGCCAGACAGGGGTGCGCCGCGATGCCGGCATCATCGATGTCGGCGGCGGCGCGTCCACGCTGGTCGATGACCTGCTTGCCGACGGTTATTCCAACGTCGCTGTACTCGATCTCTCGCAAGCCGCCTTGGCTGCTGCCCAGGAGCGACTGGGCCGGCGCGCGCGCGGAGCTTCGTGGCTGGTCGGCGACATCACCGAGGTCGATCTTCCGCGCCATGGCTACGCCGTCTGGCATGACCGCGCGGTGTTCCACTTCCTCACGACACCCGAAGAGCGCAACGCCTACGTGCGCGCCGTGTTGCGTGCGGTCAGGCCGGGCGGCCACGTCATCATCGCGACGTTTGCCGAGGACGGCCCGGAGCAATGCAGCGGCCTGCCCGTCATGCGCTACAGCGCGGATGGATTGCACGCCGAGTTCGGTGCACCCTTCACGCTCCTGCGCCATGAGCGCGAGGAGCACCACACGCCGGCGGGAGCGGCGCAGCAGTTCCTCTACTGCATGTGCCGCAAGGAATCCTGCTGAGCACGATGCACCTCGAATCCGTTCTGACCTGCCCGCAGTGCGGCTTCGCCAGCCGTGAGGCGATGCCGACCGACGCCTGCCAGTTCTTCCACGAGTGCGCGCAGTGCAAGACGGTTCTGCGCCCTCTGCCAGGCGACTGTTGCGTGTTCTGCTCCTACGGCTCGGTGCCTTGCCCGCCGGTGCAGGCCGGCCGCCGCGCAGGCGCGGGCGGATGCTGCGCGGCCGGCGAATAAACCGCCGAACGAAGGTCGGTCGACACGCTCTGCGGAAGCCGGCAGGCTGCGAAATTCTGCGCATCGGCCTGGCTGCGACAGTCTGCAGTGCCCAACTGCCGGGCCTCTGCAATCTTGTCCGGCATTTTGCGGTGTGTTTCAATTCGTGGCGGTCTGCACCCAGATCCCCATCCGGGGGTATTCCGGGGCAGAAATGCAGCCCATCCCATCGATGCCAAGGTCAGGAAACATGCACAAAAAGAAACTTCTCGCCCTTCTCGTTCCCTCGCTGCTTGCGCTCAGTGCCTGCGGTGGCGGAGGCGGCGGTTCCGGCTCGCCGAGCGCCTCCGGCATGGTCACGGGGGTCGCCGCGATCGGCGTACCGCTGGCGAACGACGCCTTCGTCGTCTACGGCCAGAATGCCACGATCTGCGCGCAGGGAACCACCGACTCGGGCGGAAGCTTCAGCTTCAACTCCCTGCCCTGCGGCGGCGACTATGCGGTCGTCTCGGTGCAGAACGGGAAAGGCTCTCTGGTCTCGCTGTCCGAAACGACCTACGTGTCGGGCACCAGCCTGGCGCAGTTCGTTGCCGTGACGCCGTGGACCGACGCCGTGATGCGCCAGGTGCTCAGCCAGGGCGGGGTCTCGATGACCACGGCGTCGGCGGATGCGATCGCCAAGGAATTGCTGGCCAACACCGTCACCTTCGTGCCGGCGATCCAGCAGGCGGGCAACAACCTGGCGGCGCAACTGCCGACACTGTTCCCCAACCCCAACGGATTCTCGTGGAGCGGCTTCGACCCCTTCCATACGCCGTTCAGCGCCAACCACACGGGATTCGACGCGATCCTCGACCAGTCCGCGGTGTCCTTCACGACCGGGGTCGGCCCGTCGATCATGAACACCGCCACCCACCAGGCAGCAACGCTTGCCGGAAGCGGGTCGGTGCAGGTTCAGACCCCATCGCCCACCGGAGTCCCGTACAGCAACCAGGACTACTACGACATCAATTACCTGCAACCGCTCGGAAGCACTCCCGCGACCATCCACGCCACCGATACGCAGAACGGGGGACAGAGCTACCCCGCCATCGGGGGCACCGAAACGACGCTCAACCCGGACAACCTGGCGCAGGTCTACCAATGGTCGAGTCCCGCGATCATGGTGAAGAGCGCGGGGTCGAACCCCGGGAACCCCTACATGCCTGGCGCGTTGATGTTCTGCCAGAGTGTCAGCGGACAGGGCATCGGCAGCAACAGCCAGAAATCGGTGGATGTCCTGGTGACGAGGAACGCGTTGCCGGTGACGAGTCCCATCCAGATGGCCAACATGGTCTTCTCGTCCTATTACGAGGACTGTTCCGAGGGCGATACCATCCCGCCCACGACCGGCGATCTTCTGGCTTTTGACGGCAACGGCAACCTGACTGCCTTCGTGAACAACGGAACAACCCAGGTGAGCCTCACCTGGGCGCAGGTCACGCAGGCCTTGACCGGAACGCCGGTTGCCGTCGCGGGCGGCTACCTGAGCTTCAACGCCTACCGCTACACCTCGGCCTACGGAGTGCCGCGCTTCATCATCGTCGAGCACGGCGGACCCAACACCGGAACCCTGACCCGGGGCTTCGTCGGCGCCTGGCTGGGCTAGTGTCCTGGGAGCGTGGGCTGCCCACGGCCGCCGGCATGGATCTGCCGCCGTCGGCCGTGTTCAGGTCGCGTCGGGCCTGTCGAACACCGCGATCGACTCCACGTGCGAGGTGTGGGGGAACATGTTCACGGCCCCGGCGGCGCGCAGCACGTAGCCAGCCTGGTGCACCAGGATCCCTGCGTCGCGCGCCAGGGTCGCCGGGTTGCACGAGACGTAGACGATGCGCCGCGGAGCTTCGAAGCCCTGCGGGATCTCGGCGCCGGGCTCTTCGCCGCGGCCCATCGCCTGCAGCAGCGCCTTGCACAGCGCCAGCGCTCCCTCGCGTGGAGGGTCGACCAGCCAGCAATCGAAAGCCCCGTACGCGCGCAGCGCCGGGCCGTCGATATCGAACAGGTTCGCGGCCTCGAAGCGCAGACGCTGCGCCAGGCCGCATGCGGCGGCATTGTCCCGCGCACGGCGCAGCAGCGCTTCGCTGCCTTCCACGCCAAGGACGAAGCCGGCACGCATCGCCAGTGGCAGGGTGAAGTTGCCCAGGCCGCAGAACCAGTCCGCGACCCGATCGTCGGCGCGCGGATCCAGCAGGCGCAGCGCCCGCGACACCAGCGCGCGGTTGATCTGGTGGTTGACCTGGGTGAAGTCGGTCGGCCGGAAAGGCATGCGCAGTCCGAACTCGGGCAGGGTGTAGGCCGGCAGTTCGTCGCCCTCCTCCAGCGGCGCCGCGCTGTCGGGGCCCTTGGGCTGCAGCCACCAGCGCAGCGCGTGGGCGGCCGCGAATGCGCGCAGCTTGCGCAGATCGTCCACGGTCAGGGGCTGCAGGTGGCGCAGCACCAGTACCGGCCGCGCATCGCCGGCTGCAATCTCGATCTGCGGCAGGCGATCCGGGCAGGACAGGGAGGCGATGAGTTCGCGCAGCGGCAGCAGCAGCGCCGAGAGTTCCGGCGGCAGCACGGCGCAGGAACGCATGTCCGCTACGTAGCTGGAAGCGCGCTCGTGGAATCCGACCAGCACGCCGCCCTTCTTCGGCACCAGGCGCACCGTCAGTCGGGCACGCCGGCGGTAGCCCCAGTCGGAGCCGGCCAGGGGCCGCAGCACCTGCTGCGGCCGAAGGCCGGCCAGGTGCTGCAGGTCGTCCTCCAGGCTGCGCTGCTTGAAGGCGATCTGCGCGCGCGGGTCGACATGCTGCATGCTGCAGCCGCCGCACACCCCGAAGTGTGCGCAACGCGGCGGCACGCGCGTGCTGGCGACTTGCCGGCACTGCAGCACCTGCGCCTGCTCCCAGCTCGGCTTGCTGCGCAGCACGCGCACGCGGACGACCTCGCCGGGCAGCGCATCGTCGATGAACACCACCTTGCCGTCGGCGCGGTGCGCGACGCCGCGGGCCTGCAGGTCGAGCGACTCCACGCGCAGCCACTCCTGCTCCCGCTCCTGCGTCGCGGCGCTCGCCGCCGGCGCAGCCGGCTTCCTGCCGCTCCGCCCGCTCACGACCGCGCCGGCTGCGCAGCGGCCGGCTGCGGCCACTGCTGCAGGTACTGGGCCCATTGCGGCTCGGCGGCCGCCCAGTCGGCCAGGCTGGCGCGCACCAGCGCGATCTCGTCGGCATGCTCCTGAGGGCTCAGGCCACCGCGCAGGAGTTGGAACCGGCAGTACAGCAGGTAGGTATTCAGCACATCGGTCTCGCAATAACGCCGTATGGCCTCGATCTCGCCGCGCAGCCAGGCGTCATAGACCTGCGAGCCGTCCATGCCCAGCTTGCCCGGCAAGCCGCACAACTGGGCCAGGGTATCCATGCCGGCACTCGCGCGCGGCTGGTACAGCGCGAGCAGATCCATCAGATCCAGATGGCGGCTGTGGTAGCGCGAGATGTAGTTGTTCCACTTGTAGTCGCGGTCGTCCTCTCCCATGTCCCAGTACTTGACCGCCTGCACCCCGTGCACCATGGCCCGGTAGTGCAGCACCGGCAGGTCGAAGCCGCCGCCGTTCCACGATACCAGCTGGGGCTCGTAGCGATCGATGAGTCGGAAGAAGCCCTGCACCACCGCCGCCTCCTGAGCGCCGCGGTCGACGAAGGAATGCACCTTCAGGCCCTTCGCGGCGTCGCGGTAGATGCAGGAAGCGACGACCACACGCTGGCACACCAGCGGAAGGAAATCGCTGGCACCGGCCTGCAGACGACGCTCGCGCGCCTGCGCGATGGTCGCCTGGTCGTCCAGGCCCGGGTCGGCCAGCCCGGCGGCGCGCACGGCCTGCGCATCGGGGACGGTTTCGATATCGAACACCACGATGGGCGTTGCCAGGTGTTTCACAACCAGGACTCCTTGCCGGCGCCACCGCCGGACAGCCGCCGCTTGAGCTTGCCCAGCGCCTCCTGCTGGATCTGGCGCACGCGCTCGCGCGTGAGCTGAAGCCGTCGCGCCAGGGTTTCCAGGGTCTCGGGCTCCCGGCCATGCAGGCCGAAGCGGCATTCCACGATTTCCCGCTCACGCTCGGCCAGCGTGCCCAGCCAGCCGTCGAGCAGGCGTTCGAGCTCGCGGGCCTGCGCGTTCTCCTCGGGCGTTGGCGCCTGCTGATCCGGAAACTGCTCGATCAGGTTGTCGCCACCAGGCCCCTCGCGCATCCCGTCCAGCGAAACCGGCACTTCACCGAGCGCGAGCAGGTCGGCTACCGCGTCGGCGCTGCGCCCGGTCAGGCTGGCGATATCCTCCACCGAGGCATTGGCCTCGGGGCTTGCGTCCTCGAGATGGCGACGAGCACGCAGCACCAGATTGAGCTCGCGGATCACGTGCACCGGCAAGCGGATGGTGCGGGCCTGCTGCATGATCGCGCGCTCGACGTTCTGGCGGATCCACCAACTGGCGTAGGTCGAGAAGCGGAAGCCGCGCTCGGGCTCAAATTTCTCGATGGCGTGCATCAACCCCAGGTTGCCCTCCTCGATCAGATCGGAAAGCGCCACCCCGCGTCCGCCATAGCCCTTGGCGATCGAGACCACCAGCCGCAGGTTGTGCTCGACCATCGCCTGACGCGCCTCGAAGTCTCCCTGGCGGGCGCGCACCGCGGTGTCGTACTCCTGCTGCGCACTGAGCAGAGGCTTGCCGCGGATGCGATTGAGGTAGGCCTGCAGCACGCTCTGGCTGGCTGCGTCGGCATCGATCCCGAATTCGGGTACCGCGTGCACCGCGCCCGCGGCCTCGGCGGCATCGGGCGATGCCGGCTCCACGGCACCAGCCTCTTCCTCGGCACGCCCGGGAGCCTGACGCCGACCGGCGCGCGCGCCCTGCGCCGCATCGGCGGGGCGTGGCGGGCGCGGCTTGTCGGACATGGGCGCGGTGGTGCCTCAGCGGGCCGGCAGCATGTGCAACGGATCCACCGGCTTGCCGCGCAGACGGATTTCGAAATGCAGCTCCGTGCGCTGCGCGTCGCTGGATCCCATGAGGGCGATCACCTGGCCGCGGTGCACCTGCTGACCATCCCGCACCAGCAGCTTCTGGTTGTGGGCATACACGGAGATGTACTCGGAGCTGTTCTTCAGAATCACCAGGTTGCCGAAGCCACGCAATTCATTGCCCGCGTAGACGACCTTGCCCGCCGCGGCCGCGCGCACCGGCTCTCCTGCGACTCCGGCGATGTCCAGCCCCTTGCTGGTGCTGCCGTTGAAGCCCTGCACGACCCTGCCGCGTGCCGGCCACGACCACTGCAGGCCGCCAGCCGCCTCATGCTTGCGCGGGGCGGCCGCGGCTGCGGCGGGCACCACCGCCGGCGGGGCGGCGTGGGGCGCAGCCGACGCGGGGGGCGCAGCCTGCCCCGCAGGCGCGCGCTGCGCCGGGGCGACCGGCGCCTGGTGCAGCGGCGCGATGGGCGGCGAAGGCAGCGCCTGCACCTGCACGACCGGAGGCTTCGACGCCGACGCCGACGCCACGGGGGCCAGCACGGCCACCCGGGGCCCAGGCGGCACCACCCGCAGCACCTGGCCGACTTCGATCAGGTTCGGGTTGGCGAGCTGGTTCCACAGCACCAGATCCTGCCAGTGCACGCCGAAGCGGCGGGCGATCGAGCGCAGGGTATCGCCGGGTTGCACACGGTACGAGCCGGCCGGCAACGCGGCCGGCGCGCTCGCCGCCGGCGCCGGCTGCGAAGCCGAGCCGACCGGGATTGCGCTGCCGTTGCGCACCGGCGCCGGGCTCAGGGGGACATTGGAACAGCCGGCCAGGATGGCACACAGCAGGGTCGCGGCAGGCAGCAGGCGCATGGACGTCGCGTTGGGCAAGGGGTCAGTTCACAGCACGCCGGATTTTAGGGGGACGAAGCGTGCATCCTCCACGCTGCGGCTCTCGACCCTGCCGCCAGGCAGCTTGCGCATCGCGGTCAGCCGCTGCGGCTGGCCCAGCGGGGCCACCAGCACGCCACCGGGACGCAACTGCTGCAGCCACGCCTCGGGGGCGCAAGCCCCGGCCGCGGCGCTCACCACGGCATCGTAGGGAGCACCCACCGCCGCGCCGTCGGTGCCGTCGCCCAGCAGCAGACGCAGGTTGGGCAGGCGCAGCGCACGCAGGTTGCGCCGCGCCAGTTCGTGCAGCGCGCGAATGCGCTCGATGCTGTAGACCTCCCCGGCCAGGCAGGCCAGCACGGCGGCCTGGTAGCCGCAGCCGGTTCCGATTTCCAGCACCTTCGCGGGCTTCGTGCCCAGCATGTCCAAGAGCAGGGAAGCGCAGCGCGCCACCACCGAGGGTTTGGAAATCGTCTGCCCATGCCCGATCGGCAGCGCGTTGTCGAGGTAGGCCTGCGCGGCCAGCCCGGGATCCAGAAAGAGGTGGCGCGGCACCCGCAGCAGCGCCTCCAGCGCCTGCGGGTGCATGCCGCCGAGCGCGCGCAGGCGCTCGACCATCGCGGCGCGCACGGCCTGCGAATCCATGCCCGCTCCACTGGGGGGCGCGGGCAGCGGCGCCGCGGCGCGGCGAACCGCCGCCTGCGGCTCGCCGAGGCGTGCGGGAAAGCGCGCGCGCCGCTCGGGCGTGGCCATGGCGGCCGGCAGCCTTCAAGCCGGCCCGAGGCCCGCAAAACGCTTGCGGCAGTCCTCGAGCAGGCGGTAGTGGGTCAGATCCAGCTGCAGCGGGGTAAGCGCCGCGCAGCCCTGCGCGATGGCATGAAAGTCGGTGCCCGGCTGATCGTCGAGCGCATCGCCGGCCGAGCCGATCCAGTACACCGGCTCGTCGCGCGGATTGCGCTGCATCACCACCGGCTGGCTCGGATGGCGCTTGCCCAGGCGGGTCACGTGCAGGCCGCGCACTTGCTCGCGCGGCAGGTTGGGAACATTCAGGTTGTACAGCACCGGCGCGTCCGCAGGTTCGTCGAGCATGCGGCCGGCCACCTGCACCGCAATCTCCACCGCGCTGTCCACGCAGGCCCAGCCCTTGTGCACCAGCGACACCGCCAGGGCCGGAAGGCCGAACAGGAAGCCTTCGGTGGCTGCCGCTACGGTACCCGAATAGATGGTGTCGTCGCCCAGGTTGGCGCCATTATTGATCCCGCTGACGACCAGATCCGGTCGGAAATCCAGCAAGCCGGTGAGGGCGATGTGGACACAGTCCGAGGGGGTTCCGTTGACGTACAGGAAACCCGAGTCGGCACGCTGCACGGTCAGCGGCCGGTTCAGGGTCAGGGCGTTGGACGCGGCGCTGGCATTGCGCTCGGGAGCCACCACCGTGACCTCCCCCAGGCGTTGCAGCCCCAGATACAAGGCGTGCAGCCCGGGGGCCAGGTAGCCGTCGTCGTTGGCAAGCAGGATGCGCATGCCCAGAGTGTATCGGTGTCGCGAAGCCGCGCGCGCCGGATCAGGGCAGCAGTTCGTGCAGCATCGGCAGTGCCTGCTCGACCGCCCGCAGACCCTCGGCGATCGCGACCTCGCCGCGGTGGTAGTCCAGCGGGCCGATGCCTCCCACGCGCGGTCGCACGACGACATCGGCCGGCTCGCCGGCAAGCCGGCTGTTGGTGATGCGCATCTGCATGATGTTCAGGCTGGCGGCGAGCACCCCCAGCATCGAGGGCATCGGCAGGCTCTGCGGCTCGTCGCTGGTCGGCCACAGACGGCTCCACAGCGACTCCAGGCTGCGCGCGCCTGCCGGCACGGCGCGCTTGCGGCCGCCCCGCGCCGACGCCGGTTCGGCGCGGCGGTGGCGGGCGACCAGATCGTGATTGAGATCGACCGCGATCACCACGTCGGCCCCCATCGCGCGGCACAGCGAGACCGGCACCGGGTTCACCAACCCGCCGTCGACCAGCAGGCGCCCGTCGCGGACGACCGGCGTGAACAGGCCAGGCAGGGCGATGGACGCGCGCACCGCGTCGATCACCGACCCCTCGCGCAGCCAGACCTCGCGCCCGCTGTCGAGCTCGGTGGCCACGCAGGCGAAAGGCAGGCGCAGCCTCTCGATCCCCGGATCGGCGAAGTGAGCGCGAAAATATTCCTGCAGCTTGCGTCCCTCGACCATTCCGGCCGACAGCTTGAGATCGACCAGGCTCATCACCGACTGGCGCGTCAGCGAGGCCACCCAGGGTTCCAGGCGCTCGAATTCGCCGGCGGCGTAGGCGGCGCCGACGAGGGCGCCGATGGAGGTTCCGCATACGATTTCGGGCTCGATGCCGGCGCGCAACAGACCGCGGATCACGCCCACGTGCGACCATCCGCGCGCCGAGCCGCTGCCCAGCGCCAGTCCGATGCGCAACGGCCGTTGCCTTGTCACCCCGCCCTCCCGTGTTGGCGGCACCATAGCACCCGCGGTGCGCGTGCCGCTACAGTTCGCAGGCACTGCATCCTGCTGCCTGCTCGCGCCGACCCCCAGTGAACGACATGCCAGTGATGAGCGGGACAGGACACGAGAAGGCTGTTGAAATACCGGATCTGGTATTCCAACCGCCTGCCAGTTCATGAGCTACGTCGATCGCAACCTGCTCGAGCGGGAACTGGTGCTGTATCGCGCCCGCCTGAGCCGAACGGTGTTCGCCTGGCCGGGCATCCTCCTGCTGGTGGCCGCCGGGCTGCCGCTGCTGGGAGGCGCCGCGCCAGGGCTCGGGCTGGTGCTGGCACTGGTCGCGCTGGGCTACGCGTTGCGCGCTTGGATGCGCTACGCTGGCGCCGAATTCGCGGTAACCAGCGAGCGCGTCATCATGAAGACCGGCTTCATCCGGCGTCATGCCCTGGAGATCATGCTCGACCAGGTCAGCGGCCTGGTCGTCGAGCAGGGGCTGCTCGGTCGACTGTTCGACTTCGGGTCGGTATGGGTCATCGGCGCCGGAGGCGCCAGGGACGCCTTCGAGCGCCTGGCCGATCCGCTGCGCTTCCGGCAGGCGGTGCAGCAGCAACTGGCACGGCGGGCCGGCTGAGCGGGACAATCATGGACGACGAAACCCAGTTGCAGGTGCCGCGCTCCTTCGTCGAGCTGTGCCTGCGCGAGGGAAGCGGCAAGCCCTGCGCATCGCGCGCGCACATCGAGCTGCGCCACGAGTTCTGCGAGGATCTTGCGCAGCTGCTGTCCGGGCGCGCGCGCGAGCTGCGCGCCGACCTGGGAATCACCGACGAAGACGTGCTCGAGCGCATGCACCAAGGCCTGCTGCAAGCCGACAGCGGGCTCGATGCGCGGGAGGCGTGGTGGGTGCGCATGCGCCTGCGCGAGCTCCTTGAGCATTTTCCCCGGGGCTGAAGCCGATGGCCGGCATCTCGCCCCTACCGCCCTTGCCGCTCCTGCGCCGCCTGGCGCTGCCCCTGTGCCTGTGCGCAAGCGCCGCGGCAGGCGCGCCGGCCCGCGCCCAGGCTGCGCCTGCGGCAGCAAGCAGCGCACCGGCGCGCTGCGCCAGCGCGCCCGACCGCCCCGACTATGTCAGCCTGCGCGCCTCCAGCTCCTCGGCGCTGGCGGCGAAGCTCAGGCGCTGCCTGCAGCTCGGCTACCGGCCGGTGGGAGGGGTCGCCCGCGCGGTGGTGGCCAATCCAGGGGCCTCCTCTCCCGAGCTGTATTTCCAGGTCGTGATCGTCCCGCCGGGAGCCTCGGCGCCCGCCCGGATCCGCTGAGCCGGGCGCTTCAGCCGCCGCGCAGGGTTCGCGCACAGCTGTACATCGCCGGAACCTCGGTTCCGGCGAAGTTGCCCAGCGCGAGCAGCGATTGCCGCCAGTACGCGCGCAGGAACCTGCGCTCCCCGCGCCCGCTGCGCTCGGCATGCAGCACATGCTGGTTGCGCAGGAACAGGATCTCACCGGGCTGCGGAGCCAGCCAGTTGGCACGCGCACGGGCCAGGCGGGCGATTTCCCGCAAGACCTGAAGCGCCGCAGCATCGCCTGGCCGGGCCGGACAGGTCGAAGCCAGATCCAGCATGGCCATCACCCCGTGCGGCGGGTTGTCGCGCAGCAGCGCGACCGCCTGCCCGGACATGCCCGCGCAGCAGCCGGGCCAGGCCGGCCGCGCGTTGCGGAAGCGCTCCTGCATCGCGATGTCCCGCAGACCCTGCGGCAGCTCGGCGACGAGGCCTTGGACATCGACCACTCCGACCAGCGCATGGGCATGATTCAGGCAGCAGGTCAGCGACACCACCTCCGGCCGGAAGGCCGGGCGCAGCCCGACACAGTCGCTGCGGAACTCGGCGGGTGCTGCCGGATCCGGCAGCGCGGCAGCCGCCTGCGCACGCCCGTCGACCACCTGGAACACCCCTGGCCCCTCCTCGAGCAGCCCGTAGGGCTGACCGGCACCCAGCCAGTGGGCGCCGATGCAGCTCAGCACGCAGCGGTGGAAGTCCTGCACCGGCCAGGCCGATGCTGCGAAGCGAACCACGCAGGCATGGCGCAGCCAGTCGGGGTGGGGAGGCACGGCCAGTTCGCGTGCCGCCTGGCGCGCAGCCTGCAGCACCACGCGGATGTCGGGCCGCTGTGCCGCCACCGCCGCGGCCGGCGCGCGAGCAGCACGCAGCGCGCGGGTGACGGATTCGGCACTCACGTCGAGCGTGGGAATGCTCAAGGGGCAGGAGGTGGCAGACATCGGGGCAAAAGAGTCTGGAGTTTCTGGAGAAATCAGATGTTGGCATATCCCAGAGTCCTTTGTCTCAATCTGGAGATTAATTCCAGAATATCTTGACCAACCATCGCGAAGAAAATAGGTCATGACAACAATTCATGTAACTTTATTTGCAGTATTTCGATCTATCTCGCATTTTCAACGAGTTACAGGAAGTCAAATAAAACAAAAATCTCACGCCCAACAGTCCCCGGATCGGCCCTTGCAACCCTATCGATCGATGCACCATTTCGCCTTCATGGATAAAGGGTCTTGATCCCTTCCCTAACATTCGGGGATTCGTTCCATCCTGCTCAATGGAATACCTTCCTTCTTCCGCTTCCTTCTGCCACCTTTTCAAGCTCCCCGACTGCCGGAACATCCCCATGCACGATCCGCTCTGGGATGAAATCGAGGCCTTCATCTGCCGCACGGTGCGCCTGCCGCGCCGCCATCGCCTCGGCCCGCAGTCCCTGCTGGGTCGCGACTTCGGCCTGAGCGCGCGCGATCAGGCCGACCTGATCGAGCAATTCCTGAGCTTCTTCCGCGTGCAGCGCGGCGACCTCGACCTTCCGCGTGCCGCGCCGGGGCGCTGGATCCGCTGGGTCTGGCCGCGCGCGGCAGCGCATGGCGACATCAGCCTGGACATGCTGCTGCAGGCCGCCCGGCGTGGCCGCTGGATCGAACAGGAGCTTCGGCCCATGGCCCCCGGAGTTCGACATCCCCAGCCCCGAAACGGGAGTTTTCGGGGGGCGCTGTCCATATGAATCAAGGATTTACGCGCGTTTTTCACGGGTCGCTTGTAGTGGCAACTATGTAACGTATTTGT
>JAJZEC010000063.1 GCA_021805825.1 Pseudomonadota bacterium
GGAAAGTAACGTCCTGCCGGCTGGCCCAGAGGTGGTCGCCGTCGCCGCGATCAGCGGCTCAGATCACCCCGGCCAGGTGGAGCAGTTTGGGTGGCCAGAAGTGGAGCAGTTTGGGTGGCCGCCGGGGAATTCGTCATCGTAGAGACCCGCCTGACGCTGCTGAAGCCCACGCGGATCTCGCCCGCAGCCAAGGCATCGAACCCGCGGCAGTACTCCCGGATCTCTACCGGGCTCAGCACACGGATCGAATGCGAAGGGAGCTTGGACGATCTTGCATCTTGGTGCTGTGCGCGCGGGGCTCCAGCCTCGCTCTCGCATTCTGCTGCAGATGGTTGCAGCCGATGCCGAGCCGCTTCACCTGCGCAGCAACCCAGATCCTCGGAACCGCGTTGCTGCTGTGGGGAACGCTGGCGGTGCGAGGCGGCGACATCGCAACCTTGGAGGCTGGCTCCCTGCCGGAGAGGTCAACCCATGGATCTATCGAACCCTGTACTTCGTCGGTACAGCGCTGATGACCCTTGGCAGGCGTGGCCGGTGCTCGCTGGCTGAAGGCTCGGGGGAAAAGGGCCTACCGAAGCGCGGCGGCTGCGCCGAAGTTCCCCGGTAGTTCCCCAGAAAACAAAGACGCGCACCTAAGTTCGCGCCCTTGTCGATCATTCGTTGGGGCGCGGGGCGGGACGAAGATGCGAACTGGAGCGCCACGCTGCAGCCTTGACCGAGCGCGGCGCACTCTGCCGCGCTTGCCCGGCACACGGCCCCCCGCGGCTCCGGACGATGCGATGCGTTTTCATACAGAAATCTGTACACTAAAAGCATGAAGACCACCCTCGACCTCAACGACCAATTGCTGGCCAGCGCAAAGGCACTTGCGGCGCGGCAGCGGACCAGCCTGACCCGAGTGATCGAGGAGGGTTTGCAATTGCGCCTGCGAGCCAGGCCCCCGGGAGAGACCGGCACCCGCCGCAGGCGCCTGCCGGTCTTCGACGGGCATGGTGGGCTTGTGCCGGGGGTCGAACCGACCAGCAACAAAGCTCTCCTGGCAGCACTCGGCGATGACGCCTGACGTCAACGTTCTGGTTGCAGCCTCGCGCAGCGACCATCCGCATCACCAGGCCGCGCGCGCATGGCTGGAGCAAGCGCTCGTTTCGGCCGAGAACGGTGGCACACTCACCCTGATGCCGATGGTGCTGTCCAGCTTGCTGCGTCTGGTCACCAGCGCGAAGATCTTCGTGCGCCCCACGCCGACAACCGATGCCGTGGCCTTCGTGGACGCACTGCTTGCTTTCCCGGGCGTCGAACTGGCATCACTGGGACCCGAGTGGGCCAGGTTGCGCCAGTTGTGCCTGGACAAGCAACTCGCCGGCAACGACCTTCCCGACGCATGGCTGGCGGCTGCGGTGGAGCAACTGGGAGAACACCTGGTGAGCTTCGACCGAGACTTCAGGAAACTGTTGTCGCGCTCGCGCTTCACACACCTGAAGACCTGAACGTGCGGATATCCGCCGCACCCGCCATGCAGCGGGCAAGCTCGGCGGCATCCCCGGATTGGAACGGGTGTTATCAAGCAGTTGACCCAAGCGGGGTGGATTTGCACAAAACTTGTGCACTCCTGAGTGCGTTGAGGCTCAGATCCACGCGAACCCTGGGGTGTTTGCACCATCGCGGCTCAACGTATAGACTTTGGTCATACGTTGTCAGCATGGAGTCCGTGATGTCCAAGGAAGCCGTCTTCACCATGAAACTGGAGACCGGGCTGCGCGACCAGTTCATGGCCGAGGCGCGCGCCCTGGATCGCCCGGCATCGCAGGTCATGCGCGATCTGATGCGCGAGTTCCTGCAGCGCCAGCAAGCGGAGCGTGACTACCAGGACTTCGTGCGAGGCAAGGTCGAGGCCGCGCGCGAGGACAGGCAGGCAGGGTGGAGCCGTGAGCACTCTGAGGTTGAGGCGGACTTCGCTTCTCGCCGCGTGGAGTTGCTGCGCAAGGCAGGAACGTGAGGGTTCGCTGGACTCGTCGGGCCGAGCAGGACCGCGAGGACATCCTGGCGCACATCGTCGCAGACAACGTGCCGGCGGCAATCGCGATGGACGAGCTGTTCGGTGCCGCCGCAGGCCGCTTGGCCGATTTCCCGCGCTTGGGCAAGCCCGGCATCGTTACGGGAACGCGCGAGCTGGTCGTCCACGAGAGCTATCGCCTGATCTACGAAATCGATGAGCCAGACGAGGTCGTGTGGGTGCTGGCACTGATCCACACCGCGCGTCGATGGCCTCCACTGCATTGACGCCGCGTCCTTAGCCAGAAACGCCCGCAACTCGTTGACGTTGCAGTGTTTTGGTCATCTGCTTATCAACACCCATTGAAACGACGAAGCCCGGCACTCGGCCGGGCTTCGTCGTTCAATGCTTGGGGTGCGGTGCGGGACGAAGATGCGAACTGGAACGCCATCTTGGTGCCCTGAAAGGCGTCCTTGCTCCGGGACGGGGCCGCAGCGCCCCGGCCGAGGTGCGTGACATCCTGGAAAAGCGACGAAGCCCGAGGGCTGCCTGAAGCTCGGGGAGCTCCTGACCTCGATTGCCCGGGAAGCCGGCGGCTTCGCGCAGAAGGAGGTTGAATACTTCCGACCAGAGGCGCGACCGGAGGCTGGCCCAATCGGCTCCGAGAGAAAAGGACGCCTTGATGCGGCTGATTGATCATGCACGCCAGGCTCCTGTCGACTGATCAGACTCGAAAGGCCCAAAGCCCAACCGCGGCGTGCGGCGTCAGTCTCGCACTACAAGCCCCAGACAATTGCCTTGCCGGCAGTTTGTGCCTGCTTCAACATCTCGACGATCGGCCAGGCCCTCTGCCGAAGCGTTGGAGCATCCTCGTCCGAATCGGTCGATGGCTTGCGATCCGTGCTGGAGGTGAGTTCGCGCGCTTCGTCATCGCGTCTGATTGCAGCCTCGATCGTGTCGATGGCCGATCCCATGTCCTGGGGCTCGATCACTCCATGCGGGCTCGGAACAAGGCCCATGGCGCGCAGGACCTGTTCCCCGCCCTCGCCTGTCATGAGCACATTGCCCGTCGCCCTGGATTGGAACTTGTAAATCATGGCACTCCCCTCGTCGATGTTTCACTTTGCAGAATGGGCCTCGTCGCGCACGGACGCACGCATTGGGTAGGGACGGACCATTGTTGCCGAGCACGCATTTGGATGAACACGTCGACGCGGGCATCGATGTCCGCCACGTTTTGTCGCGCTGCGTCGAGGTTGTGGTTCCAGCCGTGCTCGCAAGCGGCAGGACAAGGTCGACGCCCAGGTGCTGCGCTCGGCGCTGAGGCACCGGGACGGTCGCCACCTGGACGAGGTGACCGCGACCCGACACACCCTCATCTTGTCGACCAACAACCTGCTGACCCAGCATTGGATCCGCACGTTGGCCCGTGACGCGGTGATCCGCTGGAAGGCGACGGACTGGCGCAAGCGCGTCCCCAACGGCGCCTCTCGGCTCGTGCTGCCAGTCCATTGGTGCGCCAGGGCCATCACACGAGCGGCAGCGCGCCCAGCGGAACCTTCAAGGTAACGCAGGACCCCGTTCCCGGCTTGCTTGCGACTTCCATGCCGCCGCCGAGGAGCGCTAGGCGCTCCCGCGCGGCTCGGAGCCCGAGACCGCGCTGCAGGCCAGATTCAGCAACGGCATGATCGAACCCGCTTCCTTGATCACGAACTTGCAAGTGGAGGACGTTTCCGGCACGCCGTGCCACGACCTGTGCTGCCCCGGTTCCCGCGTGCTTGGCGACGTTGATAAGCAACTCTCTCAGCACACGGAATGCGACCGCGCTGACCAGCGGATCGATCTCTTTTGGTAGACCGGCATCGAGAAAATCAATGCGGATGTCGTAGGTTCTACTGGTGTCATCGATCACCCACTTCAGGGCCGTACCAAAACTGACTTCAGCAAGGAAGGCAGGCGCAAGCTGGTATGCCAGTGAGCGCACCTGTCGAGTGACCTGACTCAGGATCTCGAGTGTTTCAGCGACCCTGCACGATGCGTCGTCCGGGTTCTCCTGAACATGATTGAGCTTGAACTGAGCCGCGATCAGGAGTTGCAGGAGGTTGTCGTGCAAATCCTCGGCAAGGGCTTTGCGCTCTCGCTCCTCCACACGTATCAGCTCGTGCGAGAGTCGCTCGATCCGCTCGTCGCCCGCGGCCACAAGGCCTTCGAGTCGCCTTGTGGCCATCGAGGCCGACTGGTCGGCCTTGCGTTGTTCCCGCCGAGCGTCGGTGACTTCGATGACCATCACCATCACACCGTCGGCGATCCCGCTCGTTCCCCGGCATGGAACAGCTCGGTAGAGATACCAGCCGTTCCCGCGGCCATGAACTACGCGCTGCCTCGGTTTGCCAAGTAGGGCGACCTCGGCAACGTCATCCCCCAGCGAGTCGCCCAGAGTCCGGGCGGAGACTGATCGAATCGAACTGCCCTCATCCGTGGCAGCCAGGTGCAATATGTGCTGCGCTGCCGGATTGAACCAGACGATGGTGCATGCCTGATCGACCTGCAGGATCGCAAGGTCGCCGCTGCTCCGGAGGGAGTTCAGGCCGCACTCGCCTGCGGCCCGAAGCCTGCCTGCATTGGACACGGCCCTCACCCGCCGGGCTTGTCGGCGAGGACGTCGCGGCGCCACCGTGCTACTTCTTCTTGCGTCGGTCCGCCACGAGCGGAGCTGGCGGACGCACGACAGCCCCACTCCCAGCTACCGGCGCCTTCGGCGTCGAATGGTCCTTCTTCGGCTTCTTGGCTTCTCGGTTGCCGCGTTGCATTCCCTTGGGCATGATGCTGCGCCTCCATTCAATGTCTGCGAGGAGCAGCCACTTGGCCGAGTGTACGCCTGCAGCGGCATGGGTCCCTGAGATGGCGGCACACGGCCCCAGCCACAGGACCGTACGATGCACAGGAAGGGCGCGCCGGGTCCGGTTGCTTACCCGAACTGCAGACATGGCCGCTCAGCGCGCCTTGGCCTTCGGAAAGCTACCTGGTTGCAGGGGTCATTTGAACGACCGAATCGCAACGGGGGGCATCCGACTGTTCCTGGACGATTGCCGTCCAAAGAGTCTCGGCGCAAGGTTCGTGTCCAGCTTCTGCTTGGCCACGCCAAGCTGCAGAGCACGGCCCGCTACCTGGCCATCGAGGCAGGAGATGCGCTCGACCGCCGCCTCGGTATACATGCGCTTCCTGGAGCTGGATTGCTTCCTGACCAATGAGCGCACGAGGTGTGGCAGAAGCGGTTCGACTTCAAAAGAGTGTAGTCTGACGCTGTTGCCTTCGCCCTGGCAGAGGCAGAGTGAAGAATTCGCAGTACTACGCGACCAGGCCTTCGCTCCGGGAGGGAATGGACCGCATGCCGCGCGACCAAGGGAACTGCCGTGAGCGTGTATGCAAGCAATCCGCACTACCTCAGCGAAGCCTCCACCAGGCTGATCGGGCTTCTTCCGCGCAAGGGCAAGTTGCCGGATTGGTTCACGAGGTCGATCTACGTGCAGCGCTACGCGCGCGCCGGTGACGGGCGCATCTACGCGCTTCTGAACATCGAGCTAACTCGCTCATGGGCGGACGTGGTCACGGGGACGCTGTTTCGCGCCACGGACGGTGGAAGCTGGTCCAGCATGAGGACCCTCGACCTCAACACCATGGTCGACGTAACGCCTGAAGACGTGGCGCAATGGTCGCTAGCGGCATTCGAGCGCGGTCGTCGGCGGCACTGATCCCTGCCTGCCGGGCCTTGGTCAGGGCATGTCGTCATCGGAGCAATGTACCTTGACACAGAAGTGGCGCATCATGCAGACACGGAACGCCTCGTTCCGAGGGAGGTGTGCGATGGACAGTACCTGGGAATCCGACTTGCCCGCCGGGATATCGGCCAGACACTACATGTGTAGCGACCAGCTTGCCTACTTCCGTAGGCTCCTGGAACGCGAGCGCAACGTGTTGCTGAAAGCGGCGCAGACCACCGTCTCCGAACTCAGGGAACTCGCTGCGACGCCGGATCCATCGGATCGAGCCTCGCTAGAGGAGGATCACGCTTTGGAGTTGCACATTCGCGGCCGTGAACTGAAGCAGTTGCACGCCATCGAGCAGGCCCTGGTGCGGGTTCAGGACGGAACGTACGGCTGGTGCGAGCAGAGTGGCGATCCGATCGGCCTCGCCCGGCTTGTCGCGCGTCCGACCGCGACCCTGTCCCTTGCCGCGCAGCAGCAACAGGAATCCCAGGCCAGGATGAAACGGGATCGTCGGTTCTGAACGACGGCTCCATGGCCGCGAGGTACAGGCTGCCATCGCAAGATGCGGCTGTCGATCGCGGCGACCGCTGGCTAGAGCAGCGCGGCCACCGCCAGGGGCTGCGATCAACGCCCGCTTTGGTTTAGTGTTCGTTTTCTGGGCTGCTGCCGATTCGGTAGACACTGCGCTCGTCGGGCTACGGGCCGTTCGTGTATCGGCGCTCGTTTCCCAACAGGCGCGCTCCATGTCTATGGGGGGCCGCGAAGCGGGGACAGCCCGTCCAGGGCAGACCGCCCGAGGCCACGCCGAGGGCCTGGGAGTGCCCGGCGTCAACAATCGTGAGCGGCCTGCGCGAGTTGCGCAAGGAGCTGGTCGAACTGGACACCGCGATCGAGCGCCTGTACGAGGCGGTCGAGAAGGGTCTGCTCCCCATGGACGACACGCTGGCCGGTCGCGCGGCCAAACTCAAGGCCCGGCGTGAGACCCTGCTGCGCAACATCGACGGCGCCGGGCAGGCCAGGCAAGCGCCCTTGGACCTGCTGAGCCCGGCGACGATGGAAGCTTTCTCACGGTTGATGCGCCGGCGCCTGCTCGATTGCTCCAGCGGGTTTCCCAAGCGCTACCTGCACGAGTTGGTGAGCGAGCGAGATCACCTTCGACGGCGAGGTGGTCCGGATGCAGGGCCGCAACGCCGCACTGCTCGCCGCCGCGGCGGGCAAAAAAGTGGGCACCGCTCGGGTGCCCACTTCTAGCATCGGGTGGGGTGCAGGGCGAGACGAAGATGCGAACTGGAGCGCCAGCTTGGTGCCTTGAAAGCCGCCCTGGCCCCGGGAGGGGCAGCCACCGGCAGCGCCCGCGCGGATGACTGCAAAGATGTAAAATGCAGTCATTGTTGTTCGGGCAAGGAAAAGGTGAAACCATGCCAATACTCACGATCCGGAACCTCTCGGAAGACGTGCATCGAGCCCTGCGGGCTCGCGCAGCCCGGCACGGACGCAGCACCGAGGCCGAGGTGCGTGACATCCTGGAAAAGGCCACGAAGCCCGAGGGGCGCCTGAAGCTCGGGGCGCTGCTGAGGTCGATTGCCCGCGAAGCCGGCGGCTTGACCGACTCGGAGGCCCGACACTTCGATCAGCTGCGCGACCACACGCCTGCCGAGCCGATGAACTTGGAATGATCCTCGTCGACACCAACGTCATTTCCGAGTTGTGGCGCATCTCGCCCGACCCGGGTGTTCTGGCGTGGGTGGATGCGCAGGCCATCGAAACCCTGTATCTGTCGGCGGTCACCGTCGCGGAGTTGCGCTTCGGAGTGGCAAGCATGCCCCAGGGCCGTCGGCGCACGGTCTATCAGGAGCGTCTGGAACGCGAGGTTCTGCCCGCCTTCTCGGGCCGCGTCCTGCCCTTCGATCTCGATGCCTCGCAAGCCTATGCGAGCCTGATGGCTCGCGCCCGACGCGACGGCAAAGCCATCGGCATGGCGGACGGCTGCATCGCTGCCACGGCAAGCTCGCGCGCATTGATGGTCGCAACGCGCGATGTGGCGCCCTACCTGGCGGCCCGCGTCAAGGTGATCAACCCCTGGGGAACCTGAGCCGTGGAGCAATCCGCCCGGGCGGCGTACGGTGAGAGTACGCGCCCAGTCAGCGGTAGAGGCTGGCCTGATCGTCGAACATCGTGGCGTAACGGTCTCCCCGGCGCATCAACTGCTGGTGGGATCCAGGTTCGACGATGTGCCCGTGCTCCAACACGACAATGCGGCCCACACGCGCCGCTCGATGCACGGTACGGCAAGACCGTCGATTTCGGCGACGTCAAGCGGCTGTTCAAGCCACTTTTCGGGCAGCTCGATCACCAGTCGCTGTACGAGATCGCCGACTTCGCGGACTGCGACACCGCGTCGATCGCGCGCTGGGTGCTCGAGCAGGCGCGTGCCGAGTTGCCGCAGTTCGACCGCGTCGACCTCTACGAGACGCCGGGCTGCGGCGCGATCGTCGGCGACGCTGTCGCGCCTCCGCTCGGCTGAACTCCGGTGCGTGGCCGCTGCCCGGTCGCGTGCGCGCCGGGCGCATGACGGCGCGCCATGCTGGATGTCCGGAATTGATCGAAAACAGTCCTGCAGAGCGCTGCGGCTGCTCGCGCTTTAGGATGACAATGGCGTCATCACGATCTTGGATTCGCCGATGAAGACATGTCTGCTTTTGATCGATGCGCAGGAGTCGTTCCGCCATCGCCCGTATTTCGAGCCGGCGCGTTTCGCGCCTTGGCTGGCTTCGCAGAACGCGCTGATCGACGGCTGTGCGGCGCGCGGCGTGTCGATCGTGCGCGTGCTGCACGCCGACGGCCCCGAGCATGCCGACAATCCGTTCGCGCGCGCCTCGGGCCTGGTGCGCCCGGTCGACGGCCTGCGCCCGGTACCGGCAGCGCCCGAGTTCATCAAGTCGCGCCACAGCGCGCTGGTCGGCACAGGGCTCGACGTCTGGTTGATCCGCCACGGCGTGCGCCGCCTGATTGTCAGCGGCATCCGCACCGAGCAGTGCTGCGAGACGACCGCGCGCCATGCGTCCGACCTCGGCTGGGACGTCGACTTCGTGCTCGAGGCGACGCTGACGTTCGACATGGCGCAAGCCGACGGCAGCGTGCTGGCCGCCGACGACATCGTGCGTCGTACCGCGACGGTGCTGCAAGAGCGCTTCGCGCGCATCTGCAGCGTCGACGACGCGCTGGCCAGCGCCGCGGCGGCTTGAGCGCGATGCGCTGCCCGACCGCCGCCGCGCCCGTGCGCAGCGGCGGCGCGTCCGCCGGCATGCCGCCGATCCGCGTGTTGTTCGTGCTGTTGCCCGGCAGCCTGGCGCTGGACTGGGCCGGGCCCGCCGAAGCGCTGCGCGTAGCCAACCAGGTTCTGCGTGCGCAAGGTCGCGACGATTGCTTCGCTGTCGAGTTCGTCGGCCCGCTGGCCGATCCGCCGAGCTCGGTCGGCCTGCGTCTCGGCGGCGTGCAGCCGCTGCCCGAGCTGAGCGACGCGTGCGGGCCATGCTGGGTCGTGCTGCTCGGCCAACCCGGCGACGTGATCGACGTGAAGCCGTTGGCCACGCGCGCCGCACTGCACTGGCTGCGCGGGCTGCAGTTGCGGCGCGGCCGCGTCGAGTTGCTGTGCGTATGCGCCGGCAGCGTGCTGGCCGCGCACGCCGGGCTGCTCGCCGGGGTCGATGCGACCACCCATCACCATCACCTCGACGAACTGCAGCGCATCGCGCCCGACTGTCGCGTACAGCGCAATCGCGTGTTCGTCGAATCAGGCGCGGTGTGGACCAGCGCCGGCGTGACAACCGGTATCGATCTGACGCTGCACCGCATCGCCGAGGCCTGCGGCGAGGCGATCGCCGCGCGCGTCGCCGAACAATTGGTGGTCGCGTTGCGTCGAGGTCCGGCCGATCCCGAGCTCTCGCCCTTCCTCGCGCATCGCGCGCACCTGCACGCGGCGCTGCACCGGGTGCAGAACGCGGTCTGCCAGCAGCCGCAACTCGGCTGGTCGGTCGACGAGATGGCGCGTGTCGCCTGCACCTCGGCGCGCCACTTGACACGCCTGTTCGCGCGCGAGGCAGGCGTCTCGCCGCTGCAGTATCTGCGCCGCATTCGCGCGGACGCCGCCGAGGCCGCGCTGCGTGGCGGCGCCAGCGTTGCGCGCGCCGCCGAGCTGGCTGGTTTCAGCTCGGACCTGCAGCTGCGCCGCGCGCTACATCAGCTGCGCGCCGACGGCACGACGCCGTCGGCGTTGCGCCGCGCGCGCGGCGCGTTACCGACTTCGATGAAGGATACTGGGACATGAGCCGATACGCCGACACCACGCCCGAGCCGCCGTACTACGCGGTGATCTTCACCTCACAGCGCCGCGGCGGCGACGCCGACTACGAGGCCACCGCCGAGCGCATGGTCGAGTTGGCCGCGCGGCAGGCCGGCTTTCTCGCCGTCGAGTCCAGCCGCGGCGCCGACGGCTTCGGCATCACCGTTTCGTACTGGGCCTCGCTGGCTGCGATCGCGGCGTGGAAGGCCGACGTCGAGCACTTGCGCGCACAGGCGCTGGGCCGCAGCGACTGGTATGCGAACTACGACCTGCGCGTCGCGCGCGTCGAGCGTGCCTACACGTTCGACGCGGCGGCGCCGGACGGCGAGTGAGCGCGCCGCGTGGGATGCTCAGGCGGCGACGGCGAGGCGCAGATGCGCGAGCATGTCGGCGACCATCGCGTCGAGCCCGTATTCGGCGCGCCAGCCCCAGTCGCTGCGCGCCGTGCTGTCGTCAATCGATTCGGGCCAGGCGTGCATGATCGCCTGCCGGTAGTCGGGGGCGTGATGCACTTCGAAGCCGGGCAGCGCGCGGCCGATCGACGCGGCGATCTGCCGCAGCGTGAAGGTCACTTGCAGCGTTCGGACACAGAGTGGCCATTCCCGAGTCCGAAGATACCTGCGACCGCTGGCCAAGCCAGTGTTGTCGCTGCCACAGGCAGCGCCCATTGCGCGCTTCGGCCCATCAGCGGGTGCTCAGCTAACCATCACTCTTCGGCGAGCGACACTCGCGCTTTGACGCGTCAGCGGCCTAGCCTTGCCTTGGAGCGCCGACGGGAAGACCGGGCCATGTTTTGGGGAGCCGCGAAGCGGGGGCTGCCCGTTCAGGGCAGACCGCCCGAGGCCACGCCGAGGGCCTGGGGGGAGCCGACGACGATGCGGACACTGGCGGAGGGCGCCGGTAGGCAACCGTAGACAGGGGAGCAAGCCGCGCCCCAGCGCGGCGGTCGTCGTTGGGGGGCGAAGCCCCGCCCCCGCGATGGCGCGCGGTTCCCCAAAAGCTACTCCCTCGCCGAGGGGGCCACGCGCGCCCATGGCGCGTGGGGTAGGCGAGAGTGCGGCCGCAGGCCAAACGCGGGGTAGCTTTTGGGGAACCGCGCGCCATCGCGGGGGCCGCAAACGCACCGCAGGGGCGTGCGCAGCGAGCAGCGCGAGCGAAGGGCAAAGGGCCGCACCGGCGGCGCCGTCCAGGCGCCGAGCAAAGCCGCACCCGCAGGGGGCCGTCCAGGCCTGCCGCCCCAGGCGGCATGCGGGTTTGCGCCCGGTAAGGGCCTGCGCAGCGGGCATCGCCCGCGGAGGTCTTCGGCGACGTGACGCGGGCGCGATTTTTCGCCCGGAAGTAACGCACTGGCTTCCCCGGGCCACCTGGCGCGCCAGTAACGCACCGATCAATTCCCCGCTTTAAAACTGGCCCGCTTCCTGTCGCAGCCATGCAGCCACCACCAAGGAGGACATCATGGCTCACCTCGGAAGCGCCCTCGGGCGTCGCTCGCGGCAAATCGGCACCGTGCAGGAGGCCGCCGCCCTCGCCTGGGTCGGGCGCTGGGAGTACAGCTCCAGCCAGGCGCTCGCCGTCCTGACAAACCGCCAGGTCCAGCCCCGGTTGATCCGGGCTGGGCTGCTGCAGCGCGAGCTTTTGCGCAACCCCTACGCCTACGTGCACAGCCTGGCGATGATCACCGAAAAGGGGATCGAGCATCTTGCGTCGCTGCTGGAGAAGATCCGGGTCCCCGGTTTCCTGCGTGATGAGGCCATCGCGCGCGGCTTCTCGGCTTTGCTGCTCGATGACACGCATCCCGCCATCCGCCCTGCCAAGCGCGTCCGGGTCACCACGCTGGAGCACGACGTGCTCCTGCAGGAGCGCATCGCCCTGGAAATCCGCGAACAGGGGGAGAGCTGGGGTACCGAGAACCCGGCTCTGCCCGGCTTCCAGCGCATGCTGACGATGCGGGAGTTGCTGCGCGTGCCACGCCGGCCGGGGACCCGGGTTGCTGACTGCGTGCTCTTGCGTCCGAGCGCGACTCGCGACGATGCCTGGGTTCGCGTGTACGTCGAGCTGGAAAACAGCGCCAAGGGCACGATGGAGAAGGACTACTGCTGCTGCGCCTGGAAGCACCAACTGCGCGAGGAGCACGAGCTGCGCATCCTGTGCACCGGCGAGGCTTTCGCCAGGAGCTGGCGGGCTGCGCTGGCGCGCGAGAAGGTGCCGCTGACTTCGCGCAGCCCCACCGGGCGGCTGCGCAGGCATCCCACCGAACACAAGTCGATCGCACTCTTCCCTTCCTCGCAGGTGTCCATCGAAGTCGTAACGCCCGAGGAACTCCGAGCTGCGCTGGCAAGACCTCCGAGGCGCGCAAGCGAGATGCCCCAGGAGGAACTGGATCAGGCCGTGCAGGCGCGGCTCGCGAACGAGCTGGATGTGCAGACCTGGGATGCAGAGCACGCATGGGAGGACGACGTGCTTGCGGAGTGGGAAGACACCGCCCAACCGGACCACACCTGGAGGCGGCGGTGAGGTGAAAGGCCAGGCGGCGCTTCCCGTCCGCGCGACCAAGCACGCCTCCGCATCCTTCCGCACAGCTTTTTTGGCAAAGGAAGCCATCCCCAGGTTGCTGGAATGCTGGCGGTCACCCAGGTCAGCGCCCCCGCCTGCCACGGGCAACGCGAATGCCCATCGTGGCGGCCGTCCGCTGGACAGCCCCCACGCTGTGCAGCCCCTTCGCCTTGTCCGCTTGGACTGCTGCCCTTTCGAGGCCACGGATTTTGTTTCGGGTCGCTTGCTGTGCCGAGGATGGAAAACCATCTCAGACACACCGACCGGCAAGGCCCAACGCGGCCGCGGAAGCACGCCGCTCGCGCTCGCAACGAGTACCTTGGCGTAGAGTTCCAGTTCGACACGCTTGCGCCTCCAGGCTCCGGAGAGCTCGGCCTGCTGATCGCAACCTTCCCCAGCATCCTGGGGGAGCTGGTAGAGGCCCCAGGCGAAGCTGCAAAGGACTGAATCCATGGCTGTTGCACTCTATGCGCGGGTATCGACCACCCGCCAGGCGGAAAAAGATCTGTCGATCCCGGACCAGCTACGCCAGCTACGAGAGTGGTGCGCACGCCAAGGTCTTGAGGTCGGCCGTGAGTACGTGGAGCCAGGCGCTTCGGCGACGGACGACCGGCGACCGATCTTCCGAGACATGATCGCGGCGGCCACGGCGAAGCCCTCCCCCTTCGAGGCCATCGTCGTTCACTCGCTGTCCCGATTCTTCCGGGATCACGTGGAGCTTGCGCTCTACGAGCGCAAGCTCAAGAAGGCGGGCGTGAAGCTGGTGTCCATCACCCAGCAGACGGGTGATGACACCTCCGGGGAACTGGCTCGCAGCATGTTCGCGCTGTTCGACGAGTACCAGTCGAAGGAGAACGCCAAACACACGCTGCGCGCGATGCAAGAGAACGCTCGCCAGGGCTTCTGGAACGGCTCCAGGCCGCCGTTCGGCTACTGCACGGTCACGGTCGAGCACGGTTCCGGGAAGGCTGGCACGAAGAAGAAGCTGGCCATCGACGAGGCTGAGGCCGGGCTGGTGCGCAAGGTCTTCGACCTGTATCTGCACGGGCTTCATGGCGAGACCATGGGCGCGAAGAACATCGCGGCGCATTTCAATTCAGCCGGCATAGTGGTCCGGGGCCAGCGCTGGTCGCGCAACCGGGTGCACCGCATCCTGACGGAGACCGCCTACATGGGCACATACCTGTTCAACCAGGTCAACGTGCGCACTGGCACCGTCAAGCCCCGCGAGGAGTGGATCCCGATGACCGTGCCGGCGATCGTGCCGGCCGAGGTGTTCGAAGCTGTCGCCGGCCTGCGGCGTGAGCGATCGCCGGAGGTCACTCCACCACGCGTCGTGAACTCACCCACCCTGCTGACGGGGCTGCTGCGCTGCGCGAACTGTGGCGCCTCGATGACGCTGATCACGGGCAAGGGCGGCAAGTACAGGTACTACAAGTGCAATACCCGTGTAGCCCAGCATGCGCAGGCCTGTATGAACCGCCCCGGGAATCGTGGAGGCTGGTTGGTTTGAGTCAGGCCGGGATGGCGGTCTGACTGGCGAGTTGCCGGTAATAGTTTGCCTCAGCTTCGGCTGGAGGGATATAGCCCAGGGGTTCCATG
>JAJZEC010000064.1 GCA_021805825.1 Pseudomonadota bacterium
GGTAGTCGTCGTCGTCCAGCGCGCAGGCGATGATGCCGGCCGCGCGACGGTTGGCAAATGCGCTCAGCGGGGTTTTCTTCACCGTTCCCTGCGCGGTGGCGAGGAACACGAAACGCTGTTCGTCGAAGGCCTTGACCGGCAGCACCGCGGTGATCTTCTCGCCCTCGCCGAGCGGGAACAGGTTGACCAGCGGGCGTCCGCGCGAGCCGCGTCCGCCTTGCGGCGCCTCGTAGACCTTCATCCAGTACACCCGGCCGCGGTTGGAGAAGCACAGCAGCATGTCGTGGGTGTTGGCGACGAACAGGCGGTCGATCCAGTCGTCCTCCTTCGTCCCGGTGGCCAGCTTGCCGCGGCCGCCACGGCGCTGCGCGCGGTATTCGAGCACCGGCTGGCTCTTCACGTAGCCGACATGGGAGATCGTGACCACCATGTCCTGCGGGGTGATCAGATCCTCCATCTCGAGCTCGGTGGCGTTGCGCTCGATGGTCGAGCGCCGGGCATCGGAGAACTCGGCCTTCAGCGCCGCGAGTTCGTCGGCGATGATCGTGGTGATGCGCTCGGGACGCGCCAGGATGTCGAGCAGGTCGGCGATCTGATCCATCACCTCCTTGTATTCCTGCACGATCTTGTCCTGCTCCAGGCCGGTCAGGCGCTGCAGCCGCATCTGCAGGATCTCCTGCGCCTGCACCTCCGACAGCCGGTAGCCTTGCTCGCCCAGGCCGTAGCCGGGGTCGAGATCGGCCGGCTGGAAGTCGCGCGCCGAGCCCTCGACCCGCGCCAGCATCGCGCGCGCCTCGCCGGGCTGCCAGACCTGCGCCAGCAGGCGCTCCCGCGCCACCGGGGGCGTCGGCGCGGTCTTGATGAGGTCGATCATGCGATCGAGGTTGGCCAGCGCCACCGCCAGGCCCTCGAGCACATGGCCGCGGTCGCGCGCCTTGCGCAACTCGAACACGCAGCGCCGGGTGATGACCTCGCGCCGGTGCTCGAGGAAGGCCTGCAGCATCTGGCGCAGGTCGAGCAGCCGCGGCTGGCCGTCGACCAGACACACCATGTTGACGCCGAAGGTGTCCTGCAACTGGGTCTGCTTGTAGAGCTTGTTCAGCACCACCTCGGCCAGCTCGCCCCGCTTGAGCTCGATGAACACGCGCATGCCGGACTTGTCCGATTCGTCCTGGATGTGGCTGATGCCCTCGATCTTCTTTTCCCGTACCAGCTCGGCGATGCGCTCCAGCAGGGTGCGCTTGTTGACCTGGTAGGGCAGTTCGTCGACGATGATGGCCTGGCGCTGCCCGCGATCGATGTCCTCGAAGTGGCAGCGCGCGCGCATCACCACGCGGCCGCGCCCGGTGCGGTACGCCTCCTGCACGCCGGCGATGCCGTAGATGATTCCCGCGGTGGGGAAATCCGGCGCCGGGATGAACTGCATCAGGGTGTCGATGTCGGCATCCGGGTGGCGCAGCAGGTGCTGGCAGCCGTCGACGATCTCCCCCAGGTTGTGTGGGGGAATGTTGGTCGCCATGCCCACGGCGATTCCCGCGGAGCCGTTGAGCAGCAGATTGGGAATGCGCGTCGGCAGAACCAGCGGCTCCTGCTCCGAGCCGTCGTAGTTGGGGCCGAAATCGACGGTTTCCTTGTCGATATCCCCCAGCATTTCATGGGTGATCTTGGCCAGGCGGATTTCGGTATACCGCATGGCCGCCGCGTTGTCGCCGTCGACCGACCCGAAATTGCCCTGACCATCGACCAGCATGTAGCGCAAGGAAAAATCCTGCGCCATCCGCACAATGGTGTCGTAGACCGACTGATCGCCATGAGGATGGTATTTACCGATCACATCGCCGACGATGCGGGCCGACTTCTTGTAGGGCCGGTTCCACGCATTGGACAGCTCGTGCATGGCGTACAGCACACGCCGGTGCACCGGCTTCAGGCCGTCGCGCACATCGGGAAGGGCGCGCCCGACGATCACGCTCATCGCGTAATCGAGGTAGGAACGGCGCATTTCTTCTTCCAGGCTGACTGGAAGGGTTTCTTTGGCGTAGACGGACATGCTGGACGCGGGGGGTGCCGGCCCGCGATGCACACGGGACCGCGCGGTCGAGGTCAAGCGGACGATGGTAACAGCGCGCTCGAGCGCGCCGGCCGCGCAGCCAGGCGCTTCGCGCGCGTTGCACCGCGGCACGAATGCACCGCATTGTGGCAAAATGTCCTGTACAGTCAGCTGCCGGTCAGGCGCCCGCTCGAGGCGTCGTCGGTCAACTGCGGTCGCGGCCCGACTCAAGGCGCTTCAGTACGCCATGTGCCGCGAATTTCGGTGCCGCGAATACCACTTTGGAGAGCAACAACATGACCAAAACCCACCCCATCGTCAAGCTTCTGCTGGCCGTAGCGCTGGCGTCCTCCGGCAGCGCTGCGTTCGCGCAATCGACCGTCAACAACTGGGTCAGCCCCTTCGGCCAAGTGTGGCACAGCGGCACCGGGCTGTGCTGGCGCAACCCCTTCTGGACGCCGGCGACGGCGGCCCAGGGCTGCGACGGCGCGATCGTCGCCCAGGCCCCGGCGCCCGCGCCGGCCCCGGCCGCGCAACCGGCACCGGCTCCGATGCCGGCCCCGGCTCCGATGCCGACCAGCGAGAAGGTCACCTATTCGGCCGACACCTTCTTCCAGTTCGACAAGGCCACGCTGCTGCCCGCGGGCAAGCAGGCGCTCGACGAGCTGGCCGCGAAGATCAAGGACGTGAACCTGGAAACGGTGATTTCCACCGGCTACACCGACAGCTTCGGCAGCGTCGCGTACAACCTGAAGCTCTCGCAGCGGCGCGCGCTGTCGGTAAAGAACTACCTGGTGTCGCAGGGGATCCCGGCCGACAAGATCTACATCGAAGGCAAGGGCAAGACCAACTTCCGCGTCAACCCGACGACCTGCCACGGCAGCTTCAAGCAGCGCGTGGCCTGCCAGGCGCCGAACCGCCGCGCGGTGGTCGAGATCGTCGGCAGCCACATGGTGATGAAGCCGGCGTCGCAGCAGTAAGCGGCATCGCGCAGCCGCCCGCCGCAGCTGTCGGCGGCGGCTGCGGGTGGCAGGCGGCGGCCACTGCGGCCGCCGCGTTCTTTGCGTAGCCCGGCCCAGCCCGAATGCCCATGGGAACCAGCCCTTCCAGCCCCGGCGGCCACGCGAATGCTGACTCCGCCGAACTGCACAAGTTCTCCGAGGCGGCGCACCGCTGGTGGGATCCCGACGGGGAATTCAAGACCCTGCACGACATCAACCCGCTGCGCACGCAGTGGATCGCCTCGCATGTCGACGTGGCCGGCCGCGTGCTGCTCGACATCGGCTGCGGCGGGGGCCTGCTGGCCGAGGCGCTGGCCGCGCGCGGCGCCCAGGTCACCGGCATCGACCTGGCCGAGCGGGCGCTGAAGGTCGCGCGCATGCACGCGCTCGAATCCGGGCTGGAACCGCACTACGAGTGCATCAGCGCCGAGCAGCTGGCCGCCGAGCGCCCGGCCGCCTTCGACGTGGTGTGCTGCATGGAAATG
This sequence comes from Pseudomonadota bacterium, assembly GCA_021805825.1. GTDB lineage: Bacteria > Pseudomonadota > Gammaproteobacteria > Burkholderiales > Burkholderiaceae_C > Thiomonas_A. The sequence continues at coordinate 3,537 of JAJZEC010000064.1, forward strand.
CTCGAGCATGTCCCGGATCCCGAGTCGGTGGTGCGCGCGGCGGCGCAGCTGGTGCGCCCCGGCGGCTGGGTGTTCTTCTCGACCATCAACCGCAACCTGAAGTCCTTCGCGCTGGCCATCGTCGGTGCCGAATACCTGCTGCGCTGGGTGCCGCGTGGCACCCATGAGTACGCGCGCCTGATCCGCCCCAGCGAACTGGCGGCGTGGGCGCGGCGCTGGGGCCTCGATGCGGTGGAGTTCCGCGGCATCGAGCCCGATGTGCTGCGCGCCGGGTGGCGACTCGGGCAGCGCGTGGATGTCAATTACCTGTTCGCCTGCCGGCGCGGCAGCGCGGTGGGCTGAGCGGTGGACGCGGTCGGCATGGACGCGGCGGCGCGCGGCCCGGTTTCGCGCGCGCCCTACAGTTGCCTGTTGTTCGACCTCGACGGCACCCTGCTCGACACTGCCCCCGACCTGGCCGCGGCGCTCAACCGCATGCGCGCGGATCGCGGGCTGCCGGAGATGCCGCTGGAGCGGCTGCGGCCGATGGCCTCGCACGGCGCGCGCGGCCTGCTGCAGGTCGGGCTGGACGCGCACCCCGACGATCCCGGCTGGGAGGCGCTGCGCGAGGAATTCCTCGCCAACTACGAATCGGCGATCTGTGTGCACAGCCGCTGCCTCGAAGGCGTGCCCGAGCTGCTGCGTGCGCTGGAGCGGCGCGCGATCCCCTGGGGCATCGTGACCAACAAGCTGCGGCGCTACACCGAGGCGCTGCTGGCGCGCCTGCCGCTGCCCGCAGGCCCCGGCTGCGTGGTCAGCGGCGATACCGTGGCTCGCGCCAAGCCCGCCCCCGACCCCCTGCTGCACGCGGCGGCGGCGCTCGACGCGCAGGTCGCCGGCTGTCTGTACCTGGGCGACGACCTGCGCGACGTGCAGGCTGCGCTGGCTGCCGGCATGGACGCGGCGGCGGCCGCCTACGGCTATGGCGGCGCCGCGGCGGCGCGGCGATGGGGGGCGCACCATGTGCTCGAGCAGCCGCTGGATCTGCTGCGGCTGCTGCCGCCGGCCTGAGCCGGCGGGGGTGTTCAGCGCTGCGGGCGCTGCGCCGACTTCGGCCGGAAGGCCGGGCACACCTCGGGGTCGGCTTCCAGGTACGGCCCGCCGAGCAGGTCGATGCAATAGGGCACCGCGGCGAATACTCCCTTGACGCTGAGCACGCCCTGGGCATCGCGCAAGCCCTCGAGGGTCTCGCGGATCGACTTGGGCTGCCCCGGCAGGTTGAGGATCAGCGCGCGGCCGCGGCTTGCCCCGATCTGGCGCGACAGGATCGCGGTCGGCACGAAATGCAGGCTGATGCGCCGCATTTCCTCGCCGAAGCCGGGCAGCACCCGCTCGGCCACGTCGGCGGTGGCTTCCGGGGTGACGTCGCGCGGCGCCGGGCCGGTGCCGCCGGTGGTCAGCACCAGGTCGCAGTGCTGATCGTCGACCAGTTCGCGCAAGGTGGCGGCGATCCGATCGCGCTCGTCGGGAATCAGGCGCTCGCTGACGCGCAGGGGATTGCGCAACGCGCGCTGCAACCATTCGCGCAGCGCGGGCAGGCCCTGGTCGGCGTACTGGCCGCGCGAGGCGCGGTCGCTGACCGAGACCAGTCCGATATGCACCGGATCGAGGGCAGGGGGTTCAGGCGGCGTCCGGGCTTCGTGGTTCATCGTGGCTCTCCTGCAGCCATTGCTTGAGTTGCTGGTACAGCGCGCGCGCATGACGCGGCGGTTTGCCCGCGGCCTGCTCGGCGCGCGCCGCGCGGATGCATTGGCGCAGCGCCTGGGCCTGTGCCTGCGCCCAGGGCCGTTCGCGCAGCCAGTCGGTCAGCGCCTGGTCGTCGGCCAGCAGGCGCTGGCGCAGATCCTCGATCTGATGCAGCAGCGCCACCGCGGCCCGGCTTTCTCCGCTGGCGTCGTCGAGCGCTTGGCGAAGCGGCCCAGGATCGACCTGGCGCATGAGCTTGCCGATGTACTGCGCGTGCCGACGCCGGGCCTCGAAGCTGCGCAATCGCGGTGCCTGCAGCAGGGCCTGCCGCAGCGAGTCAGGCAGTTGCAGCCGGTCGAGCCGTTCGCGCGGCAGGCGCGCCAGTCGCTCGCCCAGTTCCTGCAACTCGAGCATCTGGCGCTTGCGCGCGCTCTTGCTGGGTGGCTCGGACGGTTCGGAGTCCTGCGCTGCCGGGTCGTGATCTGTGGAGGATTGCATCGGCCGGTATTATCGGTCGGGTCGCGATCCGCGATCCGCGACGCGGCCGATCGCTCCGATCGCAGGCCGCTACCGCACAACCTTACCTTGCCAGGAAATCCGTGGGTCATTTCGCATACAGCCGAGCCGATTTCGAGGAACTGTGCCAACTGGCGCTGCGCGAGGCGCGCCAGGCCGGGGCCAGCGATGCCGCGGTGGAAGTCTCCGAGGGCCAGGGCCTGAGTGTCAACGTGCGCCGCGGGCGCGTCGAGCAGGTCGAGCACAACACCGACAAGGGCTTGGAGATCACCGTGTACGCCGGGCAGCGGCGCGGCCACGCCAGCACCTCGGATTTTTCCGCACAGGCCATCCGCAGCGCGGCGCGCGCGGCTTTCGACATCGCCCGCTACACCGCGGAGGACGATTGCGCCGGACTGCCCGAAGCCGAGCTGCTGGCGCGCCGGGTGCGCGACCCGGGCCTCTACCACCCCTGGGATCCGAGCGTCGAGCAGGCGGTGGAACTGGCGCGCCGCGCCGAGGACGCGGCCTTCGCCACCGACCGCCGCATCCGCAACAGCGAGGGCGCGTCGGTGTCGGCGCAGCAGATGCACTTCCTGCTGGCCAACAGCCGGGGCTTCAGTGCCGGCTACGCCAGCAGCCGCCACAGCCTGTCGTGCGTGCCGATCGCCGGCAAGGGCAACGACATGCAGCGCGACTACTGGTGGAGCAGCCGGCGCGACGCCACGCAACTGGCGCAGCCGGAGGCGCTCGGGCGCTACGCAGCCGAGCGTGCGCTGGCGCGGCTGCGCGCGCGCAGGCTGCCCACCGGCCAGTACCCGGTGCTGCTGGAGGCGCCGCTGGCGGCCGGCCTGATCGGCTCTCTGGTGCACGCGGTCAGCGGCGGTTCGCTCTACCGCAAGACCTCCTTCCTGTGCGACAGTCTGGGCAAGCCGGTGCTGGCCGGGCATCTGGATCTGCTCGAGGATCCGACGATTCCCGACGGCATGGGCAGCGCCCCCTTCGACGACGAAGGCGTGCGCACGCGGCGCCGCCGCGTGGTGCGCGGCGGGGTGCTCGAGGGCTACTTCCTGTCGACCTACTCGGGGCGCAAGCTCGGGCTGCCGACCACGGGCAACAGCGGCGGCTCGCACAATCTCAGCCTGAGCAGCCGGCGCACGGCCCCCGGCGACGACCTGCCGGCGATGCTGCGCAAGCTGGATCGCGGGCTGTTCGTGATCGAGCTGATCGGTCACGGCATCAACTATGTCACCGGCGACTACTCGCGCGGCGCGATGGGCTTCTGGGTCGAGGGCGGGCAGATCCAGTACCCGGTGCACGAAATCACCATCGCAGGCAACCTGCGGGACATGCTGCTGGGCATTCGCGCGGTGGGCGCCGACGTGCAGGTCAGCGGCAGTCGTCGCACCGGCTCGGTGCTGCTGGAATCGATGACCGTGGCCGGCAGCTGAGCCGTCCACGCGGCCTTCAGGCGGGCGCCGGGCGCCGGCGCTCGTAGAGCACGAAATCGAAGGCCGGACGGCCATCGCCCGCCGGACGGCGGGTGCGCTCGACTTCCTCGAAGTCCTGCCGCGGCCAGGCGGGGAAGAAGGTGTCGGCCTGCGGCGCGTCGTCGACCTCGGTCAGCCACAGCCGCCGGGCCAGCGGCAAGGCCTGCGCGTACACCGCCGCGCCGCCGATGATGAACACCTCGGGAGCCTCGACGCAGGCCTGCAGCGCCTGCGGCAAGCCGGCGAACACCTCGGCCCCGGCGGCGGCGAACGCGGCATCGCCGCTGAGCACCAGGTTGCGCCGGCCGGGCAGGGCGCGGCCGATCGACTGCCAGGTTCGCCGCCCCATGATGATGGGGTGGCCGTGGGTGAGCTTCTTGAAATGCGCCAGATCCTCGGGCAGGCGCCAGGGCAGCGCATTGCCGCGTCCGATCGCCCGGTTGCGCCCGACCGCGGCGATCAGGGTGATGCGGGTGGGCTGGAGCTCGGAAGGCATGGCGGGCATCGCGCGCTCCCCGGTTCAGACCGCCACCGGCGCCTTGATCGGCGGGTGGTGGCGGTAGTCGAGGAGCTCGACGTCCTCAGGCTGGTAGTCGAACAGCGTAGGCGGCCGGCGCAGCAGGCGCAGCCGTGGCGCAGCGAAGGGCGGGCGCGACAGCTGCAGCCGCACCTGCTCGAAGTGGTTGTGGTAGATATGGCAGTCGCCGCCGACCCACAGGAAATCGCCGACGTCCATGTCGCACTGCTCGGCCACCATGTGGGTGAGCAGCGCGTAGCTGGCGATGTTGAAGGGCACGCCGAGGAACAGGTCGGCGCTGCGTTGGTAGAGCTGGCAGCTCAGGCGCCGGCGCTGGCCCGGCTGCGCGGGAGCGACGTAGAACTGGAACAGCACGTGGCAGGGCGGCAGCGCCATCTGCGGCAGGTCGGCCACGTTCCAGGCGCTGACCACATGGCGGCGGGAGTCGGGCTGCCGCCGCAGGCCGTCGAGCAGCGCGGCGATCTGGTCGATGCGGCTGCCGTCGGGGGCCGGCCAGGAGCGCCACTGCACTCCGTACACCGGTCCGAGGTCGCCGGCGGCATCGGCCCATTCGTCCCAGATGCTCACGCCGTGCTGGTGCAGGTAGGCGATGTTGCGGTCGCCGCGAAGGAACCACAGCAACTCGATCAGCACGCTGCGGAAGTGCACCTTCTTGGTCGTCACCAGCGGGAAGCCCCGGCGCAGGTCGAAGCGCAACTGGGCGCCGAACAGGCTGCGCGTGCCGGTGCCCGTGCGGTCGGACTTGTCCGCGCCTTCGCGCAACACCTGGCGCAGCAGGTCCTCATAGGGAGTGGTCAGCATGGAAGCAGGGATCTCGCGTTACGCCGGCCGCGCGGGCCTAAGATGCAGACCTCGATCCTAGCTGCTGAACCCGCGCCCGCCATGAGCCCGACCCACGAACCCCGTCTGCAGCATGTGCGCTGCCTGCATCCCGGTGGACTGCACCGAATGGCCTACTGGGAGTGGGGCGATGCCGAGAATCCGCAGGTCGTGGTGTGCGTGCACGGGCTGTCGCGCCAGGGGCGCGATTTCGACCGCCTGGCGCAGGCGCTGTGCGGGCGTTTTCGCGTCGTGTGCCCGGATGTCGCAGGGCGTGGGCGCTCGCAGTGGCTGGCGGCCGAGCACTACCGCGTCGAGCAGTACGTGGCCGACATGGTCACGCTGCTGGCCAGGCTGCGCGCCGAGCGCCTCGGCTGGGTCGGTACCTCGATGGGTGGCCTGATCGGCCTCGGTCTGGCCGGGCTGGGCGACAGCCCGCTGCAGGCGCTGGTGCTCAACGACATCGGCCCGGCCATCGCCGAGGACGGGCTGCGCCGGCTGGCCAGCAACCTGGGCCAGCGCATGGAGTTCCCCGACCTCGAGCAGGCGGCCGACTACCTCTGGTCGGTATCGTCGAGCTTCGGCCCGCACAGCCGCGAGGAGTGGCTGGCGCTGTGCCGGCCGATGCTGGTCGAACAGGACGGCGGCGGCCTGCGGCTGCACTACGACCCGGCCATCATGCGATCCTTCGCGCAACTGGCCGACCCTGCCGCGGCCTCGGCGCTGGCGGCCGCCGAGCAGGCCGTGTGGGCCCTGTACGACGCCGTGCGGGCGCCCACGCTGCTGCTGCGCGGCGCGCAATCGGACATCCTCGACGAAGCCACCGCGCAGGCCATGCGCGTGCGCGGCCCGCGCGCGCGCCTGCTGCAGTGGGACGCGGTCGGCCACGCGCCGACGCTGGTGTCCCGGCAGCAGATCGAGCCCGTGGTGGAATTCCTGCTGGGCCATCTCGGGGCCGCGCAGGCCCCGCCCGCACCTTGAACGCCGAAGTCCAGCCCGTCGCGGGTGAACTGCTGCACCGCGCCCGAGCCTTCGGCGCGGCGCTGCTCGAGGGCGTGTTGCTCGACAGCGGCGAGCCGGCACTGCGGCACGCCGACGCGGTGCAGGAGATCCTGGCCGCCACCGGCGCCGACGAGACCACGCGCGCGGCTTCGTGGCTGATGCTGGCCGCCGGCCAGCTGGCCAGGCCGGAGGAGCCTCTGCTGCAGGCCTTCGGACGCGAGGTCACCCGCCTGGCCCTGCAGAGCCGGCGGCTCATCGGGGTGTTCCAGCTGGCGCGCCAGCACGCGGCGGCGCTGGGCGGCGATGGCGCCAGCCGCAGCCGGGAAATGCTGCGCCGCCTGCTGCTGGCGATGTCGGAGGATCTGCGGGTGATTCCGCTGCGCCTGGCGTCGCGGCTGCAGACCCTGCGCTATTTCACCTCCACCGGCATCGAGGCTTCGGAGGAATTCGTGCAGTCCTCGCTGCAGATCTGGGCGCCGCTGGCGAACCGCCTCGGCTTGTGGCAGATCAAGTGGGAGATCGAGGATCTGGCGTTCCGGCTCGAGCAGCCCGAAGCCTATGCGCGCATCAGCGAATGGATGCGCAGCCGGGGCGCCGAGCATGAAGCCCTGCTCGGGCAGGCGGCCGCCGCGCTGCGCGAGGCGCTGGCGGCCCAGGGGCTGCAGGCGCAGATCAGCGGCAGGCGCAAGCATGCCTACAGCGTCTGGCGCAAGATGCAGGGCAAGTCCCTGCAGCTCGAAAAGGTCATGGATCTGCTGGCGCTGCGCATCATCGTCGGCAGCGTCGACCATTGCTATGCCGCGCTGGGAGTGGTGCACCAGCTGTGGACGCCGCTCGAGGCGGAGTACGACGACTACATCGCCCGCCCCAAGCTCAACGGCTACCAGTCGCTGCACACCGTGGTGCGTGGGCCGTGGCAGCTGCCTCTGGAAATCCAGATCCGCACCGAGGAAATGCATCGCCACGCCGAGCAGGGCGTGGCCGCGCACTGGGCCTACAAGGAGGCCGGCAGCGCGGGCTACCAGGGGGTTCTGGCAGGCTCCGAGTTCGACGCCAAGGTGGCGCTGGCCCGCCAGCTGCTGGCCTGGCGTGGGGAATTCGCCGCCCGCTCGGCCGGTGCCGCGGCCAATCCCTTCGACGACCATGTCTACGTGCTCACGCCGCAGGCCCGCATCGTGGAGCTGGAGGCCGGCAGTACCGCGGTCGATTTCGCCTACGCGGTGCATACCGACCTCGGGCATCGCTGCCGCGGCGCGCGTGTCGACGGCGCGCTGCTGCCCCTGAACACCCCGCTGCGCAGCGGCCAGACGGTGGAGATCATCACCGCCAGGCAGGGCGGCCCTTCGCGCGACTGGCTGAATCCAGAACTCGGTTTCCTGCGCAGCCCGCGCGCGCGCTCCAAGGTGCGCGCGTGGTTCAACGCGCAACTGCTGGAGCAGACCATCGCCAGCGGCCGGGCGCAGGTGGAGAAGCTGCTGCAACGCGAGGCCCGCGTGGGCACCAGCCTGCAGGAGCTGGCCGCCGGCCTCGGCCTGCGCAGCCCCGAGCAGTTGTTCGAGCGCGTGGGCAGCGAGAACCTGCCGCTGCGCGTGGTCGGCCAGTACCTGCGCGGCGAGCAGGCCGAGGAGCAGGAGGACTCCCTGGCGTTGCGCAGCGCCAGGGCGCATGGCGGCGGGGTGCTGGTGGTCGGCGTCGACGCCCTGCTGACCCAGCTCGCCGGCTGCTGCAAGCCGGCACCCCCGGACGCCATTGTCGGCTTCGTCACCCGCGGGCGCGGGGTTTCGGTGCACCGCGCCGATTGCGTGAATGCGCGCAACCTGCGGCTGCGGCATCCGCAGCGCGTGATTCCGGTGACCTGGGGCGAACGCGGCGAGGGCGTGTTCGCGGTCGACCTGATGGTCGAGGCCAGCGACCGCCATGGCCTGCTGCGCGACATCTCGGAGGTGTTCTCCAAGCGCCGACTGAATGTCGTCGGGGTGCGCACGCAGACCCGGGGCGACACCGCGCACATGCTGTTCACCGTGGAGATGCCCGGGCTGGAGGCGCTGCAGCCGGCGCTGACGATGCTGCGCGAGGTCAAGGGCGTGCGCCGCGCGCTGCGGCGCTGACATTCCTGCGCTCGCGCATGCTATGATCGCGGGCTTCCAGGCGGTTAGCTCAGATGGTTAGAGCGCTTGCTTGACATGCAAGAGGTCGTTGGTTCGATTCCAATACCGCCTACCAGATTCTTCTTCGAAAACCCTTCCAGGCACAGGCCAGGCTGGGCAGGGATCGGGTGGTTGATCGAGGCCTTGCCCGATGAACCGCCGAGCCGGCTGTGCGTGCGTACCGGCTGCGCCTGCCGCCCGATCGTCCGGCAGCCCGGCAGCCCGCACCATGCCGACCATCACTCTTCCCGACGGATCGCAACGCAGTTTCGAGCACCCGGTCACGCTGGCCGAGGTGGCCGCGAGCATCGGCCCCGGGCTGGCCCGAGCCGCGCTGGCGGCCAGGGTCGACGGCCGGCTGGTCGATCTGGGTCACCGGCTGGAGGCCGGGCAGCAGGCGCGGGTGGCCCTGGTCACCGCGAAGGACGTCGAGGGCCTGGAAGTGCTGCGGCACTCGACGGCCCACCTGCTGGCCTATGCGGTCAAGCAGCTGCATCCCGATGCGCAGGTGACCATCGGGCCGGTGATCGACGACGGTTTCTACTACGACTTCGCCTACAAGCGTCCCTTCACCCCGGAGGATCTGCAGGCCATCGAGCAGCGCATGCACGAACTGGCTGCGCGCGACGAAGCCGTGGTGCGCAAGGTGCTGCCGCGCGACGAGGCGGTCGCGCTGTTCGAGGCAATGGGCGAGCGCTACAAGGCCGAGATCATCCGCGACATCCCGGCCGGGGAAGAGGTGTCGCTGTACAGCGAGGGCTCCTTCACGGATCTCTGCCGCGGCCCCCATGTGCCCTCGACCGGCAAGCTGCGCGTGTTCAAGCTGATGAAGGTGGCGGGCGCCTACTGGCGCGGCGACCACCGCAACGAGCAGTTGCAGCGCATCTACGGCACCGCTTGGGCAAGCAAGGAAGATCTGGATCTCTACCTGCACCGCCTGCAGGAGGCCGAGCGCCGCGACCACCGGCGCCTGGGCCGCGAGCTCGACCTGTTCCA
>JAJZEC010000065.1 GCA_021805825.1 Pseudomonadota bacterium
CCGATCTGGCGCCGGACAGCGCACCGCAGGCGCCCACGGAGGCGGCGCAGGCCGCGCCGGCGGCGGCCTCCGCGGCGCCGCGCCAGGCTGCGCGCGAGATCAACGGTCTGGCGCTGCTGTGGGCCCTGATCCGCGGCTGGTTCGCCTCCCTGTTCGCAAGGTCGGGCCGATGAACGACCGGGCTGCGCAGCCGACCGGGGCGGAGGCGCCGCGCGCGCTGCGCCAGCAGTTGCACCAGGCCGGCTACGTGGCCGACGAGGAACTGGCCACTGCCTGCTGGCTCGCGCAGGCCCTGCAACGCCCGCTGCTGCTCGAGGGGGACGCCGGCGTGGGCAAGACCGCGCTGGCCACCGCGCTGGCGCATGCCGGCGGGCGCGAACTGGTGCGCCTGCAGTGCTTCGAGGGCCTGGATCTGTCGCAGGCGGCCTACGAATGGAACTACGGCCGTCAGCTGATGGCCATCCGGCTGCACGAGGGCAGCGCGCAGGTTCTGCGCGAGCAGGATCTGTTCGGCCGCGACTACCTGCTCGAGCGCCCGCTGCTGCGCGCGATCAGCAGTCCGGCGCCCTGCGTGCTGCTGATCGACGAGATCGACCGCGCCGACGAGGCCTTCGAGGCCTTCCTGCTCGAGGTGTTGGCCGACTACCAGATCACCGTGCCGGAGATCGGCACCTTGCGCGCGTCCAGCGTGCCGCAGGTCATCCTGACCAGCAACGGTACGCGCGAATTGTCCGATGCGCTGCGCAGGCGCTGCCTGTACCACTACCTCGACTACCCCAGCCTGGCGCGCGAGACGAGCATCGTGCGCCTGGCCCTGCCGCAGGTCGAGGCGCGGCTGATCGAGCAGGCGGTGGCCTTCGTGCAGGCCCTGCGCAGGCAGGATCTGCTGAAGACCCCCGGGGTCGCCGAAACGCTGGACTGGATCCGGGCCCTGCACGGCCTCGGGCAGCATCAGCTGGGCGATGATCTCGATCTGCTGCTGCGCACCCTGGGCTGCCTGCTGAAGACGCAGGAGGATCGCTTCTCGATGCAGGCCGATCGCCTGCGGCAGTTGCTCGAGCGCGGGGCGGTCGGCGAGGCGGCCGGGGTCGCCGAGGGCTTGCGCGCGGGCGCGGCCTGAGCCGACGCCGCGCCAGCGCAGCGGGTGCCGCGATGCCATCCCCCCGGGACTCCTCCGCCGTCGCGCGCGTCGCGGCCTTCGCCGGATGCTTGCGCGAGCATGGCTTTGCCGTCGGCCCGGCCGAGCAGGCCTGCATGCTGCAGGCCGCGCAGTGGCTGGGCGCCGGGGATCCCGATGCGGTACGCGCGGCGTGGCGCGCGATCGCCTGCAGCGACCGCCGCGACTGGAAGCAGTGGCAGGACATCTTCGACCGCTACTGGTGGCCGCAGCGCCTGCGCGGCCAGGTGCGGGTGAGCCAGCAGACGCGGCGCAGCCGCGACCTGCGCCAGTTGGTCGGCGACATGCATCAGGCCATGCAGCAGCAGTCCGGCGGGGCGCCGCCCAGCGCGGGCGCGACGACCGCCACGGCCGATACGGCGGCCGATACCGCGGCCGATGGCGCGCAGCCCGGCGCGCCGCGCGCGCAAGGCGGCGCCAGTCGCGCCGAGGCGCTGCACGAGCGCAGCGGGCAGATGTGGCTGCCGCAGGATCTGCTGGCGCTGCAGCGGGCCGCCCGCGACATCGTGCAGCAGCTTCGCCCGCGTCCGACGCGCCGCTGGCGCAGCGCGCGCCCGGCCGGCGGGGCGCGACTCGACCTGCGCAGCACCCTGCGGCGCAGCGTGGCCTGGGGCGGAGAGCCTTTGCGGCCCGCCTGGAAGCTGCGGCGCGTCGAGCCGCCGCGGCTGTTCCTGCTCGTCGACGTCAGTCGCTCGATGGAAGCGCATGGCGCCTTCTTCCTGCGCGTGGCGCGCGCCTTCACCAACGCCTGCGGCGCACGCTGCTATGTGTTCCACCTGCGCCTGGCCGACGTCAGCCCGCTGATGAAGCGCGACAGCGCGGCAGCCCAGGAGAAGATCAACGCCGTCACCGCCGGTTTCGGCGCGGGCACGCGCATCGGCGCCTGCCTGCAGGAGTTCGCGCGCGGCGACGCCCGTCACCAGCTCGGACGCAGCGCGCGGGTGTGGGTGTTCTCCGACGGATTCGATACCGACAGCCCGCAGTTGCTGGGGCAGGCGCTGCGGGAACTGCGCGGCCGCGGCGCCCAGATCGGCTGGTTCCATCCCACGCGCGCGGTGCCGGCCGCGGCGGCCGTGCAGCAGGCCCGCGGCAGCGTGCAGTCCTTTGTTCCGCTGGCCAGCCTGGCCGACCTGTTGGCTGCCCGGCGCAGGCTGCGCTGAGCCGCTGCAACCGGGCCCGCGGGCCCGGCCCGTTTCAAGGAGATCGATCATGCTTGCCAACGAATGGATCACCCAGGCCGCGCAGTGCCAGCGCGACGGACACGCCTTCGCGCTGGTCACCGTGCTGCGCGTGCAGGCGCCGACCTCGTCCAAGCCCGGGGACAAGGCGCTGGTGCTGGCCGACGGCAGCATCCATGGCTGGATCGGCGGCGGCTGCGCGCAGCCGGCGGTGCTGCGCACGGTGCGCAAGGCCCTGCAGGACGGCCGTGCGCGCACCCTGCGCATCACCCCGTCGGCCGACGGAGCCGAGCGCGATCTCGGCGACGTGCTGGAATTCGGCATGGCCTGCCATTCCGGGGGCACGCTGGAGCTGTTCGTCGATCCGGTGCTGCCCGACCCGCTGCTGGCCGTGCTGGGCAACACGCCGCTGGCGCGCGCCCTGGTCGCGCTGGCGCCGCATCTCGGCCTGCGCCTGGCGTGGATCGCTCCCGGGCTGAAGGAGGGCGGCGAGGACGGCGTGCTGCGCCTGGGCAAGGACATGCCCGAGTTCCTGCGCGAGCGCCTTCCGGGCTGCGATTTTGCGGTCGTCGCCACCCAGGGCCAGCGCGACCTGCAGGCGCTGCGCGGTGCCCTCGCGCTGCAGCCGCGCCGGCTGTGGTTCGTGGCCAGCGCGCGCAAGGCCGAGGTGTTGCGGCAGAGCCTGCTGGCCGGCGGCGCCGACCCGGCCGCGGTGCAGGGCATCATCGCTCCCGCGGGCACACCCATCCGGGCCCACACGCCGCAGGAAATCGCGCTGTCGGTGCTGGCCGACGTGGTCGCCGCGCGGCGCGCGACCCAGGAGGGCGAAAGCCCCTCCGGGTCGGCGCCGCAGGCGCAGGCGCAATGCGCCGGCGCGGGGATGTGAACCATGGGTTGCATCCTGAAGGGTGGCGGCGGGCTGTACGCGCGCCTGCGCGTGGGGGCGGTGCTGCTGGCCGCGGGGGAGGGCGCGCGCATCGGCGGCCGCCCCAAATGCCTGCTCGAACTCGGTGGCGTGCCGCTGATCCGGCGCGCGCTGGTCGCGCTGTCGGGCGGCGGCGTCGATGAGTTGGTGGTCGTGCTCGGCCACCACGCGCCGAGCATCGAGCCGGTGGTCGGAGCCTTTCCGGTCACCGTGGTGCACAACCCGCATCCCGAGCAAGGCCAGGCATCGTCGCTGCGCATCGGGCTGCGCGCGCTGGGCGCGCAACTCGACTGCGTGCTGGTCGCGCTGGCCGACCAGCCGCTGCTGCATGCGCAGGACATCGCCGACCTCATCAAGGCCTACAAGCAGCGCCCGCAGGAGGTCTCGCTGGTGCAACCGCTGGTCGACGGCGTGCGCGGCAACCCGCTGGTGTTCAGCGCCGAGGTGCGGGAACAGATCGAGTCCGGCGATGCCGACGCCGGGTGCCGCAAGTGGCAGCAGCGCAACGCCGCGCAGGTGCTGCACTGGCCGACCTCCAACCAGCGCTACGCCATCGACATCGACACCGAGCAGGACATCGAGCAACTGGCGCAACGCACCGGGCATCGCCTGCGCTGGCCGGCGGCCTTCGCGCAGGGGCAGGGCTGATGCCGGCCGCGGTGCAGCCCGCCGCCGGCCTGCGCGCGCTGTGGCCCACCCCGCTGGGCGTGCACCGCTGGTCGCGCGCCGACGAGATCAACCCGCTGCTGGCGCGGGTGCTGGGCAGCCTGCGCGCGCTGGCGCAGCCGCAGGCGGCGGCCTTCTACGTCAGCGACGACGACCTGCTGCAGCGCATCCGCATTCCCGAGTGGCAGGAGTTCCTGCGCTTTGTCGTGTCGTCGCTCCAGCAGACGGTGGCGCAGGCCAACCAGGATGCCTGGCCGCAGCCCGCGCCGAACCTGCGCATCGCACTGCGCGGCATGTGGTTCCAGGTCGCCAACGCCGGCGCCCACCACGACGTGCACACCCACGGCAACTGCTCGTGGTCGGGGGTGTATTGCGTGCAGGTGGACGAGGATCCGGCGCGCTGCGCCGAGCCGGTGATGGGGCAGCACAATGGCGTAACCCGCTTCTACGGGCCGTACTTCGGTCACCTCGGTGGAGCCAGCGCGGACTTCGGCAACGCCTATCTGCAATCGGCGGTGCTCGACGTCCCTCCGCGCAGCGGGCAGTTGCTGCTGTTCCCGTCCTGGCTTGCGCACCAGGCGATGGCCTACCGCGGCAGCCTGGATCGCATCATCATCTCCTTCAACGCCAGCGTGCACGCCGCGCAGGGCGGCGACCAGACGCAGCCCTACGCTGCGTCCTGAAGGCGCCGCAGCGCCGGCCGGGTGCCGCCGGGCTCAGCGGCCGTGCCCGGCGCGTACGCCGACCACGGTGGGGGAGAAGTCGGTCTGCTCGAAATCGATGCCGTCGTCCTGCAGCTGGCTGCGTATGCGCAGCAGCGCTTCCCGGCTGGGCATGTGGCGTTGCGCCGCGGCCAGCTTCCACCAATGCTTGGCGCGGCCGAGGTCGGGCACTACCCCCTGGCCCTGGGCGTACATCCTGCCCAGCACGTACTGCGCCTTCGCGTGTCCGGCCTCGCCGGCCTGCGCCAGCCAGTGCAGGGCTTCGCGGTGGTCGCGCGGCGCGCGACGACCGCGCAGCAGGGTGACCCCCAGCATGTACTGCGCGCGATGCTCGCCGGCCTGCGCGGCGCGGCGCAGCCATTCCACCGCCTGCGGCCAGAGTTCGCGCGAGCGAGCCGACAGCATGCACATGCCCAGCGCGAACTGCGCCCGCCGATGCGATTGTTCGGCTGCGCGGCGCAGATGGTGGATGGCCTGCTCGCGGTCGCGCGGCACGCCGACTCCGCGCTGGTACAGCCGTCCCAGGTACCAGTTCGCGTGGGCGTCGCCCTGATCGGCGGCGGCGCGGTACCAGCGCGCGGCTTCCGACGGATTGCGCTGGACGACGTAGCCCTTTTCGAACAGGATGCCCAGCGAAGCGATGGCCCGCACCATGTTCTGTTCGGCAGCCTTCTTCCACCAGAACATGCAGCGCGCGTAGTCCTGTTGCACGCCGCGGCCGTGGTAGTGCATCCAGCCCAGGTTGTACTGCGCGCTGGCCGAACCCTGGGCCGCGGCCTTTTCGTACCAGGTGGCAGCCTCGTCGTGCCGGCCCAGGTTGCGCAAGTGGTCGCCCAGCCATTCCTGGGCCACCATGTCGCCGGTTTCGGCGATTTCGAGAATCTGCGAAGGAATCGTGGAGGAAGTCATCGACGGTGGACGGGGCGCGCCCTGCGCGCCCCGCAGGCCCTGGCTCGACTGTCGCGTCGCCCGCAGTGCAGAGCCTACTCCTGCTTCAGCCCAACTGCACCGAAACCTTGCGCGGGCGCGCGTGCTCGGCCTTCGGGATGCGCAGTTCGAGCACGCCGTCCTTCAGGTTGGCCTGGATGGCCCCGGTGTCGAGCTCGCGCGACAGCGTGAAGCTTCGCTTCCAGGCCGCGCCGCGCATCTCGGCGTAGAAGGGCTGCATGTCCTGCGTCAGCGGGATGTGCAGTGCTCCGCCGAGGGTCAGGGTGTCGCCGTCGACCTGCACCTGCAGATGCTCGCGTGGAACGCCCGGCATGTCGGCCCGCAGGGTGATGCCCTCGGCGTCCTCCCAGATGTCCACGCGCGGCGCCTGGGTCGGCAGCGATGCCTCGCCGTCGGCGCCACGCGCGGCCGCGGATTCGGGGCCCCGGGAATGCTTCGATGGGATGTTCATGGTCGTCTCCTGCAAGGTGTCACTGCACGGTAATGCGCCGGGGTTGCACGGCCTCGCGGCGGGCCACCCGCACGCGCAGCACGCCGTCGCTGTAGCGCGCCTCGACCTGCGCCGGATCGGCGTCGTCGGGCAGGCTGATGACCCGGCGGAAACTGCCGCTGAAGCGCTCCTCGGCGTAGCTGCTGTGCTCCTTCGGAGGCGCAGCGAGCTCGCGCTTGCCGGCGAGGGTCAGCAGGTTGTTGTCCACGGTCACTTCCAGCGTCGCGGCATCGATGCCCGGAGCGAAGGCATACACCTCGACCGCCTGCGGCGTCGAGGCGATGTTCAGCGCCGGAAAGCTCTCGCCACTGGCAGCGCGGATGCTCACCGGCATGCCCATCCCGGCCAGGCTGCGGTCGAGTTCGCGTTGCAGGCGATCGAAGTCGGCGAACCAGCTCGCCGGGGTTCTCAACAGGGTTGCCACCATGATCGATTTCTCCTGGGTCAGCAGTCGGGTTGGCGCCGCGCGGCGCAGCGCTCGATGCCGCCTATCTGCGCGCCGCCCACCAGGATTTCAAGTCCTCGCGCAAGCCCCGCAGGCGCAGCCGGTCGCGCCGCGGAGCTTGCGATGCCGCGTCGCCGCGCGCTGCGCCGCAGCCCCGGCAGGTTCCGCAGCCGCTGCCGCAGCCGGCCCCGGCCGGCGCCGCGACCAGCGGCGGCAGCCGGCGCGCAGCGCTGCGCGAGCCCCTGGATCCGAGCGCCGACAAGGCCAGCGCCACGGCCGCCCAGATGCCCAGGCAGGCGCCCAGCCAGGGCAGCGCGGCCGTGCCGCGCTGCGGCAGGCTGCCGAGCTGGTAGGTCGCGGTGGCGCAGGTCCAGGCCAGCAGCAGTCCGTAGCCCAGCGCGAAGGCCATCCAGTCCCAGCCGAGTTCGCGCCGCAGCGCCCCCATCGCGCTGGCGCAGGGGGTATAGAGCAGCACGAACACCAGGTAGGCGAAGGCCGACAGCGGGCTGAAGTCCTGCGCCAGCCGGGCCAGCGTCGGCCCCTGCGCCCCGGCCGCCTCGGCAGCGTCGGCACGCGAAGCGAGCGCGCCAAGGCCCAGCGGATCGGTCCATTGCGAAAACCAGCGCCCGGCGTTTTCCGGAATGCTGCGCAGCGCCTGCAGCAGGCGGCGCCCGAGTTCGGCGGCCGGCAAGGGCTGCGCCGGCGCGGCGGCCTGGTCGCGGCCGTAGATGCCGTTGAGGGTGCCGATCACGACCTCCTTGGCGGTGGCCCCCGCGACCAGCCCGGCCACCGCGGGCCAGTTGTCGGCCTGCAGGCCCATCGGCGCGAACAGCGGAGCCAGCGCCCGGCTGCCTTGCGCGAGCAGCGAATGCTCGGTGTCGGTGGCGCGCAATCCGCCGTCGCGCCAACCCACCGAGGGCAGCAGCAGCAACACCAGCGCGAACACGGTGATCACCTTGCCGACCCGCCAGACGAAGATGCGCAGGCGCTGCCAAGTCTGCAGCAGCACGCTGTGCAAGCTGGGCAACCGGTACGGAGGGAGTTCCATGGCGAAGGGCTGCGCCTGCCCGCGCAGCAGGCTGCGCCCGAGCAGCCAGGCGCTGGCCAGAGCCACGACGATGCCCAGCAGGTACAGCGCGAACACCACCTGCCCGCCGCGTTGCGGGAACAAGGCCGCCGCGAAGGCCATGTAGATGCTCAGGCGCGCCGAGCACGACATGAAGGGCTGCACCAGCGCGGTGAGCAGGCGGCCGCGCCGATCCTCGACGATGCGCGAGGCCATGATCGCCGGCACGTTGCAGCCGAAGCCGATGATCATCGGCACCAGGGAGGTGCCGGCGAGGCCGAAGCGGCGCATCAGGCGATCCATGGCGTAGGCCGCGCGTACCATGTAGCCGGAGTCGTCGAGCAGCGCCAGCAGCGCGAAGCTGAGGGCGATGGGCGGCACGAAGGCCAGCACCAGGCGCAGGCTGCCGCCGATTCCGGCGGCCAGCACCCCGGCCCACTGCGCGCCCACGCCCAGCTGCAGCAGCAGGCTGCCCAGGCCGTCCACCAGCAGGGCCTGCGAGGCCAGGTCGAAGAAGCCCTGGAACACCTTGGAGGTGTTGAAGCTGCCGACGAACACCAGGTACAGCACGCCCAGGAAGATCGGCACCCCCAGCCATTCGTGCAGCACCACGCGGTCGATGCGGTCGCCGAGGGTGGGCGCGCCGGTTGCGACGGCCATCGCGGTGGCGCGCAGCGCGGATGCGGCGATGCCCTCGGCCCAGCGCTGCGGGGGCTGCAGTGCGACCGCGCCGTGCGCCGAGCCGGCGCCGGCGGGCCGCGGAACGGCCAGCGCCGCGTCGATCGCCTGCCGCAGTTGCGGCAGGCCGCTGCCCTTGCGCGCAACCATCGGCACCACCGGCAGGCCCAGGCTGCGGCGCAGTTCCGCGACGTCGACCTCCCAGCCGGCGCGGCGCGCCTCGTCGACCATGTTCAGGATCAGCAACACGCGGCAACCCGCCTGCAGCAGCTGCGCGGTCAGCTCGAGGTGGCGTGCCAGTCGCGACGCGTCGACGACCTGCAGCACGAGGTCGGGCCGCGCGTCGTGCAGGAAGGCGCGCGCGACGCGCTGATCCTCGCCGCCGGCGTCGTGCTGCAGTCCATGGATGCCGGGCAGGTCGACGAGGCGTGCGCGCCCGGCCGAGGTGCGCAGGGTGCCGCTGTGGCATTCGACGGTGACGCCGGGCCAGTTGCCCACCTGTTGACGAGCCCCGGTCAGCAGGTTGAACACCGTGGTCTTGCCGCAGTTGGGGGCGCCAGCCAGCGCGAGCAGCGGCCGCGGCGTGCCCGCCACGTCGAGCGGCTTCATCGCGGCAGCACCTGCAGCAGCCCGAGCCACTCGGGGCCGAGGGCGATGCGGGTGCCGCTGACACCGACGACGGCGCCGCGCCTGCCGGGACGTTGCAGCAGCTGCAGCGTGCAGCCCGGGCGCAGGCCGAGCAGGGCGAGGCGCTGCGCGCGCGGGTCATCGCCAGTGCAGGCCAGGGCATGCAGCAGCAGCCCGTCGGCGCCCGCGCAGCGCACAGCAGCCAGCGGCAGCGGCGTGCTGCGCGTCTCGGAGCGGGCGTCAACGCTGCGGCCCTCGGGGGCGACGGTGGGTGCGGGCATGGTGCGTGCGGCGGGCGCTGGGCGGGAAAGGAGACAGATGGGCCGGCAGGGGAGCGGCAGGGAATCGGCAGGGAATCGGCAGCGTAAAAAAACAAATGAGAAGCGTTCCTATTCACGGCCATCATAGCTGCCTCCGTCGTGCTCACCAAGCCCTCGCGATCCGCGGGGTCGCGGGCGGTACCCCAATCGGCTCGGCTCGCGATAAGCTGCGGATATGCACCCCAGCGACCACTCCACGGCAGCGCCTTGCGCTGCCTCCACCACCGCCGAAGACGACGCGTGGTTCTTCCCCGGGCTACGCGCAACGCGCGTGCGCATCGACGAGCAGATTTCCCTGCATGCCCTGCAGGGCGGCGAAGGCCCGCCGCTGCTGCTGCTGCACGGCCACCCGCAGACGCACGTGATCTGGCACCGCGTGGCCGGCGAGCTGGCGCGCCACTTCAGCATCGTGCTGTGCGACCTGCGGGGCTACGGCGACTCCTCCAAGCCGCGCGGGGGCCCCGACCATGCCAACTACAGCCGGCGCGCCATGGCCGGCGATCTGCTGCGCCTGATGCAGGGCCTCGGCCACACGCGCTTTGCGGTGCTGGCGCACGATCGCGGGGCGCGCGTGGCGCATCGCCTGGCCGCCGACCACCCACAGGCGGTCAGCCGCATGAGCCTGCTGGACATCGCGCCGACGCTGGCCATGTACCGCCAGACCGACGAAGCCTTCGCCCGCGCGTACTGGCACTGGTTCTTCCTGATCCAGCCCGCGCCGATTCCGGAGCGCTTCATCGAGGCCGACCCGGCGGCTTACGTGCGCGACCTGATGCGATCGCGCAACGGCGACCTCGATGCCTTCGACCCCCGCGCGCTGCAGGCCTATGCGCGCTGCCTGGGCCAGCCCGGCGCCGCCCATGGATTGTGCGAGGACTACCGCGCCGCGGCCAGCATCGACCTCGAGCACGACGCCGCCGACCGCGCGCGCGGCTTGCGCCTCGAAATGCCCCTGCAGGTGCTGTGGGGCGAGTACGGGGTCGTGCAGCGATGCTTCCAGCCCTTGCAGGAATGGGGCCAGGTGGCGCGGGACGTGCGCGGCGGCACGCTGCCCTGCGGGCACTACATCCCGGAGGAGGCGCCGCGCGCCTTGCTCGACGCGGCGGTGCCCTTCCTGCTCGAGGGCCGCTGAGGCGGCCCTTGCGGTGCCGTCGCGGCTGTCGCGCGGGGGCAACGCGATGCCCGCGGGGCTACTGGATCAGCCCGTAGGGGAGGCTATTATGTGGGAAAAATTCACATGTCGATGCGAAGAACATCGACCTTCCCGCAGGGGGCGCGGCAATGAACCCACTCTTGAACGGAGCGCCTTGATCATGAATCGCCGATGGAAGATTTCCGCATTCGCCCTGCTGCTCGGCGCCGGGTTGTGCGCCAGTGCCCACGCAGACGAACCCTTCTGGTCTCTTTCGGTCGGTACGCCGGGGCTGGTCGCCAACCTGGGCAATGTGCTGCCCGCACCACCGGTGGTGGTGGCGCCACCGGTGGTCTATTCTCCGCCGCCGCAGCCGGTGTATTACGCGCCGCCGCAACCGGTGTACTACCCGCAGACCTATGTCGCCCAGCCGGCCTATGGTCTGCGCCGTCCCGAGCGCTGGCACCGCTGGCACCACGAGGACGGTGGCGACGGGGGCTGGCACCACGACCACTGATCGCGGCCGCGCCAGCCCTCAGCCGCGTCGCGTGAGGGCTGCGGCGGCCAGTCCCAGCAGCAGCCCCCAGACGGCGCTGCCGATGCCGCCCAGGCTGAAGCCGGAGGCGGTGACCAGAAAGGTGATCAGTGCGGCGTCGCGCCAGGCCTCGTCGGCCAGCGCGGCCTGCAGGCTGTTACCGATGGTGCTGAGCAGCGCCAGCCCGGCGATCGCCGCCACCAGCGCGTGGGGGAAGGCGGCGAACAAGGCGGCCACGCTGGCACCCAGCAGCCCGGTGACGACGTAGAAGGCTCCCGCCCAGACCGCCGCGCGCCAGCGCTGCGCGGGGTCGGCGTCGGCCTCCGGACCCACGCAGATGGCCGCGGTGATCGCCGCCAGGTTGAAGGAAAAGCCTCCGAAGGGGGCCAGGAGCATGCCGGCGACCCCGGTCCAGCCCACCAGCGGCGAGGCCGGAGTCTGGTAGCCGTTGCCGCGCAGCACGGCGAGGCCGGCCAGGTTCTGCGAAGCCATCGAGACCACGAACAGCGGCACTCCGATGCCCAGCAGGCTGCCCCAGGCGAAGCGGGGGGTGATCCACACCGGCAGGGTCAGCTGCGCCGGCAGCACCGGAGGCCGCCAATGCCCGGCCAGCACGGCCACCAGCACGCCGACGCCGAAGCTCAGCGCCACCGCGTAGCGCGGCGCCAGGCGACGGGCCAGCAGCAGGCTCAGCAGCATGCTGCCCACCAGCAGCGGGCTGCCGGTGAGCGCGTGGAACACCCCGAGGCCGAATTCGAGCAGCACGCCGGCGAGCAGGCCGGCGGCCAGCGGCCGGGGAATGCGGTGCATCAGACGCTCGAATCCGCCGCTGAAGCCGGCCAGCGCGGCCAGTGCGGAGGCGAACAGGAAGACCCCCACGGCCTGCGCCATCGGCACGCCGTGCAGCGCGGTGGCCAGCAGGGCCGCGCCCGGGGTCGACCAGGCGGCGACGATCGGTGCGCGAAAGCGCAGCGACAGGCCGATGCAGCTCAGTCCCATGCCGAGGCCCAGCGCCCACAGCCAGGAAGCCGTCTGCTGCGGCCCGGCGCCGGCGGCGCGCGCGGCCTCGAACACCAGGGCTACCGAACTGCTGTAGGCGACCAGCACCGTGACCAGGCCGGCCGAGACATGCGACATGCTGCGCCAGCGGCGCACAGGGGAAGGCGAGGCTGCAGAGGACATCGGGGGCTGCGGCGGGCGGCGCGCTGCGCCGGAAACGGAACAGGCGCGCCCGATTCGGTGCGCGCCTGCCATAGCCTAGCCGATCCCGGGTACCGGGCCCCGCCCGGCCCCGGGGTTCCTCACGATCAGAACGCAGCCGACAGGGTCAGGAAGACCTCGCGCGGCGCCCCCGGGTTGGCGATCGGGTAGCCGCCGTTGGCGGTGCCGAAATAGCCGCCCTGGGAGATGTACTCGGTCGAGTTGTACTCCTTGTTCAGCATGTTCATCACACTCAGCGACAAGGTGGTCAGCTTCGCGCCCGGGATCAGGTGGGGCATCCGGTCCTTGACGCTGAGGTTGAGCAGGTTGTAGCTGGGAATCTGCTGCGAGGTCGGAGCGACCAGGTTGTTGTCGAACATGTACTGCGCGCCCGTGTACTGATCCCACAACGTGGTGTCCACGACTCCGGCGGTGGAGAAGTAGCGGTAGGTCACCCCCAGGTTGGCGGTGATCTTGGGCGAGTTCGACACCGGCTGGCCGCTGTAGCTCTGATTCGACGAGAAGCTGTAGTAGCTGTCCCATTTCGAGTTCAGCCAGCCCAGGTTGGCGAAACCCCTCCAGTTGCGATCGACGTCGGCGCGCAGAGATCGG
>JAJZEC010000066.1 GCA_021805825.1 Pseudomonadota bacterium
AGTTCTGACCGCAGACGCCATGCCGTAGACCGTACACTTATCCACAACTGGCCGGTCTCAGGCCGGCCTTCCTTCCCTGGTCAAAATTGGATCGGCGCGGGTGGTCAAAATTGCGTCGGCGCCAACAAGCCTGATCCTATGATCGTCTTAAATATCGAAAGGGAGCTTGTCCGCGTTGAGGCATGGGACGATATTGTTTCCCGCCCCGGCTTCACGGAAAGTCTCGACCCAAAGAGTCATGTACTTCATGCCATTATTGGGCGGTACAATTTTGCAGACAAGATTCGTTGCGGCTTATCGAATTGCCATACGCCGCACGCCAAAGGCTACATCGTCGTGACGAAGGACGGACGCGAAACAAATATCGGGAAAGATTGCGGGAAAAACTATTTCGGCGTCGATTTTGAGGCGATGAGCCGGAAGTTCGACCAAGATATCGCCGACAAGGAAGGGCGCGAAAGACTCTGGAGTTTCCATTTTCGCGTCGAAGAGATCAAGCAGAAAGTGCAGGCTCTCAGATCAATGGAGCGTGGCGCCGACTGGATTTATCGTAAGGCCAAGAGTTTGCTCGAAAACGGCCACGATGTTCCTGCCGCAATTGTTCGGTACATTGCCGCCAAGGTTAAGGCGCGTGATCCAGTGGTGACGCAGGAAAGGGAAGCGACCACGAGCGAGATCGATCGCATGGAAGCGGAAAGTGGACGTCGCCTTCCCCGTCCGCAGTATATTGCTGAGCCGATAGCAACGATCGATGGATTCGAAGTCCTATATCAGGAGAACGACCTGCGAGCGATGCTTATCTTGGATGTCGAGGAAAAAATTCGCTTGTTTGAAGGCGTTTCGATCGACAGCCTGGATTCGGCCGGCATTAGTCGATGGAGCAGATGGGTGGGCACAGTCGATGCAACACTTGAGCGAGCAGAGTCGGTTGTGCAAGCCGGAAGGCGCCTCCTGACGAGCCAGAATCTGCAGCATTTCGAATATCGATTGACTGAGAAGGATGATCGCCGAAGCTTCAGTCGCTTTCTCAAATCTCTCGATACTGTCTGACAGCCGGGCTCCGGCCATTTGCGAACGCCCCTAGCTTGCCGCGAGCGCCAGATCCTCGGCGCTGGACGCAGCCGCGCAAGGCGCCGGCGATCTCGGCAACTGCTGCCTACCGCATTGCGGCCGCCCCAGGTTCCGTGCCCAGCGCCTGCTTCGGCCGAACTGCTGCCGCCCACCACCCCACTTGCCATAGCGTCAGCGCACCTTGATGATCTCCAGCGCTTTGACGGTAACCGGCACCGAGAGCTACCTGGAAGCCATCCGTCTCGGACCAGGACTCGCTCAGGTGCCAAATTTCCATGTAGCCGAGCGCCCCGGCCTGGGCTCCCAGCCGTCGAAGGGCCAGAAGTGCAGCTTCGGGCCGAGCCGGGAGCGCAGGAAGCGAATCCACGGAATCCCGGCGTGGGTCGACTTGGCCACCGACCCCTGCACGTCGAAGTGGAACACCGACTTCGCCCGGCTGCGTTCCTCGCAGATGCGCCGCCAGCGCGAACTTCCCGTGCGCTCGGCCCCGTTGCCGCAGACGCCGTCGCGCACGAAGTCCACGTAGGTGTTGGGTTCGTCGGTGGGCCAGTGCGCCTGGAAGTCGTCGAGGAAGATCGGCCAATCCGGCGCCAGGCGGTGAAACTCGAAGTAGCGCAGCGGGAAAGAGAAGCCGTGATCGATGCCGACCAAGGTCGGCGGCGCTTCAGCCAGGGTCTCGGCGAGCCAGAACGCCAAACCTCGACGCGTCCAGTATTTGCGAGGGCTTGGAGGCGGCTCGACCTCCACCGCCGACGTCCCCGGCGTGGCCTGGTAGACCCGCAGGCCCTTGAGGCTGGACTCGGCGGTCTGCGCGCCCGAGTAGTCGATGCCGATGTAGCGCAGGAAGACCGGCATCGTCAGTCCGCCGTCCCGCGACAGCGCGCGCCATGGCAGACCACCGTCACGGTCGCCCATTCGATGAGAAGTGTCTCCGGCAACGTCGCTCGCAAGGTGCTCTCCGCCTTCGAAAATCGCTCGACCTGATGCTTCTTGCTCGCCCTGCGCTTCGGGTCCAGGACGAAGCGTTCACGCATAAACTATTGATCGTAAACAAAAATCCCCGGACCTCGCGGCCGGGGATCTTTTGGCAAGTGTGAGAATTTTTGCAAGTCAGATGAGAACCTACAACCTCACACATCGATATTCATCGCCCGCAGCGCATTGGTCTCGATGAAGTCCCGCCGCGGCTCGACATCGTCGCCCATCAGCATGGTGAACACGCGGTCGGCCTCGATGGCGTCGTCGATCTGCACCCGCAGCATGCGACGCACGGCCGGATCCATCGTCGTCTCCCATAGTTGCTCGGGGTTCATCTCCCCGAGGCCCTTGTAGCGTTGGCGGGAGACGCTGGCTTCGGCCTGCCGCAGCAACCACTGCATGGCTTCGCCGAAATCCCTGACCGGCGAACTCTTCGCATGCTCGCCATGGCCCTTGCTGACCGTGGCACCCTCGCCGAGCAGGCCGGCGAAGGTCTGCGCTGCCTGCGACAGCACCGCGTAGTCGGCGCCATGACAGAAGTCCTCGCTGATCACGCTGGGTCGGACGTTGCCGTGGTGATGGCGCAGGATGCGCAGCAGCTGCTTGTCGGTGCGCGGGTCGGTCTCGGCCTGCACGGTAGGGACGACTCCGCCATCCTGGCGCGCCAGCAATGCCTGTTGCAGGCGCTGCGCGGACTGCGCGGCCTCTTCCGGCGTGTCGAGCTGCAGTTCCACGCCAGCGGCGATGGCGCGCAGCGCGGCCTCGTCCATGAACGCCGAAAGCCGACCGATCACGTCCTCGGTCAGCATGTACTGGCGCGCCAGCTGCTGCAGAGCCTCCCCGGAAAGCACCTGCGCATCAGGGCTCGCGGCCAGGGAGATGGCAGCATCACGCAGGGCCACCTGCAGCACGTAGACATCGAGCTCGTGGCCGTCCTTCAGGTACTGCTCGTCCTTGCCATGCTTGACCTTGTACAGCGGCGGCTGCGCGATGTAGACATGGCCGCGCTCGACCAGTTCGGGCATCTGGCGGTAGAGAAAGGTCAGCAGCAGGGTACGGATGTGCGCGCCGTCGACATCGGCGTCGGTCATGATGATGATGCGGTGGTAGCGCAGCTTGGACGCGTCGAAGTCGTCCTTGCCGATGCCCGTTCCGAGCGCGGTGATCAGGGTGAGGATCTCGTTGCTGCTGAGCAGCTTTTCGTAGCGGGCCTTCTCGACGTTGAGGATCTTGCCGCGCAGCGGAAGAATGGCCTGGAACTTGCGATCACGCCCCTGCTTGGCACTGCCACCGGCCGAGTCGCCCTCGACGATGTAGATCTCGCACAGCGCGGGATCCTTTTCCTGGCAGTCGGCCAGCTTGCCGGGCAGCCCCATGCCGTCGAGCACGCCCTTGCGGCGCGTGAGCTCGCGCGCCTTGCGCGCGGCCTCGCGCGCGCGCGCAGCATCGACGATCTTGCCGCAGATGATCTTCGCGTCGTTCGGATTCTCCAGCAGGTAGTCGGTCAGGCTCTTGGCCACCACGTCTTCCACCGGGGCGCGCACCTCACTGGACACCAGCTTGTCCTTGGTCTGGCTGGAAAACTTGGGATCGGGAACCTTCACCGACAGCACGCAGCTCAGACCCTCGCGCATGTCGTCGCCGGTGATCTCCACCTTGGCCTTCTTGGCCAGCTCGTTGTCCTCGATGTACTTGTTGATCACACGGGTCATCGCCGCGCGCAGCCCGGTCAGGTGGGTGCCGCCATCGCGCTGCGGGATGTTGTTGGTGTAGCACAGCACATTCTCGGCGTAGCCTTCGTTCCACTGCATCGCCACTTCGGTCACGATGCCCGAACCGGCCTCGGTGGCTTTCTCGCCGCTGGCGTGGAACACATTGGGGTGCAGTACCGTCTTGCCGCGGTTGATGTATTCGACAAAGCCCCGGACCCCTCCGGTATACGCGAAGTTGTCTTCCTTGCCCTGGCGTTCATCGACCAGGCGGATCTTGACGCCATGGTTGAGGAAGGAGAGTTCGCGCAGCCGGCGAGCGAGCACGTCGTAGTGGAAATCGACCCCTTCGAAGATTTCGTCGTCAGGCAGGAAATGCACCTCGGTGCCGCGCTTGTCGGTCTTGCCCAGCACGCGCATCGGGGATACTTCCACCCCCTCCTGCCGTTGCAGGTTGCGGTTCTGCACCACGCCGCGGGCGAACTCCAGCACATGTACCTGGCCTTCGCGACGCACGGTGAGGCGTAGCCAGCGCGAAAGCGCGTTGACGCAACTGACCCCGACGCCGTGCAGGCCACCCGATACCTTGTAGCTGTTCTGGTTGAACTTGCCTCCGGCGTGCAGTTCGGTCAGCGCGATCTCCGCCGCACTGCGACGTGGTTCGTGCTTGTCGTCGAGCTTGATTCCGGTCGGAATGCCGCGTCCGTTGTCGGCCACGCTGATCGAGTTGTCGCTGTGAATGGTCACGACAATATCGTCGCAGTAGCCGGCCAGCGCCTCGTCGATGGAGTTGTCGACCACTTCGAACACCAGATGGTGCAGGCCGGTTCCGTCGGAGGTGTCGCCGATGTACATGCCGGGGCGCTTGCGCACCGCTTCCAGTCCCTCGAGGATCTGGATCGACGATTCACTGTAGGAGGTATTGCTGGAAGATTCACTCATGGACAGGGCCCGGGGGCTGCAGGGTGACCGGGTCGATGGCGGCCCGGCCCGCGTACGCTCAGATGCGCATCGGCATCACCACGTACTTGAAGGTGGCGTCGTCGGGAAGGCTGATCAGCACGCTGCTGTTGCCGTCCTGCAGTTCCAGGCGGATATTGTCACCGGGAACGTTGGCCAGCACGTCGATCAGGTAGGCAACGTTGAAGCCGATCTCGATGGCGTCGCCGTGGTATTCGATGTCGAGTTCCTCGACCGCCTCTTCCTGCTCGGCGTTCTGCGAGGACACGCGCAGCAGCCCGGGCTCGAGTTGCAGGCGCACGCCCTTGAATTTGTCGTTGGTCAGGATGGCCACCCGCTGCAGCGCAGCCAGCAAGGCAGCGCGCGCGACCAGCAACTGGTTGCGGTGGCCCTTCGGAACCACCCGCTGGTAGTCGGGGAACTTGCCCTCGACCAGCTTGCTGACCAGTTCCATGTCGTCGAAGGACACGCGAACCTGGTTGGATGCGAAGCGTAGCTCGACCGGCTCGCTGTTGTCGCCCAGCAGGCGCATGAGTTCCATCACGGTCTTGCGCGGCAGGATGGCCTCGCGCTTGTCGCCGTGGCTGTCGGTGGACGCGCCCACCAGCGCAAGGCGATGGCCGTCGGTGGCCACCAGGGTCAGCTGCGAGCCATCGGCCACCAGCAGCAGGCCGTTGAGGTAGTAGCGGATGTCGTGCTGGGCCATCGCGAAATGCACCAGAGCGAGCATGCGCTTGAGTTGGCCCTGTGGCAGACGCAGCGGCTGTTCGCTGTAGTCGGCTGCCTGCTTGACCAGCGGGAAATCGTCGGCGGGCAGGGTCTGCAGCGAAAAGCGCGACTTGCCGCAGCGCAGTTGCAGCTTGCCTGCGTCCCACTCGAACTCAACCTGATCGCCCGAAGCCGCGCGCAGGATGTCCACCAGCTTGCGGGCCTGCACGGTCGTCGCCTGCGCCGCTTCAGCCAGGGCATCGTCCCCCGGCGCGCAGCGCATGCGGATCTGGATCTCCATGTCGCTGGTGGTCAGCCCGAGTTCACCGTGCGCGGGCTCGATCAGCACATTGCCCAGCACCGGCAGGGTCTGCCTGCGCTCGACGATGCCAACCACCCCTCCAAGAGCCTTGAGCAGGGCTTCACGCGACATGCTCAGTCTGTTCATTGTGATGGTTCCTTTTCAGGATGGAAGTAGTAACAGGAGCGGGACGATTCGGCGGACAAGTCGCAAGTTCCTGGTTCATCAACAACTTGCAAGCCTCAAAAGCTGGGGACAAGCAGCCCAGTGTAGGACAGCTTGCGGGCATAACTTTTCTGCTTGCGCCTGTCGGGGTGCCTTGTCCAGAAACGCTCCACAGGGATCGCACAGGCCTGTTGGCGATTCATCCTTTCAGGGTCTGCTCGAGTACGTGCAGTTGCTGGTTGAGTTCCTGCAATCGGGTTCGCTCCTGCGCAACCTTGCGCACGGCGTGCAGAACCGTGGTGTGATCGCGTCCCCCGAAGAGTTCACCGATTTCGGGCAGGCTCTTCTGGGTCAGTTCCTTGGCCAGGTACATGGCGATCTGGCGCGGCCTGGCGATGGATGCCGGGCGGCGCTTGGAGTACATCTCGGCTACCTTGATCTTGTAGAAGTCGGCGACCGTCTTCTGGATGTTTTCCACCGAGATCTGGCGGTTCTGCAGCGACAGCAGGTCCTTGAGGGCCTCACGCGCCAGGCCAATGGAAATCGGCTCCCCGGAGAAGCGAGCATAGGCCAGGATCTTGCGCAGTGCGCCTTCGAGTTCGCGCACGTTCGAGCGCACGTTCTTGGCCACGAAGAAGGCCACGTCCTCCCCCAGGCTGGCATGTTCGGCGTCGGCCTTGCGCAGCAGGATGGCCACCCGCATTTCCAGTTCCGGGGGTTCGATGGCCACCGTGAGCCCGGAATCGAAGCGGGAAGTCAGACGGGCGTCGATTTCCTGCAGTTCCTTCGGGTAGGTGTCGCTGGTCAGGATGATCTGCGAGCGCTTGGCGGTCAGAGCCTCGAAGGTGTAGAAGAACTCCTCCTGGGTCTTTTCCTTGCCGGCGAAGAACTGCACATCGTCGATCAGCAGCAGGTCGAGGGCATGGTAGTAGCGCTTGAATTCGTCGAAGGTCTTGCGCTGGTAGGCCCGAACCACCTCGCTGACGAACTGTTCGGCCTGCAGGTAGCGGATGCGGGCTCCGGGCCGCTCCGCGAGCAGTGCGTTGCCCACGGCTTGCACCAGGTGGGTCTTGCCCAGTCCGACGCCACCATAGAGAAACAGGGGGTTGTAGGACTTGCCTGGATTCTCGGCCGCTTGCAGCGCTGCGGCTCGTGCGAGTTGGTTGGCCTTTCCGGCCACCAGGCTGTCGAAGGTCAGCCCGGGGTTCAGGCGGGAGCGCTCCAGAGCTTCGGGGCTTGGCAAGGACTCGCTGGCGTCGGCTTGCGCGCGGATCGTGGAGGGCTCCGCCGGGGCTTCATCGGGTGCTACCGATGGCGCGGCAGAGGCCTCGCGCGCGGGCGCTACGGCTGCAGCCCCTGTTTCGCTGATAGCTGCGGCGGTAGTGCGCTGGCGTAGCGAGGCCGGCTTGTGGATGATGAATTCCACTTGTACCGGCCGTCCCGCCACCGCGGCCAGCGCCTGCGAAATGCGCTGCGCATACTGGGAACGCAGCCAGTCCATCTTGAAACGGTTGGGCACCGCCAGGATCGCGGTTCCACCATCGGTGCTCCAGTTCGGAGCGAGCAGGGGCTTGATCCAGGCAGCGTACTGCTGGGGCGGGATTTCCGTGGCCAGCTGAGCGCAGCAAGCGTGCCAGAGCGGGTCGAGAGACATGGACGGTCTTGGGTGCCGGAGGATTCCCTTGGCACCTGCTGCAGGTGCCGAGGCAAGCAGCCGGCGGCAGAAAAGGGAGCCAGCAACGCGTCGTCGCGGGCGGCGGCGCTTGGTCGTCGAACCAGGGGTCGGGCGCTTGATTCTAGACCAAGCTTCCGAGTTATCCACAGCGGCGGGAATCGCGTCGGACGAAATCCGCAGCCAGCCCGCGCTCCGGCACGCAGGCTGCGCAAGCGTTGACAAAAGCAGCGGAATTTGCTGAAATGACCTGCTTTTTTCAACGCGAACCAGGGTGGGGTATGGATGCGCCTGGGATTTGCGTTCGTCCGGAGGCCTTGGCCCATCATGAAACGTACCTATCAGCCGTCGAAGACGCGTCGCAAGCGCACCCATGGCTTTCTCGTGCGCATGCGCACCGCAGGCGGCCGCGCGGTGATCAACGCGCGCCGCGCCAAGGGGCGCAAGCGCCTGGCTGTCTGAGCCTTGCCGCTCGTCGGCCCGGCCGACCCACGTCGGCGGGTGCGTTTGCTGAAGTTGTCGCAACCGGCATCCTTCGCCGGCTCCCTTCGCGCGCGGTGGATCCAGCAAGGCGAGTTCCGCCTGCATTACCGTGAGGCCGGCGCCCTCGATGCCTTGCCCGACCGGGTCGAGGGGGACGAAGGCCCCGTCTGTGGCCTGGGTTTCGTGCTGTCCCGCAAGCTGTGCCGCCGCGCCACGCGGCGCAACCTGATCCGGCGAACCGCGCGCGAATGCCTCCTTGAGCATTTGCGCACGGTTCCTGTGCAGGATGCCGAAGCGGGGCTTCCGGTGCTGGTGCTGCGCCTGCACAGCCGCCTCGATCCGCAGTGGCGCAGCCAGCAGTCACGCGCCTTGCGCAGGTATCTGCGGGCAACCCTGTCGCAGATGTTCGTCCGCTGGGAGCAGCTGCGGCGGCGCACACCGAGTCGATGATCGCCCGTCTGCTGATTCTGCTGGTGCGCGGCTACCAGCTGCTGCTTCGCCCCTGGGTCGGCGGGCAGTGTCGTTTCACTCCAACGTGTTCAGAGTACACCCTGCAGGCACTGCAACGCCATGGCGCTGCCGGGGGGACCTACCTGGGGGCGGTACGGGTGCTGCGCTGCCACCCGTGGTGCGCCGGCGGCCACGATCCCGTACCCCAGGTGTTTCGCTGGGCGAGCTGGCGGCGCGATGTGCGCGATGGCGGGCAGGAGCCGCCGGGGGCTTGAGGGCCGCGGCGCCGCGCACGCCTCGCGGATCGACACCGAAGGAATCTCCGGGGGGTCTCGGCTTGGGTTCTAATACATGGTTTCGCCCAGGGCTCCCAGGGCCAAGCCGGAAGCAGCGGCCGCGGGGCATCGATTCGGTGCGGGAGATTCGGTGCGGGAACTTCGTCACTGCACTGCAGCAGGAATGCACATGGACTATCGCCGTTCGATCTTGTGGGTGATCTTCACCGTTTCGGTGATCTTTCTTTACAACTCCTGGCTGCGCTCTGAAGGCAAGAGCGGGCTGTTCGGCGAAGCTGCGCGGCCGGTGGCCAGCGCGCCGGGCCATGCTGCAGCGCCGAACGCTGCGGCCAGCGCGGTGCCTTCGGCACTGGCCGCAGCTTCCCCGGGGACGCCTCCCCTGGCGCCTGGGCACGCGCAGGCGCAGCAGCCCGCAACCGTCACTGTCGTCCACACCGACCTGCTGGATCTGAAGATCTCCAGCCGCGGCGCCAGCGTGGTGTACGCCGCGCTGCGCCACTACACCGCCCAGGGCGACTCCTCGAAACCGATGGTGCTGTTCGAGGACAACGGGCACCGTACCTATGTCGCGCAGAGCGGCCTGATCGGCGGCAGTTTCCCGAACCACGAAACGCCGATGAGCCTGCTCCC
Source organism: Pseudomonadota bacterium (assembly GCA_021805825.1). Classification (GTDB taxonomy): domain Bacteria; phylum Pseudomonadota; class Gammaproteobacteria; order Burkholderiales; family Burkholderiaceae_C; genus Thiomonas_A. The sequence goes on from JAJZEC010000066.1 coordinate 9,424, forward strand.
CGGTCCGCTGGACATGGGCGATGCCAAGGAACTGACGGTGCGCTTCCGCTCGCCGGTGGTCGGTGGCCTGCAACTGACGCGCAGCTACACCTTCCATCGTGGCAGCTACGCGGTGGACGTTCGCGACACCGTGCACAACCTGGGCACGACCGCCGTGCAGCCGCAGCTGTACATGCAATTGGTGCGGGACGATCACAATCCGTCGGAGGGAACGCACTTCTATCACACCTTCTACGGTGCGGCCCTGTACGACGCCTCGTCCAAGTTCGAGAAATTCGAGTTCAAGGACTTCCACACGCAGGCGAAGACGCGCCATGCCGACGACGGTTGGGTCGCGGTGCTGCAGCAGTACTTCGCCACCGCGTGGCTGCCGCAGCCCTACCAGGGCGCGCGCGAGTTCTACATGCGCAAACTCTCCGACGGTCTGTACGCCACCGGGGTGCTGGTGCATCTGCCCCGCTTGGCGCCCGGTGCACAGGAGCAGGCGCATCAGGTGCTGTTCATCGGACCGGAGCTGCAAAGCCAGCTGCAGGGCCTGGCCCCAGGCTTCGACCTGGTGCGCGACTACGGATGGGTGACCATCATCGCCAAGCCGCTGTTCTGGGTGCTGGAGCAGATCGAGCGTGTGCTCGGCAACTGGGGCTGGTCGATCATCGGCCTGACCATCCTGCTCAAGCTGGCGTTCTTCCCGCTGACGGCCGCCAGCTACCGCTCGATGGCCCGCATGAAGGCGGTCGGCCCGCGGCTGACCGCGCTGCGCGAGCGCCACAAGGACGATCCGCAGGCGATGAACGCGGCCATGGTCGAGATGTACCGCAAGGAGAAGATCAACCCGCTCGGCGGCTGCCTGCCGGTGGTGATCCAGATTCCGGTGTTCATCGCGCTGTACTGGGTGCTTCTGTCCAGCGTCGAACTGCGCGGTGCGCCGTGGCTGGGCTGGATCCACGACCTGTCGGCCAAGGATCCCTACTACGTGCTGCCGCTGGTGATGACGGCGACCTCCTTCCTGCAGGTCAAGCTCAACCCCACCCCGCCCGACCCGATGCAGGCGAGGCTGATGTGGATCATGCCGCTGGCCTTTTCCGTGATGTTCTTCTTCTTCCCGTCCGGGCTGGTCTTGTACTGGCTGACCAACAACATCTTCTCGATCGCACAGCAGTGGTTCATCAACCGCAAGATGGGCGTTCCGGAGTTCTCCTCGGCCAAGTAAGCCACGGCCGGCGGCTGGAAGCGCCGCGGGAGGGCGCATGAGCGGCTTCGCGCTGGCAGGCCGCGGCGAGCCGATCGTCGCGGTGGCCACGGCGGCCGGGCGGGGCGCGGTCGGCATTGTCCGCGCATCGGGGCGCGATCTGGACACGCTGGTGCGGGCGTTGTGCGGGCGCGCGCTGCAGCCCCGCCACGCCACCCTGCTGGATTTTCGCGATGCGCAGGGGACGGTGATCGACAGCGGACTTGCGCTGTGGTTCCCGGCGCCGCACTCCTACACGGGTGAGGACGTGCTCGAACTGCAGGTGCACGGAGGCCCGGCGGTGCTGCACTTGCTGCTGCAGCGCCTGCTCGAACTCGGTCGTGCACGCTCGATGCGGGTCGCGCGCCCGGGAGAGTTCACCGAAAGGGCCTTCCACAACGGCAAGCTGGATCTGGCGCAGGCGGAGGCGGTGGCCGACCTGATCGATGCGACGACTTCCGCCGCGGTGCTGGGCGCGCAGCGCGCGCTGGCCGGGGAGATGTCGCGCGAGGTGCAGGCCCTGGGCGAGCGCCTGCGCGCCTTGCGCGCACTGGTCGAGGCCACACTGGATTTTCCCGAGGAGGACATCGACTTCGTGCACGCCCACGCAGTGGGCGATACCTTGCACGCCCTGTCGCATGCGGTGCGGGAACTGCTCGGGCGCACGCGCCAGGGGGCCTTGCTGCGCGAAGGCCTGCAGCTGGTGCTGGCCGGGCAGCCCAATGTCGGCAAGAGTTCGCTGCTCAATGCCCTCGCCGGGGCCGAGCTGGCGATCGTCACCGAGATCGCCGGAACCACGCGGGATCGCCTGCGCGAGTCCATCCAGATCGAGGGCGTGCCGCTGCACGTGGTGGACACCGCCGGGCTGCGCGACACCGGCGATACGGTGGAGCGGCTGGGGGTGCAGCGCAGCTGGGAGGCCATTGTCCAGGCCGACGTCGTGTTGGTGCTGCACGACCTGACGCGCCTGGGGCAGCCGGAGTACCTGGCCGGCGAGCGGGCGATCGTCGAGCGACTGCGCGCACTCGGTGTCGATTCCGCGCGCTGGCTGCATGCCTGGAACAAGGTCGACGCGGTGCCACCTGCCGAGGCGCTGCGCGCGGTGCACGGCATGCTGCGCGCCCTCGACTGCGCGCCGGAGACGGAGCCGCTGCTGCTCTCGCTGCGCCTTCGGCAGGGCCTGGACGAGCTGCGCGGCGCTCTGTTGCGGCGCTGCGGCTGGCAAGGCCTGCCCGAAGGCGTGTTCCTGGCGCGCACGCGGCATGTGCAGGCGCTGCAGGACTGTGCGCAGCACCTCGAGCTGGCACGGCAGTGGCTCGATCAGCCGCAGCCCGCGCTGGAGCTGCTCGCCGAGGAGATGCGGCTGGGACACCAGGCGCTGATGCAGATCACCGGAGAGGTCGGGGTCGAGGATCTGCTTGGGGACATTTTCTCCCGCTTCTGCATCGGGAAGTAGCTGTTGCGCCCGCGCTCAGCTGGCCCACACCTTGTGATGCAGCGCTTCGGGGTTGAGCACCGCGTCGCGGTCGCCGCCGGTGAAGCGCAGGATGGAGTCGAAGGCCTGGCCGAACAGGTGTTCGTAGTGGCGGTCGTCGACATAGGCGATGTGCGGGGTGCAGATTGCGTTCTCCAGCCGCAACAGGGGGTTCCCGCGCAGGATCGGCTCGGACTCGAACACGTCGACCGCGGCCATTCCCGGGCGTCCGCGGTTGAGCGCGGCCACCAGCGCGTCGGCGGCAATGAGCTCGGCGCGCGCCGTGTTGACCAGCACCGCATCGGGCTTCATCTGCGACAGGTCGGCCAGGGTGATCAGGCCGCGGGTGGCTTCCAGCAGCCGCAGATGCAGGCTGAGCACGTCGCTTTGGGTGAATAGCTGCCCGCGGTCGGCCGCGGCCACCATTCCGTCGGCCTGCGCACGGCGCAGGGACTCTTCGCTGCCCCACACCAGCACCCGCATGCCGAAGGCCCGACCGTAGCCGGCGACCAGTCGGCCGACGCGGCCGTAGCCCCAGATA
>JAJZEC010000010.1 GCA_021805825.1 Pseudomonadota bacterium
GTCGCCAGCCAGGCCGCGCGCGCGGCCCGCTGCTGCTCGCGTGCGGCCTGTTCGGCCTGTGCGGACTGCTCCAGCGCCTGCTCGGAGACGGCGCCGCTGGCCGCCTGGGCGCGTGTGCGCCGCAGCAGCGAGCGCGCCAGCGCCAGCGCCGAGTCGGCGCTGCGCAGCGCAGCCAAGGCCTGCGGGCGGAGTTGCTGGCGCCATTGCGCCAGTTGTGCACGCGCCTGCCGCCACTGCTCCAGCGCCTGCTCGTTGCGCAACTGCAACAGCAATTGTCCCGGGCGCACCATCTCGCCACGTCGGGCCAGGCGCCGCACCACGGTGCCGGTGATTTCGCTGGCCACGTTGATCCGCGAGGGGGTGATCACCTGGCCGGTGGCCAGCACGTCCTGCAGCAGCGGCTGGCTGCGCACGCGATAGGCCGCCACGCGGGGCCCCTGCCAGCGCTGCAGCGTCCACCACCCCAGCAGCAACAGCAGGCAGGCGGCAGCAAGGAACCAGGGCAGGCGGCGCGGCATGGCAGGGCAGGGGTGGGCAAACCCACCCATTGTGCTTGATCGCGCGGCTTGCGCGGCCCCTGCCTTCAGTCCGCCTGCGGGGGCTCCGGCAGCTGCTGCAGGCAGCGCACGGCCTGCTCTGCCTCCAGCGGGCGGGCAAACAGGTAGCCCTGGCCGTAGTCGCAGGCGATTTCCTGCACCTTCTGCAATTCCTCCTCGGTCTCGATGCCTTCGGCGACGACCTCGATGCCCAGTCGGTGCGCCATCGCCACCACCGCCTCGCAGATCGCCAGCTTGCGCGCGTCGCCGGGCAGCTTGCGGATCAGCGACTGGTCGATCTTCAGGTAGTCGACCTCGACGCGGCTGAGGGAGGCGAGGTTGGATTGCCCGGTTCCGAAGTCGTCGACCGCGATCTGGAAGCCTTCGGCGCGCAGCCTGCGCAGGCGTTCGAGGATGCGCGGGCCGCGGTCGAGGATCACGGTCTCGGTGACCTCGATCACCAGTTGCCTGGGCTGCAGACCGAGTTCGAGCAGGTGAGCGGCCCAGCCACGCGTGGGATCGATGTCGGCGTTGAGCTGCAGCGGCGAGACGTTGAAGCTGATCTGCGGCGCCGCCGCGTGCTGCACGCTCCAGCGGCAGGCTTGCGCGGCGACGCGGCGGTACACCCACTCGCCGAGTTCGGTGATCAGGCCTGCTTCCTCGGCCATCGGGATGAAGCGCCCGGGCGGCACCAGGCCCAGACCCGGGTGTCTCCAGCGCAGCAGCGCCTCGAACTTGGCCGGCCTGCGCTCGCCGCAGCGCACCACCGGCTGGTACAGCAGGTGCAACTCGTCGTGCTGCACCGCGCGCCGCAGGTCGGCCGCCAGCAGCAGGCGCGCACGCGCCTGCTGATCCATCGCGGGCTCGTAGCACACGCTGCGCGCGCGGCCGTCGCGCTTGGCCTGGTACATCGCGAGGTCGGCGCGGCGCAGCAGTTCGTCCGGGGTATCGCCGTCGCGCGGGTGCAGCGCCACGCCGATGCTGGCCGACACATGCAGGGCATGGCCGGCGTAGGCGAAGGGCTGGCGCAGCGCCGCATGCAGCTTGTCGCACACCGTATGCACATGCGCGGCATCGTCGAGCACCGGCAGCAGCACGGCGAATTCGTCGCCTCCCAGGCGCGCCAGCACGTCGCTGCTGCGCAACGCCGCGCGCAGGCGTTGCGTGAGCGCCACGAGCAGGTTGTCGCCGGCGGCATGCCCGAGGGAATCGTTGACGGCCTTGAAGTGGTCGATGTCGATGTACAGCACCCCGAGCTCCGAGGCCTGGCGCCCGGCCTGCTCCAGCGCAAGCTGCAGGTGCTGGCGCAGGCTGTTGCGGTTGGGTACGCCGGTCAGTGCATCCTGGTGTGCCTGGCGCCAGATCGCCTGTGCGGCACGCATGCGCTCGCCGATGTCGCGCGCGATCTTCGACGCTCCCACCACCCGTCCGCTGGCGTCGCGCAGCGGGGAGATGGTCACCGACACATGCACGCGGCTGCCGTCCTTGTGCAGGCGCACGGTCTCGAAATGCTCCACCCGCTCGCCCTGGGCGATGCGCTGGAGGATGATTTCCTCCTCGTCGTGGCGTTCGGCGGGGAACAGCTTGGTGATCGGCTCGCCGATCATTTCGCCGGCCGCATAGCCGAACATGCGCTGCGCCCCCGGGTTCCAGCTCGTCACCACGCCGCTCAGGGTCTTGGTGATGATGGCGTCGTCGGAGCACTCGACCAGCGACTCGTAGACGTTCATCTGGTAGGCGTGCGGCGGGCGGCCCGGCGCCGTCGGCGAGCGCGCCAGCAGCGGGTGCACGCTGAGCAGCCAGCCGCGCGCGGCGCGCACCGGGTCGTCGATCGGGGTGCGCGAGACCAGCACCGGCAGCAGCTGGCCGGCGCGGTCGCGGGCGAAGCTCTGCGTGCTCAGGCCGGGGCTGGCGCCCGCGTCGCGCGCCGAGGCGCCGGGGTCGTATTGCGGCAGCAACTCGGGCAAGGCCATGCCCAGCGCCTCGGACTGCGAATAGCCGAACAGGCGCGCGGCTGCCGGGTTCCAGCTGCTGACCAGGCCATCGGCGCAGACGCTGAGCAGCGCGTCGTCGCAGGCCAGCACGATGGCTTCGAACAGGCAGGCATCTGCGGCTTGGCGTCGATCCATCGCCTCCTCTCCCCCCGGGCAGGCCGGGCTGCTGCGCATACTTGCAGCATAGTCCGATCCGCGCCCGGCGGGAGGCCGATGTTCAAGCCAGGGCCAGCAGCTGGTCGAGGCTGGAGACGGTGTGCGTCGGTGTCTGCGGCAGCCGTTCGCGTGGCTGGCCGCTGCGGTTGCACCACACCGCGCGCATGCCGTAGGCCTGCGCCGAGAATGCGTCCCAGCCGTTGGAGGACTGGAAGCTGATGGCCGCCGCCGGCAGATCCAGCGCCTGCTCGGCCAGGCCGTAGACCGCCGGGTGCGGCTTGAACACCCGCAGCCCGTCGACCGACAGCACATGGTCGAAGCAGTCGCGCAGTCCGCTGGCATCGACGGCCGCATGCAGCCAGCGTTCGGTACCGTTGGACAGGATGGCGGTTCGCGCGCCTTGCGCGCGCAGCGCCCGCAGCGTGGACTCGACCTCGGCGTAGGCCTGTGGCGTCGCGTAGGCCTCGAGCAGTCGCTCGCGCAGGCCGGCATCGGCGCCGCCGATGCGCTCGAGGGCGAAATCCAGCGCCTGCGCGGTCACTTCCTCGAAATTGGCGTAGCGGCCCTGCAGGGTGCGCAGCCAGGTGTACTGCAACTGCTTGTCACGCCAGGTGTCGGCGAGCAGTTGCGCGCGCTCGCCCAGCGCCTGGCTGTGGCGGCGCACCGGCGAGGCGACGTCGAACAAGGTGCCGTAGGCATCGAACACATAAGCCTGGATTGGGGAGGGCATCGGCGGCTCCGGTAGCGGTGGATGGGCGGCTCAGAAGGCGTAGCGCACCCCGGGAGCCGCGGCGGCCTGGGGGTAGTGCGCGTCCATGCGCCGCAGCCACGGGCGCAGGGAGTCGTCCGCCGGCAGCACGGGATCGGGGTCGCTCATGCGCGCCCACTGGAACGCCGCGTAGGCCACGATGTCGGCGTACAGCGGCTGGTTGCCGCTGAGGAAATCCTGCGCGCCCAGGGTGCTGCGCAGCGGTTGCAGCGCCTTGAGCAGCGCGGCCTGGGCGTCGGGCCTGCGCGCGCGCAGTTGCTCCAGCGTGGCGCCCAGCGCGGCTTCGCGCGTCTGCACGAAGTAGGCACGGTCGCGGGCATCGACGATCTGCGCGATGCCCGGAACCAGGATCGGGCCCAGCGCGGGATGCAGCACCTCGCTGACCCACTGGTTGACGAAGCGTGCCAGGGCCTGTGCCTGCGGCCCGCCGAACAGGCTGGGGCGGTCGGGGTGGCGGCGTTCGAGGTGGCAGGCGATGTCCCAGCTTTCCGGCAGCATGCGGTCGCCGTCGACCAGCACCGGCACCTTGCCCTGGCCGGAAGCCGCGATGCGATCCTTCTCGGTGAAGCGCCAGTCCAGGGCCTCGGCCTCCAGGCCCTTGTGCAGCAGCGCCAGGCGCACGCGCCAGCAGTTCGGGCTGAAACGCACGTGGGGATCCTGCGCGGCGAGATCGAACCATTGCAGTGGCTGGGTGTCGGGTGAGTCCATGGTGGCTTCCGGTGGAGGATGCAGCCTGCTCGAGATTTCCCCGCAGGCCGCCGCAGGCAGAAATGGAACGTTTGGTACAATATAGCGCCTTCCGCCGGCACTGCCAAGACACCGGGTCGAGGGAGGCGGTCTCCCAGCTCGTCATGAGCGGGGCAGGTCGCTAGGTCGCAGGCAGCGTTTCGTCAAGGCGCTGCTCGTCCATGATTTGTCGGAGATCAAGCCCCGGCCTGGTGCGTTGTGGATAATCGTTGGCCTCTCTCCGACGGGCGTCGCCCAATTGTCCGATCCGCAGCCCCCACGGCCCAAAGTGACTACCCGACTGCAACCCCTGCAGTGGAGCGAGGCTCTCGCCACAGGTATCGACCTGGTCGATGAGCAGCACCGGCAGCTGCTGGACATCTTCAACCGCGCGGCCACGGCGCTGACCCAGGCCGCCTCGGCCGCCGAGCTCGGTCGGCTGCTCGACGCCCTCGTCGACTACACCCATTACCACTTCCGCGAGGAAGCGCAGTTGATGGCGCAGTGGCCGATCGACGCCGGGCACCGCGCGATGCATCTGCGCGCGCACCACAGTTTCAGCGAGTTCCTGCGCCAGGCGCGCGCGCTGGCGCAGTCGCACCCGTCGGACGTCGGGGTCGACCTGCTGGCCTTCCTGGCGCAGTGGCTGTTGCACCATATTGCTGGAGTCGATGCGCGCATGGCGCGCGAAATCCGCGCCCTGCAGGCCGGCGATCCGCCGCTCGCCTCCGCGGCCCCCTCGGCGCATCCTGCGCAGCTCGAACAGCTCGTCGACGCCGTCAGCCAGCTCACCGATGCCCTCGGCCAGCGCACCTTCGACCTGTTGTCGCAGCGCCAGAAGCTGCTGGAACTCCAGGGCCTGTACCGCGCGCTGCTGCATTCCGGCGAGGTGCTGATCCAGAGCCGCAACGAGCAGGACATGCTGCAGAGCCTGTGCGCCAAGCTGAGCAGGGAGACGCCCTTTCACGCGTCCTGGATCGGACGCCCCGGGCCGTCGTGCGTGTTCGAGATCCTGGCGGTGTCGGGCGAAGGCGCCGGGCAGGTGCGCGAGGCCCCGCCGCGGCTGACCCACGATGCCATGGGACCGGTCGTGGTGCAGGCCTGGAACAGCGGAACCGCGGTGGCCTGCAACGACACCCTGGCCGACCCCCGGCTGCAGCCCTGGCACCAGGGCTTCATGCGCAATCGCTGGCTGAGCGTGATGGCCGTGCCCATCACGCGCGCTCAGAAGCCCTGGGCCGTGCTGGTGTTCGCCGCCGCGCGCCAGGACGTGTTCGACGAGCGCACCTCGGAGGTGTGCCTGCGCATTGGCGAGCTGCTGGGCTTCGGCCTCGACGAACTCGACCTGAAGAAGCGCATCCAGACCTTGCAGTCCCAGGAAGCGCACATGGCGCGTACCGACTCCCTGACGCAACTGCCCAATCGCTTCGCCTTCGAGGAACACCTGCCGCGGGCCATGGCGCGGGCGCAGCGCGGCTCGCGGGTGCTCGCGGTCGGGATGATCGATCTGGACGACTTCAAGCCGGTGAACGACAGCTACGGCCACGACGCGGGCGATGCCTTGCTGCGCAGCATGGCCTTGCGCCTGCGCGACAACCTGCGCGAGTCGGATTTCGTGGCCCGCCTCGGCGGAGATGAATTCGCCATCGTGCTCGAGGATCTGGACGCGCAGCAGGCGCTGCCGCAGCTGGGGCGCGCTCTGGCGCGCCTGCACCGTGCGGTGGAACGCCCCTTCGACCTCGGCCAGGGTCGCAGCGTGGAGATCGGCATGACCCTGGGCGTCGCGCTGTATCCGGGGGACGCGGTCGACGCCGATTCCTTGCTGCGCAAGGCCGACGCAGCGATGTACCAGGCCAAGCAGGGCAAGGCCGATCGCTCGGCCTGGTGGCTGCTGAGCTCGAGTCGCGCGGAGGAAAGCCTGGCCGAGCCGGGCATCGATCCGTTCGGAAGGGAGGCGCAGCAATTGCTGGGCGAACTGGCGCCGGGCCTGGATGCCGTGTCCGCACGCTTCGCGGCCGCGCTGTCCGCCCAGATGCAGCATGCTCCGGAGAGCGCCGCCATCCTGCGCAGCCTGGGCCAGCAGCAGCGCAACCCGCTGGGCTGCCTGCAGGATGGGCCGTTGCGGGTGATCGGCGACACGCAGGCCAGCGCCACGACCGTGCAGCAGGCCTTCGCCCGCATCGGTCGGGTGCACGCCCTGCTCGGGGTTTCCGGCGCCTGGATGACCCAGGCCATGGAGCTTCTGCGGCTGGCGCTGCACCAGCAGCTGGACTCCGTGCTGCTGAGTCCGCGCACCCGCTACCGCGCGCTGCGCGTGGTCGAGGCCAGGCTGCAACTGGCCATGCACACCCTGCTGCAGGCCATGCGCGAGGTCGCCGACGCCTATGCGCTGTGCGTGGGCAGGCCCTTCGAGCCCAGGCTGCTGGTGGCCGACGCGATGCAGTCCGAACTCGATGCGCTGGCCGCGCTGCCGGGGGTGTGCGCCGCCATGCTGTTCCGGCCGGACGCGAGCAACCGCTTTCTCATCGAGCAGGCCAGCGGTGCCGTGGCCGGCCAGTTCATCGAGGTGTTCATCGCGCGCGAGCTGCATCCGCTGGTCGATCCGCTGCATCCGCGCGGCCAGGGCCTGGTGGCGATGACCTGGATGAGCGAGCAGGCGCAGCAGTGCATCTCCTTCGCGGACGATGCGCGTACGCGCCCCTGGCAGCAGGCGATGAGCGAACTGGGCATCGCCAGCGCGCTGACCGTTCCGTTGCATCGGGAAGGCGAGATCCATGCCGTGCTGGGGCTCTTCGGCGCCCACCCGCACCAGTTCGCATCGAGCTGGATGCAGCTCTGGCGTGCCTCGCTGCAAAGCCGCCTGGGGCAGATGATGGGCTCGCTGGCCGCGCATGTGCCGCCGATCGCGGTCGAGCACAAGCTGCAGGTGCGCGAGCTGCTGCATGGCGGCGCGCTGCAACTGGTGGTGCAGCCGGTGGTCGATCTGCGCAGCGGCGCGGTGCGCAAGGTCGAGGCCCTGGCGCGACTGCGCGGTGCCGACGGCTCGTTGCTGCCGCCTGCGGCCTTCCTGCCGGCGCTGGGCAGCGCCGAACTGCACCTGCTTCTGCGCCAGGGGCTGCGCATGGGCCTGGCGCAACTGCGTGCCTGGCAGCGCGACGGCCTGGACGTCGGGCTGTCGCTCAACCTGGCGCCCAGCTCGCTGGTGCATGCCGACTGCCTGCGCTGGGTCGAGGAGGCCCTGGCCGAGGCCGGTGTCGAGCCGGCGCTCCTGACCCTGGAGCTGCTCGAGGGCGAGCCGCTGCAGGCGGGCATCGGCGACGCCGCGATCCGGCGACTGGCGGCCCTCGGGGTGCGCATCGCGATGGACGACCTCGGTTCAGGCTACAGCAGCCTGCAGCGGCTGGCCGAGCTGCCGTTCCACGTCATCAAGATCGACCGCAGCATCGTGCGCGAGCTCAACGTGGAGCCGTTGAAGGCGTTGAGCCTGATCCGCTCGACCGTGCAGATCGGCCAGGATTTCGAGCGCGAAGTGGTCGCCGAGGGCCTGGAGGATGCCGGGCTGGTCGAAGCGGCCTGCCTGCTCGGCTGCGCCTTCGGCCAGGGCTACGCGCTGGCTCGGCCGATGTCGCCGCAGGATCTGCCGAGCTGGATCGCCGGGTATCGCCCGCAGGCCTGCGACCCGGGCCGGCTGCGCAGCTGGGTGGCCGCCCTGGCCTATCAATGGATGCTGTCGCATGACCCCATCCACCTGCAGCACCCGGGCAGCCTGGACGACTGCCCGATGAGCGATTTCCTGCGCGGGCGCGCCGTCCAGGACAGCCAGGTGCTGCACTGGCACGACCAGGCCCACCATGCCGCCGACGAGGATGCGCGCAGGCAGGCGATGCGCCACTTGCTGCAGTGGCTGGCCGTGCGTGCGCGCGCGCCAGACTGAATCCGGCTGCGCCGCGCCGCGCTATCCGAAGCGTGGTTGCTGCGGCTTGGCCACCGGCAGTCCGGCGGCCGCCCAGGCATCGAAGCCGCCGGCGATGGAGCCGACGTCCACATAGCCCATTTCGTGCATCGCCAGCGCGGCCAGCGCGGCGCGCCCGCTGGTCTTGCAGTACAGCACGAAGCTGCGGTCGCGCGCTTCCAGTTCGGGACTGCTGCCGAGACGGAATTCGAGCACTCCGCGCGGCATCGAGATCGCTCCCGGCAAGTGGCCGGCAGCGTATTCGTCGGCCTCGCGAACGTCGAGGACGTAGTCGGCCTGCTGCACCGCGTGCGTGGCCTGCTCGAGGGGAATTTCGCGGATGCGCGCGCGGGCGGCGGCGACCAGGTCGAGAGCGTTTTTCATGGGTCGTGCGGACGATGGCGGAATGGATCCTGCGCCCATTCTAGATGCATACCCACTACCGTATCTTTTGACCGAGCGCACACGTGCACGCGCACGGGCGCCGGCGACGCTGCGATCTCAGGCGGCCAGCGGGGTCGACGAGCGGATCTGCTCGCGCAGGTTGTCCGGCCAGTTGCGGTTCCAGCGATCGGGCGGGCACAACTCGTAGAAGGCGTCGACCTCGGCGGTCAGGAAGCCTCGCGCCTGGCGCACCACCGCCTGCCGGTAGCGATCCGCCTGCGGGCTGTCGCGACATACCGCGTAGACCACGCGGCACACCTTGGAGTCCTCGCACACGCACAGATCCAGGTAGCCCGTCAGCGCGCGGTAGAGCACCCAGGCGGCGCCGAGGAACAGCACGACCATCAGCAGGTCCTCGCCCAGCGCCAGCGGCGACAGGCTTCCCATGCGCTCGGCGCGCGTGCTCATGTGCGCTTCACCAAGAGCGATCAGATTGCTGCTCAACAGGTAGGCCAGCACGCCAAAGGAGCCGGCAATCAGCCCCAGCAGGCGCCGGCGGGCCCTGCGCACGGCGGGCAGCGTGGGCGGCTCGCCATGCATCAGGTCGATGGTCGGAATGGCCAACATATGCGGATCCCTGCAAGTCACACGCGGCGCAGCATAGGGCGCCGCGCGGCATGGGTGGACCGGGAGTTCCCCGGGGTATGGCGCGGCGGGCGGGGCGCCGCGCGGGAAGGAAATCCGCGGGCGCGATACGATCGTGGGCGAACGCCGCCAACACAGAGGTTCTTCCATGCCCAACTACCGCTCCAGGACTTCCACCGCCGGTCGCAACATGGCCGGAGCGCGCGCACTGTGGCGCGCCACCGGAATGCACGACGAGGATTTCAGCAAGCCGATCGTCGCCGTCGCCAACTCCTTCACCCAGTTCGTTCCCGGGCATGTGCACCTGAAGGATCTGGGCCAGCTGGTGGCGCGCGAGATCGAGGCCGCCGGCGGAGTGGCCAAGGAGTTCAACACCATCGCCGTCGACGACGGCATCGCGATGGGGCACGACGGCATGCTGTATTCGCTGCCCAGCCGGGACATCATCGCCGATTCGGTCGAGTACATGGTCAACGCCCACTGCGCCGACGCGCTGGTGTGCATCTCCAACTGCGACAAGATCACGCCGGGGATGCTGATGGCGGCCATGCGCCTGAACATCCCGGTGGTGTTCGTCTCCGGCGGGCCGATGGAGGCCGGCACGACGCGCCTCGCGCAGGGCAGCGCGCTGCGCAAGATCGACCTGATCGACGCCATGGTGATGGCTGCCGATCCGAAGGTCTCCGACTCCGAGGTGGCGCAGATCGAACGCTCGGCATGCCCGACCTGCGGTTCCTGCTCGGGGATGTTCACCGCCAACTCGATGAACTGCCTGACCGAGGCGCTCGGCCTTTCGCTGCCCGGCAACGGCACCGTGGTGGCCACGCACGCTGATCGCCGGGAACTGTTCCTGCGCGCCGGCCGGCTGATCGTCGAGCTGTGTCGTCGCTACTACGAGCAGGACGACGCCACCGTGCTGCCACGCCACATCGCCGGCCGCGCGGCCTTCGAGAACGCGATGAGCCTGGACATCGCGATGGGCGGATCGACCAACACCATCCTGCACCTGCTGGCCGCTGCGCAGGAGGCGCAGCTGGACTTCGGCATGGCCGACATCGACCGCCTGTCGCGCCGCGTTCCCAACCTGTGCAAGGTGGCGCCCTCGAGCCACTACCACGTCGAGGACGTGCATCGCGCCGGCGGAGTGATCGCCATCCTGGGTGAGCTGGCGCGCGCCGGCCTGCTGCACACCGAGGTGCCGATGGTGCATGCGCCCAGCCTGGCCGACGCCCTGGCGCGGCATGATGTCGCGGTGTCGCGGGACGAGGCCGTGCACACCTTCTTCCGCGCCGGGCCGGCCGGCATCCCCACGCAGCAGGCTTTCAGCCAGGACACCCGCTGGCCCACGCTCGACCTCGACCGCCAGCGCGGCTGCATCCGCAGCGTCGAGCATGCCTACAACCGCGAGGGCGGACTGGCGGTGCTGTACGGCAACATCGCCGTCGACGGCTGCGTGGTCAAGACGGCAGGGGTCGACGAGGCGTTGTTCACCTTCGAAGGCACGGCGCGCGTCTACGAAAGCCAGGATGCGGCGGTCAAGGGCATCCTGGGCGACGAGGTGCAACCCGGGGACGTGGTGGTGATCCGCTACGAGGGCCCGCGCGGCGGCCCGGGCATGCAGGAGATGCTCTATCCCACCTCCTACCTGAAGTCCAAGGGCCTGGGCAAGGGCTGCGCACTGGTCACCGACGGGCGTTTCTCCGGGGGTACGGCCGGCTTGTCGATCGGCCATGTCTCGCCCGAGGCCGCCGCCGGAGGCGCGATCGGCCTGGTGCGCGACGGCGACCGCATCCGCATCGACATTCCGCAGCGCCGCATCGACCTGCTGGTCGACGAGTCTGAACTCGCGCGGCGGCGTGCCGAGCAGGATGCGCGCGGCTGGAAGCCCGCGCTGCCGCGGGCGCGCGCCGTGTCTACCGCGCTGAAGGCCTATGCGCTGCTGGCCACCAGCGCCGATCGCGGGGCGGTGCGCGACCTGTCGCGCCTGGAGGACTGAGTCCGGCGACGCGGCCCCGCGGACGCCCCCTTCGGCCGCCCCCTGCGGTCGCCTCGGCTTCAGGAAGGGAAATCGGCGCCGCGGCTGGTCGTCTCCCAGGCGTCGATGTCGGCGCGCAGCGCCTCGAGCTTGGCGCGGGCCGCGTCCACCGCCATGCCGCCGAGCAGCAGGTGCAGGGGCGGCCGGGGCGCCAGCGCGGCCTCGATGATGGCGCGCGCGCCCCGCTGCGGGTCGCCGACCTGCCTGCCGCTGCGCGCGTGGGTCTGCGTGCGCCGCAGGCCGGCAGTGTCGGCGTAGTCGTCGATGCGGACCGCCGACTCCTGGATCGATGCGCCGGCCCAGTTGGTGCGGAAGGGGCCCGGTTCGACAATCATCACGTCGATCCCCAGCGGGCGCACTTCCAGCGCCAGCGACTCCGACAGGCCTTCCACCGCGAACTTGGTCGCGTGGTAATAGCCGGTGGCGGCAAAGGCCGTCAGGCCACCGATCGACGACAGGTTCACGATCAGCCCGCTGCGCTGCGCGCGCATCCCGGGCAGCACAGCCTTGGTCGTCTCGACGAGGCCGAACACGTTGGTTTCGAACATGGCGCGCACGGCCGCATCCTCGCCTTCCTCGATCGCTGCCAGGTAGCCGTAGCCGGCGTTGTTCACCAGGGCGTCGATGCGGCCGAAGCGCTCCAGCGCGGCGGCCACCACGGCGTGAATCTGCTGCGCATCGTCCACATCGAGGCCCAGCGCCAACGCGCGCTGCGGGTGCTCGGCGACGAGGTCGGCCACCTTGGACGGATCGCGCGCGGTGACCACCGCACGCCAGCCGCGGGCCAGCACCTCGCGGGCGATTTCGCGCCCGAAACCGGTCGAACAACCGGTGATCAGCCAGACGGGGTTCTCTTTCTGCATCATGGTTGGGGATCTCCTGCAGCAGATACTGTATCGGGCTTGGGCTTCCGGGGCGCGGCCTCGGCGAGCTGCGGCGGTGGAACGCGGAAGAATCCCCATTGCAGCGCGCGTCGTGCGAGCCCCTGGCTGGAGGTGGCGCTGATCAGCCACGGGGCACTCAGCAGGCCGAGGGTGATCGGGGAGAACCACAGCGCCACACCGGGATTGACCAGGGCCAGGCAGGCGAAGGCTGCGCCCAGCGCCAGATGTTCGCGCAGGCCCGACAGCACCGCGCGCACCGGGATGCGATGGGCCTCGCGCACCTGGGTGGCCCAGCCCGAGGGCCGGCCCCTGGCCATCGCTAGCAGGGCCTTGGTCTGCGTCACCATGGTCACCGGGGCCATCAGCACGGCGAGCGGGATGTCCAGCGCCACCGAGCGCAGCACGGCGGTGGCGCCGCCGAAGCCGCGGCGCCGTGGCGGCGAGGCAAGCATCCACACCAGGCCCATCAACTTCGGCCCGAACAGCAGAAGGATGGTCAGCGACAGCACTTCCGGCGAGGAAAATCCGACGGGCGCCGATCGTTGCTCGACGCAGGCCTGCAGCGCGCTGGTCAGCAGCAGCAGCAGCCAGCCGGGGGAGGTCAGGTAGGCGCAGGCGCCGACCAGCAGATGCAGCCGGCTGGCCCAGTGCAGCCCGGAAGTGTCGAGCAGCCGCAGGTGCTGCAGATTGCCCTGCATCCAGCGGCGGTCGCGCGCGGCGTAATCGACCACCGTGGGAGGAAATTCCTCGTAGCTGCCGTCGATCATCACCATGTGCACCGCCCATCCGCGCCGTCGCAGCAAGGCCGACTCGACCATGTCATGGCTCTGGATCGGCCCGCCGAACGGGGGTTTGCCCGGCAGTTCCGGCAAGCCGCAGCTCTGCGCGAAGGCACGGGTGCGCACGATCGCGTTGTGTCCCCAGAAGTTCGCCTCCGACCCCGACCACCACAGCAGACCGGCGGTGGCGATCGGCCCGTAGGCCTCGCTGGCGAATTGCATCCAGCGCTGGAACAGGGTGTGCGCGCCGGTGATCATCGGCACCGTCTGCAGCAGGCCGATCGAGGGCCGCTCTTCCATGATCGAGGCCATGCCGACGATCGCGCTGCCGCTCATCAGGCTGTCGGCGTCGAGCACCAGCATGCACTCGTAGGCCGCGCCGAAGCGCCGCAGCCACTCGGCGATATTGCCGGGCTTGCGCGCCACGTTGTGCGCGCGCCGTCGGTAATAGACCGCGATCGGAGCCTGCGCGGCGACTTCGCGCCAGGCAGCTTCCTCGAGTTGGCCGTTGTCCGGATTCGAGTCGCTGAGCACGAAGAAATCGATCCAGGGGGCGCCACCGGCGGCAGCGATCGATTCGGCCATCGCGAGCACCCGCCCGAAGGTCTGCTCGACGCCTTCGTTGTAGATCGGCATGAGCACGGCCACGCGGTGGCGCAGCGCGCCCGCCGGACTGGGTACCGCGGTGAATCCCGGGTGTTCTCCGCTGATGAGCTGGAAGAAGCCGATGGCCGAATTCACGAAGCCGAAGGAGATCCAGCTGAACAGCGGAAGAAACAGCACCAGGAGCAGCACGTCGATGGCGTCGCTGCCTTCGCGTGCCAGCAGCATGCGCAACTGGGTCGATGCCGCAAGCGCCAGCACCGCGGTGCTGCCCACCAGCAGCAGGCGCTTGACGAGCAGACCATGCGGCTGGGTCTGCACCTCGATCGAGCCCGGCGGGGGGCCGTGCAGGCGCTGCACCGGCATGTCCAGCGGGGCCTCCGGCGGCAGCATCGACGGTGGTGCGCTCATGTTTCGAGCGTGACGGTCAGGGTCTCGCTCAGCGCCTGCGCGCCGCGCTGCAGGAACAGCCGGAACTCCTTCTGTGCGAGGCCCGGCAGGCGCAGCGCCAGCACGACGCGCCAGGCGTCCCGGCGCCCGTGCAGGGGATGCGCGCGCAGTTCGATGATCGAGGTCTGCGGCAGGTCGCAGACGGCGCGTACCCCGCTGGCTGCGTCCAGCCCGGACAACGAGGCGCCGTGGAAGTCGATCACATACTTGCGTGTCGTGGCATCCACCGGAGCACCCTCGGGGCTGGCCGGGCCCAGCAGCAGGTTGCGGCAATGCGCATTGCTGTCCACGCTGGGGTCGGCGCTGGTCCAGGTCAGGCGGTAGGCCAGGTCACGTCGCTGTCCCGCGCGCGCGGCTTCGTCGGCCACCCAGAAGGCACCGATGTTGTCCACGGTTTCCGAGATCGATGCCATTTCGTAGAGCATCACCGACCCCGTTCCCCAGTCGCCCTGCGGTTCCACCCAGAGCGAGGGGCGCAACTCGTAGAACAGTTCGTCGTCCTCGTACTGGGTGAAGCGGCGCGCGCGCTGCAGCAGGCCGAAGGCGCGCGGATGGTCGGCGCGAAAACTGTGCATGCGTGCTCGCGACGGGTTGTGCAGCGGCCGCCAGATGCGCTCGCCGTCGCCGAGGTGGATCGCCAGGCCGTCCGAGTCGTGCACCTGCGGCCGCCAGTCGCCGATCGGGCGGGCCTGGGGCAGGCCGCTGGCGCGCGTCTGGTCATACAGGAACATGCTGGTCTGGGGGGCGATGCCCAGGCGCTGCACGTCGCGCCGCAGGAACAGTGCGCAGCGCACGTCCTGCACCATGTCCTTGCCTTCGCGTCTGCGGGTGTCGATGGCGTAGGCGCCGCTGAGCGAGGGCCCGTCGAGCAGGGCGTGCACCAGCACATGGTCGGCGCCGCGCTGCTCGATCCAGAAATCGGTGAAGGCCGGGAATTCCTCCGTGCCGGGTAATCCGGTATCCACGGCAACCCCGCGCGCCGACAGGCCGTAGCGGTTGTCGGTTCCCGAGCAGCGGAAGTAGGAGGCGCCGAGGAAGGCCATCCAGTCGGTGCGTCCGCTCGGATCGAGCACCCTCCATCCGGCCACGTCGGCGTCGCCCGCGCCGCCGAACAGGCCCCGACTGTCGAGCAGCCGGCGGGCCATGCCCTGGTCGACGACATGCATGCCCACCGCATAGGGCGCCACGCCGCGGCGCGTCGGGAACAGCCGCACGGTGCCGGTCAGCGCGGGTGCCGCGCCGTAGCTCAGGCGCACGAAGCGATCCCAGTTATCCACCGCATGCGGCGATGGATGCCGCGCCACGTAGGGCCGCTGCGCGAGCCGGCGCGCGCGCTCCACCAGGCCTTCCCAGTGGAAGGGGCGTGGCGGCCCCCAGCGCGCATCACCGGCGGCCAGGCCGGGGGTGGGTTGCAGCAGCGCGCCGCCGAGCGATGCGATCAGCGTGCCGGCCTGGCGGCGGGTGAGCAGCAGGGGGGGGCGGGTCATGGTGCGTACAGGTGGGCGGCAGGCGCCCTCAGGGGCCGGGCCGGGTGCGCGCGGGCGCCGACGCCACCGGCGCTTCGCGCCAGCCGATGATCGCCAGTTGCCCCGGGCGTACGTTGCCGGCGAGGATCTGGGTGTGGCGGCCGTCACCCGGGCCGAGGACGACGGGCACGCTGCGCGCGGTGCCGTCGCGCGCCAGCAGGCACAGGTTGTGGCCGCTCCGTTGCGCCGAGCAGTGCGGCGCGAAAGCCAGCGCGGCATCGGGCACCAGCAGCACATGGTGGCGCGTGGGCAGGCTCAGCAGCACGGTGGCCACGCCACGCGGGGGCAAGCCGGGATCGGGCGCGAGACCGAACACCGCCTGCTGTCGTCCGTCGGCACCGCCGCGCACCCTCAGCAGCCGCGCCTCGCGCGGGGGCCGGCCGTTGATCAGCACCTCGGCCTTCAGGCCCGGGCTCAGCGGCCCGTCGCTCGCGCCGAGGCTGACGGCCACGCGCGCCGCGGCGCCCAGCGGGGCCAGTTGCAGCAGCGGCTCACCGGCGCGCACCCGGCTGCCGGCGGGCACCAGGCGCGCGCTGACCACACCATCGATGGGTGCGCGGGGCAGCGCGGCCTGCAGATCCCGGGTATCGGCGCGCAGCCGCTGCGCGGCGGCGTCGGCCAGGGTGCGGGCGCGGCGCGCGGCCAGTGCCGCGCGCGCGGCCTGCAGACGCGCCGATTCCAGTTCGTCGAGCGAGGGCACGCGCTGGCCGGACGCGCGCCAGACCTTCTCGAAGCGCGCGAGCCGGGCGGCCGCGGCACGGCTGGCGACGGCCTCGCGCCGGGCCTGATCCTGCGCGGCGGCCAGTTCCGAGCGGTCGGCGGCGATCGCACGTGCGTAGGTCGTGGTGTCGATGACCGCCAGCGCCTGTCCGCGCAGAACCCGCGCCCCGATGGCCTCGGGCAGCGCGGTCAGCAAGGCATCGTGGGGCGCGCGCACGCTGACTTCGCCGGCCGGATAGAAGGTACCGCGCAGCCTGAGTTGCGGTCGCAGATCCGCGCGCGTGATCGGCGCCATGTAGTACGGCGTGTCATTGCCCTCGACGAAGCGCAGCAGCAGCGTGGCCGCGGCGGCCAGCACCAGCACGAGCAGGATCGCGCTCACCCAGCGCCGCAAGCGGCTGCGTGGCCGTGCGCCGAGCAGGACATCGACCTGCGCGGTGGGCCCTGGCTCAGTCGGCATGGCCATGCTCCGGGCGTTGGCGACGCAGGCACCCCAGCCTGCCGGCGGCCGACAGCCGGATCGTCGCGCGGGCCGCTTGCGCGCGCGCGTCCAGCGTGGCCACGCGCAGTTCGAGAACCGCGGTTTCCGCAACGTACAGGTCGGCAAAGCCGCCAGTGCCCAGTCGATAGGCGCTACGCGCGTCGGCGACCGTGCGTGCGGCCGCCGGCTCCAGCCTGCGCAGCGCGGCAACGCGCGCGTCGGCCGCCGCCAGGTCGGCCTGCGCGGGGCCGGCGGCGACACAGGCCGCGCAGGGCGCGGGCGGGCGCAGCCTCGGCAACCAGCTGAGATGGGCCAGCAGGGGCTGCAACGCGCCGGGCGGCATGCCGGCAGCACGTGCCAGCTCCGTGCGCGCAGACGCCAGCCGCACACGCGTGGCGTCGATGGCGGCCGCGTGCATGCCCACCAGCGTGTGCGCCAGCCCGCCATCGACCGCGCTCGCCAGCCCGGCTTCCTGCCGCCAGCCGGCGATCTGTTCGTCGGAGCGCAAGGGCCGCTGCAGTTCCAGGCGCAGCGCGAGCAAGGCCTGCAGACGCCGCACCTCGACATAATCCAGGGCGATGGACGCGGCCTTGCGCTGCCGTGCCGCGGCCAGGCGCAGCGCAAGGCGTTGCGGGTTCGGCAGCGACCACCCCAGTCCCTGCGCCACCCAGTGGCGCCAGCCCTGTTGCAGGCCCCGTGCCCGCGCCTGCTCCTGGACCAGTTCCTGCGCCCGCCGTCGCAGCCCGGAGTCGGAGGCCAGGCCATGGTCGACCAGGCGCGCGAGCAGCGCATCGCCCGCGTCGTCCCACCAGGCAGGCGCGCAGCGCGCGCCTGCAGCGCGCGCCACGGCCGCGCGTGGCGCGGGCACGCCGCGCGACAACGCGCAAGCGCTCAGCGCGCCCAGAAGCAGCAGCGCGAGCAGCAGGCGGGGTCGGATCAGGATGGCAGGTGCGCGAGCGCCAGCGGGGCCGCGACGAAAGTGTCGAATCCCATGCATTCTAACCAGGGGAAACCCTGTTCGGCAGCCCGCATCGGCGCCTTGTCGCTTTCGCCACACCCCGCTTCGGCGACACTCCGCAGGGAGGGTTCGGGCAGCGCTTCAGCCCCCGGTGACCCGCCGGATGAGGGCGAAATACCAGGCGTCGGGAAGACAGCGCAGCAGCCGCAGCCACAGCGTGAATCGACGCGGAAAGTGGATATCGAACTGCCCGCGCTCCCAGCCACGCAGCATCGCCTCGGCGGCTTGTTCGGGACGCAGCAGGGCCGGCATTGCGAAGGCGTTCTGCGCCGTGAGCGGCGTCTCGACGAAGCCGGGGTTGACCACGCTGACGGCGATGCCCAGCGGGTGCAGGTCGATGGACAGCGTCTGCGCCAGGTTGATCAGCGCGGCCTTGGTTGGGCCGTAGGCCAGCGCCTGCGGCAGGCCGCGCCAACCGGCCACGCTGGAGACGATGCTCAGGTGGGCGCCGCGCTGCGCACGCAGCAGAGGCAGCACCGCAGCCAGCCAATGCAGCGCGCCGCGGTAGTTGATGTCGTCGTGCTCGAGGGCGCAGTGCAGGTCGAAGGCATCGGCGCGCAGCGCGCGGTAGGTGCCGGCGCAGTACACGGCCAGATCGAGGCCGCCGAGATCCTGCTGCACGCTGGCCGCCGCGCGCGCCAGGCCGGTCGCATCACGCACGTCCAGGGGCAGCGCCGCGGCAGCCCCCAGCGCATGCAGGGCCTGTGCGTTGCGCGCCGACACCGCGACGCGGGCACCGCGCGCGATGAGGGCTCGGGCCAGCGCCGCGCCGATGCCGGATGAGGCGCCGACAATCCACACGCGGCGGTCGCGCCAGTCGGTGATGGGGGGGTTGCGGGCCATCGCGCGGGATGCGACTCAGGGCTTGTGGAAGGCGATGAACAGGCTGGCGAACCTGACGCCGAACTTGCTCATCACCGTGTGGTTGAGCAAGACATGCTTGTTCATCAGGTACATCCAATCGCTCATGTGCATATCGTAGGTTCGGCTGCCGACCGGCAGCGCCAGGGTGTAGTTCCAGTGGAAGGCGTTGCCCTCGGCATAGCCGCGCGCGGTACCCACGACGTCGCCGGCGCGACCCTCGTAGTTGCGCGCCGGCCCCGTGTCGGCAAGGCGGCGCAGGTGCCAGACGCGCTCCGACTTGCTGCCGTCGCTGTAGGTGAAATGCTCGGTCAGGGTTCCATCGTCGCCTTTCCAGCGGCCGACCATGTCGACATGGAAGCGCTTGACCACCTTGCCCGAGCGGTTGAACACGATGCCGTCGGCGGTCAGAGGGCCATTGAAATACTGCTCCAGAGCCAGTTCGGGCTGCTGGCCGCGGTAGGCGGCCGGAGTGACGTTGGCGCAGCCGGTGAGCAGGGTCGCGCTCAGCGCGGCGGCGGGGAGCAGGTGGGAAAGGTTCCAGGGGGTGTGCATGAGGAGGTTCTCCGTTCAGGGCGTGGCGGTGGCCGGGCCGTGCTCGCGCCAGCCGCGCCGGAAGAGGGCTGCGCTCAGGGCCTTCAGGGTCGAGGGCAGCAGGCAGTAGGCGATGACCAGCGGGGGCAGCAGCCCCTTCGCTGGTGTGCCCGGGGTGTAGCCGAGCAGCCCGAGCAGGGGCAGTGCGATGCCCGCGGCCAGTGCCAGCGCCAGCTTGGTGCACAGGCTCCACCATCCGAAATAGGCGCCTTCGAGACTGCCCGAGTGTCCGAGTCGGGCGATGAGCCCGGCCAGCAACGCCGGCGGCAGCACGAGGTCGGCTCCCAGGCACAGGCCGGAGGCGGCGCATACCAGCGCGTAGCCGAGGCCATCGCCGTGCCGCAGCAGCGCGGCGAACAGGAAGGTGCCGACGGTCGCGAGCATGCCGGCGATCCAGCAGCGCGCAGCACCGAGGCGGCCCACGGCGCGCACCCACAGCGGCGCACCCGCGGCGGCGCTTGCGAAATACAGCGCCAGGAACAGCCCGGACAGCGCTGGCGCCCCGATGCGGTCGCGAATGAAGAACAGCACCAGCGTGGCCGGGATGGCCGCGGCAACGCCATTCAGCGTGTAGACGAGCAGCAGGTGGCGAAAGGCCGCGTGGCGCAGCGGCTCGCAGGCCGCACGCAGCCCGCGCAGGCTCGCCCCGTGCAGGGCGCTTCGCGCCGGATCCGGCGCCAGGCGCAGCAGGCCCAGGCTCAGGCCGAGCGTTGCCAGCAGGCCGAGGCTGAAGGCGCGTGCGCCGCCGAACTGGGCAGCCGCGGCGGCCAGCAGCACCCCGGCCAGACCCAGGGCCTCGCGCCAGGCGAACACCCGCGTGCGCGCGCGCTCGTCCTGGCCCAGGGTGGATCCCCAGGCCTGGTGGATCACGCTGGCGGCGCTGAACCCCCCGTAGGTGAGCAGCAGCGCGAGCAGCAGCAGGGAGCTGAACAGCCCCGGGTGCGCCGCGTAGTCGAGCAGCGCGGGAAGTGCCATGAGGGCGAGGAAGCCGGCCAGCAGTACGCCACCGGCCACTGCGATGCAGGCGCGAGCCCGCTGGCGCGCGAGCATGCGGTCGGCCAGCCTGCCGAGCAGGGGATCGACCGCGGCGTCACCCAGGCGCGAGGCCAGCAGCACGCCACCGAGCAAGGCCAGAGGAACCGACTGCGCGGCCGCGTAGTAGGCGGGCAGAAAGACATACAGCGGCAGGGCGACGAAATTCAGCGCGGCCTG
The DNA here is from genome assembly GCA_021805825.1 of Pseudomonadota bacterium. Taxonomy (GTDB): domain Bacteria; phylum Pseudomonadota; class Gammaproteobacteria; order Burkholderiales; family Burkholderiaceae_C; genus Thiomonas_A. Next base: position 20,326 of record JAJZEC010000010.1, read on the forward strand.
CAGCGCGCCATAGCAGCCCAGGCGCCAGCCGGGCGCGCCTTCCGCGGCGCGTGCCGCGACTCCGGGGGGCGTGCCGGCGAGGGACGAGGCGGTGGTCGTCACGCGGTCTTCCCGAGGCCCGCGGTGAGCGCACGCTGCAGCGCAGGCAGGCTGCTGCGCGGCGACAGCCAGATGGCGAAGAAGGCGCGCGCGAAGGCCGCCCCGGCAACCTGGCCGATGGCCTTGCCATCCAGGAAGAACACGGTGCGCTCCGGATGCAGGCGGTAGACCCCGGCCAGGCGCTGGCCTGCGCGCACGTCGGGAAAGATGCGGCGCATGTCCTGCAGCCATTGCGCGCGCTGTGCCTTGCTGCCCAGGTCGAGACGGGCGATCAGGCGCGCCGAGGCCTCGGCGATGGTCGCGCCCGACAAGGCGTGCGCATAGTGCAGTTGCAGCGCGAAGGGTCGCGCATCCAGGCGTGCGGGATCCAGCCCCTGCGCGCCCACCCACAGCGAGGCGCTGTAGATCCTGATACCCCACCAGCGAAAGCTGCCGCGTCCGGCCAGATGGCAGTCGGGCAGGCGTTGCGCCAGCCACCGCGGCGCAGCGGGAGGCGCCGTGCCGGCGAGCGCGACGACGCCACCCAGCGCCAGGCAGGCCGCCACGGCCCGCAGCGCGCGCAGGTACGACTGCCCCCGCGCCGCGCGCTGCTCAGGGTTGCTGCGTCTTGACCAGGGTGTACTGCACGACATCGATGGTTCCCTCGGTAAAGCCCGCCTCGCAATAGGCGAGGTAGAACTCCCACAGGCGTTCGAAGCGGCGGTCGAAGCCCAGGCCGGGCAGCATCGCCCGGCTGTCGAGGAAGCGCTGGCGCCACAGCGCCAGGGTGCGCGCGTAGTCGGCGCCGAAGCGGTGGGTGTCGAGCACCTGCAGTCCCGCGGCGCGCGCGCCCTCGACAAAGCGGGATGGACTGGGCAGCATGCCTCCGGGGAAGATGTAGCGCTGGATGAAGTCCGTGCCCCGGCGGTAGCGCTCGAACAGGGCCTCGTCGATGGTGATGGTCTGGATGCAGGCGCGACCACCCGGCTTGAGCAGGCTGGCCACGCTGTGGAAATAGCGCGCCCAGTAGGCTTCGCCCACGGCCTCGAACATTTCGATCGAGGCCACCGCGTCGAAGCCCGCCTGCGGTGCGATGGACGCGGCGTCCCGGTAGTCGAGCAGGTGCGTGCGCGCACGCTCCGCCAGTCCGGCCTGCTGCAGCCGCTGCGTGGCGAATGCGTGCTGCTGCCGAGACAGCGTGACGCCGTCGACCTGCACCCCGCGCGTCGCGGCGAGTTCGGCGAAACTGCCCCAGCCGCAGCCGATCTCCAGCACCCGCTGGCCGGCTTGCACACGCAGCGCGTCGAGCACGCGCTGCAGCTTGGCCTGCTGCGCCTGTTCCAGACTCATGTCGGAGCGCGTGAACAGCGCGGAGGAATAGGTCATGCCGCGATCCAGCCAGAGGCTGTAGAAGGCGTTGCCGAGGTCGTAGTGGGCGTGGATGTTGTCCCGGCTGCCGGCGCGGGTATTGCGGCGCAGCAGCAGGTGACGCAGGCGGTCGAGCATCGTGCCGAGGAAGCTGCCGTGCAGCGCGCCTTCGACCGCCTGGCGGTTGGCCAGCAGCAACTTGAGCAGCGCCGGCAGGTCGGGGGTCGTCCAGCGGCCGTCGCAGTAGGCCTGCGCGAAGCCGATGTCGCCGCGTCGCAGCGCCAGGGAGAACACCTTCCAGTCGTGCACGCGCACGACGACCGACGGCGCGGCCGTCGCATGGCTGGGGCAAGGCAGCACCTGGCCGTCGGGCAGGTGCAACTCCAGGCGCCCGCGGCGCAGGCGCTGCAGCATGGCCAGCACGGTGTGCGCCGCCAGCGGTCGGCGCGCGGAGGGTGCGGCAAGGATGACGCCGGCGGAGCGCACGGCGGCCTGGTCGTGGGAGGAGTTCATCGCGTGACCTGCAGGCTGGGAGGGTTGGGCTTGGAGACGAAGGGCACGCGCTTGAGCCACAGTCTCAGCGCCTGCCAGTGGATGCGCGCGATGACCATCAGTCCATGCAGCGGGTGTGTGGCCAAGGCGTGCCGCGCGCTGGCCCGCGTCAGGGGTCGAAGGGTGCCCTGCACGCTGGTCAGCAGCAGTGGGCCCTGCGCATCGTCATGGTCGATGCGGGCCACCAGGCGCTCGCTGCCGCCGCTGGCCGAGCGCAGGAAGCGGAAGCGGTAGCCGCCCTCGATGCGGCAGAACGGGGAGACGTGGAACACCTTGCTGGCGCGCAGTTCCTGGCCCCAGCGCAGCGACGTGCGCCGCGCCGGTGCCTGCAACAGGTAGCAGTGGCGTTCGCCGAAGGTATTGTTGACCTCGGCGACGATGGCCGCCAGGCTGCCGTCCGCATGGTGGCAATACCAGAAGCTGACCGGATTGAACACATAGCCCAGCACGCGGGGAAAGGTCTGCAGCCAGATCTCGCCGTCGGCGACGATGCCCTGCGCGCGCAGCAGTTGTTCCATCCACTGCAGGCAGTCGCCGCTGCCGTCGCCGTGGTCGACATCGAAGAAGCTCATCCAGCCGCCGCGGTTGCGCGGGATGGGCAGCGCCGCGCTGCCCTGCGCCAGTGCGCGCATGGGCAGCATGAGGAAGAACACCGGGTAGCGGAAATCGTTGGGCGCCGGCCGCAGGCGGGTGTGGCGCACGCTGCCGAGTCCGAGAAGCGGGCGTGGCGCCGCGGTCGGGGCCGTCGCGCTCATGCTGCCACCCGCTCGGTCGCCGGCGAATGCGCGCCGCGGTGCTGGCGCTGCGTCCAGGCGCGCGCGGCGGCCTGACCCGCGCGCAAGCCATCCTCATGGAATCCGTGGCCGCACCATGCGCCACAGAAGTAGGTGCGACGCCTGCCCTGCAAGGCGGCGACCCTGGGCTGCGCGGCGATGGCCGCGGCGTCGAACACCGGGTGCGCGTAATCGATTTCCCGCAGCACGGTCGACGGGTGCGGTTCGCGCAGCGGGTTCAGCGACACCAGAACAGGGCGTTCGAAGGGAACCGGCTGCAGTCGGTTGAGCAGGTAGTGCAGGCACACGGCTTCGCCCTGGGCAGGGGCGTGTGCATCCTCCCCCGATGCCGTGCCGCTTTCGAAGTTCCATGCCGCCCAGGCCTTGCGCTGCCGCGGCAGCAGGCTGGAGTCGGTGTGCAGCACGGCACGGTTGCGCTGGTAGCCGATGGCGCCCAGCACGCCGCGTTCCTCCGCGTCGGCGTCGACCAGCATGGCCAGCGCCTGGTCGCTGTGGCAGGCCAGGATGACCTGGTCGTACCACTCGGTGCCGGTGGCGGTCGATACCTCCACCCCGACCTCGTGGCGCTTGACCCGCAGCACCGGTGCGCGCAGGCGGGCATCGGGCAGGCGCTCGACCATGCGCTGCACATAGCGGCGCGCCCCACCGCGCACGGTGAGCCACTGCGGGCGATTCTCGACCTGCAGCAGCCCGTGGTTGTCGCAGAACCGCACGAGGGTCAACAGCGGGAATTCCAGCATCTGCGCTGGCGGACAGGACCAGATGCAGGCAATCATCGGCAGCAGATAGTCGTGCACGAAGGCCCGGCCGTAGCCGCGCTGGCGCAGGAACTCGCCGACGCTGCGTCGCTCCTGCGCCGGCTCGGCGCAGCGCGCCACCGCGGTGGCCTCGCGATGGAAGCGCAGGATGTCGCCCAGCATGCCCCAGAAGCGGGGACGCAGCAGGTTCGATCGCTGGGCGAACACCGTGTCCAGGCTGGCGCCGCTCCACTCCAGCCGACCACCGCCGATGCGCGGACGCTGCACCGAGAAGGACATGTCCGACTCGGCCAGTTCGATGCCCAATTCGGCGAACAGTTCCAGCAGCCCGGGGTAGGTGCGTCGATTGAGCACCAGGAAGCCGGTGTCGACGGGGTGGCTGAGGCCATCGACACAGGCATCGACGGTGTGCACATGGCCCCCGAAGTGGTCGCCCGCCTCGTACAGGGTCAGTCGTGCCTGGTCGCGCAGCGACCAGGCGGCCGCCAGCCCGGCGATGCCGCTGCCGACCACGGCCACGCGCTGCAGCAGTTCCGGCTGCGGTCGGGAATCGGTGCGGTACACGGTGGGACGCCCGTTCAAGGGTTGCGGCCTTCCAGCCACGCGTAGGCCGAATGGTTGTGGATGGACTCGAAGTTCTCCGACGACACGCTATAGGCCGCCACGCGCGCATCGGCGCGCAGCGCCAGCGCGACATCGCGCACCAGGTCCTCGACGAACTTCGGGTGGTCGTAGGCGAATTCGGTGACGTACTTTTCGTCGGGTCGCTTCAGCAGGCCCCAGAGCTGGCACGATGCTGCGTTCTCGGCGATGGCGATCTGCTCGTCGAGGTCGACCGCCTGCCGCAGTTCGGCGCCGATGTGGATGATCGAGCGCTGGTTGTGCGCGCCGTATTCGGAAATGTCGCGCGAGCACGGGCACAGGCTGGTGACCGGGACTTCCACCGTCTGTTGTCGCAACCGCTGCGCGCCGTTGGCTTCGCAATGCAGGCGCACCCCGTAATCGAGCAGACTGGCCACTCCGGAAACCGGCGCCGTCTTGCGCCGGAAATAGGTCGCCTGCAGGGTGATCGCCCCGGCCTGGGCACCCAGGCGATGCAGCATGGTGTCGAGCAGGCGGTCGAGGGATTCGGTGTCGAGCGCGGTGTCGTGCCCCTCCAGCACTTCGATGAAGCGCGACATGTGGGTGCCCTTGACTTCGGGCGGCAGCGCCACCGTCATCTCGAAGGTCGCGATGCTCGGCTGCTCGCCGTCCGCGCCGCCGCGCAGCCGCACGGGGTAGCGAACGCCGCGCACCCCGACCTTCTGGATGGCGATGTCCCGACGGTCGGCGCTCGACTGGACATCGGGCAGGGCGCCGCGGGCTTGGCTGGCGAAAAGCACTTCGGGGGCGTTCATGGCGATCCTTTACGGGAGGGAAAGTCCGGAAGGGGTGGGCGCTCGCCGCGGCGGACATCGCCGTTCGGGGGAGCAGCCCTGCTTGAGTTGTCCTGAACAAAAGCCCACAGCCCTGGGGTCGTCGGCGAGGCCACGTGCCACAGCCTAGGCTCTTGTTCGATATATGTCTAGGACAATTAGGCCAAAACAGGTCTTTTCTGTCCACCGCAGCCGAAATGACCTAGACAAAAGCAGGGTTTTGCACCCCTACCGGGCGCGCGTAGCCTCGTTCCAATTGGGTATGTAAAATACCTAAAATGATGGGTTGCGAGGCAGCTGCGGGGCTGCTGCCCGTGCCCCGACGGAGGGCGAGGAAGGTGGAGCAGCCGAAGGAACGGGGTCGCACCCCGCTGGTGTACGCATGCTCGGGTTGCTCGAGCGTGGCGCAGATGGCCAACCACCTGGCGGTGCGCCTGGATCGCGCCGGGCAGGCCGAGATGTCGTGCATCGCCGGCATCGGGGGCAATGTGCCGGGTATCGTCTCCAAGCTGCAGCGCGCGGTGCGGGAGCAGCGACCGATCGTGGCGATCGATGGTTGTGCGATGGCCTGCGCCCGGAGTTCGATGCAGCAGCGCGGTGCCGAACCGACGGTCCACCTGCGCCTGGATCGCCAAGGCGTGCGCAAGATCCACCATGCCGACTTCGACCCCGCGCAGGCCGATGCGCTGTACACCGAGTTGCTGGACTTGCTCGCCGATTGAGGGCGGGAGGCCATCCAGCCGCTTCGCTTCAGCCCGGGCCGGCCGGTGTCCCCGGTGCGGTTTCGATGCGCAGGAGCGTTGCCGACGCACCCGAGGGCGTGATGAGATCCGCCAGGGTGTGGCGATCCAGGTGGGCGACAAAGCTGTCCAGCGCGCCCTGCACGATGCCCCGCAGGCGGCAGTTTCCGGTGATCCGGCATGCACTCGCGGCGCCCATGCACTCGACCAGCCGGAAGTCGGCCTCCACATCGCGCACCACGGCGCCGAGTCCGACCTGCGCCGGGGCGCGCGCCAGGCGGATGCCGCCGCCCTTGCCGCGCACGGTTTCCAGCCAGCCATGGTGGCCGAGTGCCTGCGTGACCTTCATCAGATGGCTCTCCGAGATCGCGTGCGCCCTGGCGACCTCGGCGATGGTGCACAGGCGATCCGGGTGCTGCGCCACGTACATCAGCAGGCGCAGCGCGTAGTCCGTCATCGTGGTCAGGCGCATGGCAGGGGCCGCATGGGGCAGGAGGATCCGAGGAGCGGCGATGCAGCGCCGCAGCCGGCATCCTACGGCGCAGCGAGACGCGCGGCCCGCGGTGGCCCGCTCCATTGCAGCATGTGCGCGCCGATCATCGGGCGCGTGGTCGCCTGCGGCCACAACTGCCGCAGGTCGGCCGCCAGCCGGTTGCTGCGCCGGTCGCCGAGCAGCAAGGCCTGCGCGGCCGAGCCGATGCGCCGCAACTCGGCCTCCGACCAGGGCCCCGGGGGGATTGCACGCACGTCCCAGCCCGTCAGGAACTGCACGAGCAGCGGCCGGTTGCAGAGCACCACGCCGTGCACCGCCGGCGCCTGCAGCCGCCGGATGTTGGTGTAGACCAGCAGGGAGTTGATCGGCCATTCGGGCGATCCCCAGGCGCGCCAGGCATGCCAGGCGCGATCCCCCTGCGTGGCCGCCCGGTGCAGCGAAAGCACCAGCAGCATCGCCAGCGGCAGCGCGAGGGCGGCGCGCTCCCAGGGACGGTGGCGCGGCGAGCGGGCCAGTCCTACCAGCGCCGCGCAGATGCCCGTGCCCAGCAGGTACACCGCCGGGCTCATCAGCCGGGTATCGAGGCGGTCGAAGTGCACCAGGGTGCGCAGCACGACCATGCCCGCCAGGTACACCAGCGCCAGCGTCCAGGCCAGGCGCGCCACCCAGGCCACGGCTTGCGGTGCGTCCGCGCTGTCGGCCCGGCGTTGCCGGCGCAGGCGATCGAGCACCGCGAGCAGTGCCACCGCGAGGGCGGCCAGCACGGCCAGCACGAACAGGGCCTGCGCGGGGCGGCTGACGGCGAAGGAGGAGGTCGTGGTCAGCAGCGCGTCGCCCAGGTTGGCCGCCAGGCCGCGGCCGGAGGCGCCACGCGCGGCACCGGTGAGATGGTGGCTGCGCAGCAGGTTGTGCAGCAGCAGAGGGAGGAACATCGCCGTCATGGCCACCGGCGTGAGCAACGCCAGCCGGATGCGTCGCGCGATGCGGCTCAGCGGGGCGCTCAGCAGCGCCAGCATCAGCGCGGGCACCAGCAGCAGCATGGCGTAGCGGGCATAGGCGGCCAACGCCAGGCACACCACGCCACCCGCCCAGCGCCAGCCGGCGTTGGCATCGTCGATGCCCGCCAGCGACCACAGCGCCAGCGCCACCATCAGCAAGGCCAGCACCTCGCTCCACACATAGGTGGCGTCGACCAGCAGCGGCATCGACAGCGCGCAGGCCCAGGCCAGCAGCACCGAGGCCAGCGCCGGGACGCGCAGGCTGGTCGCAAAGGTGAGGAACACCACGGCCGAAAGGCCGCCGAGCAGCAGCGCCTGCAAGGCGATCGGGGGCAGACCCGAGGCCAGCAGCAGCGGGAACAGCGGCGGCCAGGTGGTCAATGCCTGGGTCGCCGGCCCGAACAACGCGAAGGTGGGCAGGCTCGGGCCCTTGCCGGACGCGATGTCGCGGGCCACCGCGAGATAGGAGATCGAGTCCGGCGACACCGCCAGCGTGCCCGCGGGCGGCAGGATCATCACGATGAAGGCGGGCAGCAGCCATGCCAGCAGCACGCCCAGCGTCAGGGTTTCGATCCCCACCGCAGGGATGCTGCGGCTCGGGGCATGCGCGCTGGAAAGGCGTCGGTCGTTGGTCATGGTGCGGCTTCGCTGGCTCCCGGGGCGCCGGTGGCGGATGCCACCGCTCGCGGCACGCGGCGCCGATCATCCTACAGGGCGGTCGCGGCTGGCCTTGGGCACGGCCGTCGATCCCTCCAGGGCAGCCGCGGCGACCTTGACCCACCGCAGGGATGCCGGGGCCCGCCGCGGGCACGCGTCGCGGGCCCGAGCCATACTTGGTCTTGTACGGTTCCGCGGAGCCGCTGCGGCTCGGGGCTGCGTGGCCACGAGCCTCGGTCAGGCGCCGCATCCACGCCGAGGAGCACTCCGATGAAGTCCCTGATTGCAGGCCTCTGTCTGGCCGCCTGCTGCCTCGGGTGGCCTGCCGCCGCGCAGGCCCAGCAAGCCTACGCCAGCAAGCCGCTGAACCTGCGCGCGGGCCCGGGGCGCGACTACCCGGTGGTCGTGGTCGTGCCGGAGGGCATGATCCTGACCGTGCAGGGGTGCCTCGGCGACTACACCTGGTGCGATGTCCTCGCCGGTGCCGACCGCGGCTGGGTCTACGCGGGCAACATCGTGTATCCCTATGAGGGCTACTACGTCCCGGTGCTGAGCTACGGCCCGGTATTGGGTATCGGCATCGTCAGCTTCGTGCTCATCGACTACTGGAGCCGCTACTACTCCGTGCGCCCGTTCTATCGCGATCGCCTGCGCTGGGAGCACCTTCCGCCCCCGCGGCTGCGGCACCCGCCCGGGCCGCAGCCGATGCCCCCGCTGCGTCGCTACGACCGTCGGCCGCCACCGCCCCCGCGCGCGCTGCCACCCGCGCGTGCCCTGCCTCCCGCGCGCGGCCAGTCCCCGTCCAGGGGCGGACGCCCGACACCACCCGGCAGACCGGACGACGGCCGGCGGCGCGAGCATCGTTCCGGGTCATCGCCCGAGCGGTGAGCCCCGGAGGCGGCGCGTCCCTCAGAGGAGGAACGCGGGGCCGGTCGCCAGAAATTCGTGGTGGTGAACCACCACGTTGTCCGCATCGATCAGGATCACCGCGAAGCCGGGGGCCTCGTGCCCGCCCGGCACGTCCACGCCGCGGCTGCGCAGATCCAGCGCGACCTGGTGGTTGGTCGACTTGGTGCAGGAGAAGGGAATTCCGTGCCAGGAGCCGCCGATCGCGCGATGCACATGCCCGAACAGGATGTGGCGGATGCGATCCCGGTACGGGGCGATGCACTCCCACAGCTGATCGGCTTCGGCAAGCGCATACTGATCCATCGAGGGAATGCCCACCGGCAGCGGCGGATGGTGCATCACCAGCCAGAAACGCAGATCCGGGCGGGCCTGCGCGAGCTGCCTGTCCAGCCACGCGATCCGTTGCGCGCACAGTTCCCCGCTCGCCGAGCCGCTGCGCAGGGTGTCGAGCAGAAGGAAGCGTCCGAAACGGGTATCGACCGCCTGCTGCTCGAATCCATCCGCGTACGCGCGCCCGCCACCCAGCACCTGGCGGAACAGGCCGCGCGCATCGTGGTTTCCCGGGAGAAAGTGGCATGGCATCGGCAAGGTTGCCGCCAGATCCGCCAGCCGGCGGTATGCCGCCACCTCTGCGCCTTCGGCCAGATCCCCGGTGAACAGGCAGAAGGCCGCGTCGGCATGGTCGCGCCGGATGCTGTCGATCGCTGCCGCGAGGCGCTGCCCGGGCGAGGAGCCGAACAGCAGCCTGTCGTCGCCGGTGAGGTGCGTGTCGCTGATCTGGATGATCTTCACATCGATGCTCCCGAGCGGGGAAAGCGCCCGCAGCGCGCGGGCCCCGGCTCAGAGCGGCTCGTCGGGGAGCAGGTAGGCGTAGCGCGGATCGTCCGGCGTGCCCTCGAGCGCGCTGTCGGCCTGGGCGCCCGGACGCCAGCCCAGCAGCTGCTCGATGCGGCTCGCGAGCTCGAAATCCTTGTCGGTCACTCCGCCCGCGCTGTGGGTGCTCAGGCGCACGAGCACGTGGTCGTAGCCAACCGCCAGATCGGGGTGGTGCCAGGCGGCCTCCGCCAGGTGCGCGACGGCCCCGACGGCCAGCACGCTGGCCTTCCAGCCCGCCGTGCGGAATCGTCTCTGGATGCAGGCGCCGTCACGCGACCAGCGCGGCAACTGCGCGCGCAGCCGCGCTTCGACGTCCTCGGCGCTGTAGACCCGCTCGCGCGGGGCCTCTGCGGCATGTTCGGGCATCCCTTCCTCCGGTCGTGTGGTTGGCCTGGCGCTCCGCTCCCGTCCCCGGAGCCTGAGGGGGATTTTCCGTCGCGCCGCGGCAGTTGCGCAACCGCCGGCAGGGGCAGCGCTTGCGCGCGGCACGACCCCGCATCAGAACCTGCGGATCGCCTTGGGGATGCGCTGCAGCGCGAGCGCGGCGATGACCTGATCCAGCCGCTGGCGTTCGAAGGCCTGTGCGGAGGGACTGCCGCGCCCTGTGGGCAGGCGGGCCTGCAGCGCGCGTTCGGCCTCGATCGCCGCGTCCCAGCGTCCCAGGCAGGCATCGGCATGCGCGCGCAGGTCGGCGGCGATGCGCAGCTCCTGGTACGAGGTGGTCGGCGGCAGGCGGCGCCACCAGCTGTCGGCGAGGGTGGCGGCGCTCGAGCAGGCGCGGGCCTGCATCAGGTCGTGCAGCATCCAGCGCAGGTCGAGGCTGTCGCTGGTGGATGCCGTGCGCTGCTCCAGGTCGCTCAGTGCGGCGGGATCGGGGCCGCGCCGCAAGGACCAGCGGTCGCGCAGCACGAAGTAGCGCTGCCGTCGCGGCGCGGGAATGCGGTCGACCTGACCGGCACACAGCTGCAGCGCGCGCGGCGTCAGCGGGACCAGCCTGGAGTAGAAGAACGCGGTATCCACAGCGCCCAGGCAGGAGCCCAGGGCGGCCTGCCGTCGCTCGCCTGGCAGATCGGCGCCAACCCACAGCACGGCCAGGCCCAGCAGGGCCGCGGCGACGGCGGTCGGCCGGGCGCGGCGCAGTGCCCGTAGCCCCGACGCAGTTTCCCCGGGATCGGCCGCGGCGGACGCGTCGTCGCTGCGCGTTCCTGCCACCACCTCGATGCGCGCACGACCACCGGGCCAGCGCAACAGCCAGTAGGCGGCGGGCAGGCCGCACAGGTTGGCCAGGATCAGGTACTGCAGCAGTGCGCGATGCGGGACGAATCCGTCATAGGGGCTGAACAGCGCCTTCGCGAAGCCTGCGAACAAGGGCAGCGCAAGAGCCATCCAGCGCCACAGCCAGCCGCCCAGCAGCGCGAAGCACTGCTTGCTGGGCAGACTGGTGCCGGCGTACTCGTTGCCGTCGTGCCGGATCCGCACATGGCAGCTCGCACCGTCGAAGGCGAAAGGCTTGGCCAGCACCACGCGGCGGAACAGCCATGGCAGGCCGAGCAGGCCGATCAGGGGCAGCGCGATGCCGCAGGCCAGCAGCAGCTGCCCGAGCACCGCCTGGGCAGCGCCGGAGCCGATCCCCAGGCCGATGCCCAGGGTCTGCAGCGCGCCGCCAAGCAGCAGGCACAGCGTCAGCCGCCAGCCCAGTCGCCACCACAGATGCAGGGCGGCCAGCACAGACTCTTGCATCGATCAGACCCCGCGTCCAGGTATTCCCACCGACCATGCAGGCAGAGCGTGGCAGCCCGCAACGCCCACCCCATGCCTGCTCCGTGTTTTAAAAATATAAATTTCAGTACTGTGATGCAGCTTCTTCTTCCCGGATCCACACCGACAGCCCCCAAGCGGCCGACTTCGACAGACGTCGTCGTCGCCCCATGGCTGGAAGTATCGAGGGAATCCGGTGGTTTCGGGCCTTCGCCGCCGCCATTCTGCGATGCATCGGCACAACACGGCCACTGAAGTGCTTGACAAAAGTACCAAAAGTTCTATTATTGAAGGCATTCGCTGCTCGGGATTGCCCAGTAGCAACACCCGCCACCTCAGGTTCCCGACCCCCATGTACCTGCTGACCCGCCGCCACCGACTCGCCGACGCAAGGTCGCGCGGGTGCTGGCGCGTGGCCTGTCGCGTCCGAATATCGAAGCCGCCACGTACGGAATCGATGCGCGCGACGGTAGCTCAAGCGGTCAGAGCGGCCTCCTTATAAGGGGCGGGTTGCCGGTTCAAATCCGGCCCGTCGCACCAGGGCGATACCTCGCCCCGCGATCGTCGATGTTCCGTGCCAGGCGCAACCTGCCCTTGGCTCGCGCCGCATTCCGCATCTCCGGAGTCTGGCCACGAGCGATTCGACAACCCTGGTGGACATCATGCTGGATTGCCTTGCCTTGTTTTTCGCCGGATCGATGGCCGGCGTCGCCGCAACCCTCGTCGTGCAGCGCCGCGCGCGGCGCACCCCGCGCCTGCCCGACGCGCAGCGAAGGGTGTCCGCGCCGAAGGATCCAGAGCCGCAGGCCCGCGCGTGGGCGCCGTGCATGGACGAGGTCGATCGAATCCTGAGCGATCTGCGTGCTTCGGGGCGGACGACGGTGCGCGTGCGCACCGTCCACCATGGGCGAGGCTGCGCCGCCCCCGGCAGGCAGGTGCGCGGCATCCCCGCCACGGCCGAGGCCCGCGCAACGGCGCCTGCGGCTCGCGACCTGCGGTGACTGCGCCAGCCAGGCGCAACCGCAGCGGACATCCGCCTGCCCGCGGCAGGCACTGCACGGAAGGAAGGGGCCCCAACATGTCATCGGACATCCCGCAACGAGGCATGCGCCAGCGTGCGCGCAGCAGCGCGGCGGTGCGCAAGCTGGATGAGACGGCGAAGCAGGCCGGATTGCCGAGCTACGGCGACCTGGCCAGCATGATCCTCGTCTTGGCGACCCAGGTGCGGCGCACCAGCGAAGGACTCAGGCGCATGGGCAGGAGCGTCGTGCGCAAGGCCGAGATCGGCAGGCTCGAATGCGCCGCGATGGAAGGCATCGAACTCGTCGGCGGAACCATCGACTCGCTGCCGCAGGCGGTCGAGCGTTGCAGGCTCGAGGACGGGCTGCAGCTCGCCCTCGCCCGCATCCGGCGCGACGCCGCCCGCGGCATGGCGGCGCGGCGCCCGCAGGCGCCCGGAGGTGCCTTCGACATCTCGTGGGACGACGACATCGAATTCTGATTCGCTCGCTGATTCGCTCTCTGATTCGCACGGCGCGCCGGCCCTCGGCGAAGGCCTCGGATCCCTGACGTATTTCGACCATCCTCCGCAAAGGAACCCCATGGACGCGCAACTCCTGGATTGTTACGAACATGAGCTGATCCTGGCCATCTGCCGGAAAGTGGACGGCATCGGCGAGCAGACCGCCCGGCGGCTCGCGGGCCACTTCGGCCGCTTCCGGGCCCTCGTCGCGGCGGACAGGCAGCAGCTGGCCGCCCTCAGGAACGAGAGCGGGAGCCGACGCCTCCTCGGGGAAGCCACGATCGAGGGTCTGCTCGGCATCCTCCGCAGCTACGACGACGTGGTCGATGGGGATATCCGGATCGCATGGGCCTTCCACATCGGACGAGTGTTCTTCGAGAAGCAGTTGGCCGGCGTGCGGGCCATGCGCCTGCAGGATCTCGATGTCAATCCGCTGCTCGCCAGAATCCTGAATCTGCGGCGACCCAGGGACATCATCCGCTTCAACCTCTACCAGTCCGTCACGCGATCCATCGTCACTTCGTGGGGGCGCGCGGTCGAGCGCATGCTGAAATTCAGCGGCTGCGAATTGGGGCCCATCGACGTCGGCACGAAGGGCAACAGGCTCGACCTGAAGAAGCTCCGCGAGGACGGAACCCACTACTTCCAGATCAAGAGTGGCCCGAACACCATGAACGTGGGCATGGTCGAGAGCCTGAACCAGGCCATCGACGCGATCGAGGCGCCCGGGGTGCACCTGCATCTGGGCATGAGCTACGGCAGGCCCGATCGCATCTCCCAGCAGATCCTGAAGAACCTTCGTGGGGGGGAGGCGAGGACGAAGACCGGGCGTGCCTTGTGGAACTTCATCGCGGAGGAGCAGGACTACCACAAGGCCGTGATGGATGTGCTGGGCAAGGCAGCGCTGGAAACCGATCAAGCCAGCTTCGACGAGCTGATGAAGGAGAAGATCCAGGCCTTCAGCGAGGAATGGGAGGCATCCCATCCCGGCAGATCCGCCGACGATGTGCTGGATGACTACCTCTAGGACAGGACACTCGGCTCCCGGCCTGCGTGCTAGATTCGGGTATGAAAAAGTTTCGATAGCGAAATGGCACACATACCCGAAGCCATCAGCACCAAGGATGCCGCGCACAGAATCGGCGTTTCGGAGCAGCGCGTCCGAACGCTGCTGCGCTCGGGTGCGCTGGACGGCAGGCAGATCGGCAAGCAATGGCTGACGAGCGAAGAGGCGGTCGCAGCCTACCTGCAGCGGGGCGCGACCAGACCACCCGAGGATCGCAGGCGCAAGCCGGGAGACTTGCCCAGGCTCAGGGCGCTTTCGTTCTTCTCGGGCGCGATGGGCCTGGATCTCGGACTGGAGAGGGCGGGCATCCACCTGCTGCTCGCCTGTGAATCCGATCCGACCTGCCGGAGGACGATCAGCGCGAACCGCCCCGACATCGGCCTCATCGGCGACATCTGGCGCTACGACGCACAGCAGATCCGCGAGCACGCCGGGTTGTCGCAGGATGCCGAGATCGACGTCATGGTGGGCGGCCCGCCCTGCCAGGCCTTCTCCACCGCCGGCGCGCGGCGGGGCTTTCGCGACCAACGCGGCAACGCCTTGCTGCGCTACGTCGATCTGATCCTCGAACTGCGGCCGCGCTTCGCGGTCATCGAGAACGTGCGGGGGCTGCTCTCGGCGCCGATGGTGCACACCCCGCACTCCGAGCGCGGCCCGGGCTGGATGCCTCAGCCGCAGGAGCGGCCAGGGGGCGCGTTGATGCATGTGCTCGGTAGGCTCCGCGCCGGGGGGTACGCGGTCTCGTTCAACCTGTACAACGCGGCGAACTTCGGCGTGCCGCAGTCCCGCGAGCGCGTGATCCTGCTGTGCTCCCGGGACGGAGAGAAACTGCCCCACCTGGTTCCGACGCACGCGCAGAGCGGCTCCTTCGGCCTGCCGCGCTGGCGCACCCTGCGCGAGGCGCTGGCGGGAATGGATCCCCAGGCCGGCGACCACGAGGAGTTTCCGCAGGAAAGGCTTCGCTTCTACCGCATGCTCGGCCCCGGACAGTACTGGAAGCATCTGCCGGTGGAACTCCATCGCGCGGCCCTGGGCGGCTCGCTCGACGCAGGTGGGGGCAAGACGGGCTTCCTGCGCCGGCTGGACTGGGACAAGCCCTCCTGCACGCTGGTCACGTCCCCGACGATGCCCGCCACCGACATCTGCCACCCGGAAGAGGACAGGCCGCTTTCGGTTCAGGAGTACGCGAGGATCCAGCAATTCCCCGACGACTGGGTGTTCTGCGGATCCATCGCCGATCGCTACAGGCAGATCGGCAATGCCGTGCCCGTCGGGCTCGGCGAGGCCGTCGGCCGCGCGATCCTCGCACGCATGGCCGGCGTACACCCGCAACCACCCGCCGGCTTTGCATTCAGCCGCTACAAGGACACCGACGAGGTGTCCTGGGAAGCCAGAACCCGAAGGGTCATGGGCTGCGCGGCAGACGAGGCCCGCGTGCCGCGCAAGCA
The DNA here is from genome assembly GCA_021805825.1 of Pseudomonadota bacterium. GTDB lineage: Bacteria > Pseudomonadota > Gammaproteobacteria > Burkholderiales > Burkholderiaceae_C > Thiomonas_A. Next base: position 35,758 of record JAJZEC010000010.1, read on the forward strand.
GGCCACCGGCAGGCAGGCCGAGGATCGACAGCTCGCGCTCTTCCGCTCCGGGGCCGCATGCCTGCGGCAGGCCGGTGCCCGCGTCCTGTCGATCCCGCTTTCCGGGCGACGGCGCCTCAGCCGATCACCCGGGTCTTGAACAGGTAGGCATCGAAAGCGCGCCGCACGCGCTGCAGCGCCGCCGCGTCGCCCTGCAGGGCGATGCGCACCTCGACGCCGCGCGCGCCCTCGCTGACCTCGAGCTCGTCGGCGCGCATCTGCAGTTCCTCTTCGAGCACCGATGCGACCTTGCGCCGCGTCGCGTCGATGCGCAGCGCGGGCTTGAAGATCTTTCCCACGCTGGTCAGGGGCATCTGCTCGACCCGGTACACCCGCTTCGGCCATGCGGGGCGTTCGTCGATGCGCGCCTGCGCGTGCTCGAGCAGTTCCTGCTCGGACGCGGCGGCGCCCGGTCGCAGTTGCACATAGACCACCGGAAGCTCCCCGGCATAGGCATCGGGCTGGCCCACCGCGGCGGCCAGAGCCACGTCCTCGTGATCCGTCATGGCCTGCTCGATCATCTCCGGGTCGATGTTGTGCCCGCTGCGAATGATCAGATCCTTGCTGCGGCCGCACAGGAACAAGCGCCCGTCGGCATCGCTGTAGGCCAGGTCGCCGCCGACCAGTTCGCCGTCGCTGAAGACCCCCGCATCACGCGCCGCATCGCCGTAGCCCGGAGAGACGTGGGGCCCGCGGATCACCAGCACGCCGGTCTGGCCCGCGGGCAGGCACTCGCCCACGCTGCCGTCCGGCAACAGGCGACGCACCTCCGCGCGCGTGTAGGGGATGGGAAAGCCCACCGACCCCTCGCACACCCTGCCGTGCGCCGGGTCGACACTGACCACGCCGGCGGTTTCGGTCATGCCCAGCACCTGGTGCATGGGCGTGCCGGTGATGCGTTCCCAGCGCTGCGTCAGGGCGCGCGGCACCGCGGCGCCGCCGGTCAGTCCGATGCGCAGGCTGGACAGATCGCGGCCATTCGTCGGCACGTCGAGAATCGCGCCCACCGCGGTCGGCACGCCGCCACCGGCGGTCACGCGGTGGCGGGCGACGATGTCCCAGTAGTTGCGCACCATGGCCGGCTCGCGGTAGCCGGCCGGGGACATCAGCAGCAGATGCGCGCCGCGCAGGAATGCGCCGAGCCCGCAGGGCATCGCGGCCGCCACGTGAAACATCGGGAAGCCCTGGGTGAGCACGGTCTCGGGCCCGAAATCGAGCATCACGGCGCTGCCGTAGGAGGCGCAGATCTGGTTGGCATGGGTGTGGCGCACGAGCTTGGGTGCCGCAGTCGTCCCCCCGGTATGGAAGTACGCCGCGATGTCGTCGCCGCCGCGCTGAGCGCCGCATTCGATGCGGTCGCTGCGTTGCGCGCGCAGCAGCTCGTCCAGCTCGGGAGCCGGCTCGTCGCCGGCGCCCACGCGCACCAGGCGCAAGGCGGGCAGGGCCTGCTGCACGGCAAGAGCCTTCTGCCAGATGTCCAGGCGCGGGTTCGGCCCGAGGGCCACCAGCACGCTGGCATCCGCCGCGCGCAGCAGTTCCACGATGGCGGCTGGCTGCAGCAGAAAATTGATCGGCAGCGAGCTGCCCACGCATTCCGCCCCCCACAGCACGGCATGCGTCTCGACCAGGTTGGGCAGCATGTAGGCGACGACCGGCCGCGCGCCAGCCAGCGCATGAAAGGCATTCGCGGCGCGCCGTATCAGGCCGACCAGCTCGATGTAGGACACCACGCGCGGCCGCTCGTCGGCCTCGCCGGTCATCAGCATGGTCAGCGCCGGGCGCTGTCCGAAACGACGCGCCGAGGCTTCGAACACCTCCAGCACGCTGCGTCCGGGCGCGCGCTCGGACCAGGGCATCGCCTCCTCGAATCGTCGGATATCGGACAGGTCGCGCAACACCGGGTTCGATGGCTCAGGCATGCCGTGGCTCCGTGGGAAGGGTCGGAGATCGCATGCGGGGACGGACACCGGAAACTCCGGCATCCATCGCTTCGACTCCATGTCCTCAAACGTTAGCACCGGCAGTCGGCGCTGTACAGGACTCCGGGGGCTTCAGCGGCCCGTCGCGGCTTGCATGTGCTCGGGGTAGCGCGCGCCGGCGATCGCGATGCCTGCAGCGGCGCGCTCGATTCCGGCCACTTCGGCGGCGCTGAGTTCCAGCGTCGCCGCCCCCAGGTTCTCGCGCAGCCGCTGCCCCCGCGTGGTTCCGGGGATCGGAACGATCCAGGGGCGGCGCGCGAGCACCCAGGCAAGCGCCACCTGCGCGATGGTGGCCGACTTCTCCTCGGCCACCCGTGCGAGCAGCGTCACCAGCGCCTGGTTGTGCTCCATCGCCTGCGGCGTGAAGCGCGGCAGTTGCCGGCGGAAGTCGCCCTCTCCGATGGCGGTGTCCTTGCTCATCGCCCCCGTCAGAAAGCCGCGCCCCAGCGGGCTGAAGGCCACCAGCCCGACGCCCAGTTCCTCGCAGACCTCGAAGATGCCGTTGCCCTCCGGATCGCGGGTCCACAGCGAGTATTCGTTCTGCAGCGCGGTCACCGGCTGTACCGCATGCGCGCGCCGCACCGTCTGCGCGCCCGCTTCCGACAGACCGAAGTGCCGCACCTTGCCTTGGGCGATGAGGTCGCGCACCGTGCCCGCCACATCCTCGATCGGCACCGCAGGGTCGACCCGGTGCTGGTAGAACAGGTCGATGGTGTCGATGCGCAAGCGACGCAGCGAGGCTTCTGCCACGCGGCGGATCTGCTCGGGGCGGCTGTCGGTTCCGACCATCTGGCCGTCGACGATGCGCATGCCGAACTTGGTGGCGATGAGCACGCGGTCGCGCACGGGCTGCAGCGCCTCGCCGACGATCTCCTCATTGGTGTAGGGGCCGTATACCTCGGCGGTGTCGAAGAAGGTGACACCCAGTTCGACGGCGTCGCGCAGCAGGGCGACGGCCCGGCCTCGGTCGAGTCCCGGCCCGTAGCCATGGTTCAGGCCCATGCAGCCGTAGCCTATGGCCGAGACGGTCAGGCCGCTGCGGCCCAGTGTGCGTGTCTTCATCTGCGTCGTTCCTCGAAAGGGGTTGTTCGGAGCGGGCCGCATCGGGATGCGTGGGCCAGCGAACCATTGTGCGGGGCCTGCAAGCTACGACTCTCAGGATGCCCAGGCGTTGCGGTCATTTTCCTGAATGATCTTCATGTACGCCACCAGCCTTGCCTGCAAGGTTCCGCTGGACGGGGGGTGAGTGCCCTGTCGGGGCCCATCGGGCCTGGCTGCCTCAGCGGCCCAGCGGCAGGTAGGTGGACTCCTTCACCTCCTCCATCACGATCGAACTGCGCGACTCGGCCGCCACGGGCAGGCGCTTGAGGATGCTGCCGAGGAGTCCTCGGTATTCCCGCATGTCGCGCAGGCGGAACTTGAGCAGGTAGTCGAATTCTCCAGACACCAAGTGGCATTCCAGCACTTCGGGCATGTGCAGCAACTCGTCGCGCACCGCGTCGAATACGTCGGCGCCCTTGGCAGCCAGCTTGATCTCCACAAACACCAGCAGCCCCTTGTCGACGGCCGCCGGCGCGACCTTGGCGCAGTAGCCGGTGATCACCCCGTCGCGCTCCATGCGCCGCACGCGCTCGGCGCAGGGAGACGTGCTCAGGCCCACGCGCTGCGCCACCTCGGTGATGGGCAGGCGCCCTTCGCGTTGCAGGATGTCGAGGATCTTTCGATCCATCCGATCCAGGGGGTGTTTTTCACGTTCCATCGCGCCGTCCGAGGGTTTCGGAAAGTGATATTAACTGCATTTCAAGCCAAAAACGGCAAGAATTTCTGCGATCATCCGCCTACATTGCCGCTACGTCTAAGTCAAAAGGGGTTCCGGCATGAAAGTCATCGTTCTCGGCGCAGGGGTCATCGGAGTCACCACCGCCTACTACCTGGCGCGCGCCGGTGCCGAGGTGAAGGTGCTGGAGCGTCAGCCCGGATCGGCGCTGGAAACCAGCCATGCGAACGCCGGCCAGGTGTCGCCCGGCTACTCGACCCCGTGGGCGGCACCGGGCATCCCCTTCAAGGCCTTGAAGTGGATGTTCCAGCGCCACGCTCCGCTGGCCATCCGCCCCGACGGCACGCTGTGGCAGTTGCGCTGGATGCACGCGATGCTGCGCAACTGCACGTCCGCCCGCTATGCGACCAACAAGGAACGCATGATGCGCCTGGCCGAATACAGTCGCGACAGCCTGCGCGCCTTGCGCGCGGAAACCGGGCTGCAGTACGAGCAGCGCAGCGCCGGCACGCTGCAGGTGTTTCGCAGCCAGGCGCAGTTCGACGCCGCGCAACGCGATATCGCGGTGTTGCAGGAGTGCGGGGTGGCGCACGAACTGCTGCGCGGGGATCAACTCGAGGCGGTGGAGCCGGCGCTGGCCCAGGCCCGCGACCGCCTGGTCGGCGGACTGCGACTGCCCAACGACGAGACCGGGGACTGCCGGCTGTTCACCGACGGCCTGGCGCGTCTGGCCGCCGGGCTCGGCGTGCGCTTTGCCTATGGCAGCGAGGTGCGGGGGCTGCGGCATGACGGCCGGCGCATCACCGCGGTCGAGGTCGGGGGCGAACTGCTGCATGCCGATGCCTACGTGGTGGCTTTCGGCAGCTATTCGCGGGCCCTGCTGCGGCCACTGGGCATCGACCTGCCGGTGTATCCGATCAAGGGCTATTCGCTGACCGCGCCGCTGGTCGACGAGTCGCTGGCGCCGCGCTCGACGGTGCTCGACGAGACCTACAAGATCGCCATCACACGCTTCGACCGGCGCATCCGCATCGGCGGCATGGCCGAGATCGCCGGCTTCGATCTGCGCCTGAACCCGCGGCGGCGCGCAACGCTGGAGATGGTGTGCAGCCAGCTGTTCCCCGGCGGCGACCTGGATGCCGCCGAGTTCTGGACCGGGCTGCGTCCGATGACCCCGGACGGCACCCCCGTGGTCGGGCCGACACGCTGGAGCAACCTGTCGCTCAACACCGGGCACGGCACGCTGGGCTGGACCATGGCCTGCGGCTCGGCCCGCGTGCTGGCAGACCAGCTCAGCGGCCGGCGCTGCGACATCGAGACCCGCGATCTGGCGCTGGATCGCGGTGCGATGGCGCCGGCGCATCCGGCGCCGACGGTGCCCGCGCTCGGGGCCCGCTGAGCGCGGCCGACCTCCGGTCGCCTAGAACAATGCCGAGGCCTTCTGCAGCGCGATGAACACCCCGATCAGGAACGGGATGCCGATCGCCAGCCAGGCCACGATTCCCGTGCCGCCGAGGCGGCCCCGCGCCGCGCTGTCGGCAAGCGCCACCGTGCGGTGTTCGTGCTGCAGTTCCTTCTCGCGCGCGAGTTCCTCGGGCGTCATGTGGTGCCTGTCGTGCACGGGCCGGATGAGCAGGTTCAGGATCAGCCCGACGAGCAGCAGTCCGGCCAGGATGTACAGCGTGCGGTCGTAGACCAGGTGCTGCGCGACTCCGGCATCGATCTGCTTCTGCCGGATCGCGGCGATCAGGAACGGGCCGACGACGCCGGCGACCGACCAGGCGGTAAGCAGGCGCCCGTGAATGGCGCCGACCATCTGCGTGCCGAACATGTCGGCCAGATAGGCCGGCACCGTGGCGAAGCCGCCGCCGTACATCGACAGGATCAGACAGATGCCGATCACGAACAGTCCCGCCTGGCCCAGGTGGCCCAGCGTGGGCATGCTCACGTACAGCGCGATGCCGAGGAGGAAGAACACCGAGTAGGTCGTCTTGCGCCCGATGTGATCCGACACGCTGGCCCAGAACAGGCGGCCCAGGCTGTTGAACAGGCTGATCAGCCCGATCAGTCCCGCGGCCGAGGCGACGATCGCCGCCTTCTGCGCCGCGCTGATCGAGCTGGCGTCGGCCACGCCGATCAGGCGGGCGCCGAAGACGTCCTGCAGCATCGGGCTGGCCATCGCGATGACGCCGATGCCGGCGGTCACATTCAGGCACAACACCCCCCAGATCAGCCAGAACTGGGGGGTCTTCCAGGCCACGTCGAGGTGGGTGTGGTTCTGCGTGATCATCGCCTTCGCGCCGTTGCCGGCCGGCGGCGTCCATCCCGTGGGCTTCCAGCCGCTGGGCGGGACGCGCATGCCGAAGGCGCCGGCCGACATGACCAGGAAGTACAGGATCCCTAGGGTGATCAGTGTGGCCGCCACGCCGGCCGAACTGTTGCCGTCGCCGTGGTAGCGCATCAGCGCGACCGCGATGGGCGCGCCGATCATCGCTCCGCCGCCATAGCCCATGATCGCCAGGCCGGTCGCCAGGCCGCGGCGGTCGGGAAACCACTTGATCAGTGTCGACACCGGGCTGATGTAGCCCAGACCCTGGCCGACACCACCGAGGATTCCGCACCCCAGCCAGAGCAGCCAGAGCTGGTGCATGGACACGCCGATGCCGCCGAGCACCAGCCCGCCACCCCAGCACAACGCGGCGATGAAACCGGCCTTGCGCGGCCCGGCGCGCTCCAGCCACCCGCCCCACAGGAAGGCCGAGATGCCGAGCACGGCGATGAACATCTCGAAGGTGTGGGTGACGGAAGGCACCGTCCAGTTGCAGGAGGTGCTGAACATCTCCACCAGCAGTCCCTGGGCGCTGCAGGTGCCCGCGTCGGTGCCGGGCAGCAGCAGGCTCATCGGCAGCCAGAACACCGAAAAGCCGTAGGCCATGCCTATGCATAGGTGGATCGCCAGCGCCGCGGGGGGGACGAGCCAGCGGTTGAAGTTCGCGCCGGCGACCGTGCGGTCGCGATCCAGCAGCGAGCCGCGCAGGCCGGCGGCGGACAGTTGCGTCGATGCCATCAGATGGTCTCCTGGGTTCGTGGGGGCGTTCTGCGGTGGGGCTGCGCTGTCCCGCGCGGCATTGCACGGCGCCCATGCCCGGCATCGAGCGGTTCGCGGGTACGCGCTCGCAGTGCCGCGCTTCCAGTTGCCTGGCGGCGTCCGGATCGTGGGCAGCCATGTCGCGTCGCCCGCGCCACCGGCCGGACATGTGGCGCCTCGCACGGAGGGAAGCGAGCCACTGGCGCAGTCTCGCACGACGTTCCCGTGGCATGCAGATGGGCAGGCCGAAGCCCGGATTTCCCGAGCGCTGCGAGGTGCTCGGCAGGGCATTCCCCGGGGGGCGCGTGTGCATGCGGTGCCCGAGAGGGGGAGCTTCCACACGGGTCTTCCCTGCGCGCTGCAGCGTCCTTCCTTGCCTGGTCAAAGGGATGCGCCACTCCGGACCGATGGCGTCGCCGTCGCCTTCCCGCCCATCGCCCGGCGTCTTCCCAGGGGGCGAGCAGGGCGTGCGACCCCACATCCCCGGCTCGGGTGTCAGGAATCACGCGCTCGCGCGACCAACCCGCAAAGCCCGCGCGGGTGTGCGCGGCGGAATCCATCAACGAGGGGAGCATCCATGACACAGGCAACGGCAGCAGCGGCGCGCATCGGCGGCGTCCAGAACCATATCGTGATCCGGCTGTGGGGCCTGGTCGAGCACGTGCTCGACTGGCTGCGCGCGCCGGCGCTGCTGGCGGCGCGACTGTACGTGTCGTACGTGTTCTTCAACTCCGGGCTGCAGAGCCTGCGTTCGTGGGCGGGTACGGTGTGGCTGTACCAGAACGAATTCCACGTCGCGGTGCTGCCGCCGTACGTGGCCGCGGTCGTTGGAACCGCCGGGGAACTGCTGCTGCCTCCGCTGGTGGCCTTCGGTCTGCTCGGGCGTTTCGGCGCGCTGGGACTGTTCGTGGTGAACCTGGTCGCTCTGCTGTCCTACATGTACGCGCTGCAGGTGCCGGCGATCATGTTCCATTTCATCTGGGGCGGGCTGATCCTGATGATCGCGCTGTGGGGCCCCGGGGCGTGGTCGGTGGACGCCTGGCGCCTGGGGCGTCGCGCGCGCTGAGAAGCCGATGATGCAGCGTTTCGAGATGGCACGGCGCCTCGATGGCGTGCGCTGGAATCGCTTCCACACGACGGTGGCGCTGGCGTTGGGCGTGGGCTGGCTGCTCGACGCCTTCGAGGTGACCATCGTCGGCAATGTCATCGGGGTGTTCAAGCACCTCTGGCACCTCAGCATCACCGAGGCGTCGTGGATCCTGAGCATCTGGTTCGTCGGGCTGATGATCGGCGCCTACGGCTTCGGCTTCCTCGCCGACCGTTTCGGCCGCCGCAGGCTGTTCCTGCTCACGCTGGTGCTGTACGGCAGCTGCACGCTGCTGACCGCGGTGGCCTGGAGCTACGGCGCGTTGCTGAGCTTCAGGCTGCTCACCGCCATCGGGGTCGGTGCCGAGTATTCGGCGATCAACTCGGCGATCGCCGAATTCATCCCCGCGCGCAGCCGCGGCCGCGCCAACGCCGCGGTGATGAACTTCTGGTCGCTGGGGGCGATCGCCGCGGCCCTCGTCACCCTGTACCTGGTCAACGCGCTGCCGCCGGCCTATGGGTGGCGCGTGGCCTTCGGTTTCGGCGCGCTGGTGGCCTTGAGCACCGCGCTGATGCGCCGAAGCATCCCGGAGTCGCCGCGCTGGTTGTTCGAGCAGGGGCGTGTCGACGAGGCCGAACAGGTCGTGCAGGGCATCGAGCAGGGGCGCACCCACTGGCTGGCGCCGTCGGCGGCTGGCGGGGCGGCGGTGCAGGTCGATGCCCGACGGGGCGTGTGGGCGCAGACCCGCGAGCTGCTCAGGCGCCATCCTGGGCGGGTCGCGCTGGGCTGCGCGCTGGACTTCTCGGAGGCCGCGGGCTACTACGGCTTGTTCGCGTTCCTGGCGCTGTTCATCCTGCCTGCGGTTCATGTGCCCGATGGGTTCGCACCCTTCTTCTACCTGATCGGCAACCTCGGTGCGCTGCTCGGAGGCGCGCTGGTCGTGTGGCTGCTCGACCGCGCGGGGCGCAAGTCCACGGTGCCCATGTTCTACCTGCTGGCTGCCGGCGGGGTGCTGATCCTGGCCGCCTCCATGCGCACCGGCTCCTGGGGCTGGGTGCTGGCGGCGTTCACCCTGGCCAATCTGCTGGCCACCGGGGGCTGGATCTCGGCCTACCCGACCTTCTCGGAGATCTTTCCGACCGAGTTGCGCGCCACCGGGATCGGCATTTCCGTGGCCGTCGGGCGCCTGGGCGCGTTCGCGGCGCCGCTGGTGCTGACCGCCGTGGCCGATCGCTTCGGCATGCTGCCCGCGCTGCTGCTGCTGGCCAGTTTCTGGCTGATCGGCGCGGCGTCCATGTTGCCTTGGACGTGGTGGGGCGTCGAAGGCCGTGGTCGGGCGCTGGAGGCCCTGGTGGCTCCGGAGGGAGCCCGGTGACCCGGGGGATGCCCCGAAGCGCGGGCGCGGCGACGGCGCCCAGGCCCGGGCGCAGTTGCCCCCTGGACTACCGCTATCGTCCCGCCGACATCGCCGCGGCGCCGGTGTTGCGCGCCGGCCATGTCTATGTGGTCGGCGGTTTGTATGGCAACGTCGAGGCGCTGCAGGCCATCGAGGCGATGCGCGATGCCGAGGCGGCGCAGGGGCGGGACGTGCACCTGGTGTTCAACGGCGATGCCCATTGGTTCGATGCCGAAGCCGCGGACTTCGCGCGCATCACGGATGCCTTGGAAGCCCACGCGGCCTGCGCGGGCAATGTCGAGGCGGAGTTGGCGCGCGGGCCCGGCGAAGCCGGCTGCGGCTGCGCATACCCCGAATTCGTCGACGACGCGGTGGTGATCCGATCCAACCGCATCATCGAGCGTCTGCGGGGCACCGCGCAGGGCTTTGCCGCGCACCTGGACCCTCTGCGCAGACTTCCCAGGATGCTGCGCCTGCGCATCGGTGGGCTCGACGTCGGTGTGGTGCATGGTGATGCGTGGTCGCTGGCCGGCTGGAACTTTTCGCAGGAGGCGCTGTGCGCGGCGCGCCGGGCGGGCTGGCCGGCCGGGCCCGACAGCCTGCGCCTGGCGTGGCTCGAGTCGGGGCTACGCCTGTTGTGCTCCTCGCACAGTTGCCTGCCGGCCGCCGTCGAACTGGCGCTCGACGGCGGCCCGAGGATCCTGATGAACAACGGAGCCGCCGGCATGCCCAACTTCTGCGGCTGCCCCTACGGCCTGATCACCCGCATCTCCGTCTGCGCGCAGGTGCCGCCCGACAGCCTGTACGGAACCGCGGTGGAGGGCGTGCGCATCGACGCCGTGCCGGTGCGCTATGACCACGCGGCCTGGTGCGCGCGCTTCCTGCGTACCTGGCCGCCGGGCAGCGATGCCCATGCCTCGTACTGGACGCGTATCGCGGGTGGGCCGCAGTACGCTGTTTCCGAGGCCTTGTTCGGCGCCTTCGCGCAGCGGGCCGCGCGGCGACTGGCGCATACGATGCCCCTAGCGGGACGGTCAGGAATCGCGGGATCGTCCGACTCATGAGGTGCCGTCGCGGTTCCGGGCGGACGCCTTGTCGCGGGTGTGGCCCGCTTACGACTTTTCCTGGAGATTTCGCATGCATTCCTTCAAGTCGACGGTTCTTGCCGTCGCCGCCGCTGCCGGGCTGATGCTGGCGGCCACCGCGCCGGCGCGCGCCGACTATGTGCAGCCGCACATCACCCACCCGGCCTTCGGGCGCGTGCGCGTGGTCGTCCCGGTGAGCAGCGCCGACCCCGGGGTGTGGGCGTTCAAGCTGACGAACCTGCTCAACAGCGAGAAGACCGCCAAGCAGTGGCATGGCACGCTGCAGGCGCATGTGGTGCTGTACGGCGGCGGCGTCAAGATGCTGCTGGAGCCCGTGGATGGTGACGTCAAGAAGGACGTCGACGCCTTGCGCGCAGACGGCGTGCATTTCGACATCTGCAACAACACCCTCAAGGGCATGAACCTGGACTGGCACCAGCTCTACGGCGTCCAGCAACGCGACATCGTGCCGGCCGGCTTCCTGCAGGTGGGCTGGCTGGCCGACCATGGCTGGGCCGTCGAGGCCATGAACTGAGCATGCGCTTCGAGCGCGCGCGCGCCGAGGCCCTGGCCGCGGCCCTGGTCGCCGCGGCGGCGCTGGGTGCGCGCGTCAGCGGAGTGGACACCCTGATGTTCCCCGAGCTCGGGGCGCTGGCGCACGACGTGTTCACGCGTCCCCAGGGAGCCTGGGCCCGCGCGACCGCGCATCTGGCCCTGGTGCCGGCGCTGGCCGCGCTGATCGGGTTCGGCCTGGCGCGCTGGTTGCCCCTGGGCCTGCCGGCGCTGACCCTGAGCCTGGGCAGCACGCTGCTGCTGCTGGGCCTGCTGCGCTCGCCGCTGGCGCCGGCGATTTCCGCGGGGCTGCTGCCGGTGGCGCTGCGCGTGCGCAGCCCCTGGTATCCCCTGTCGATCCTGCTGGTGACCAGCCTGCTGGCCGGCGCGGTGCTGCTGCGCGCATCGCTGCGCCGCACTGCGCCCGCGCCCTCCGATCCGGCGTCGCGCATCGACGACCAGACCGAGAAGGCAGCCAGCGGCTGGCGCTGGCTGCCGGGGTACCTGCTGTTCGCGCTGCTCGCCGGAGTGTTCGCCCCAGCCTGCCACCTGCTGCTGGTGCCCCCGCTGTTCGTCGTCGCCTACGAGATGTTCGCGCATCCGCAGGTGTGCCCGTGGCGCGCGCGGCCGTGGGCGCTGCTGGCGGCCTGCGTGGCCGGCGCCGCAGGCGGCGCCGCGGCGGTGGCTTGGTTGGGAACGGGGCCGCTTTCCGCGGCGCTCAGCCTGCTCGCCGGCGTGCTGATCGTGCGCGCGCTCGACCTGCATGTGCCTCCGGCGCTGGCCATCGGCCTGCTGCCGCAGATCCTGCCGCGGGCAGGTTGGGATTTCATCGCGTCCGTCGCGCTGCTTTGCGCATGGCTGCTACTCAGTTTCGCGCTCGCGAGCCTTGCCGCGCGGCGCCTGTCCACGGAAGGGAGAACAGCATGAACCCCATGATCGAGCGCGTGGGCCTGCTCGGTGGCAGCGGGCTGTACGACTTCGAAGGCCTGGCCGACGTTGTCGAACACATGGTCGACACCCCCTACGGGAAGCCTTCCGACGTCATCGTCACCGGGCGCCTGGGCTCGGCGCCGGTCGCGTTCCTGGCACGCCACGGCCGCGGCCACCGGCTGATCCCCTCCGAGGTGCCGTACCGGGCCAACCTCTACGCGCTCAAGAGCCTGGGCGTGCGAACCCTGTTGGCGATCTCTGCCGTGGGTTCCCTGCGCGAGCACATCGCGCCGCTGGATCTGGTGCTGCCAGACCAGTTTCTCGACCTGACGCGCAAGCGCGACGCGACGTTCTTCGGCGACGGCGTGGTCGCCCACGTGTCGATGGCCGAGCCCACATGCGCCGCGCTGCGGGGGCGCGTGGCGCAGGCCTTCGAAACCGTGGCGCTGCCCGGCGTGCACCTGCACCGATCCGCGACCTACGCCTGCATCGAGGGGCCGGCCTTCTCCACCCGAGCCGAGTCGGCGATGCTGCGCACCCTGGGCGCCGACATCGTCGGCATGACCAACATGCCCGAGGCCCGGCTGGCGCGCGAGGCGCAGATCGCCTACGCGAGCCTCGCCCTGGTGACCGATTACGACTGCTGGGACGCCGCGCGCGAGCCTGTCAGCGCCGAACTGGCGATCGCCAACCTGGTGCGCAACGCCGCCGCCGCGCAGAAGGTCGCCGCCAGATTGATCGAAAGCCTGCACGAGCATGCCTTGCAGTCCAGCGCGCACCAGGCCCTGCGCAGCGCGCTGGTCACCCCGCTCGACAAGCTGGCTTTCGCACAGCGCGAGCGCGTGGAGATGCTGCTGCGCTGAGCCTGCGGCCGGTGTCAGGATCAGCCGTCCCGCTCGACCAAGCCTTATCGGCGGCCCCCCGGGGCCGTCTGCTGACTGGAGCCTTCGCGATGCACGCCACCGTTCATCTCTTGCGCAAAAGCGACTTTCCTGCCCTGCGTCGCCGCCCATTGCGCACCCTGCAGGTCAACCTGGGCTACCGCTGCAACCAGAGCTGCCAGCACTGCCACGTCAACGCCGGCCCGCATCGCAGCGAGGCGCTGGACGCCGACAACGCGGCGCTGATCGTGCAGTTGCTGCGCCGCGGCGACATCCACACGCTGGATCTGACCGGCGGCGCGCCGGAGCTGCATGCGCCCTTCCGCACCCTGGTGGTGCAGGCCCGCGCCGCCGGGGTACGGGTCATCGACCGCTGCAACCTCAGCGTCCTGTTCGAGCCCGGGCAGCAGGGGCTGGCGGAGTTCCTGGCCGAGCAAGGGGTCGACGTCACCGCGTCACTGCCCTGCTACACCGAGGACAACGTCGACGCCCAGCGCGGCGACGGCGTGTTCGAGAAGAGCATCCACGCGCTGCAGTGGCTGAATCGGCTCGGCTATGGCGATCCCGACAGCGGCCTGGCGCTGGATCTGGTCTACAACCCGCTCGGTCCCTATCTGCCGCCGTCGCAGGCCCAGCTCGAAGCGGACTACAAGCGCCTGCTCGGCGAGCGCTACGGCATCGTGTTCAACCGGTTGCTGACCATCGCCAACATGCCCATCCAGCGCTTCGGCAGCACGCTGGTATCCAAAGGGCAGTTCGATGACTACATGGCGCTGCTGCGCGCGAGCCACCGCGACGACAACCTCGACGGGGTGATGTGCCGCGACACGGTCTCGGTGGACTGGCAGGGCTATCTGTACGACTGCGACTTCAACCAGATGCTGGGACTGCCGCTGGGTGCGCGGATCGGCGGCGGCGCGCCGTCGCGCGTGCACCTGCGCGACCTGCTCCCCACCCTCGACGCACTGGCCGGTCAGCCGATCACGGTGGCCGCGCACTGCTACGGCTGCACGGCCGGGCAGGGCAGCAGTTGCGGCGGGGCGCTGAGCTCGTCCCGACAGGCCGTGTCTGCCTGAGGCCGCGCCGGCATGGGCACGCCAGCTCGTTCGTCGCCGCGCTCGACCGCGCGTCTGCTGCTCGCGCTGATCCTGGTCGCCGCCGCGGCGGCCGGGATCGTCGGCCTGCCGCACGGCGCCTCGGGACTCGGGGCCTTGCACCAGCGCCTGGGCGAACTGCGGACACAGCAAGGGGCCCACCCGCTGGGCTTCGCGGCCGGCTTCTTTGCGCTGTATGTGGCGGTGGCGGCATTGTCGATTCCGGCGGCCGCGTTGTTCACCCTGGCCGGCGGCGCGCTGTTCGGGTTGTGGCAGGGCGCCGTGCTGGTGTCCTTCGCCTCCGCGCTCGGCGCCACGCTGGCCTTCGCGTCGGCGCGCTGGATCCTCGCGCCCTGGGTGCGCGCGCGTCTGGGTTCCAGGCTGGAGGCGATCAACACCGGGGTGCGGCGCGACGGCGCGTTCTACCTGTTCGGCATGCGCCTGGTTCCGGTGTTCCCCTTCTTCGTCGTCAACCTGGCGATGGGGTTGACCGAGATGCCCGCAAGGCGCTTCTACTGGGTCAGCCAGCTCGGCATGCTTCCGGCCACCCTGGTGTACGTCGGCGCCGGCACGCGCCTGGCGCGGATCCACGATCTGCGCTCGATCGCCTCGCCGTCGCTGTGGGTGGCGCTGGCCCTGCTGGGCCTGCTGCCGCTGGCCGCCCGATTCCTGCTGCGCCGCATCGAGTCGGCGCGGCGGCTGGCGCGCTGGCCGCGGCCCCGGCGCTTCGATCGCAATCTGGTGGTGATCGGGGCCGGCGCCGCCGGGCTGGTCGCGTCCTACGTCGCGGCGGCCGCCAAGGCGCGGGTCACGCTGGTCGAGTCGGGCGCGATGGGCGGCGACTGCCTCAACACCGGCTGCGTTCCGTCGAAGGCACTGCTGCATGTCGCGCGCAAGGTGCACGCGATGCGCCACGCCGCTGCGCTGGGCATTGCGTCGGCGCCCCCCGTGGTCGACTTCGCCGCGGTGATGCGCCATGTGCGCGAGGTCGTCGCCGAGGTCGCGCCGCATGATTCGGTCGAGCGCTATACGACACTCGGCGTCGAGGTGTTGCGCGGTCGCGCGCGCATCACCTCGCCGTGGACGGTGCAGATCGAAGGCGAGGAGGGCACGGTGGAGTTGAGCACGCGCTCGATCGTGGTGGCGGCCGGTGCCAGGCCGCTGGTGCCCCCGATTCCCGGGCTCGATCAGGTGGGGTACCTGAGCTCCGATACCGTGTGGGGCCTGCGCGAGCTGCCGCGGCGGCTGCTGGTGCTGGGTGGCGGCCCGATCGGTTGCGAACTGGCACAGGCCTTCGCGCGCCTGGGCAGCCAGGTCACGCTGATGGAAATGCAGCCCAGGATCCTGGTGCGCGAGGACGTCGAGGTGGCCGCGCAGGTCGAGGCCGCGTTGCGCGCCGACGGGGTCGAACTGCTGGCCGGCCACAAGGCGCTGCAGGCACGCGTCGAAGCCGGCGAGCGGCGCATGCTCGCGCAGGGTCCCGGCGGCGACGTGGAAGTCGTGTTCGACACCCTGCTGTGCGCGCTGGGTCGCGCGGCGCGCACCCAGGGCTACGGCCTGCAGGAACTGGGCGTGGAACTGCGCGCCAACGGCACCGTGCAGGCCGGCGCCACGCTGCGCACCAACATCCCCAGCATCTACGTCTGTGGCGACGTCACGGGCCCGCTGCAGTTCACCCATGTCGCGGCGCACCAGGCCTGGACGGCGTCGGTCAACGCGCTGCTGGACGGCTGGTGGAGCCTGAAATCCGACCTGTCGGTGATCCCGTGGACCACCTTCACCGACCCGGAGGTCGCCCGCGTCGGCCTGAGCGAGAGCGAGGCGAGGGCCAGGGGGATTGCCTTCGAGGTCACGCGCTACGACATCGCCGAGCTCGATCGCGCGATCGCCGAAGGCGCCACCGCGGGCTTCGTGAAGGTTCTGACCCCGCCGGGCAAGGATCGCATCCTGGGTGCGACCATCGTCGGCGCGCACGCCGGGGAACTGCTCGCGGAGTTCGTCCTGGCCATGCGCCGCGGCCTGGGACTGGGCGCCATCCTGGGCACCGTGCACGCCTACCCGACATGGAGCGAGGCGGCCCGCGCGACCGCGGGCGCCTGGAAGCGCGGCCATGTCTCGCCCCGGCTGCTGCGCTGGAGCGAAGGACTGTTCGCATGGCGCCGCGGCTGAGCTGCCACAAGACCTGGGCGCAGCGCCTCAGCGTGGTCGTTCCGGTGCGCAACGAGGCCGCAGTGCTGCAGCCAGCCCTGGAGCGCCTGCAGGCGTTGCGATCCGCCGGAGTGGAGCTCATCGTGGTCGACGGCCAGAGCCGGGACGGGAGCGCCCATCTGGCGCGCGCGCTGGCCGATCAGGTGCTGCGCACCGAGGCCGGGCGTGCGCTGCAGATGAACGCGGGGGCCGCCGCCAGCCACAGGGCCTTGCTGCTGTTCCTGCATGTCGACACCGAATTGCCCGCCGACGCGGTGCCCGCGCTGCTGGCCGCGCTCGACGGCGGATTCGACTGGGGGCGCTTCGACGTCGCCATCGAACCAGCCACGCCCCTGCTGCGCCTGGTGGCCTCGATGATGAACCTGCGCTCGCGCGCGACCGGCATCTGCACCGGCGACCAGGCCCTGTTCCTGCGCCGCGAAGCCTTCGAAGCGGTCGGGGGCTTCCCGCGCCAGGAGCTGATGGAGGATGTGGAGATCAGTCGCCGCCTGCGTCGGCGGGGTCGCCCGGCCTGCCTGCGCCTTCGGGTGCGTACCTCCTCGCGTCGCTGGTTGCGCCACGGAGTGCTGCGCACGGTGCTGCTGATGTGGTGGCTGCGCCTGCGCTATGCGCTGGGGGCCGAGCCCTCCGCGCTGGCCCGGCTGTATCGCGAGGCGCGCTGACATGGGCCAAGCCGCCTTGCTGGTCTTCGCCAAACCCCCGCTGGCCGGCGTGGCCAAGACGCGCCTGATTCCGGCGCTCGGCGCCGCAGGCGCCGCGCGCCTGGCCGTGGCCCTGCTCGAGCACGCCCTGGTCGAGGCCGCGCGCGCGCGGCTCGGACCGGTGTGGCTGTACACCACGGCGCGCCACAGGCGGCTCGCGCGCATGGCGCGCGCATGCGGTGCGCGGCGCCGGCTGCAGCGTGGCGCGGACCTCGGCGAGCGCATGGTGCAGGCCTTGCAGCGCGCCTGCCGCGACGCTCCCGCGGCGCTGCTCCTCGGTGCCGACTGTCCCGGGCTCGACGCGGCGCGCCTGCAGCGTGCCGCACTGGCGCTGCAACAGGTCGACGTGGTGTTCGTTCCGGCGCTCGACGGGGGTTTCACGCTCGTCGGGTGCCGGGCGCAAGCAGCCGGCGCGATGGCCCGGTTGTTCGCCCACCAGACCTGGAGCGTGTGCGACGTGATGCAGCGCATGCGCGCCGGCATGCGCGCACTCGACATGCGCTGGCTCGAGCTCGAGGCGCTCGCCGACATCGACACGCCCGCCGATCTGGCCGCGCTGCCCCCGGCGCTGCGGCATGCGCTGCGATGCGACGCCTGCTCCTGATCGGCGCCGGGCACGCAGGCGCCGAGCTGCTGCGCCGCTGGGCCGCGGCGCCGCGGCACGATGTCGAACTCACGCTGGTCAGCCCGGATCCGCTGGCGCCGTATTCGGGCATGGTTCCTGGCTGGCTGGCCGGCGACTACGCCTGGGAGGATTGCTGCATCGATGGCGCGCGCCTGGCCGCCCGTGCCGGGGCGAAGCTCATCGTCGATCGCGTGGTCGCGCTCGACGCGGCGCGGCGAGAGGTGTCGCTGGCCGGCGGGCGCGTGCTCGGTGCCGACGCGATGGTGCTGAACATCGGCTCGACCGTGCGCATGCCCGGCCTCTCCGAGGGCCGGCCCCCCCGTGTGCTGCCGACCCGTCCGCTGGGCGCGCTGCGCGAGGCGGTCGACCATCTGGCGGCCGCTGGCTGCGCGTCGTCTCGGGAGCCCGAACTGGTGGGCGTGGGCGGCGGTGCCGCCGGCATCGAGACCTTGCTCGCGCTGCGCAGGCGCATGCTGCAGGCCGGTCTGGCGCCGCGCTGCACGCTGCTGACGCGCGACACCGAACTGCTGCGCGGTCTGAACGCCAGGGCCCGTCGGCTGGCCCGCGACGCGCTGGCGCGGGCCGGGGTCGCGGTGCGCGGGGGCTTCGAGGTGCAATCTCTTGCGTCCCGAGGCCTGGTCGGGCCTGCGGGGCCATTCCAGGCTGCGGACCTGGTGCTGTGGGCCGCTGGAGCCGTGGCCCACGCCTGGCCGGCGGATGCCGGCCTGGACGTCGACGCCGCAGGCTTCGTGCGCATCGACTCCACGCTGCGATCCACCTCGCACCCTTGGCTGTTCGCGGTCGGGGACTGCGCGGCGTGCCATCCGCCGCTGCCCAAGGCCGGCGTGTACTCGGTGCGCATGGGGCCGGTGCTGGCGCACAACGTCGCCGCCGCCTTCGCGGGACGGGCATTGCGCGACTATCGGCCACAGCGGGATCAGCTGGTGCTGCTCAACACCGCCGACGGCCGCGCCATTGCCAGCCGGGGGCGCTTCGCGGCGGCCGGGCGCTGGGCCATGCGCTGGAAGGATGCGATCGACCGCGGTTTCGTCGCGCGCTACCGATGAGTCCTGCGCCCGTTCAGGCCCGCAAGGGGCCGCGCCGCATGGCTGCCCCGCGCTTCAGCCCACGGTTTCCAGCAAGGCCTTGAGCTGCGCCGCGTCGCGCGGCGCACCAAGGAACATCTGCGCGTGGCCGGATTTGTCGCGCCAGACCATCATCGGGAACGCGAAATAGGCCCCGGCGGCGTGCAGCACCTTCAGGTTGCGCGCCAGTTCCTCGCGCGTGGCCGCGGCGACCCGCGCCGCCGGGACCAGGCCGCCGCCCGAGCCTGCGCGCGGGTTCTCGTTGTAATCGTCCTCGTTGCGCGCCAGGGCCTTGCGCCGGTCGGGCGCCTGCAGCATCGCCGCCGCCTTGCCCTCGCTGCCCGGCGCCAGCACCGCGACCGGGATCCAGCGCAGCCGCAGGCCCTGCCTGCCCACCCACGGTTGCAGATCCTCGTACAGCCGGTGGCAATAGGGGCAGTTGGGGTCGAAGAACACATCGACCACCCGCGGGCCGCTGCCCAGGGTCACTGCCGTGGTGCGCGCCATCTGCTGCAGCATCGCGTCGGCAGGCTGCGCCGCGCCCGGCGCGGCCTGTGCCGAAGTCCAGGCCGCACAGGCCGCGACCACGGTCGCGGCGATCGCTCGTTTGATCATGCGAGATTCTCCTTGGTCGTGACGGCATCGATGCCGTCGATCCAGCCCGCGCGCACGGCATCGCCGAGCCATGCGCCGGCATCGAAACCGGCGCCCGCGCATTCCAGTGCGGCACCCAGAGTCGGGGCTTCGCGCAGCGCGCGCAGCCAGCGCACGCCGTCCGCGTCGATCGCCAGGCACCGGGTATCGAAACCCTGGCGCCACACCCATGCCGCCTGCGCCTCGGCGCGCAGGGCCTGGGCGATGGCCTCGGTGTCCGGAGCTGCGGTGGCGTGCAATTCCCGCAAGCGCACGATCGCCCAGTCGGACTCGACGAGTCGGGTGGCCGGCGCCAGACGCAGCAGCAGCGCGTCGGGGTCGCCGCCGGCCAGGCGCTGCAGGTCGGCATCGGCCAACGCCGCTGGCGGGGCGAACTGCACCTGCCACAGTGCCCGGTCGAGGCATGCGCAGTCGCCCAGCCAGGGCCACGTCGCGAGATCGTCGCGCTGCCGCACCCACTGCGGGAAGGCGTCGCCGAATTGCGCCAGGTCGCCGCGGGTCGGTGGAACCTCGCGCCAGTGCGCGGCGGCCAGTGCGTCGAAGGCGGCGTCGCCAAGCATCGCGAGCAGCGTCGGGTACTGGGCGCGCAGCGCATCGGATGCGTGCGCCGCGGCATTCGCGCGGTAGGCCGCCATGCCCCGCTGCCAACCGGGCAGGGCGTCGCGCGGCGGGGCGGCGCCGCCCGTGAACAGCGCCTCCAGCAGTTGTTGCTGGCGCTTCGCCTCACGCTGGCGGGATTCGTCGCTCACGCCGCGCATGCCACGGCTCCATCGCCCGCCGCGCCGCGGGCGGCACACTCGTCGAGCAGGGCCTGCGCCTGCGCGGCTTCGCCGAGCAGCACGTCGAGCGAAGGCAGATCGGTGTCCCACTCGATCAGCGTGGGCACCGAGCCGAAGCGGCGCAGCGCGTGCGCGTAGGCCATCCAGACCGGTGGCGAGACCACATCGGCGTGGTCGTCGACGACCAGGTCGCCCTGTTCGCTGTGGCCGGCCAGATGGATTTCGCCGACCAGATCCGGGCGAGCCAGCGCGGCGAGTTCATCGATCCAGTCGCAGACGCTGCGCAGCGGGTCGGCGGCCTTGGCGTTCTTCGCGTTGACCATCAGGTTGTTGACGTCGAGCAGCAGGCCGCAGCCGCTGCGCCGGCCGAGCTCGGCAAGGAAGGCAGGCTCGCTCCAGTCCGCTTCCCGCCAGCCGACATAGCTGCTGAGGTTCTCGACCAGCAGCGGCCGGCGCAGCCGCTGCTGCACGCGCTGTACGTTGTCGACCAGGATCCGTAGCTGTGCTTCGGTGAAGGCCAGCGGCAGCAGGTCGTTGGCGTGCACCGCGCGCGCGTCGCCCAGCACGCCGCGGGCGAAGCAGGCGTGATCCGAGACGCGAACCGGGTCGATGCGCTGCACCAGTTCGGCGAGTTGCTCGAGGTGGTCGTCGTCAACCCCGGTTGCCGCACCCAGTGACAGGCCGACGCCATGCAGGCTCACCGCGCAGACCTCCCGCACGCTCTGCAGCACCGCGGTGGCGGCGTCGAAGGGGTTGAAGAAATTCTCGGAGTGGACTTCGACGAAGCCGAGTTCCGGACGGCGCGCCTCGAATTCGGCGTAGTGCGGGTGGCGCAGTCCGATTCCGGCGCGTGTTGTGGTGGAGTGCATGGCGTGCTGCTGCTCGTGGTCGGTCGAGCCTGTTCAGGACAGGCGCTGGGCCATCGTATCGCCATGCGCCGGCTGCGCGGCGGCCGCGGTGGTCGAGCAGCAACGCTGCTTCATCGCGGCGCCCCACAGGGAGCAGGCGGGGAGAAAGGCAGTCGGCTCACTTGGACGGCGCGCAGGAATTGGTCGCCGCGCTCGCGGTGGCGATCGGAGACAGCGCACTGAGGGCCGCAGGCATCGGAGCGATCATCGCGGCGGCAAGCGCCAGTGCCGGCGCGGCGAGGATGCGGGTCTTGGTGTGCTTCATGGGGACTCCTGGGGGTGTGGGAAGGTATCGGCGCCTTGGCGAGCCGGTGCCCGTTGGTCGGGGATGGCGCGGATTCCTGACAGGCAGGGACGTTGCCGGGTGCGGGATCTCAGTTCGCACCCGTGCCGGGGGCGCTTCGCGCAGTCGCGGCGATCGCCGACGAGGTGGCGCGATGCGCGCTTGTCGGCGCCCAGGTCATCACGATCGGCGACAGCGCGGTGAGCGCTCCCGGGATGGAAAGCACGACGACGGCCGCCACGCCGATTCCATGCTTCAGGGCCGCCGCGGGATGGTTGCGGTTGTTCATGATGGTCTCCTCTCGTCAGGGATTGTTCGATGGTGGCGCGAAGGCGCCATCCATGCCCTTTGGTCGGGAGGGATCGGGATTCCTGACAGCGGCTGCGTGGCAAGCCACCGGCCTTCGACCATCGTCATGCAGGCAAGCAAGGGACCGTGCAGATCCTGCGTCGTCATGTGGGCACGGATCCCCGCCCCTTGAGTCGGCCGGGGCGATGCGATGCTCAGCAGGGGAGCGAGCGCGCACGCTCGCGTTCCTGGCGCGCGGCGCGCGAACGAACGTGCAGCAGATCCCTGCGCGTGACCAGGCCGACGAGCCGATTCGACTCGCCCTGGACGACCGGCGCGCAGGCGACTTCGGCTTCCGCCATGCGATCGGCGAGTTGCCCGACCGGCTCATCCGGGTAGCCCACGACCCGGCATGCGCCGGGCAGCCTTTCACGCAGCCGCTGCTCGGGTGCGGGCGGTTCGCGCGACCAGTCCAGCACCTGCGCCGGCCACAGCATGTCGAGCAGGCATCCCTGGTCATCGACCACGGGCAGGCCTCCGGGGCGGTGGCGTTGCGCGAACTCGCCGTACATGGCGATGACCTCGGCCACGCGCAGCTCGGCGCTCAGGGTCGGCGAGGGGTGGTGCATGATGTCCCGCACCAGCGTGACCTCGAAGGGATCGACCGTGTACTCGTACCACAGGTGGCGCCCGCGCCGCGCCAGGCGCTCGGTCAGGATGGAACGACGCATGACCAGAACCGTCGCCGCGTAGGACACGACGCAGGCGCAGACCACGGCCGGCAGGATGTGGATGTCGCCGGTGAGTTCGATGGCGAACACGCTCGCCGTCAGGGGCGCCCGCAGGGTGCCTCCGAGCACCGCGGCCATGGCCACCAGGGCCCAGAAGCCGGGGTTGCCGAAGGGCAGCAGGTGCGCCTCGAGCGCGCCCAGGGCCCCCCCCATGATCAACAGTGGCGCAAGCACGCCTCCGGAGGTTCCGGACGACAGGGCGGCAATCCATACGACGGCCTTGCCGAGCAGCAGCGACGCGGCTGCGTGCACCGGAACCTTGCCGGCGATCAGACGACCGATGTTTCCATAGCCGACACCGAGCAACGAGGGATCCCACCAACCACCGAGTCCGACGACCACCCCGCCGAGCGCCGGCCACCACATCCAGTGGACGGGAAGCTTGTCGAAGCAATCCTCGACCCGGTAGATCGCATGGGACAGCAGCGCCCCCTGCAGGCCTGCGATCAGGCCGACCAGGGCGCAGGCGCCGTAGCCCCACCAGGGCATCGCCGGGCCCGCTGCCTGTGGGAACAGCGGCCAGGCGCCGATCAGCCACGGGCGCCAGGCGCGCGCCACCACGGCCGACACGGCAACCGGAACGAGGCTGCGTGGCTTCCATTCGAAGAGCAGCACCTCCAGGGCCAGCAGAATGGCCGCCGCCGGGGTTCCGAAGATCGCGGTCATGCCTGCGGCCGCTCCAGCCGCCAGCAGAGTCTTGCGCTCGGCGTCGCTGAGATGGAAGCGCTGCGCGAACAGGGAACCCAGGGCGCCGCCGGTCATGATGATCGGGCCCTCGGCGCCGAAGGGGCCGCCGGTGCCGATGGCGATGGCCGACGACAGCGGCTTGAGCAGCGCGACCTTCGATTCGATGCGGCTGCGCCCGCTCAGGATGGCATCCAGGGCCTCGGGAATTCCATGTCCGCGGATCTTCTCGGAGCCGAAGCGCGCCATGAGGCCTACCATGAGCCCGCCCGCCACCGGAACCGCGATGAACCAGAAGCCGGGCTCGATGCGCGCGAAGTGGTAGGGTGCGGTCGACAGGGTGTGGAAGTAGGCGATCTGCGTGACCAGCGCGATCAGCTTCAGCAACACCCAGGCGGCGCCCGCGCCGAAGCTTCCGGTGGCCAGCGCCATGAGGGACAGCAGGAGCAGGCGCCGGTCGGCGCTGAAGTCGCGCAGCTGCGGGCGCCCGGGCGCCTGGGAAGGGGTGGAAGGGGTGGAAGGGGTGGAAGGGGTGCGTCGCATCCGGAAAATCGAATCTTTTGCGCCAGGCGCGCAATATACATCGCACTACGATATAAAGCCACTGCGCATGCCGATGTCTCGAAAGACTGAGTGCTCCAGGCGCCAGCCGCGCGCACATGACGAACTCTCGCTGGCGGATTACCAACTGCTGGCGCAGTTCCGCTACCTGCTGACGCGCTTCCTCGCGTTCAGCGAACAGGCGGCACAGTCCGCTGGGCTGGCGCCCCGGCAGCATCAGGCTCTGCTGGCCATCAAGGGATTCCCCGGTGGATCCCGGGTCACGGTGGGAGACCTTGCCGAGCGCCTCGGCATCCGTCACCACAGCGCGGTGGGCCTCGTCGACCGCCTGGTCGCCAGCGGCTACCTGACACGACAGGTCGACGACGACGACCGCAGGCGCGCCATCCTCGCGCTGAGCGCGCGCGGTGAGGCCGCCCTGGCCGCGCTGTCCGGTGTGCACCGGGAGGAGCTCCGTCGCATCGCCCCGCTGCTCGAACCCCTGCTGCGCCAGCTCGGAGCGCGCGAGCCCGACGCGTACGGGGCTGCGAACGAACCGTCAGACGGGACTGGGCGCGACCCCCGCGGTTGCTGACCGACACGCGGCCGATCCGGTGTGGCGCTCCTTCGCTCGTCTAGAGCGGGATGTCGTCGTCCATGTCGAGATCCTGGGGGGGGTTGTCGCTGCCAGCCGCCTCCGCGGGGGGCTCCTGGCCGCCCGCCGGGAGCCGCTCGAATCGGATCACCCATGCAGCATCGCCTCCGGCTTGCGCCATCCTGGTGAAGCCCGACTGCAGTTCGGCAAGCAGCGGTTGCAGCGCGCCGGCGTCCAGAGCGGCGACGGCCGCCTTCAGGACGGCGCGCAGTTCGGGGCTGTCGTGACGCGGGTTGAAGGGAATCTGCAGGGACGAGCCCAGCAGGCGGCTGCGCTCCTCGGCGATCTGTTTGAGAAACAGCAGCAGATCCTGGCCTATCTCTTCAGGGTCATCGCTCAGGGCGGGGGGCTTTTGCTGCTGGAGTTCGTCCCTGTGCCGGGCGATGCGATCCGGCAGATCCGACACCCTTTCCTCGCTGGGAAGGTCCAGCAGTTGCAGCCAGTTGCGCACCGCGGCGCGGGGGTCGCCGCGCCCGCCCGAGGGGAACTGGATTTCGACCCACGCTTCCTCGTTCCACGCCTGGTGCTGGATGATCAGCAGGACGCCCAGCGGGGCCACGGAGTCGTCGACCAGGATCCGGCATGGCGCCGAGCGCTGCGGGTCGATGAGCTGGAGCAGGCGATCCACCCGCGGCACGTAGCCCGTCCATTGCCACGCATGCACCTGGTCGCTGGCCAGGCGGTTGCCGCGCAATCCGATGGCTTCCAGCACCTTGCGGATCTGCTCCGCGGACAGTCCGCCGGCATCGGGCGTCCTGCCCAGCCACTGGTACAGATGGTTGTTGTTGTCCAGTCCGGCGGCGCGGGCCACGGCGCCGATGGCCAGCCCCTGCAGTTCGATGAGTTGCTGCGCCGCATCCACGTAGAGATCCGGATCCGCTTCCAGCGAGGGTTGCGGCGCCCCCTCGCTGCGGCGGGTGGCGCGCAGCAGCCCGAGGATCGACTGCTGCGCGGTGCGCACCTCGGCCACGCGCTCGCCTAGCAGATCACGCAGGTCGCGCGGCGCGCGCCCATCGCCCGGCCGCGTGTCCTGCCCCGGAATCCACTCGAGGACGACCCACGCCGTGCGGTGCCGCGCCTGGTCGGGCACCTCGAGCAGGCCGTACTGACGCGTCGTGGGCCGGGCCTCCACGGTCAGGGTGGCCTGCTGCAGTGCGGGCCCCAGAACCCTCAGCACCTCGCCCAGTGCCTGCATCCGTCCGGGGGTCACAGTCCAGTAGTGCGTGGCATCGCTGACCAGCAGCCAGCGATCCTTGCGTGCGATGTCGGTCGCCAGCCCCAGGTCGAGCATCAGGCGACGGGCGCGTGACTCGGACAGGTACCTGGGATCCTTCAGCCACGCCGAGATCTGCGCCGTCTTGAGTTCCGCGCGCCTGCCGACCTGGCGCTGCGTCTCACCTCGCAGCAGGATCAACTGCTCGGCCAGGGTGGCGCCGCCCTGGCTCTGTTCGAGCAGGTCGCGCAGGCCGTTGGACGGCCATTGCCCGAGTTGCTTGAGCTTTTGCTGCAGCCGCTTGTCGAGTCCCGCGATCTTGCGCAGCTTGAGGAATTCGTGGCCTGCGCACAATTGCGCGGGCGAGGGCGCCTCAGCCCCGCCGGGTGCGCCGCGCTCGGGCCGTGTGACGCCTTCGAGCACGACCCACGTGCCGGCGTCCTCATCGTCCGCCTTGCTGCTGCGGGAGCCTTGCGGCGACGCGATCTGCAGAATGGGGGTGGGCAGCGCCGCGCGATCGACGTTGACGAGCAGATTCCACGCCGTTCCGGCTGGGGCCTGCACGCGCAGCACCTCGAGCGCCCGCCGCAGATGCGGATCCTTGGCGCTGCAGTACCAGACATGCACCCGGTCTGCACGCAGCGCACCACCCGGGCAGCCCAGCCGCTCGAGCAGGGCGTCGAGATCGTCGGCGAAGGGTTGCGCGGAGGCCACGCCGTCGGAGGGGTCGTCGACCCATGACACGAGTTCCTCGCTGAGCGCGACATCACCCGCCACGTCCGGTTGCTGCAGCGCGTACAGCGCCTTCGCGAGTTCGGCCTTCTGATTCCATCGCATGGTTGCTGCTCCCTTCCTGCGGCGCGGGCGGCCCCGGGGGCTTGTGCGCCGGGGACGGTCGGGCCGTCTGTGCATGGGTTGTACCAGAATGTTCCGTACTGTATGGGGTCGAGGGTCAGGCGCCGGGCAGCTCTGGATCAGGCTGCGCGCAACATAAATATAACTTGTTGTACTTTAGAAAAGGTGTCTTGCGACGTTCATTCTCGTTCTTGCGCGTCCAGGCTCCGGGCTGGCCACCCTCTTCTGCCATCATCGCTGCCGTCGAGATCGGGGTTGGTGGTAGCGAGCGCCCAGGCGCGCTGGACAAAAAGTACAAAAAGTTATCGTATCTGCCCCAAGGGTTGCGCGAGCTCGCAACGACGGGCGGAACCTGTAAGCCGCCCGGTATCAGGCCAGGGGTTCCCGATGGATGAACAGCAACAGGAGATCGAGCTGCGGATTCGCCGGCTCGCAGAGGAAGTCGCGGCGCAGGCGCCGGATGCCATCGCTTGCACCATTCGTGGAGTTCTTTTGGGGCGTGCCGGTGTGCCCGCCGCCGACTCCCCGGACTACATCCACCATCTGCACGCCTGCCTGCATGCCCGCGAGCGGGCACGCAGGACGCACGCTCTGACCCATTTCGCCGAGGATCTTCGCCATGGCCGCCTGGGCGACGCTGTACGTTGCCAGTCCGAGGGCTGGTGGGATCTTGCCGAGGCCATCGGCTCGGACCGCGCGGCCAACCGGCGCGCCTACCGCGAGTTCTGCGCGGGCAACCGGGCTGCCGCAGCGCAGATGACGCCTCGCCTCCTGCGATCCCTGCGGGCGCTGGAGGGGGCAACGGGGCCGGATCTGCGCGTTGCGCAGGAAGTGGGCACCCTGCATCTGGCAGTCGAGCTTGCGTTGCTGCAGGGACACGCGGAAATGGCTGCGCGTGCCTACAGACTGCTTGCGGAGCAGGATTTCGTGGTCATGGATGCGGAAAAGCTCCAGCGCCTGGCCGGGCTGGCCCTGCAGTACGCCAGCGCGCAGGCCGAGGGCCCCGCGGCCGATGCCGAGGCCGGCGCGGTGCGCGTCATCCAGAGTTTCGTCCACGACGAGCGGGAGAAGAACACCCTTCGCCGCCTGCTCCCGCTGACCCTTCCCATCCCCAAGGCCGCCTGGCCGTCCGACGATCGCTGGGCCGCCAGGCTGCTGGCGATGTACCCGTGGAACGAAGCGTTGATCCACGAATTGCTTCGCCATGCGACCTGGCAGCGCAACATGGGGCAGCCGTTCATCCAGTTCCCGCCCATGCTGCTGGTGGGAGATCGAGGAACCTCCAAGACCTCCTTCGCGCGCTCGCTGGGCAAGGAGCTGGGCCTGGCCACGGTATTCCTCAATTTCGCCGGAGCGGCCGACAACATGGCGCTCAAGGGGGCCGCGCGGGGTTGGGGGACGAGCCGTCCGAGCTATCTGCTGGAGGCCATCGCCCGCCACCGCACGCCGAACCTGCTGGTGCAGGCCGACGAAGTCGACAAGATCGCGCGCGACACGCGCAACGGAAATGCGGCCCACACCCTGCTGTCCTTGCTGGAGAAGCAGAGCGCGCGCAGCATGCTCGACGAGTACCTGCTGGGCGACGCCGATCTGTCGCACCTGAACTGGATCGCCACCGCCAATGACTTGCGCGCATTGAGCAGCCCGCTGCGCAGCCGTTTCCATGTCGTGCACGTCGACGGCCCCGGCCCGGAGCACTTCGACACGATCTTGCGCAACATCCGGCGATCGACCGCCGAGGAACTCGCGTTGCGCGAGGAATTCCTTCCCGATCTGCCCGTGGAAATCGTCGAGGAATTGCGGCAGGGCTTCCGCCAATGCCGGGACATGCGCAGGCTCCGCCGTGCCGTCGAGGTCGCTCTCGCCGGGGCGGCCGTGAAGCGCCCTGCGCTGCTGAACTGAGGCGCCGGGCTGCAGCCGCCTGCGCAGCCCGCAGCGTCCGGGCGGGATGGCCGGGCGTTTACACTCGGCCGTCCGGCCCCCGGGCTTGCGATCGGTGATCGCACCCGTCAGACACTGCCCGGCCCGCACGCGCTGCCGCGGTCTGCGGGCACGCCGCGTCAAGGTGTCCTCGGGCAGGATCCGGCGGCGCTTCGTCGGCATCGATCCTGAGCGCCTCGCGCTGAAAGTCTGCGAATGAACGAACTTCTGAAGCTGCATCAGGCGCACGCAGGAAGAATTTCCGATCGCTGGCTCGCCTGCCTGACACAATACGAACGGCTGCTCGCGCCGTGGCGGGATCGGCCCGTGCGTCTGTTGGAGATCGGTATGCAGACGGCGGGTTCTCTGCAGATCTGGGGGCGATACTTCCCCAATGCCAGCATGCTGGTGGGCTGCGACCCCGACCCGCAGTCTGCAAGTCCGACCTGCGACGATCCGCGGATCCGCCTGGTCGTGGGGGACGCCCGCAGCGACGATGCCGAAGGCCGGGTCAACGCGCATTCGTCCGCGTGGGACATCGTGATCGAGCACGGGGCGCAGGCGTCGTGTCACAAGGTCGACGTCTTTGCCCGGTTCTTCCCGAAGGTGTCGGAAGGTGGGATATTCATCGCCGAGGATCTGCGCGGCAGCTACTGGCGGGAGTTCGAGGGCGGGCTGGCAGACCCCTTCTCCTCGGTCGCGTTCTACAAGCGCCTTGCCGATCTCGTGAACTTCGAGCATTGGGGCATGCAGATCTCCCGCGCCGAATACCTTGCGGGATTCGCGAGGCATTGCGGCTGCCATTTCGTCGAAGCGGAACTTGCCCAGGTGCACTCGGTGGAGTTCGTGAATGCGCAATGCGCGATCCGCAAGCGCAGTGCGGCGGACAACCTGCTCGGGCCGCGCCTGATCGCCGGTGCGGGCGCAAAGCCCTCGACGCAAGTCGGGGAGGAGGGGGGCACCGTCGGCAGGGCCCTCGACCAGACCTCCAATCCCTGGTCGGACACCCGGCTGATCGACCTGGCCGACGGAGCGCGTTTCGCGGCGCGCTACGCGATCATGGAAGCTCTGGCGCTGAAGGCCATCGCACAGGCGTCGCGGCAGATCGAGCAGATCCGGGATCTCGAGGCGCAGCTCGCGCATGGGGCCAAGGCGCTGGCCGAGCGCGAATCCGCCATGCAGCGACTCGCCGAGCACGAGGTGGCCGAGGAGGTTCGCCAGATCGACGAATACCGTGCCAGGGAGCAGGATCTGATGGCCACGGTTCAGGCGCGTGACGAACAGATCGCGGCACTGCTGGCGGCGCTGTCGAAGCCATCGGCGCGGCTCGGCAGGCTGATCGAGCGCGTGGCCAGGAAGCTGTTCCCCATGGGATCGCTTCGTCGCAAGGCGCTTGTGCGCGTGTGGAAGCTCGCCGAACGCTTCTACGACCGTCGTCTCGTCCTCTGGCTGCGATCCCGCCGTGCGGTCGGTGCCACGGCTTCGCCTGTCCAGGATCTCGTCACAGACGATGCTTCCGCCCAGCCACCGGAGTTCGCCGCCTGGATCCGGATCCATGAACCGGACGACGCCGAACGGGCGCGACAGCGCCTGGCATCCGCGCCCTACAACCCGGCAGCGCCGCTGTTCAGTGTGCTCGTGCCGGTCTACAAGGTGCCTTCGGCCGTGCTCGAGGCCACCATCGCCTCGGTGCGCAACCAGAGCTGGCAAGACTGGGAACTGTGTATCGCCTACGCCGATCTCGACAACCACCACAACTGGGCACTTCTTGAGCGGATCGCGATGGAGGATCTGCGGCTGAAGGTGCACCGACTCGGCGAGAACGGCGGCATTTCGCGCAACTCGAATGCAGCGCTCCGGTTCGCCTGCGGCAGGTTCATCGCGCTGCTCGACCACGACGACGAACTGACTCCCTGGGCCTTGCACGACATGGCCACCCGGATCGCTGCCGTGCCGGACGCCGATTTTCTGTACTCCGATACGGACAGCATCAACGCCAGCGGCACGCTGCGACTGAACCCTCTGTTCAAACCGGCCTGGAGCCCCGAGATGATGTTGTCGGTGAATTACCTGACCCATCTCAACGTCATGCGCCGCTCCATCGTCCAGGCGGTGGGCGGGTGGAATCCCGACACGGACGGGGCGCAGGACTGGGACATCTTCTTCCGCGTGGCCGAGAAGAGCCGGCGTATCGAGCGCGTGCCGGGCATTCACTACCACTGGCGCATGATGCCGGGCTCCACGGCAGGGGGCATCGTTGCCAAGCCCTACGCACTCCTGGGTCAACTGCAGACGCTCAAGATGCGTGTGCAACGGCTCGGCCTTGCTGCTGGCGTGCAACGCGACCGGGAAAGTGGCTACCGCCTCGTCTGGCATCTGGACGGGCGGCCGGAGGTGGATCTCATCCTGCACGGCGACTGCGGCGATGTTTTTTCGGTGCTGGGCATGCTGGTCGAGCAGTGCGCAGGCATGCTCGCATCCATCACACTTTGCTGGACAGAGCCTGGCGCGCCGCCGGCCCTGCCGAAGGGTCTCACCGGTGGTGTGCCCTTTGCCGTCGTGCGATCACCGGAAGGCGACAAGACGGTCGCCATCGCCGAGGCGGTCGAGTCCGGCCGTGCGCCGGCGGTACTGCTGCTGGATCGTGCGGTGAAGCGCCTGGCGCCGCATTCCCTGCGCGACCTGGCCGCCTGGGTGCTCAAGCATCCCGAGATCGGATTTTCCTCGGCGCTGGTGCTGCTGGACGATGACACGGTCGTCGAGGCCGGGCGGGTCGTCGGACGGGGCGGTGTCACGCAACCGATGTTCCGGGGCAGTCCGCTGCGGCAAGGAGGTCTCATGGGCGAGCCGCTCTGGTACCGCAACATCACGGCGGCCGCTGATACCGCGATGGCCTTCAAGCGCGATCGATTGCAGCTTTCGGAATACCGTGGCATGCCCTGGGCGCAGGCGCTGGTCGCCATCTGCGCCACGGCCCGCGGCAGCGATCGGCGCGGAGTCGTCGTGCCGCAGGCGCGAGCTTTTGTCGAACGCATGCCCGCGTTGAGCGATGGCTGGCACGATTCCATGCGCGACGATCCGTATTTCCATCCCGCCTTCACCTCGGTCGTACCGCTGGCTCTCGACCTGGACGAGCCATCAGGAGCTTAGGCAGTTCAGGCAACGGGCCGTCCACAGTCCCGCAAGTCCCAGGTCGAACACGGGGCCTGGCGCCGGTGCCCCCTGGGGAGGGGCGTGGGTCGCGCGTCGTTGCGCGGATCGGCAGTTGCATTCCGGCCGACGGCGAGAAGGCGTCTCGAAGCGGATCGCACGGGCTGCTTTTCCAGGCTCGAGCCGGGCAGGTGGAGTCCGGTGGCTGCATCGCACGCAGGAAACCGGGCCTGATGCAGCGAGGCGACCCCGTGATCGCCTTATCGCGCGGCGGCCATGGCAGACCATGATCACGCGAGAATGCGTCGCAGGCCGTGGTTGAGGCGCTCGCGCACCGTGCCGTGGTGCAGGCAGACGCCGCCGAGCAGGCCGATCACGGCGCCGACCACGGTGTCGAGCAGGCGGGCAGTCAGTAGTGCGCTGAGCGGGATTGCCCCGATGTTGGCGGCATCGGCGAGCAGGATGGTCAGGGGTGTGATGAACATGGCGGCGATACCGTAGTTGCGCACCACCAGGGTTTCCACGACAACTGTGAGGGCCATGACGGCCGCTGCGATTCCCCAGGGGCCCAAGGGAACGCGGAGCAAGACCCAGGTGAGGCCAACACCGGCAAGGGTGCCGAGGATGCGCTGGATCTGCCTGATCCATACGGCGCGCAGCGACGCAGCCTGGATCACTGCCAGACAGCTGACAGGAACCCAATACGGGCGCGGCATCTGCAAGGCCTGCGCCAGCCCCAGGGAAAGCCCTACCGCGAGCCCGATCACGACCGAGTCGTAGACGACGACGTCGAAGTCGAAGGCAGGTATTTCCGCCACCGGAAGGGGGGCGCGATGGCGCAGCGTGGCGGCGCTGTAGATGAAGGCCACCGCGCACGCGGTCAGGGTGCCGAGGGCGAACAGGCCGACCTCGTAGGGCAGTTGCTCGAGCCGCATGGGCGTGTACGCGCCGATAGCCGCCGCCATGATGAAGAACATCCCGCCGGGCGGCCCGACGCGATAGGCCCGTAGGGTCATCATCGTCAAGATGGCCATGAGGGCCAGCGCTGGGAATTTCATCGCCGCAGCAAACTGGCTTGCGAGTCCGAGTGCATAGCAGAGCACCATCGCGCTGGCGCAGGACATCAGCCACAGCATGCGGTGCTGCAGCGGCGTCTCCGGCAGGTAGAGAAAAGTCATGCCGCCGAGGGAGGAAATCAGCCCGTACTCGATGTGCCCGAAGTACGCCCCGGTCAGCAGCGGCAGCCCTGAGGCCAGCGCTGCCGCCACGGGCAGAGTCCAGGGACGGTCGCTGGTGTGCACCGCTGCCAGCCGCGCCCACTGGGCGCGCAGGGATCGACGCATGGTGGCCCTCGAGTGCGGACGATCCAGGAAATCCGGCTCAGGCATTCCGCGGAGATCCTTCCCTTGGGACAAGGTTGCGATTGTCGGGGTTTGGCCGATCTGGGCTGCGGCCTTCTCGGTGGACAACGGCCGGAGCCTTCCGAGCTTGCTCGAACTGTACGGGGCCGTCGTAGCCAGGCGTCGAGTGCCGTCGGGTGGGGTTGTAGACGCGCTCGATGGAGTTGAACCCGTCGGCGCGCGCCTGCTCACGGGTTCGGTACACCTTGCGCCGCATGCGCTCGATCCTCATGGAACCGAAGAAGCGCTTCTCCATGGCCGCGTTGTCCCAGACGGCGCCGGCGCCTCAGTTCGCCGGCGGCGAGGCAGCCGCCGCGCGTTCGCGCAGGGCGCGGAGGGCGGAGGGCTCTGCGCGCACGCGGAACCTGGCGCCGTGCTCGTCGGCTTGCTCCGCCAGCACCTCGCAATGGGCGTAGATGTCCCGCCGCAATTGCTGGGCCGACCAGGGCACGCAGAGTTCCGCCTCGACCAGATCCTTCTGGAAAAAGCCCATGATGACGGAGCGCAGCCTCGCCACGTCGTCGGCGCGGCGAGCGCTCATCACGATGCAGCCGGGATGACGGGCGCACAGCTCGGCTTCGACCTCCTGTTGCCTGGCCGCATCGCCGACCTGGTCGATCTTGTTGAACACGCGCAGGCGTGGCACGTCCTGCGCGCCGATCTCGGCCAGCACCTCGTCGGTGACCTGGCGCTGGCGCTCGAAGCCGGGGTCGCTGGCGTCGATCACGTGCAGGAGCAGCGAAGCGTCCAGCGCCTCGTCCAGCGTCGACTTGAAGGACTCCACCAGGCCGTGGGGCAGATTCTTGATGAAGCCCACGGTGTCGCTGACCAGCACGCGCGGCACGCTGTCCGGATGCAGCATGCGCACGGTGGTGTCGAGCGTGGCGAACAGCTTGTCGGCCACCAGCACCTCGCTGCCGGTGAGCGCACGCATCAGCGTGGACTTGCCGGCATTGGTGTAGCCGACCAGCGCCACGCTGGCCACGCCCTGTCCCTGCTGGCGCCGTGCGCGCTGGGTCTGGCGCTCGGTGTCCATCGCCTCGATTTCCATCTGCAGCTCGGCGATGCGGTCGCGGATCTTGCGCCGATCCAGTTCGGTGTGCGATTCGCCCGCGCCGCGCCCGCCGACCCCGCTGCGCTGGCGGCCCTGCGGCCCGGCCAGCTTGGCCGCCTCGCGCAGGCGCGGGGTCATGTAGCTCAGCCGGGCGATTTCCACCTGCGCCCGCGCTGCGCGGGAACGCGCGTGGCGGTGGAAGATCTCCAGGATCACCATGGTGCGATCCATCACCGCGCACCCCACAGCCTTCTCCAGGTTGCGTGCCTGGGACGGCGAGATCTCGTGATCGACCAGCAGCACCTGGATGCCTTCGTGTTCCGGGGTCGTCGCATGTCCGGGCCGCTCGTCGTGTCCGCCTGCAGCCCGGCTCTCGACGAAGGCGCGCAGCTCCTCGCGCTTGCCCGTGCCCAGGTAGGCCGTGGTGTCGAAACTGGCACGTTTCTGGGTGAAGGTCTGCACCACCTTATAGCCCAGGGTCTCGGCCAATTCACGCAGTTCGGCGAGCGAGGACTCGAAATCCCCGTCGCTCAGATCGGGCGTCTGCACCGCGGCAACGATGGCGTCGAGGGGTCTGTCCTGGGAGTCTGCCGGCATGGGGTGTGGGTGTGGCGAAGGAAGCCTCGCATCGTACGCGTAGGGGTTCTGTCTTGCGGGCCGGGATGCCATCCCTCGCATGGGGCATAGGCGTGGAAGCTCGAGTTCATGTCCCATGATGGGAGCTCGATCCCTTCCAGTCAAGCATCAATGTATAAACATGTGGCATACAATATAGTCATCACGAATGCAGCGCGCGAGAGGTGTCTCATGGCCCAAGCCCAGGAACCCGTCACCATCAGCATCCGCGCCAAGGCCGGGCAGCGTGACCTGATCGACCAGGCCGCCGATCGCCTTGGCCGCAGCCGCTCCGACTTCATGCTCGAAGCCGCCTGCCGGCAGGCCGAGAACGTGCTGCTCGACCAGACCTACTTCGCGCTCGACACGAAGAGCTTTGCCGCCTTTCAGGCCATGCTCGACCAGCCGCCCCCGCCCACCGATCGCTTGCGCCGCACCCTCAAGGCCCGCGCGCCCGGAGAGACGGCGACGGCTGAGGTCGCTGTCTCATCGAAAGCCACCGGCCCACGCGTGAAGTGACCACGCAGATGCTTTGCGCGCCGCAACCGCTGTCCGACCAGCACCAACTCGCCGATTTCGAAAGCGGTGAGCCCTCGCTGGACGACTGGCTGAAGCGCCGCGCGGCCAAGAATCAGGCCAACGGATCGTCCCGCACCTACGTCGTGTGCGAGGGGGATGCCGTCATCGGTTACTACTGCCTGGCGGCCGGAGCCATCGGACACGCCGAAGCGCCGTCCACCCTGAAGCGCAAGCGGCCCGACCCGATCCCCGTGCTTGCCCTCGGCCGCCTGGCCATCCACAAGGACCACCACCAGAAAGGCATCGGCACCGCGCTGCTCAATGACGCCATCCGGCGCGCGATCCAGGCCGCCGAGATTGCCGGCATCACCGCGCTGCTGGTGCAGGCCATCTCGGAACAGGCCCGGCGCTTCTACCTCTCGCGCGGCTTCGTCGAGTCGCCTATCAAGCCCATGACCCTGTGCCTGATGCTGGCCACGGTCCGCCAGGCGCTGCGCGAGCCGTAGACCACAACCAGTACAACCCAGAAGGGGGAGGGTCGCGTGCGCGTGCGCCCAGCATGTTGACGCAGACCGAAATCACATCCCTGAGGCGCGACGAGCTCATGCTATGCCGAGGGCCTGCACGCCACGTTGCGGTCAACAGAAGCATGATGAAACGCCTACGCCTACGTCTTTGACCACTCGAGGAGACGCAGGCACATTTTTCCGAGCTTCGGGGCGCTTGCAGGGCGCCGGGCGGCGCAAACCCGCCGCGGACGACCACGCCCGGATCCCGGAAACGACAAACGCCGACTCGAGGTCGGCGTTTGTCGTCTTGTCTTGGTTGCG
Organism: Pseudomonadota bacterium; assembly: GCA_021805825.1. GTDB lineage: Bacteria > Pseudomonadota > Gammaproteobacteria > Burkholderiales > Burkholderiaceae_C > Thiomonas_A. Next base: position 71,423 of record JAJZEC010000010.1, read on the forward strand.
GGGGCCGGATTTGAACCAGCGACCTTCGGGTTATGAGCCCGACGAGCTACCAGGCTGCTCCACCCCGCGTCTGGAAGAGCGAAACTATAGCAAGAAACGGGCCTTGACGCAAGACCCGCAGAGGCCGCCACGGCAGGGCGGGCGGGGCGGACATGCCGAGCCTGCGAAAAAAACGGCCGCCCGAAGGCGGCCGTCGCAGGCTTTGGTGCTTCGGCTCAGATCGCCGCGCTGTCCTCGCCAGCATCGTCTGCCGCGTGACTGGCCGAGGCGCTGTCCTCCAGTGCCTGCAGTTCGGCGGCCGCCTGCGCGGTGCGTTCGGCGTGATCCAGCACTTCCTTGGCCTTGCGCGCCTGGTGGAAGGCCATCCCGGTTCCGGCGGGGATGAGCCGGCCGACGATGACGTTTTCCTTCAGGCCACGCAGTTCGTCGCGCTTGCCCATGATCGCCGCCTCGGTCAGCACGCGGGTGGTTTCCTGGAACGAGGCCGCGGAGATGAAGCTGTCGGTCGACAGGCTGGCCTTGGTGATGCCCAGCAGCACGTTGTTGAAGGTCACGCCCACCTTGCCCTTTTCCGACAGCTCGGCGTTCGTCTGCAGCACTTCCGAGCGTTCGACCTGCTCGCCGGTGATGTAGTCGCTGTCGCCCGGATCCTTGATCTCGACACGGCGCAGCATCTGGCGGACGATGACCTCGATGTGCTTGTCGTTGATCTTCACACCCTGCAGGCGGTAGACGTCCTGCACCTCGTCGACGATGTAGCGCGCCAGCGCCTCCACCCCGAGCAGGCGCAGGATGTCCTGCGGTTCGGCCGATCCGTCGACCACCAGTTCGCCCTTGTTGACCACCTGGCCTTCGTGCACCAGGATGGTCTTTTCCTTCGGCACCAGGAATTCGTGCGACTGGCCGTCGAGGTCGGTGATCACCAGGCGCACCTTGCCCTTGGTCTCCTTGCCGAAGGACACGGTTCCGGTAATCTCGGCCAGCATGCCTGCGTCCTTCGGCGAGCGCGCCTCGAACAGCTCGGCCACGCGCGGCAGACCGCCGGTGATGTCGCGGGTCTTCTGGCCTTCCATCGGGATGCGCGCCAGCACCTCACCGGGGCCGACGTCCTGGCCGTCGCGCACCTGGATCAGCGCGCCCACCTGGAAGCCCACGGTCACCGAGTGCTCGGTGCCGGGGATCTTCACCTCCTGGCCCTGCTCGCCGAGCAGCTTGACCTGCGGGCGCATCACCTTGGCCGAGCCGCGGCGCTTGGGATCGATCACCACCAGCGTCGACAGGCCGGTGATCTCGTCGACCTGCTTGGCGACCGTGACGCCTTCCTCGATGTTCTCGAACTTGGCGCGTCCGGCGTATTCGGTGATGATCGGGCGGGTCAGCGGATCCCAGCTGGCCAGCGCCGCGCCGGCCTTCACCGCCATGCCGTCCTTGACGAACAGCGTGGCGCCGTAGGGCACCTTATGGCGTTCGCGCTCGCGGCCGTAGTCGTCGGTGACCAGCACCTCGCCGGAACGCGAGATCACCACCTGCTCGCCCTTGGAGTTGGTGACGTAGCGCATCGTCGAGGTGAAGCGGGCGATACCCGCGCTCTTGGCTTCGATGCTCGAGGCCACCGCGGCGCGCGATGCGGCGCCGCCGATGTGGAAGGTGCGCATGGTCAGCTGCGTGCCCGGCTCGCCGATCGATTGCGCGGCGATCACCCCGACCGCTTCGCCGACGTTGACCAGCACGCCACGGCCGAGGTCGCGGCCGTAGCACTTGGCGCACATGCCGTAGCGCGTCTCGCAGGTCAGCGCGGTGCGCACGCGGATTTCGTCGATGCCGGCGGCCTCCACGGCGTCGAGCATGTCCTCGTCGAGCATTTCCCCGGCCGGGACGATGGTTTCCTGGGTTTCCGGGTTGATGACGTCGGTGGCGGCCACGCGCCCGAGCACGCGGTCGCGCAGCGATTCGATCACTTCCCCGCCCTCGACCAGCGCGCGCATGGCCACGCCCTGCGCGGTGCCGCAGTCGTGCTCGGTGATCACCAGATCCTGCGTGACGTCGACCAGGCGGCGGGTCAGGTAGCCGGAGTTGGCGGTCTTCAGCGCGGTGTCGGCCAGGCCCTTGCGCGCGCCGTGGGTGGAGATGAAGTACTGCAGGACGTTCAGACCCTCGCGGAAGTTGGCCGTGATCGGGGTTTCGATGATCGAACCATCGGGCTTGGCCATCAGCCCCCGCATTCCGGCCAGCTGGCGGATCTGCGCCGCCGAGCCGCGGGCTCCGGAGTCGGCCATCATGTAGATGGAGTTGAAGGACTCCTGGCGCACCTCGTTGCCGTGGCGGTCGGTCACCGGCTCGGTGGCCAGGCCGGCCATCAGCGCCTTGCCGACCTCGTCGCCGGTGCGGCCCCAGATGTCCACGACCTTGTTGTAGCGCTCGCCCTGGGTGACCAGGCCGGAGGCGTACTGCTGCTCGATCTCCTTGACCTCGCTCTCGGCGCGGCTGATCAGCTCGTGCTTGAGATCCGGCACCAGCATGTCGTCGACGCTGATCGAGATGCCCGCGCGCGTGGCCAGCGAGAAGCCCGACTGCAGCAGCTTGTCGGCGAAGATCACGGTGTCGCGCAGCCCGCAGCGGCGGAACGACGAGTTGATCAGGCGCGAGATCTCCTTCTTCTTCAGCGCCTTGTTCATCACGCTGAAGGGCAGCCCCTTGGGCAGGATCTCCGACAGCAGCGAGCGCCCCGCGGTGGTCTCCGCCACGAAGGTGCGCGGCGTGAGCTGGCCGGTGGCCTTGTCGCGCTGGTACTCGGTCAGGCGCACGTTGATGCGCGCGGTGAGCTCGAGCTCGCCGGCCTGCAGCGCGCGCTGCACCTCGCCGATGTCGGCGAACACCATGCCCTCGCCGCGACCGTTGATGCGCTCGCGGGTGGCGTAGTACAGACCCAGCACCATGTCCTGCGAGGGCACGATCGAGGGCTCGCCGTTGGCGGGGAAGAGGACGTTGTTGGAGGCCAGCATCAGCGTGCGGGCTTCCATCTGCGCCTCCAGCGACAGCGGCACGTGCACGGCCATCTGGTCGCCGTCGAAGTCGGCGTTGAAGGCCGCGCACACCAGCGGGTGCAGCTGGATCGCCTTGCCCTCGATGAGCACCGGCTCGAAGGCCTGGATGCCCAGGCGGTGCAGCGTGGGCGCGCGGTTGAGCATCACCGGATGCTCGCGGATGACTTCCTCCAGGATGTCCCAGACGATCGGCGTCTGCGCGTCGACTTCCTTCTTCGCCGCCTTGATGGTGGTGGCCACGCCCATGGCTTCCAGGCGGTTGAAGATGAAGGGCTTGAACAGTTCCAGCGCCATCAGCTTGGGCAGGCCGCACTGGTGCAGCTTGAGCGTCGGGCCGACGACGATCACCGAGCGTCCGGAGTAGTCGACGCGCTTGCCCAGCAGGTTCTGGCGGAAACGTCCACCCTTGCCCTTGATCATGTCGGCCAGCGACTTCAGCGGGCGCTTGTTCTGGCCGACCATCGCCTTGCCGCGGCGGCCGTTGTCGAGCAGCGAATCGACGGCCTCCTGCAGCATGCGCTTCTCGTTGCGCACGATGATCTCTGGAGCCTTCAGTTCGAGCAGGCGCCGCAGCCGGTTGTTGCGGTTGATCACCCGGCGGTACAGGTCGTTGAGATCGGAGGTGGCGAAGCGCCCACCGTCCAGCGGAACCAGCGGGCGCAGATCCGGCGGCAGCACCGGCAGCACCGTCATGACCATCCACTCCGGCTTGGAGTTGGTCTTGCGGAAGGCGTCCAGCACCTTCAGGCGCTTGGAGTTCTTCTTCACCTTGGTGTCGGAGCCCTGCAGGTCGCCCCGCAGCGCAGCGGTCTCGATCTCCAGATCCATGTCGGCGAGCAGCGCGCGGATGCCCTCGGCGCCCATGCTGGCGCTGAACTCGTCGCCGTACTCGGTGCGCTTGGCCGCGAATTCATCCTCGGACAGCACCTGGCGCTTGGCCAGCGGGGTCATGCCGGGCTCGGTGACCACATAGGCTTCGAAGTACAGCACGCGCTCGATGTCGCGCAGCGGCATGTCGAGGATCATGCCCAGGCGCGACGGCAGGCTCTTGAGGAACCAGATGTGCGCCACCGGCGAGGCCAGTTCGATATGGCCCATGCGCTCGCGACGCACTTTGCTCTGCGTGACCTCGACCCCGCATTTCTCGCAGATCACGCCGCGGTGCTTCAGGCGCTTGTACTTGCCGCACAGGCATTCGTAGTCCTTGATCGGGCCGAAGATCTTGGCGCAGAACAGTCCGTCGCGCTCGGGCTTGAAGGTGCGGTAGTTGATGGTCTCGGGCTTCTTCACCTCGCCGTACGACCACGAACGGATTTTCTCCGGCGAGGCCAGCGCGATGCTGATGGCGTCGAAGTGCTCGTCCTTCTGGAACTGCTTGAACAAATCGAGTAGGGCTTTCATGCTTGGCTCCGGTCAGTTGCGTTCCAGTTCGATGTCCAGTCCCAGCGAGCGGATCTCCTTGATCAGCACGTTGAAGGACTCGGGCATGCCGGCTTCGATCGAGTGTTCGCCCTTGACGATGTTCTCGTACACCTTGGTGCGGCCGTTGACGTCGTCCGACTTCACGGTAAGCATTTCCTGCAGCACGTAGGAGGCGCCGTAGGCTTCCAGCGCCCAGACTTCCATCTCCCCGAAGCGCTGGCCGCCGAACTGCGCCTTGCCCCCCAGCGGCTGCTGGGTGACCAGGGAGTAGGGGCCGGTGGAGCGGGCGTGCATCTTGTCGTCGACCAGGTGGTGCAGCTTGAGCACGTGCTTGTAGCCGATGGTCACCGGGCGCTCGAAGGCGTCGCCGGTGCGGCCGTCAAACAGCACCGCCTGCTTGCGCGAGGCCGACAGCTTCAGGCGCACGGCCTGCTCGTCGGGGTAGGCCATCTGCAGCAGCTGGTCGATCTCCTGCTCGGAGGCGCCGTCGAACACCGGCGTCGCGAAGGGCAGGCCCTTGCGCAGGTTGTCGGCCAGTTCCAGGATCTCGGCGTCGCTCAGCGCATCGAGCTGCTCGTGCTTGCCGGAGAAGTTGTACAGACTCGACAGCAGCTTGCGCAGATCCTGCGCCTTGGCATGCGCGCGCAGCATGTCGTCGATGCGCCGGCCCAGACCGTGCGCCGCCCAGCCGAGGTGGGTCTCGAGGATCTGGCCGATGTTCATGCGCGACGGAACCCCCAGCGGGTTGAGCACGATGTCCATCGGCGTGCCGTCGGCCATGTAGGGCATGTCTTCCTCGGGCAGGATCTTCGACACCACGCCCTTGTTGCCATGGCGCCCGGCCATCTTGTCTCCGGGCTGCAGCCGGCGCTTGACCGCCAGGTGCACCTTGACGGTCTTCAGCACCCCCGAGGGCAGTTCGTCGCCCTGCGTGAGCTTGCGCCGCTTTTCCTCGAACATCTGGTCGAACTCGTGGCGACGCTTGTCCAGCGACTCCTTGAGCTGCTCGACCTGCTGTGCCACCGACTCGTCGGCCGGGCGCACGTCGAACCAGTGGTAGTGGTCGAGATCCTGCAGGTATTCCTGGGTGATCAGGCTGCCGCGCGCCAGGCGCTTGGGGCCGCCGGTGGCCGGCTTGCCCACCAGCAGCTTGGCGATGCGGTCGAAGGTGTCGGCCTCGACGATGCGCATCTGGTCGTTGAGATCCAGACGGTAGCGCTTGAGCTCGTCGTCGATGATCTGCTGCGCCCGCTTGTCGCGCTGGATGCCCTCGCGGGTGAACACCTGCACGTCGATCACGGTGCCGTACATGCCCGAGGGCACGCGCAGCGAGGTGTCCTTCACGTCGGAGGCCTTCTCGCCGAAGATCGCG
>JAJZEC010000067.1 GCA_021805825.1 Pseudomonadota bacterium
ACTCGCCGCGGGCCTCGGCAACCATGCGCACGGCGCGCTCGCGAACCTCGGGGCTGAACTTCGATGACTTCTTCATGGCTCCATCTTCTCAAAAGTTGGAGCCTCCACCAAACCCGGGGCGGTTCAGTTTGACCTGGCCATCGGGGATTGGAAGAGTTGGGCCAGAAGCTCACCGAGCAGCGTGCCGAGCTCGGGCAGATACTCGCTCAAGGGAAGAGTCTGAGCATCTTCCCGGCGCTGCATGGCTTCGTGGCACCGCCAGGCTTCGATCAGCGTCCCGGGCAGGATCCGACATAGTCCGACGTGAAGCGGGTGGGCGGAACCGTGAACGACCTGCCGTTCACCGTGTCCGTGGCCCTCACCATGCCGTGCACGGAGCGTCCGTCGGGGGCTACGGTCACCCGGGCGAGCATGCTCAGTCTGGTCGCACCGCCCGCGGGAGCCCCCGGGGGCACGCAGGTGTCATGCAGCTAAGCGTCTTACGCGCGGGCCGAAGGCATCTTCCGGACCGGAAGCGCTGCCTTCGGTCGGCCGTATCGATGCCGGTCGGGGCCACCATGCCCAGCACGGCTTGCGGATCCATGAGCACGACACGAACCGTGCGATCGGGCTCCTCGCGCACGACCAGGTTGCGGGCAAGCAAGGCGCCGGTGTCCGGGCCGGCCTGCGGGATCTGGTGCGCGATAGGAGGGTTGCAGGCCCCGAGAAACATGCAGGGACGCTGCTTGACGCCGCAGGGCCGACAGCCATCGAAGCTGGAGCGGCCTCGAAAAGGCCGCCGCAGGCAGTCAGTTGATCTCGAACACCGTGCCGTGGCCGTTGGCGCCGCCGCTGGAGGTCGTCCCGAAGAGGTTGCCGGAGTTGTCCAGGAGCAGGCCGGCTTGGGGATTCTGCCCATCAGGCGTCGCGCCGAAGGACCACAGCACGGACTCCGTGCCGTATCCGGTTGCCGTCCTCGGAATCTCGAACACCGCGCCGTGGCCGTTGGCGCCGCCGCCGGAGGTCGTACCGAAGAGGTTGCCGTAGTTGTCCATGATCAGGCCGGCTTGGGGATTCTGCCCATCAGGCGTTGCGCCGAAGGACCACAGCACGGACTCGGTGCCGTATCCGCTCGCGGTCTTCGGAATCTCGAACACCGCGCCGTGGCTGTTGGCGCCGCCGCTGGAGGTCGTCCCGAAGAGGTTGCCGTAGTTGTCCATGAGCAGGCCGGCTTGGGGATTCTGCCCATCAGGCGTTGCGCCAAAAGACCACAGCACGGACTCGGTGCCGTATCCGCTGGTGGTCTTGGGAATCTCGAAGACGGTGCCATTGCCGCCGGCGCCGCCGCTGGAGGTCGTCCCGAAGAGGTTGCCGGAGCTGTCCATGATCAGGCCGGCTTGGGGATCTTGCCCATCGCCCGGTGCGCCGAAGGACCACAGCACGGACTCGGTGCCGTATCCGCTCGCGGTCTTCGGAATCTCGAACACCGCGCCTTGGCCGCTGGCGCCGCCGCTGGAGGTCGTCCCGAAGAGGTTGCCGGCACTGTCCATGATCAGGTCGGCTCGGGGATCTTGCCCATCGCCCGGTGCGCCGAAGGACCACAGGACGGACTCGGTGCCGTATCCGCTCGCGGTCTTCGGAATCTCGAACACCGCGCCATAGCCATAGGCGCCTCCATAGGTGGTCGTCCCATAGAGGTTGCAGGATCCGTCCGTGAGCAGGCCGGCTCGGGGAGCTTGCCCATCGCCCGGTGCGCCGAAGGACCACAGCACGGACTCGGCGCCGTATCCGCTTGCCGACTTCGGAACCTCGAACACCGTGCCTTGGCCGTTGGCGCCGCCGCTGGAGGTCGTTCCAAAGAGGTTGCCGGCGCTGTCCATGATCAGGCCGGCTCGGGGATCTTGCCCATCCCCCGGTGTGCCGTACGACCACAGTACGGACTCGGTACCCGGCTCACAAGTGACGTTCACGATGATGTTGACGACACCGATCAAGCCGCTGGCGTTGGACAGAGTGCAGACGACGCCCGGGGTGTGCGATTGGATCACGATGGTGTAACCGGCCTTGAATAACAACCAGTTGTTCGGGAAATCTGTCACCCCGTTGCTGCTGTACGTTTCGGCCTCTATCGCCGCGGTGTCCAGCAAAGTGACCGATTCCCCGCTCGCCAAGCCCGAGACTGCGACTTGGTAGGTTCTGCTGTTTCCAGCACATCCCCCCAGAAGCGCAACGGCACAGCCAAGCAGAGTCATCACCAATCGGTGCTTGCAGCGCAAGGATCCGTGCGTTCTTTTCATGTAGGACGTCTCGCTGAGGATTGAGAATGGTGTTTCAAGCGGCCGTGCTGGCCCCGGCGACGCGACGAAGCGACCGGGGCAGCTTGCCCCTGCAATCGGGCACGGCGCATCGCGATCAGAGCCATGCCAGGCTGTAATGCGTGATCAGCACGCCGAGAACGGCCTGCACCACGAACGTGAGCCAGAACAGCACCGGTTGCTCGGCGCGCTCCACGGTACCTTGCCAGCCACCGCGCCCGAGAGGCAGGCTTCCCCGCACCAATCCCTGCAGGGCAATGGCCAGCAGGCCCACGCCAAGAAGGAGGATGAATCCTCCCTTGATGCGCTCGATCGCGTGCGCTGAGAACGGCGGCGGAGCCATGGTCACGGCCCTCAGCGCTCGATGCGCATGCCGGCTTCGGCGCCGGCCCGGCCGTCCTGGCTGGGCCCACGCTCAGCGCCGGCGCAGTGTTGTGGCGCGCAACCTCGGCAGCACGACATGTTCGCTCCTCCGGAAGCGCGAAATGGCCGAGCGATGGTAGATGTTGATCATGGACACCGCAATGAGACGACCGTCGTAAGACTTTGGTCGCGTCGTGCCGCGACCTGACGCGGGCGCGATGCCACGCGGCTCGGCAGTCGGCGTGGCCTGGTGGTCGTGCACGCGCCATCGACCTTCGACGCGCAGCCGCGGGCAACAGCGGTGCGCACGCCTGATCCTCGCCGGGCGCAGGGTCGCTTCCGCGCCGCGTCCCCTGCGCCTACGGCAGCGGGCGGCCCGACAGGAAGGCCTGGAAGGCCTCGCGACCGCCCTGCTGCAGCAACTCGCAGCCGGCGCATGGCCCTGCAGGATCTCGACAGCCACCTTCCTGTCCAGCTTGGCCTGTTGGCGCCGGATGTACGCGGTGGGATCCGACAAGGGTCTTACGACTTTCGTCTCATTGCGAGGCGCACCTTGAAAATCTACGATCCGTCGACGAAATCGACGGGATCGAGGAGCGAGCATGTCGCGCAAGAGGGTGGCAGGTGCTGGGTTGGTGCTGGTGCTGTGCGGGCTGCTCGCGGCCTGCGGCGGTGGTGGTGGTGGTGGTGGTGGTGGTGGGGCGCCCGCGTCCATCCAGGCGTATTCGATTGGCGGAAGCGTGAGCGGACTCCGGGCCGGAACCTCGGTGACCCTGCTGGACAACGGTGGCAGTCCGCTGCAGGTGTCGGCTGACGGCAGCTTCACCTTGCCCACGCCTCTGGCCTCGGGTTCGGCCTATGTCGTGACGGTGGGAACCCAGCCGACGGGACAAAACTGCTCGGTCTCCGGCGGCAGTGGTAGTGTCTCCAGCGGCAACGTGACGACCGTGGCGGTGACCTGCTTGAATCAGGGAGAATCCGTGCTGTACTCCTTTGGGTTGCCTGCGGGCAGCGATGGGCAGGATCCCTATGCCAGCCTGGTCATGGACGCCAGCGGTAATCTGTACGGCACGACCTACTATGGAGGCACGAACGACACCGGCACGGTGTTCAAGATCACCTCGTCGGGCGCCGAGTCGGTGCTGTATTCCTTTGGTCCGAATACGGGCAGCGATGGACAGTATCCCGCTGGCAGCCTGATCATGGACGCCAGCGGCAATCTGTACGGCGCGACCCAAGACGGCGGCAAGAACGGCACCGGCACGGTGTTCAAGATCGCTCCGTCGGGCGCCGAGTCGGTGCTGTATTCCTTTGGTCCGAATACGGGCAGCGATGGGCAGTATCCCGCTGGCAGCCTGATCATGGACGCCAGCGGCAATCTGTACGGCACGACCCAAGACGGCGGCAAGAACGGCACCGGCACGGTGTTCAAGATCATCCCTTCGGGCGCCGAGTCGGTGCTGTACTCCTTTGGACCAAGCCCGGGCGCCGATGGCAAGACTCCCACCGCCGGCCTCGTCATGGACGCCAGCGGCAATCTGTACGGCACGACCCAGTTCGGCAGCACGAGCGACAGCGGCACGGTGTTCCAGATCACCCCGTCGGGCACCGAGTCGGTGCTGCACTCCTTTGGCACGGGCAACGATGGGAATGGCCCCGAGGCCGGCCTGATCATGGACGCCAGCGGCAATCTGTACGGCACGACCTACAGCGGTGGCACGAACGGCAAAGGCACGGTGTTCAAGATCAGCCCGTCGGGCACCGAGTCGGTGCTGCACTCCTTTGGCACGGGTACCGATGGGCAGAATCCTCAAGCCCGCCTGATCATGGACAGATCCGGTAACCTCTACGGAACGACATCCGGCGGCGGAGCGAATGGCACCGGCACGGTGTTCCAGATCAGCCCGTCGGGCGCCGAGTCGGTGCTGTACTCCTTTGGCACGGGCACCGACGGGCAGAGCCCCCTCGCCGGCCTGGTGATGGACGCCAGCGGCAATCTGTACGGCACGACCTACAGTGGCGGCACGAACGGCACCGGCACGGTGTTCCGCATCGTGCCCTAAGCGAGGTGTTCCAGGGCGATCCTCGATGTCCTCGAGGCCGCGTTCGATCAGCTCCTGCGGGTAGAAGGACTTCGGGCGCCCGATCCCGGCTGCGAGGTGCTCGAGATGCTCTTCAGTGACTGGGTCAGGTGGGATGGTGGTCGACAGGGCCAGCCCCTTGGTGCAAGAGGGTGGGCATGATCCTGCCCCGGCCATCCACCCTGTGCAGGCGGCGGGGCATGGCTGGCGGAGCCAGGCACTTGCACGACCACGCAAGCGATCGCACGCACCGGATCCGCTGCGGTCAGACCGTCGGCTTCCGCGGCGCCGACCGGCACGGAACCACCAGATTCCCCACGGAGGTCTGGACGATCTCTCCGTGCTGATTCAGGGTGTTCGTACGCACCTTGACCAGGCCTTGCTGCGGCCGCGACTTCGAGGGCCGTACTTCCAGGATCTCGCTTTCCACGCGCAACTCGTCACCAGGACGCACCGGCTGCGGCCAGCGCAGTTCGTCGAAGCCGGCCCCGACGATGCCGCCCGCAGGGCGGAACTCGCTGTCCACGAGCAGGCGCATGGTGATCGCGGCGGTATGCCAGCCGCTGGCAGCCAGGCCTCGAAAGATCGAGGAACCCGCAGCAGCTTCGTCCAGGTGAAAGGGTTGTGGGTCGAACTCCGACGCGAAGGCCTTGACGCTTTGCTCGTCCAGGCGGATGCGGGTGTGGCCAGCGAAGCGCTGGCCTGCCGTGAAGTCTTCCAGAAACCATGCGGTCATGACGAATTCCCCTTGATCCAGGCGCGTCGAGCGCGGGTGCTGCACCTTGTGGCTGTTGCCGGGTCGTGTTGGCGGTCGCTGCGCACGCCTGCGCACCTCAAGCGGTGCGCAGGATCGCCGTTGCGGCGGCCTGCAGGAAATCACCCGAGAGTTCGGGGTCGGCGACCACCCGCGACATCAGCAATGCGCCGACGACGGTCGACAGCACCGCAAGCGCCCGATCCCGGCTGCAGGCCCCCGGCTGGTCGTCGAGCATCGAGCCGAGCAACTCCAGATAACCCCTGGCCTGCTCCTCGAAGACCTCGCGCAGCTGCGGGTCGCTGCGACGCGCGGCCTCCGCGGCGAGCGCGGCGAAGGCGCATCCGTCGGCCGGGTTGTCGCGGTGCGCCGTTGACAGGTAACCCTCGACAAAGGTGGACAGCGGGTCGCCTGTGCTGGCCGCGATCCGTTCCTTCCATTTGGCACGGCTGCGCTCCAGCGCAGCGGCCGTCGCTTCGCGAACCAGTCCCTCCTTGGAGGCGAACTGCTTGTAGAAGCCACCATGGGTGAGACCGGCTGCGCCCATGACCTCGCCGAGCCCGATGCCGTCGAAGCCATGCTCGCGGAACAGCCTGGCCGCCGAGGCGACGACTTCCCGGCGGTTGCGTTCGGCCTGCTGCCTGCTCACTTTCACGACGATCCCCCGGTGTGCGGTTTCGGCTCCGGCGAGGTTTCGGTCGCGCTGATCAGCAGCCAGCTCGCCAGCGCGGCCACCAGCGCGACCGCGGCCGCGCAGACCAGCACCTTGGAGAAGCCCGAGGCATAGCTCCGGCGCGCGATCTGCGTCAGCGCCTGCTGCGCCGGCGGGGGCAGTCCGGCCAGCATGCCCGAAAGGTCTCCGGCCACCAGCCGGGACACCATCGCGTGCAGCGGCGGCAGCCTGAGGTCGAGCGCGGAGACCGAGGTGGCGAAGCGGTCGCGCGTCTGGCCGACCAGCACCGCGCCGAAGGCGGTGATTCCGGTCACCAGCCCGGTGAAGCGCAGGGTCGCGCCGATTCCCGAAGCCATGCCTGCGCGCTCGGGTGGTATCACGCTCATCGAGACCTTCGCCGTCTCGCCGTTGAGCAGTCCTGCTCCGCATCCGGTGAGGGCCATGCCCACCGCCACCGTCAGGTAGGTCGCGTGTTCGTGCACCAGCCAGGCCGTCAGTGCGTTGCCGGCCGATGTGACCAGCAGGCCCAGGCTCAGCACGCCGCGCCCCGGGATCCTGGTGGCCAGCGCGGCAGCGATGCGCGGGAACAGGAACAGCGCCAGCGCGAACGGCATCATCCGCAGGCCGGCAGCCGCGGCCCCGTAGCCGTAGGCGTTCTGCAGGTACAGCGGAAGGTAGGTCAACATGACCTGCGCGGACGCGGCGAATCCGAGCATCGCGATACTGCTGCCCAGAAAGGTCCGCCTGCGGAACAGCCCGAAATCGACCATCGGACGCCGCTGCAGCGCCTCGGCGATGCCAAAGGCGGCGAACAGCAGCACCGCGGTGGCGAAGCCGAGCAGCGTCGCGGGACTGCCCCAGCCCGCGCCGTTGGCGCCGATCATGGCCCGGATCAGGGTGTACAGCCCGGCGGCGAACAACAGCATTCCGGCGATGTCGGCTCGCTGCGCTTCGGGATCCCGGGACTCCTCGACCGCCGAGTGGCCGAGCAGCAGCAGTGCGAGGCCGATCGGCACATTGACGAAGAACACCCAGCGCCAACCCACGCTCGACGTGATGGCCCCGCCGACCAGCGGGCCCAGCGCCACGGCCACCCCGATCACCGTTCCCCAGAAGGCGAAGGCCCGCGCGCGGTCGGCGCCGCGGAACTCGTGTCCCAGCACCGCCAGAGCCGCGCTGAGCTGCAGGGCCGCGCCCACTCCCTGCAGCGCTCGAGCCGCGTTCAGCGCGCCCGCACCGGGCGCCAGCCCGCACAGCAGGGACGCGAAGGTGAACAACGCCAGGCCGAGCAGCAGCAGCCGGCGCCTGCCGAAGCGGTCGGCCAGCGCGCCCATCGGCATCAGGCATGCGGCAAAGGCGAGGATGTAGGCACTGACCACCCACTCGATATCGGCGAAGGAAGTCCCGAGGCTGCGGGCGATCGCCGGCAGCGACACCGCCACGACGTTGGCGTCGAGCATGATCATGAACGAAACCCCCGATACGCACAGCAAGACCCGGGCTGCGCGACCGCTGACCCAGCGCGCCCGGCGGGCCGGGTCTGCGCCGGCGATCGCTGAAGCGGTGATCCTGGTTTCGTTCACGATGCGCTCTCCGGTTGCGCCGAGTTCGGGCGGCCCGCGCGATCGCTGCCCATGCAAGGGGTTCACAGCGAGCGATTCGCCAGGCCTTTTTGATTATGATCATCATATAACAAAAATAGGCGCGGCGCGTGCCCGGGGCGCTGCCCGCGTGCGATGAGCGACGGCAGAGTCGGGCAATCCGTCCGGCCTTTTTCCTCTGCGCGACCCTGATGCACCACGACAAGCCTGAAGCAGCCCGGCGGCCCTGGATGATCTACGGTGCCAACGGCTACACGGGAGGGTTGATCGCCCGCGAAGCCCTCAAGCGCGGACTTCAGCCCCTGCTCGGCGGCCGCAACCGACGGGCCCTGCAGGCGCTGGCTGGCGAACTGGGGCTCGAATCACGCTCGCCAGGGCTCGTCGCGCCAACCTGATCCGCTCCCTGCTGCGCCTGTCCTGGGTGCAGCGCTGGACCAAGGCCCGGATCGACCGGGCCGTCCGGGGCCCCGGTGCGCACCAGCGGGAGCAATGGCCTGCGTATGTCTGGGGCGAAGCCACCAATTCCCGCGGCGACACCAAGGTAACGCGCATGCGGAGATGGCGAAGGTTGCGCATCGTCATCAGGGTGGTCGGCCGTGGCATGGCGAATGACGTCGACGGGATGGGCGGGTAGGCTTCGTGCCGGGAATTTCGCCGATTCGGGAAGCCTTTGCCGACCTCGAAAGGGCTGTAGGGATCCGGCGGCAAGCGAGGGAAGGCCGGGCGTTTGACACCGTCTTCGAGCAACCAGTAGCATCGTGTCAACAACGGATAAACGTGTGCAACACGATCCGTACAGCCAGAACGGCGCAATAAGCCGGCGTGCCAGACGGGGGAAACTTGCGGATCATTGTTGCAAAGCTTGGGCGCCGATCGGGGCGCCTCTCCGGTCGTTTGTCCTGTGCGGCCTTTGCCATGGGCCTGGCCTTGTGCCCGGGCGTGGCGCGATCGGCCGACGCGGTGCTGCCATCGTTCGTGGTGCCGACTCCGGCTCAGTTGGCGCCGAAGCCCGTGCCCGGCTCCGGCGTCGCCCCCGAGCTTCCGCGCCGCAGGCGGGTGCCTGCGCAGCTGGCCAAGCCGCGGGGAGACGTCCGCATCGACGTCGCGCGTTACGAAGTGCCGCCTGACGCGCCGGCCGCTCTTCGCCGTGCGCTGCCGGCGTTGACCGCGCCTTTCGTGGGCAGGCATCGTGATTTCGAGGATCTGCAGCGCGCGGCGCTGGCCGTCACCCGGTTCCTGCAGCACGATCTCGGCTACTACCTGGGCTACGCCTACATCCCGGCCCAGGTGCCCGAGCGGCATGTGGTGCGCATCGCGATCCTGCCGGGTCGGCTCGACCATGTGGAGCTGAACTGGGACAAGCGCATTCCGGTGCGCAAGTCGGTGGTGCTGGCGTACCTGAAGCATCTGCGGCCAGGGGCGATCATCACGGTCAGGAACGTCGAGCGCAGCGTGTTCCTGGTCAGCGATCTCTACGGGCTCCGGCTGCGTGTCGATGTGCGGCCGGGGAGCAAGCCCGGAACGGCGATCCTCGTCTTCTCGCCCCGCCCGCAGCCGCGTGTGCGCGGCAGCGTGACGGTGGACGCCAACGGGTCGCCGTATATCGGCCGCTACCGCACCGGCGCGCGCCTGACGGTGGCCAGTCCGCTGGGCCTCGGCGGTGCCTTGTCGCTGTCGACGCTGGCGTCGACTTCCGGCGGTCTGAAGTTCGCCCTGCTCGGCTACGAAGCGCCGATCGGGGGTAGCGGCCTGAAGGCGGGCCTCGACGTGTCGAAGTTGCGCTACGCAGTCGACACCGGCCTGTTCCCGATCGGCTACTCGGGATCGGCGACCGCGGTCAATGCGTTCGCGCTGTATCCGATCGTGCGCAGCCGCAATCTGAACCTGTACGTCGGCGGGGGTGGTGACGACAAGCGCTACGACGATCGGGTGGCGCAGATCGACACCGGCAAGACCGTGCGCGACGTGTCCTTGCAGGTCGGTGGGAATGTTCACGACGATTGGCTCGACGGGGGCATTGGCACCTTCGATCTGTCCGTGGAACATGGACACATCGACCTGTCGGGGCCCGGCAGCGTCGGCAACGACGACGCGCCGACCTTCAGCAAGGTTGATTTCGGCATCACGCGATTGCAGAACCTGGTGCCGAACCACTACCAGATCTACGTCGACGTGCGCGGCCAATGGGCCTTCGACAACCTCGACACCACCGAGCAGTTCCGCGTCGGCGGCCCGCACGGAGTGCGCGCCTTCGCGCCCGGCGAGGGCGCGAGCGACAGTGGCGTGCTCGGCTCGGTGGAACTGCGCTGGCTGCCTCCGCAGCGCTTGTTCGGAAGCCTGGCGCATGAAATGGTACTGGCCGCGTTCTACGACGCGGCCAGCGTGCGTTTCCGCCGCGACCCGAGCCTTCTGTCGCGCACGCCCGGTTACCACAACACGGCGAACTACCAGGGTATCGGGGTCAGCATGGCGTTGTCGCGGCCCGGCCGCTACAGCCTGACGATGAGCCTGGCGCGACCGCTGCGCGGGCGCACGACCGCCGATACGGTGGCCCGCGATCCGCGCCTTTTTGTCCAGTTCACGAGACAGTTCTGAACACCATGGCCCAGTTCCAGCGAAGCGGAAGGCGGATCACGTGCTCGAAGACGTGGATCGCGCGTGCCGTGGCCGCGGCATGCGCCATGCTGGCGGCGCCGTCCGCGCTGGCCTTGCCCAGTGGCGCGGCGGTGGTCAGCGGAACGGTCAGCGTGGCGGGCGGCGCGCCGGGCACGCTGCACATCACCCAGAGCAGCCCGCGGGCTTCGGTGAACTGGAACAGCTTCTCGATCGGTAGCGGCGAGTCGGTGGTTGTGCGTCAGCCTTCGGCGCAGTCGGTGCTGCTCAACCGGGTGGTCGGCGGGGATCCGTCGCTGATCGACGGCAGCCTGAGCGCCAACGGCCAGGTGTTCCTGCTCAATCCCGACGGCATCGTGTTCGGCAAGGACGCCACCATCAACGTGGGCGGATTGCTGGCCTCGACGCTGGATGACCTGGGCACCGACGCGTCAGGCCGTATCCTGCTCGGAACCGGCGCGACGAGGCCGGGCGCGCTGCAGATGAACGGTTCCATTTCGGCGCCCGGTGGCAGCGTGATCCTGGTCGCGCCGCAGCTCGGCGTGGCCGGCAGCATCGCTGCCGCGCGTGTCGGCCTGGCCGCGGCGGGGTCGGTCGCGGTGGACGTCGACGGCAGCGGACTGATCTTCTTCGACGCCCGCACCGCCGGGCTGGCAAGCCGGCTGCAGATGCTCGGCAAGGTTCAGGCCTCGACCATCGACATGCGCGCGGCGTCCACCCGCGCCGACCTGGCAGGCAGCGTGCTCAATGTCGACGGGGTGGTGCAGGCCGACGGGCTGTCGAGCCACGGCGGCACGGTGGTCATCGACGGCGGCGCCGGCGGCGCGGTGCAGGTCGGCGGCAGCATCGACGCCTCGTCGGCAGGCGGGCCCGGCGGCAGCATTGCGCTGCTCGGGCGCAGCATCGACTTGGCGCCGGGCACGTCGCTGCGCGCCGACGGCGCCACGGCCGGAGGCAGCATCGGGGTCGGCGCGGCAGCCGGCGCGGCGGCGCCTGACGACGCGGCCGCGGCGCAGCGCGTCGACATCGCGGCCGGCGCCACGCTCGATGCGTCGGCCGGTGCCTCGGGCCACGGCGGGCACATCGTGGCCTACGCCGACTTGCTCGACCCGACGGCCGTGCTCAACGTCGACGGCACGCTGCGCACCGCAGGCGGCGCGGGCGGAGGCTCCATCGAGACCTCGGGCTACAGCGTTGGCGTCGGCGGGCTGATCGATGCGGGCGCGGGCGGCAGCTGGCTGATCGATCCCACGGCGGTCACCATTGCATCCAGCGGCGCGACTGTCTCAGTCGGCTCCAACACCTACAGCACCGCGACGCAGACGGTCTCGGCGAGCTCGATCGTCAGCGCGCTGAATAGCGGCAACAACGTCAGCATCGATGCATCCGCCGGCAGCGGCGCGGCGACCAACGGCGGCTCCATCGACGTCACTGCGCCCCTGGCGTCGAGCGGCACCGGAGCGCTGACGCTGACCGCGGGCACGCTGTCGGGCAGCGCGGCGATCAGCATCGACGGTGGCTTGACCATCAACCTCGACCCCACGACCAGCACCACCTCGATCTACAGCGGCAGCATCGGTGGCAGCGGTGGCCTGAGCCTGGGTGGCACCGGCACGCTGACGCTGAGCGGAGCGAACAGCTATACAGGCGACACGACAGTGAATGGGGGCCTGCTGGTGCTCGACCACGCCACGGGGAACGTGATCGACGCCGCGGGCAGCAGCCCGATCCTGCTCCAGGGAGGCTCCCTGCTGGGCGAGGTGACGGGCACGCTGAACAACACCGTGCAGGTGTTCGGCGGCGCGCAGGCGTCCATCGCGGCGAGCAGCGGCACGACGATGACGCTGAACAATCTGATCGAAGGCGTGTCGCTGATGCAGTTCGGCTCGGCGGCCAACAGCGGCACGGTGGTGGTGGGCGGGTCCCCAACGGTCGGTACGGCCGTAGGCTCCGGGACGCTGGAAGTGGCCGGGGGCACCTTGCTGGCCGGCAGCGCGTCGGGGCTCGATGCGCTGACCGTGGCGACCGGGACGACCCAGGTCGACGCGGGCGCGACACTGGATCTGGGCGGGTATTCGACGACGATCGCCAACCTGGCCGGA
>JAJZEC010000011.1 GCA_021805825.1 Pseudomonadota bacterium
GCGCGAACGCCCTGGCGCCGACCATTCCCGAGACCACCTACATGTGCTTCCAGATGACCTTCGCCATCATCACTCCGGCGCTGATCGTCGGTTCCTTCGCCGACCGCATGAAGTTCTCGGCGCTGCTGTGGTTCATGGGAGCCTGGCTGCTCGCCGTCTACGCCCCGATCGCCCACATGGTGTGGGGCCCGGGCGGCTGGCTGGGTGGCGACGGCGTGCTCGATTACGCCGGCGGCACGGTGGTGCACATCAACGCCGGGGTGGCCGGGCTGATGGCCGCGCTGGTCATGGGCAAGCGCGTGGGCTACGGCAAGGAGCCGATGCCGCCGCACAACCTGGTGCTGACCATGATCGGCGCCTCGCTGCTGTGGGTCGGCTGGTTCGGCTTCAACGCCGGCTCTGCGGCGGCCGCCAGCGACCGCGCCGGCATGGCCATGGCAGCCACGCAGATCGCCACCGCGGCGGCCGCGCTGGCCTGGATGTTCGTCGAGTGGATGGCGCGCGGCAAGCCGACCATCCTGGGCATCTGCTCCGGCGCGGTGGCCGGCCTGGTGGCCATCACCCCGGCCTCGGGCTTCGTCGGCCCCGCCGGGGCGCTGCTGATAGGGCTGGCCGCCGGCGCGGTGTGCTTCTGGACCGCCGTGTACATGAAGGAAATGCTGGGCTACGACGATTCGCTGGATGCCTTCGGCGTGCATGCGGTCGGCGGCATCCTCGGCGCGCTGCTCACCGGGGTGTTCGCGGTCAAGGCCATCGGCGGCACCGCCGGTGTGCTCGAGGGCAACACCATGCAGCTGCTGATCCAGGCCAAGGGGGTTGCGGTCACCATCGTCTATGACGCTGTCGTCACCTTCGTGCTGCTCAAGCTGGTCGACATGACCATCGGGCTGCGCGTCAGCGAGGAACAGGAACGCGAGGGGCTGGACATCAGCCTGCACGGCGAGCAGGTGCTTTGAAGGCCCACAGCCAACGATTGTCTCCAGTGCACAAGCTTGAGCCCGGCATCGCCGGGCCTTTTTTCGTTCCGAAGTGCCTCATCATGCGCGATCACAGGCCATGCCCGCCGCAGCGTTTTGCTGATCCGGTGCCCGACACCCGTGCGATATGCCAGGATACGCATGCGTCCGGGGTCTGCAACAATGCCTGGTGGCGGTCGTTGGGGCCGCAGCCGATCCGAAGGTGCATCGCGCATGATTCCTCATCTCGTTTCCGCCGAAGGCGGCCCGGTTCTCGAACTCGAGCAACGCATCCTGGAAGCCCAGCCCTCGATCGAACGCTGGTTCCGCCTGGAATGGATGGAACACCAGCCCCCGTTCTACGCGTCGGTGGATCTGCGCAACGGAGGCTTCAAGCTGGCGCCGGTGGACACCAACCTGTTCCCCGGAGGCTGGAACAACCTGTCCGAGGAAATGCTGCCGCTGGCCGTGCAGGCGGCGATGGCGGCGATCGAGAAGATCTGCCCCGAGGCCAAGGGCCTGCTGCTGATCCCCGAGCGCCACACGCGCAACACCTTCTACCTGGAGAACCTGGCGCGGCTGACCCAGATCTTCCATCAGGCCGGACTCAACGTGCACGTCGGCAGCGTCGACGAAACCGTCACCGAGCCCAGAACCGTGACCCTGCCCAGCGGCGAGACCCTGCTGCTCGAGCCCCTGCAGCGCAGCAAGCGCCGGCTGGGGACGAAGGATTTCGACCCCTGCACGATCCTGCTCAACAACGACCTGTCGTCCGGTGTGCCCGGCGAACTGCAGGGCCTGTACGAGCAGTACCTGCTGCCCCCGCTGCACGCGGGCTGGATGACCCGGCGCAAGAGCAACCACTTCCGCAGCTACGAGGCGGTGGTCAAGCGCTTCGCCAAGCTCATCGGGGTCGATCCCTGGATGCTCAACCCGTATTTCACCCAGTGCGGCGACATCGACTTCCAGCAGCGCCA
This sequence comes from Pseudomonadota bacterium, assembly GCA_021805825.1. Classification (GTDB taxonomy): domain Bacteria; phylum Pseudomonadota; class Gammaproteobacteria; order Burkholderiales; family Burkholderiaceae_C; genus Thiomonas_A. The sequence continues at coordinate 1,934 of JAJZEC010000011.1, forward strand.
GGGCGAGGATGCGCTGGCCGAGGCGGTCGACTCGGTGCTGGCCAAGGTTCGCCGCAAGTACAAGGAATACGGCATCCATGAAAAGCCCTTTGTCGCCGTGAAGGCCGATGCCGGCACCTATGGCATGGGCGTGATGATGGTGCACGACGCCAGCGAGATGCGGGATCTGAACCGCAAGACCCGCAACAAGATGAGCGTGGTCAAGGAAGGCCTGCAGGTGCGCGACGTCATCGTGCAGGAGGGCATTCCCAGCATCGAGCGCCTGCAGGAAGCGGTATGCGAGCCGGTGGTGTACATGATGGATCGCTACGTCGTCGGAGGCTTCTACCGCGTGCACGCCGACCGCGGGCCGAGCGAGAACCTGAACTCTCCGGGCATGCACTTCGTGCCCCTGGCCTTCGACGAGCAGTTCAACGTCACCAACCCCGAGGCCAGGCCCGGAACCAGCGGCCCCAACCGCTTCTACATGTACGGAGTGATCGCCCGCCTGGCGCTGGTGGCGGCCAGCTACGAGCTCGAGCGCACCGACCCCGAGGCCGAGGCGGCCTGACGGCGGCAGGCTGGCCGCGAACCCGGAGGCTGTGATGGAACTGCTGTTTGTCGCCGACCCCCTCGAGGCCTTCAACCCGAAGAAGGACTCCACGCTGGCGATGATGCGCGAGGCCGCGCGCCGTGGCCATGCGGTGTGGGCCTGCGAGGCGCGCCATCTGCACTGGAGCTCCGGTGCGCAGGGTGCGCAGGCCGTGCGCGCGGCCTGCCGGCACATCCAGGTGCTCGACGCCCCGCGCCCCTGGTTCACCGAGATCGAGGTCGCGCAACGCGCGCTGCGCGACTTCGATGCCGTGCTGATGCGCAAGGATCCACCCTTCGACAGCGAGTTCTTCTACGCCACCCATCTGCTCGAGCAGGCCGAGCGCGAGGGCGCGCGGGTGTTCAACCGCCCGCGTGCGCTGCGCGACCACCCGGAGAAGCTGGCCATCATGGAGTGGCCGCAGTTCATCCCGGACACCCTGGTCAGCCGCGATCAGGCCGCGCTGCGCGCCTTCGCCCGCGAGCACCGCGACGTGATCATCAAGCCCCTGGACGGCATGGGGGGCAGCGGCGTGTTCCGGCTGCGCAGCGGCGCCGACGGAGCGCCCGATGCCAACCTCGGGGTTGCGCTGGAGACCTTGACCGACCTCGGGCGGCGCACCATCATGGCACAGGCCTTCCTGCCGCAGATCGCCCAGGGAGACAAGCGGGTGCTGCTGATCGGCGGCGAGCCCGTGCCCTACGCCCTGGCGCGCATTCCGCAGCACGGCGAGACGCGCGGCAACCTGGCCGCAGGCGGCCTCGGCCGCGCGCAGCCGCTGCAGGACGCCGACCGCGCGATCGCCCACGCCCTCGGGCCGACGCTGGCCGCGCGCGGCCTGCTGCTGGTGGGCCTGGACGTCATCGGTGAGCGCCTGACCGAGATCAACGTGACCAGCCCCACCTGTTTCGTCGAGATCCAGCAGCAGACCGGCTTCGACGTCGCCGCCCGCCTGCTCGACGCCCTCGAACAGGCGCTGCGTGCGGCCTGAGGTGTCCGCGGCCCGCGCGCGCCTCTGCGGGCGCTAGCATGGAGCACGTCATGTCCGTCCCGCTCCATCTCCTCTACCTTGCCTGCCCGCGCGGCCTGGAGCAGGCGCTGGAGGAGGAAGTCGCGGACATCCCGGGCTGCAGCGCGCGCGTCGTATCGAGGCACGCCGCCGGCATCGCGTTGCGCGGTAGCCTCCGCGACGTCATGCTGCTGAACCTGCACAGCCGCCTGGCCTCGCGCGTGCTGCTGCACGTGGCGAGCGAGCGGATCGCGCATGCCGACGCCATCTACCGCCTGGCGCTGCGCCAGCCCTGGGAGCGCTGGTTCGACCCCGCGCAAAGCCTGCGCATCGACATCAGCGCCGAGCGCAGCCCGCTGCAAAGCCTGCAGTTCGCGGTGCTGCGCGCGAAGGACGGAGTGTGCGACCACTTTCGCATGCGTGACGGGCGAAGGCCGGCCATCGATCGCCAGCAGCCCGATGTGCGGCTGCACCTCCATGTCGATGCCGACAGCGCCCATCTCTACCTCGACACCTCGGGCGAGGCGCTGTTCAAGCGTGGCTGGCGGCTCGAGCACGGCGAGGCGCCGCTGAAGGAGAATCTCGCGGCCGGGCTGCTGCGGCTGTGCGGCTGGACGCCCCGCGACGCGCTGTACGACCCGTTCTGCGGCGCCGGCACGATTGCCATCGAGGCGGCGCAGATCGCCTGCGGCATCGCGCCCGGACTGCAGCGCAGCTTCGGCTTCGAGCGCCTGCTCGGCTTCGATGAAACGCTGTGGCAGCAGTTGCGGGAGCAGGCGCAAGCCGCACGCCGCCCCGCGCCAGCGCCGATCGTGGCCGCCGACATCGACCCCCGCATGCTGCGGCTGAGCCTGGACAATGCGCGGCGGGCCGGTGTCGAGCAGGCCCTGCGCCTGCACCAGGGCGATGCGCTGGAGGGTGCGGCACCGCTGCAGCTGGCCGCCGGGCAGGCCGGCTGGGTGCTGAGCAATCCGCCGTATGCCGAGCGCATCGAGGCCAAGGGATCGCAGGCGGGAGATTTTCTGCGCCGGCTGGGCGATCGCCTGAAGCAGCGTTTCGTCGGCTGGAACGCAGGCCTGCTGCTGGCCGACCTGCGCGCCGAGCGCGCGCTGGGGCTGCGCGCGGCACGGCGGCATGTGCTGTATAACGGCGCCATCGAGTGCCGCCTGTTCACCTTCGCGCTGGTCGCCGGGCGCCCGCCGCGACGCGCGCCGCCCGGCCCGGTGGGCGCTCAGTAGCCGCGCAGCGCCAGGCGCAGCACGGCGGCGCTGTAGTGCCTGGCGACCAGGTTGGTGAAGCGGTCGAAGTCGCCGGGGGCGGTGGCGTCGGCGCGATCGGAGATGCAGCGCAGCGCCGCGAAGGGAACGCGGTAGTCGGCGCATACCTGGGCCACTGCCGCGCTTTCCATGTCCACCGCCAGCGCCTCGGGCAGCATCTCGCGCAGTTGGCCGGCCTGCCGCGGGCCGCAGACGAAGCGGTCGCCGCTGAGCAGCAGGCCCCGGTGCAGGCGCGGCGCCGCGATGCCCAGTGCCTGCAGCCGGGCATGGCCGGCGAGGTCGCTCAGCATGCCTTGCAGTGCCTGCTGCGAGGCCTCGGCCAGCCGCGCGCCCCAGGTGGTGTCGGCGGGAAAGTGGCTGCGACCGGTCAGCGGCACCTCGAAGCGGGGGAACAAGGGCGAGGCATCGAGATCGTGTTGCACAAAGTGCTCGGCGACCACGATGTCGCCGATATCCACACCGTCGCCCAGGCCTCCGGCGGTGCCGGTGAACAGCAGGGCCTTGCAGCCGAACTCGGCGATCAGGCTGGTCGCGCTGGTCGCCGCAGCGACCTTGCCGATTCCCGACAGCACCAGCACCACCTCGAAGCCCCACAGCCTGCCGCGGTGGTAGGCGCGCTGGCCGTGCAACTGCAGCGGGCGCGCGGCCTGCAGGTGCTGCAGCAGCATCTGCTGCTCGGCGTGCAGCGCGCTGAGCACGCCGATGCGCGGGCGGACGGTGTCAACCATGGTGCCCGGCGGCCGCGGCCTGGAGCGCCTCAGGCGACGGCACGGTGTCGGTGAACACGCCGGCGACCCCGTGCCGCAGCCACCGCTCCAGCACTGCCGGGTCGTTCACCGTGTACAGGCGCAGCGCCAGTCCCGCCTGCGCCAGGCAGGACACGGCAGCGGGGGAGCAGGACTCGAAGTCGAGGTGGATGGCACGCAGGCCGAGCGCCTGCGCCACTTCGCGCCAGCGCGCCGGCAGGCGTCCGCAGATCCATGCCCGCGGCAGCTGCGGCGCGCCCTGCAAGGCGCCCTGCAGCGCGGCGATGGAGAACGACGACAGCAGTGGCGGCGGCTCGTCGCGCCACAACGCCGCGGCCTGCCGCGCGATCTCCCGCCCCCAGCGCTGCTGGCACGCGGCATCGGCATCGGCATCGGGCTTGATCTCCAGGTTCAGCCAGGGAGCCGGCGCGCCGTCCCTCAGCGCGGCATGCAGCTGCGGCAGCGACGCGATCGCTTCGCCCGCCTGCAGGCTGCGCAGCTGCGACCAGGGTAGCGCGCTGGCGCGCAGCGCCAGCGCATGGCTGCGCAGCAGGCTGTCGTCGTGCAGCAGGAAGGCCTGGCCGTCGGCGCTCAGCTTGACATCGCATTCCAGCGCGCCGAAGCCGGCGGCCAGCGCGGCGCGGCAGGCGGCCAGGGAATTCTCGGCGCCCAGCCCGGCGCCGAGCCGGTGGGCGATGGCCGCAGGCGGCAGCCGGGGCGGGCTGGGCGAGCCGCACATGGAGGGCCGGAGTCCGGGGCGCGCGCTGTGGCTCAGGAGCCGCAGCGCTGCTTCAGCCGGCGCAGTTCGCCGTAGGTGAGCTGGTGCCCGCCCGCCTGGGCTCGGGTCACCGCCTGGATGATGCATGGAGAGGTCTCGCTGAGCGCCAGCTCCGCCGGGTCGACGACCAGGCCCTCGTTGTGCAGGTGCAGCCCCCACAGCATCAGCGCCACCGCGACGATGCCCAGCAGTACTCCGGCCAGCCCGAGCAGATGGGGGTTGCCGGCCGCCCGGGCGGGCGCGGGATCCACGGGGGTGGGCGGTTGGTTCATCGCTTCAGCCCGCGGCGCAAAGCGCCGGGTTCAGGGTGTAGGTGCCGGTGATTCCGGCATGATCCAGGATGTGCCCGGCGATGGCCTCGCGCACCTGCTGGCCGGTGAAGTCCCCGTCGACCGGGCAGCGATCGATGTCGAGGGCGTAGAGGGTGAACACATAGCGATGCGCCAGGGCGTCGTTCCAGGGCGGGCAGGGGCCGTCGTAGCCGAAGTAGCGCCCCTCCATGTCCTGGTCGCCGCGGAACCAGCCGGTGTAGTCGTTGATGCCGTGCCGCGGCGCAGGCCCCGGCAGCGGCGGCTTGCCGCGCGCGACGACTCCCGAGCTCATCGAGCCGGCTTCGATGCGCCGCGTTTGCGCCGGGATGTCGACGAGCACCCAATGGAAGAAGTCCACCCGCGGCAGCGAGGCCGGGATGCTGCGGCCCTCGCGGTTGACATCCTCGGCCGAACTCGGGACGTCGGGATCGTGGCACAGCAGAACCAGGCTGCGCGTGCCCGACGGAAGTTCGTCCCAGCTCAGATCCGGGTTGCGGTTGTCCGAGAGCGCCACGTGACCCATCGAGGCCGGCTTGCAGAAGGCGTAGCTCGGGGCCATGGCGTGCTGATCCTCGAAGGATGAACTGCGAAGTCGCATGACGGTCTCCTGGCCGGGCGCCCGTGTCGGCCGCGGCAGCGGCCGCGCGGCGCAGGGCATGCCCGCCATGGTAGCCGCCCCGGTGCCGGCACGATAGCCGGCCGGGCTGCCTCAACCGGGCGCTGGGGGGCGCGGTGGCTCGATGCTCCCTCCGTCCTGCAGGCTCTCCTGCCCGTGGGGCAGGATTTCGATGGTCAGCGTGAGCTCGGCCAGCCGGTCGGTGAGCGCGCGCTCGACCTGCAGCCGGCAGCGTGCGGCGCGCTCGAGGCTCCACGCCGCAGGCAGGTGCATGTGCATCGCGACAAAGCGCCGGGTGCCCGCACGCCGGCTGCGCAGGTGGTCGAAACGCACGTCCTCGCTGCGCAGCCCCGCCAGCACCTGCTCGACGGCGGCGATGTCCGCCGCCGGCAGCGAGCGATCCATCAGGCCGTCGACCGAGCGCGCCAGCAGACGCCAGGACTCGGCGAGGACATGGGTGGCGACGAACAGGGCGACCAGGGGATCCATCCACGCCCAGCCGGTCAGCGGCACCAGTGCGACCCCGGCGATGACCCCGGCGCTGGTCCAGACATCGGCGAGCAGGTGGCGCGCGTCCGCCTCCAGCACGATCGAGCGCAGGCGCCGCGCGCCCCGCAGCATCCACCAGGCCACCGCCAGGTTGAGCAGGGTCGCCAGCAGGTTCAATCCCGCGCCGGCAGCCACCGCCCGCACCACATGCGGGTGGAGCAGGCGATGCAGGCCCTCGGCGGCGATGCCCAGCGCGGCCACTCCGATCAGCAGGCCCTCGAGCCCGCTGGAGAAATATTCTGCCTTGCTATGCCCGAAGGGGTGTCCGGAATCCGGCGGACGCCCGGCGATGCCCACGATGGCGAGCGCGAAGCCCGCGGCCAGCACGTTGACGACCGATTCCAGCGCGTCCGACAGAAAGCCCACCGAGCCGGTCAGGCGCCAGGCGCCGAGCTTCAGGCCGATCACCGCGAACGCGGTTGCCAGCGATACGAGCAGGTAACGGCGCATGAGGGGGCAGCGTAGGCGGACACGCAAGCATTGTGCCGTTGCGGCGGGCCCGTGGGGAGGGGCCGCCTGCGGTGGCGGCCCCGGATCCGCTGTGCGCGCGCAGGCCCTGCACGCCGCAGTGCCGGCCGTCATGCCCATGTCATGCGCAAGGCCCTAGACTGTCGGGTTGAGCATGCGCGCGGGGGTCGACGACCGAGGATCACGCATGTGGGTGGCCGCGTGCGCCGGGTGGCCGGGCGGCGGCGCCCGCGTGGACGCGGAGATGCGGATACGCGCGCGCATGTCCGCAGGAAGGCGCGCACGACTGCATGCACAATGATCCGCGTGGGCCACCGCGCCCGGTTGCTGCGCGCGCTGCCGCCGGCCTGCCGCGTTCCCCGCCTGTATCGCCATGTCCTACGACCTGCGCCGCCTGCCCTTGCCCGTGCCGAACCGGCGTGACCTGATCGCCTTGCCGCTGATCCTGGTGTTGTTTTTCATCATCAGCCATGCGGGGCGGCAGATGGTGGCACCGTACGAGCTCGGCGAGCAGCTGCCGATCTCGCTGTCGCCGCTGGCGCTTCCGGCCTACGGCCTGTACACGGTGCTGCGCATGCTCGCGGCGCTGGTCGTCTCGCTGCTGTTCACCATCGTCTATGCCTGGTTGGCCGCGCACAACCGTTACGCCGAACGGGTGCTGATCCCGGCGCTGGACATCCTGCAGTCGGTTCCGGTGCTCGGCTACCTGTCGATCACCGTGACCGGGTTCATCGCGCTGTTCCCCGGCAGTCTGTGGGGGGTGCAGATGGCGGTGATCTTCGCCGTGTTCACCGGGCAGGCCTGGAACATGACCTTTGCGCTGTACCAGGGCATGAAGACCCTGCCGCGCGATCTGCAGGAGGCCGCGACGCTGTACCGCCTCAATGCCTGGCAGCGATTCTGGAAGCTCGAACTGCCGTTCGCGATGCCGGGCCTGCTGTGGAACACCATGATGTCGATGTCCGGCGGCTGGTTCATGGTCGTCGCCTCGGAGGCCATCACCGTCTCCGGGCAGACGGTCACGGTGCCGGGCATCGGCTCCTTCATCGCGCGCGCCATCGCCGCGCGCGACCTCGGCGCCATCGGTTGGGCGATCCTGGCGATGATCATCATCATCCTGCTGTACGACGCGCTGCTGTTCCGGCCGATCGTCGCCTGGGCCGACAAGTTCAAGTTCGAGATGACCGCCGCCAGCGTGGCGCCGAGCTCGCGGGTGCTCGATTTCCTGCGGCGTACCCGATTCATCCGCATGCTCGGCGCGCTGCCGGCCGCGCTGTGGGAGCTCAGCCTGTGGCTGAGCCCGCGCCCCGGCTCGTCCCGGCCGCCGTCGCCGCGGCGGCGGCGTTACGGCGACGGCGTGTTCTACGCAGCTCTGGTGGCCTTCGCGGCCTGGGCCCTGGTCACCCTGCTGCATGTGCTGCCGCGCGATTTCGGCTGGCCCCTGGTCGGCCATGTGCTGTGGCTCGGGCTGCTCACCGGACTGAAGGTTCTCGTGCTGGTCGCGCTGTCGGCGCTGGTGTGGGTGCCGGTCGGGGTGTGGATCGGGCTGCGTCCGGCGTGGGCGGCCCGCGTGCAGCCTCTGGCGCAGTTCCTCGCCGCCTTTCCCGCCAACCTGCTGTTCCCGCTGTTCGTGCTCGCCATCGTCCGCTGGAATCTCGATGTCGACCTGTTCACCGCGCCGCTGATGATCCTGGGCAGCATGTGGTATGTGCTGTTCTCGGTGGTCGGCGCGGCCTCGGCTATTCCGACCGACATGCGCGAGGCGGCTACCAACCTGGGGGTGCGTGGCTGGCTGCTGTGGCGGCGCTTGTACCTGCCGGGGATCTTTCCGGGCTTCGTGACCGGGGCGATCACCGCGTCGGGCGGGGCCTGGAACGCCAGCATCGTCGCCGAGGTCGTCAGCTGGGGCGACAAGACCCTGGTGGCACATGGTGTGGGCGCCTTCATCAGCCAGGCCACCTCGGCCGGCAAGGGCGCCGAAATCGCCCTCGGCGTCGGCGTGATGTCCCTGTACGTGACCCTGGTCAACCGGGTATTCTGGCGCCGCCTCAACGACCTCGCCGCGCGCCGCCTGCGCCTGGACTGACGCCGCCCCCGCCCCTGCCCCATTCCCCGGAACTCCGCCATGGCAGCCATCGAGCAGCAGGTCGCGCAGCAGCCGTCCGACATCTTCTTCGCCGAGCATGTGCGCAAGGCCTTCAAGGCGCCCGATGGCACCGAGCTGCTGATCCTCGACGACGTCAGCCTGCGCCTGCAGGAGCACGAGATCCTGGTGCTGCTGGGCCGTTCGGGCTCGGGCAAGTCCACGCTGCTGCGCATGCTGGCCGGCCTGTCCGAGCCCACCGCCGGAACCCTGCTGCACCGCGGGCGCCCGATCGAGGGGCCGGTGCCGGGGCTGGCCATGGTGTTCCAGAGCTTCGCGCTGTTCCCCTGGCTCACCGTGCTGCAGAACGTCGAGCTCGGGCTGGAAGCCTTGAAGGTGCCTCCCGCGGAGCGGCGGCAGCGCGCGCTGGCGGCCATCGACCTCATCGGTCTCGACGGTTTCGAGTCGGCCTATCCACGCGAGCTCTCCGGCGGAATGCGCCAGCGCGTGGGTTTCGCGCGCGCGCTGGTCATCGACCCCGACGTGCTGCTGATGGACGAGCCCTTCTCGGCGCTGGACGTGCTGACGGCCGAAACCATGCGCACCGACCTGCTCGACCTGTGGGCCGAGCGCAAGATTCCCACCCAGGGCATCCTGCTGGTCTCGCACAACATCGAGGAAGCGGTGCTGCTGGCCGACCGCATCCTCATCCTGGGATCGAACCCGGGTCGCGTGCGGGCCGAGATCCCGGTGCGCCTGGCGCAGCCGCGCGACCGCGAATCGCAGGAATTCCGCGACCTCGTCGAGCACATCTACGGCATCATGACCTCGCGCCCGGCGGCCGCTCCGAACGTCGCGCAGCGCGGCGCGCTGGGCATCGGGCACCGGCTGCCGGCGGTTCCGGTCAACCAGCTCGCCGGCCTGCTCGAGGAGCTGTACTCGCTGGAGCAGGGCTCGGGCAACGCGCGCATCGGTCTGCCCGACCTGGCCGAGGACATGCATTTCTCGGTCGACGATCTGTTTCCGCTGATCGAGGCCGTCGAACTGCTGGGCTTCGCCCAGGTCGCCGACGGCGATATCGAGCTCACCGCCGCCGGTCGTCTGTTCGTCGATGCCGACGTGCAGGAGCGCAAGCGGCTGTTCGCCCGCCATCTCATCGCACGCGTTCCCCTGGCCGCGCGGGTGCGCGCGGTGCTCGACGAGCGGCACAACCACCGCGCGCCCGGAACCCGCTTCCGCGCCGAACTCGAGGATCTGCTCAGCGAGGAGGAGGCCGAGCGCGTCCTCGATACCGCGATCGACTGGGGTCGCTACGCCGAGGTCTACGCCTACGACGACAACGCCGACGTGTTCAGCCTGGACAACCCGGGCGAGGACGAGGCCGAGGGCGTGGTCGAATGAGCCTTCGCGGCGCCCGCGTCGACCTGGTCTATTTCAACGCCGGCGGCGGGCATCGGGCGTCCGCCCTGGCCCTGCAGCAGGCCATCGCCGAATGCGGGCTGGACTGGCAGGTGCGCATGGTCAACCTCAGCGAGGTGCTCGACCCGGGCGGCACGCTGCGCCGGCGTACCTTCTCTCCGGAGGACTACTACAACCTGCGGCTGGCGCACGGACTGACCCTGGGCATGCGCACCGAACTGCGGGTGCTGCAGGGCCTGATCCGACTGCTCCAGCCGACGCTGGTGCGCATGCTGCGGGAGCACTGGCAGCGCAGCCAGCCGGATCTGGTGGTATCGCTGATTCCCAATTTCAACCGCGCGCTGTACACCAGCCTGCGCGCCTGCCTGCCGGCCGTGCCCTACGTGACCGTGCTGACCGACCTCGCCGACCACCCGCCGCATTTCTGGATCGAGCCGGGGCAGCGGCAGCACCTGGTGTGCGGCAGCGAGCACGCGGTGCAGCAGGCACTGGCCGCCGGCTACGCGCCGCAGCAGGTGCATGCCACCTCGGGGATGATCCTCCGCCCGGAGTTCTACCGCGTCGCCGACGACTTCGATGTCGAGCGCGAGCGCCTGCGCCATGGGCTGGAGCCAGGCCGCCCCACGGCCGTGGTGATGTTCGGCGGGCATGGGGCACGCTCGATGCTGTCGATCGCCGAGCGGCTGGACGATCTGCAGCTGATCCTGCTGTGCGGCCACAACCAGCGGCTGGCGCAGCGCCTGCGCGAACAGCCGGCGCGCGCGCCGCGGCTGGTGCTGGGTTACACCACGCAGGTGGCCGAGGTGCTGCGCATGGGGGATTTCTTCATCGGCAAGCCCGGCCCGGGCAGCCTGAGCGAGGCGTTGCACCTGGGGCTGCCAGTGGTGGTCACGCGCAACGCCTGGACGATGCCGCAGGAGCGCTACAACACCCAATGGGTGCGCGAGCGCGGACTCGGCCTGGTGCTGCCTTCGTTCCGAAGCATTGCCGATGCCGTTCCACGGCTGCTGGCCGACCTCCCGGGCTACCGCGCGCGCGTGGCCGCGCTGCGCAACCGCGCGGTGTTCGAACTTCCGCCGCTGCTCGAACGCATCCTGCAGCAGGCGCTCGACGAAGCCGACGCCGCCATGGCGCCGGTGCTCAGTTCAGCAGCACGCGCCGCGCCAGCGCGCTGAGCGGCCTCTCGGCCCAGCGTTGCCAGCGCGGCCCGAGCTGCAGGGGCTTGATGATCATGCGTACCGCGAGGTCGATCGGATACTGCCTGCGCATGCGATCGAAAACCTGACGCCGCACGTCCTGCAGCGCCGGCGGCATCGGATCGTCGCGCCAGCGCCAGGCCGCGGCATGGCGCAGCGCGATGTCGGCGTCGCTGCGCCGCAGCTCCGACAGCCGCCGCCACAGTGCGGCGATCACCTGGCCCCGCCCCAGGCCTTCGCTGCGGCGGTAGCGAAGGAATCGCTGGTAGAAATTCTTGTAGTGTTGCACCTCGTCGGTGCGGATGCGCCACGTCAGCTCGCGCAGCACCGGTTCATCGCAGATCGCATTGAGCGCCTGGTAGTAGGTCGTGGTGCCCATTTCGACCATGCAGCGGGCGACCAGCTCGCGCCCGCGCGAAGGCTCGAGTTCATCCAGGGTGCACAACGCCGAGTACTCGGTGAAGAAGGCATCGAAGGCGTCGTTCCACGCGAACTCCGGCCAGACATGCTCCACGTAGGAGCGCAGCGCGTGGCCGTGCTGGAGTTCCTCGGGCTCCCATTGCTCGCGCAGCCAGGCGCCGAAGTCGTCGTCGCCGTCGAAGTAGGCCAGCAGGTTGCGGGTGTACAGGTCGGTTCCGCTCTCGATGAACGACGCGCTGCAGACGAGCAGGAAGATGTCGTCCCGCGGCGCCACGACGTCGCGCTCGATGGCCTGCAGGTCGATGTCGTCGAAGCTCCAGCGCAGTCGGGTGGAGCCCGGTGGGGTCGGCGCGGGGATCGGGTCATGCATCGGATCGTGCATCGAGTCGGACATGGTTCTCGGATCCTGGTATCGAGGGCGGGCTGCGCGCGCAGCAACCCCGGGTGGCGCGCTGGAGGCAGGCTGCCCTACACTTCGGTGCGCCCCATGTGTTCTCGTCAGGATAGATTGTGCGCCGCCGCGCAAGGGACTGCCGAAGGAGGTCATTCATGTCCGAACGCAAATTTGTCGTCGCATGTGCTGCAGCGGTCGCGCTCGCTGGCTGCAGCAACATGAACGCGTCACAGAACGCCACTGCGCAAGGCGCGGGCATCGGCGCCGCCGCCGGGGCCTTGCTGGGCGCGATCACCGCAGGCGGCAACACCGGCAGCAGCGCGCTGCAGGGCGCCGCGCTGGGTGCCGCGGTGGGCGCCGCCGGGGGTTACCTGTGGAACCGCCACCTGGAGGAGCAGAAGCAGCAGATGCAGCGTGCCACGGCCGGCACCGGGGTGCAGGTCGCACAGACCGCGGACAACCGCCTGCGCATCGGCGTGCCCTCCGACGCCGGTTTCGCCACCGACAGCGCCCAGATCAACCCGCGGCTGTACCCGATCCTCGACCAGTTGGCGCAAGGCTTGCGCGCCAACCCCGGGGAAACCGTGCAGGTGCTGGGTTTCACCGACAACACCGGCTCGGACGCCATCAACTACCCGCTGTCGAGCAACCGCGCGCAATCGGTCAAGAACTTCCTGGTTTCGCGCGGGGTTGCCGCGCAGCGCATCGAGGTGCAGGGGCTCGGGCCGACCCAGCCGGTGGCCAGCAACGCCACCGCGGCCGGCCGCGCGATGAACCGGCGGGTGGAGATCTACATCGCCCAGCCCCGCGCGGGCTGAGACGGCGCAGCGGGCGCTCAGCCCAGCCGCCGGTGCTGCAGCGCGGGCAGGCTGGCGCGCCGCGCGGCGATGCGCTCGGGGTCGATGTCGGCGGTGATCACGCCCTCGCCCTCGGCGAGCAGCGCAAGAACCTCCCCCCAGGGGTCGATGATCATCGAATGCCCCCAGGTGCGGCGCCCGTTGGCGTGCCGCCCGCCTTGCGCACTGGCCACGACATAGGCCAGGTTCTCGATGGCGCGCGCGCGCAGCAGCACCTCCCAGTGCTTTTCCCCGGTCGTGTAGGTGAAGGCCGAGGGCACCAGGAAGGCATCGCAGGCGCCCTGCGCGCAAAGCGCGCGGTACAACTCGGGGAAACGCAGGTCGTAGCAGATCGACAGCCCGATGCGCAGGCCCCCTGCCTCGAAGGCCACGGGGGTGCCGCCGGGAGCGATGCTGTCGGCCTCGGCGTAGCGTTCGGCACCCTGTTCGAAGGCGAACAGGTGGATCTTGTCGTAGCGCGCGAGCGGCCGGCCGTCGGGGCCGAAGGCCATGCTGCTGTTGTACACGCGGTCGGGCTGCGGGCACTGCAGCGGCAGCGAGCCGCCGACCACCCACATGCGGTGGCGCGCCGCCGCGGCCGAGAGCATGTCCTGCACCGGGCCGCTGCCCGGTGCCTCGGCGAAGCGCGTCTTGCCGCTGCCCGGCGCTTCCATCATGCAGAAGTATTCGGGCAGTACCGCAAGTTGCGCGCCGCGCTGCGCGGCCTCGTCGAGCAGGGCCTCGGCGCGCGCCAGGTTGTGTTCCAGGCTGGTGGATGAAACGACTTGCAGGGCGGCGACTTTCATGGCGGTGTGCGCAGGGTGGATGGCCGAGCCGGGAGGCTTCCAGGCCGCGCGGCCGCGGTCGGCGGCGCGTGCGGCTCGTGCTGCGGGGCGACGTCGGGGTGGGTCCAGGTACCGGTGATGTGGTAGCCGTAGGTCAGCGCCTTCATCAGGGGCTCGCGCGCGATGAGTTGCGCGATGAAGGTGCCCAGGCCGATGGCCGGATTGATCAGAGCATAAGCCAGCGAAGCCGAACCGGCGTTGATGTCCGGAACCACGACGACGTACAGATCCTGGGTCTCGCGCGCCAGGTCGGCCGAGCCGTCGATGAATACGGTCGCCGACAGCCCGCGCATCCTGAAATTGTTCGTGCGCGCGCGGCCGTCGTGCACCTGCACGTCTGCGGTGACCTTGTCGAAGGCGAAGCCGCTGGAGAACACATCGCTGAAATTGAACATCAGCCGCCGCGGCAGGCTCTGCAGGCTGAGCACCCCGAGCAGCTTGGAAATGCCCGGATCGGCCTTCAGGAAACGACCCTGCCCCAATTGCAGTGCGAACTGCCCGGACAGGGTGGGATAGTCCAGCGCCAGCGGCGACCCCAGCCAGCTCAGCGTGCCCTTCAGCGTGCCCTTGCCGCCCTTGAGCAGACCGGGCTTGCCCAGCCGCGCGAGCAGGGCCCCGGCGTCGGCCACCTCGAGGCGGAAGCCCAGCGCCATGCGGTGCCGCGCGCCGCCGGCGCGCGGCGTCCAGTCGCCGGAGGCGTCGAGCACGGCGTCGCGTGAACGCAGGCGCACGTGGTCGAGCTGCCAGCGGCGCGCGGATCCGTTGCCGATGTTGACGGCCCGCAGTTGCAGGCTGTCGAAGCGGTGGCCATGGATATCGACGTCACTGGCCTGCAGGTCGATCGCCGGCAGGCTGCGCAAGGGCTGGGCGTCCAGCAGCTGCTCGACATCGGGGTCGGCGCTGCGTGGCAGCCACAGTCGGCTCAGGCGCGCATGGATGCTGCCGGGCGCGCCGCCGGCGCCCATGCGCCAGTCGATCAGCCCGTCGAGCTGGTCGCTGCGCAGGTTCGCCTGCCACAGCGAGTCCTGGCGGGTGGCGCCCAGCACCACATGGTCGAAGCGCCGGCCGTCGAGGGTCAGGCTGGCCACATCCAGCGCCAGGGCGCTCGGCAGCCAGTCGGCCGGCAGCGCGGCGGCACTGGCGCCGCCGCCGGCGACTGCCGGCGGCTCCAGCAGCTGGCGCCAGGTATCCACATCGAGGCTGTCCAGCGCGACATTGGCCTGCACGCCGGCGGCCGGATGGGGCAGCGCGGCGCGCGCGCCCAGCGCGATGCCCAGTTGGCGCCAGTGCGGCGCGCCGGCGCCCGAGGCGGCGCGCAGGCTGCCGCGCAGCCGCAGCCCATCGCCCAGCGCGAGTTCGATGTCCTGTGCGCCGGCGCCCGTCTGCTGCACATCCAGGCGCAGCGGCGCGCTGCCTGACGCCGCCTTGGCCAACGGCGCGGGCAGCGCCAGCGCCATGCCTTGCAGGCTGCTGCGCAGGGAGATGCGCAGCGGCTGGCCGGTGGCTGCGCTGCGGATCTGCAGGCTGAAGGGGGCGCTGCCGTGCATCTGCCGCAGCAGGGGCTGCCAGGCCTGCCACGCCGGCAGCGCCCGCAGCGCAGCCGCGTGGGCCTGGCCCTGTGCGTCGATGCGCAGCGCCCCGGATCGATCCTGGGTGCCGCGCAGTTGCAGCGGGGCACCGGCGAAGTCGCGCGCGTCGAGCTGCAGCTGGAAGCCGTGTTCGCTGAAGTCGAGCGTGCCGCGCGTCCCGACCATCGGCGGCAGCCAGGGCAGGTAGCGCAGGCGGTCGTCGAGGAACTGCAGCCGGCCCTGCACGCGCGCCTTCTCCAGCTGCTGCAGCGGCAGGCTCAGGCGCAACTGGCCGCGCAGCGGGCCGCTGGCACTGGCGCGCGACAGGCTGTGGCCCAGGGCCTGGTCGAGCGGCGAGTCGCGCAGGTAGCGCAGCGCGTCGCCGGCCTGTCCCTGCAGCAGGCCCTGTGCCTGCACCACCGCATGCGCATAGTCGGCCAGCTCCAGCTGGCCCGCGCTGAGCTCGATGCCGTCCGCGCGCGCGCGCAGTGCGCGCGCGGACATCCCGCGCGCGGTGAAGCGGAAGTCGCCGCTGAGGTCGCGGAACACGGGCCATAGCGCATTGCCGGCGACCTCGGAGGACTGCGCCTGCCGACCCCTGCCGAGCAGGTGGCGGGGCGCCGGGTTGAACACCCCGTCCTGGATATGGGCATCGACCTCGAACACCCCACTGCCCGGCTGCTCGAAGGGAAAGGCCGCCAGCGGGCCCTGCACGAGCACGCGCACGCGGCTGGCGCTGCCGCCGGCGATGGCGCTGCGCAGGTAGTCGCGCGTACCGGGGTCGACGGCGCGCGGCAGGTAGGCGGGAACCGCGCGCGCATCGACATGGTCGAGATGGGCGCTGAGGTCGAGCAGGCCGGGTGTGCCGGCCTGGGTCGTGTAGCGCAGATCGACGGTGCCGGAGGCGTCCGGCGTCTGCAGCTGGATGTGGCTCGCCTGCAGATCCCACGCTCCGTTGGCCGCGCGGGTCCAGCTCAGCCGTGCCTGCAGCTTGCGCAGCGGCAGGCTGGCCGCGTCGAACACCGTGGGCAGCGCCACCGCGCCGGGCTGCATGCGCAGCTCGGCGCTGCCGGCGTCCTGGTTGGCGTCGATGCTGCCATCCAGGCCCTGCACTCCGGGCCATGCCGCCGGCAGCGCGGCCTGCGCGCGCTGTTGCGCCAGGGGGTCGGCTTCCGGCGCGGGCGGCGGCGCCGGGCTGTTCCAGCCGAGGCCGGCGAAGCGCGCCTGCAGGGTGTAGCGCTGCGGCAGTTGCCTGGCGCTCGCCGCGCTCCAGCTCAGGCTGGCCTGCGCGATGGATCCGCGGGGCTGCAGCAGCTGCAGCCTGGCGCGCCAGGCTGCCGGCAGCGGAAGCGCCTGCGCGAGCTGGTCGAGCGCCGCCAGGTCGAGCCCGTCGCAGGCTGCGCTGCCCTGCGGCGCCTTGCCCGGCGGCCGCTGCTCCCGCCAGGCCAGGCGCGACGGCGCCAGCAGCGCGCCGTTGTCCGTGAGCAGCCGCAGGTTGCTGAGCTGCAGCTGCTGACCGTCGACCAGCCGCTGCCAGAGCAGGCTGCCCGACAGGGCCCGCAGCCGCAGTGCCGGCAGATCCGGGCGCAGCTGGGCGCTGAGCGGGCCCAGCGCGGCCACCAGGGTGAGTTGTTGCGCAGAGTAGCCACGGCCGACTTGCAGCCATGCGCGTATCGCTCCATCTCCGCCGTGCAAATGCGCCGGCAGCTGCAGCCATTGGCCCAGGGCGTCGATATCGACGCGCGGCATGTCGACCCACAGCGTGCCATGCCAGGCAGCGAAGTCCCCCGGGTGGATGTCGAACAGCGATTGGTGCATGTCCGCGCGCAACTGCAAGGTCGCGCCCAGTTCCTGCGGAGGCAGCGCTTGCAGCGCCAAGCGGTGGCGAAGCAGTGTGTTGCGCAAATCGATGGACACATCACGCAAGCGCAGCGGGGGCGCCGCGTGCATGCGGTCGACCCAGGTGACGCGGCTGTCCTGCACCAGGATCTGATCCTGCGAGAACAACCAGTCGGCAAAGCGCGTGCTGCCGGACTGCGCGCCGCCGCGCAGGTTCAGGGCGATGCCGCCGATGTCGATATGGTCGGCGTCGACGCGGGTGATGCGCAGGTCGGCGCCGCGGATCGCCAGCTGCTCGAAGCTCAGCTGCATGCGCGGCAGGCTCTTCCACGACGGCATCGCCTGCACCGAGTCCAGGCGCAATGCCGGGTGGCCGTGGCCGTCGTCGATCACCAGGTCATGGATCGACAGCACCGGCAGCAGCCCGTGCCAGCGCGCCTGCACGGATCCGATGTGCACCGGCAGACCCAGGGCGCGGCTCGAGGCCTGCTCCAGCCAGGGCACGAATTGCTGCGCCTGCGGAAGCACCGCGTAGCGCAGGGTCAGCAACCCGGCGCCCAGCAGCAGATAGGCCGCGACCACCAGCGCCACCGCCGCTTCGAGCAAGCGGGTGGCCAGGCGGAGGGACGGGTGCAGCGCGGACACGAGGGCGACTGGGGCGGACGCGGCGGGTACGGGACTCTGCCCTGCGCGGGCAAGGGCGAGGGCGCTTGCGCGATGGTAGCCAAGGAAGTGGCGCGTCGGGGCTCCACCGTGCATGCGCGAGGGCGCCCTGCAAGCTGCGGCGGGCTGCAATATGCTGCGCACTGAAAGCCGCCGCCGGCGTGCAGGTCTGTCGTTTCCGCGGATGCAACTCGACGCGTATTCCCGTTTCTACCGCCGCCATCGCGGGCGATTCGATGATGTGCTGGCGCTGTGGCCGCCGGGTATTCCCGGGCGGCAGGACATCGACGCCGCGCTCGCCGGCCTGGGCGCGACGCAGGAATTGGGCGGCGTGCTGCGGCGCGTGCGCAATGCCCTGATGCTGCGCCTGATCGAATGCGACCTGCTGCACGACGCGCCGCTGTCGGAGGTCTGCCGCGCGATGGTGTGCATGGCCGAGAGCGCGATCGCCGCGGCGCTGCGCGCAAGCCAGGCCGATCTGAGCGTGCGCCACGGCCTGCCGCGGGCCGACGACGGCTCCCTGGCCGCGCTGATGGTCATCGGCATGGGCAAGCTCGGCGGCGACGAGCTCAACGTCTCTTCCGACATCGACCTGGTGTTCGTGTTCGACCACGACGGCCAGAGCGACGGCGCGGTGCCCTTGACGAACTTCGAGTATTTCTCCAGGCAGGTGCGCGCGGTGGTCGCGCTGCTGTCGCAGATCAGCTCCGAAGGCTTCGTGTTCCGCGTCGATACCCGCCTGCGGCCCAACGGCGACAGCGGCCCGCCGGTGGTCAGCCTGGCCATGCTGGAGGAGTATTTCCAGGTGCAGGGCCGCGAATGGGAGCGCTTCGCGTGGCTGAAGAGCCGCGTCGTCTCCCCGCAGGATCCGCAGCGCAGCCAGCAGGCGACGCTGGACGCCGTGGTCGAACCCTTCGTCTGGCGCCGCTACCTCGATTTCGCGATGCTCGAGGCGCTGCGCTCGGTGCACCAGCAGATCCGCCAGCAGGCAGCGCGTCGCGCCAGCGCCCGCCCGGAGCGCGCCGACGATCTCAAGCTCGGCCGCGGAGGCATTCGCGAGATCGAGTTCATCGTGCAGCTGCTGCAGATCGTGCGCGGCGGGCGCATGCCGCAGATCCGCGACCGCAATACCCTGCGTTCGCTGGAACTGCTGGCCGATGCGGGCCTGCTGCAGCCCGAGCAGTCGCAGCGGCTGGCGCAGAGCTATGCCTTCCTGCGCCGGCTGGAGCACCGCATCCAGTACCTGGACGATGCGCAGACGCATTGCCTGCCGGCCGACGACGCCGATCTGGATCGCCTCGCGCAGGCCTGCAAGGGCGCGGCGTCGACGCAGCGCCCGGTCTGTTCGATGCTGCGCGAGCTCGATGCGGTTCGCGAGTTCGTCGCTGGTGAGTTCGATGCCTTGCTGCATGCCGCGCAACCGCGTTGCCTGGGCTGCCGCAAGCCGGCCGACAGCATCGATGCGCTGTTGCAGCAGCTTGGGGGCAGCGGCATGCAGGCCGAGCGCTCGGCCGCGCGCCTGCGCGCGCTGGAACAGTCGGCCTGCTTTGCCGCGCTCAGCGACTCCGGGCGCGGGCGCATGCTGCGCGTGCTCGAGCGCGCGATCACCCTCGCGCAACGCCAGCCGCAGCCCGATGTGGCGCTGGCGCGCCTGATCGACGTGCTGGAGGCCATCGGGCGCCGCGAGACCTACCTGGCCTTCTTCGCCGAACAGCCGCAGGCGCTGGATCGCGTGGTCGCGCTGTTCGGCGCCTCCGCCTGGGCCGCCGAATACGTCAAGCGCAACCCGCTGGTGGTGGACGAATTGATCCTCTCCGAAGGTGCGCGCTTCGACGCCGCGGCCTGCCGGGCCGAGTGCCAGGCCCAGCAGCAGCGCCTGCTGCAGCGCGGTCGCTGGGACGCCGGCGAGGGCCTGGACGTGCTGCGGCGCGCCTTCCATGGCGAGCTGTTCCGCATCCTGGTGCGCGACCTCGATGGCCGCTTGCGCGTGGAACGGGTGGCCGATGAACTGTCCCTGCTGGCCGACACGATCATCGAGCAGGCGCTCGCCTGGTCGTGGGCGGAGTTGCCGCGACGCCACCGCGAGCAGCCGGCCTTCGCCGTCATCGCCTACGGCAAGCTCGGCGGCAAGGAACTGGGCTACGGCGCCGACCTCGACGTGGTGTTCATCCACGACGACCCCGCGCCCGATGCCGCCGAGCGCTATGGCGCGCTGGCGCGGCGGCTGGTGTGGTGGCTGACCGCGGTCACCCCCGCCGGCGCCCTGTTCGACATCGACACCCGGCTGCGGCCGAACGGCAATGCCGGACTGCTGGTCACCTCGCTGGAGGCCTTCGAGCAGTACCAGCTCGGCCGCGGCAGCAACACGGCGTGGACCTGGGAGCACCAGGCCTTGACGCGGGCGCGTTTCTGCGCCGGCGACCCCGAGCTGGGTGCGCGTTTCGAGGCCATCCGCGCGCAGGTACTGGGCATGCCCCGCGATGGCGCTGCGCTGCGCGCCGAAATCCGCGCCATGCGCCGGCGCGTGGCCGACGCGCATCCCAACGACGGCGCGCTGTTCGACCTCAAGCACGACCCCGGCGGGATGGTCGATGTCGAGTTCGCGGTGCAGGCGCTGGTGCTCGAACATGCCGCCGCTTATCCGCAGCTGCTGGCCAACGTGGGCAACATCGCGTTGCTGCGCCTGGCCGAGCAGCTCGGCCTGCTGCCGGCGCGCGTCGGACGGGCGGCGGCGGCTGCCTATCGGCGCCTGCGCCGCCTGCAGCATGCCGAGCGCCTGCGCGCGGCGCAGCAGGCCGCGCGCGTCGACGCGGCCCGCGTGGCGCATGAACGCGCCGCGGTGCAGGCCTTGCAGCTGGCGGTGTTCGGCGACGAGGGCGCGGCGCAGCGCGTCGGCTGAGTACCATGGCGGGCATGAGTTCCCTGGACGATTTGCGGCGCCACACCCGGGTGGTGGCCGATACCGCCGAATACCTGTGCCTGCCCGGGCTGGGCGCGCAGGAGGCGACGACCAACCCCAGCCTGGTGCTGCGCGCGGTGCGCCTTGCCGAATACGCACCGCTGCTCGCCGAGCCGGATCTGCGGCGGGCCGCGGCCGGCGACCCCGAGCTGGCGATGGATCGCCTGCTCGTGCGCTTCGGCTGCGAGATCCTGCAGCGTGTGCCTGGCCGGGTGTCGACCGAAATCGACGCCCGGCTGTCGCACGACACCCGGGCCAGCGTGGAGCGCGCGCAGCGGGTCATCGAACTCTACGCGGCGCAGGGCGTCGACCGTTCTCGGGTGCTGATCAAGCTGGCCTCGACCTGGGAGGGAATCGAGGCCGCGCGCCAGTTGCGCGACCAGGGCGTCGCCTGCAACATGACCCTGCTGTTCGGGTTCACCCAGGCGCGCGCCTGCGCGGCCGCCGGGGTGCAGCTGGTGTCGCCGTTCGTCGGCCGCATCACCGACTGGGCGCGCCAGCAGGCCGGCGCGGCCTGGGATCCCGCGGCGCACGAGGGCGAGGCCGATCCGGGGGTGCGCGCGCTGCTGCGCATCTGGCGCTTCTACAAGGCGCGCGGCGTGGCCACCGAAGTCATGGGGGCGAGTTTTCGCCAGACCGCGCAGATCGCCGCGCTGTGTGGTTGCGACCTGCTGACCATCTCGCCGGCGCTGCTGGGCGAACTGCAGGCCGCGCAGCAGCCGCTGCCGCGGCGGCTCGATCCATCGCGCCCCGGCCCGGCCGAGGACGACGCCCCGTTGCATGTGGGCCGCGCCGAATTCCTGGCCGCGCTGGACGCCGACGCCATGTGCCGCAGCAAGCTCGACGAAGGCATAGCCGCCTTCGTCGCCGACACCCACGCGCTGCTCGAGCTGCTGCGGCCCTGAGGGGGCCTGCCGGCCCGATTGCGCCCGCGCGCGATGCATCGCCTGTACCTGGAAGCCGCGCTGCGCGCCGGAGTGGTCGGGCTCGACGCGCAGGCGCTGCGCCACGTGCGCGCGCTGCGGCTGCGCGCCGGCGATGCGCTGCTCGTGTTCGACGGCGGCGGCGGCCAGTGGCAGGCGCGACTGCTCGCATCGGGCGAGCAGGTCGAGCTGCTGCGTTTCGACGATGTCGAGCGCGAGCCGGCCAGCGCCGTCGACATCGCGCTGGGCATGCCGGCCAATGAACGCATGGACTGGCTGGTGGAGAAGGCCGTCGAGCTCGGCGCGCGCTCCATCGCGCCCCTGATGACCGCGCGCGCGGTGCTCAAGCTCGACGGCGAGCGCGCCGAGCGCCGTCGCGCCCATTGGCGCGGCGTGGTCATCGCCGCCTGCGAGCAATGCGGTCGCAACCGGCTGCCGGAGCTGCACCCGGTGCGCTCGCTGCGCGCCTGGCTGCAGAGCCTGCCGCCGGCTGGCGAGGCCGCCCGCTGCCTGCTGGCGCCGCCCTCGCAGCCGGGAGCGCTGGGGCTGTCGTCCTGGGTCGCCACGCTGCCCGCCGGGCAGGCGGTGCAGGTGCTGAGCGGGCCCGAAGGCGGGCTCGACGCCCAGGAGATCGAAGCTGCGCTGGAGCAGGGTTTCGTGCCCGTCAGCCTGGGCCCGCGAACCCTGCGTGCGGAGACGGCGCCGCTGGCCCTGCTGGCTGCGCTATCGGCATGGCGCGGTTGAGGCCCTGCGCTTCGCCGGGCAGGGGCTGCAGCGCGCCGAAGGCGCGCGCCAGATACGACTCCCCATGCTCGAGCACGAAGTAGCGCAGCGCTTCCGCGGCCGGTGACAGCAGGCGCGCCGAGGTGTGCACGATCTGCCAGCTGCGCACCAGCGGCAGGCCTTCGATCTGCGGCACTCCGAGCAGCCCGTTGCGCAGTTCCAGGCCGACGCTGTGCAGCGACAGGAAGCTCAGCCCCAGGCCGCTGATCACCATCTGCTTGATCGCCTCGTTGCTCGCGAGCTCCATCGTGATGCGCGGCTCGATGCGCCAGGCGCGCAGGTATTCCTCCATCGCCCGGCGCGTGCCCGAGCCGTTCTCGCGGATGACGAAACCGTACTGCGCCAGCGCCGAGGCCGGCTGCGAAGGCCCCTGCAGCAAGGGATGGTCGATGGCGCAGACGATGCCCAGCGGATGGGCGGCGAAGGGTTCGCCGCGGGTGGCCAGGTCGCGCGGCGGGCGCCCCATGACGGCGAGGTCGATGTCGTGGCCCTGCAATTGCTCCACCAGTTGCTCGCGGTTGCCCACGACCAGGCGCATTTCGACATGGGGGTGCTCGTCGCGGAACATCGCCAGCAGCTGCGGAACGAAGTACTTGGCCGAGCTGACGATGCCGATGCTCAGGCGCCCGGACTGCAGGCCGCGCAGGCGCGCCAGGGCGTCGTCGGCCTCGCGCAGGGTCGACAGCACGCGGCGCGCATAGACCAGCAGGTACTCGGCGGTCAGGGTCAGGCTGACGGCCTTGCCGCTGCGCTCGAACAGCGGCAGGCCGACCTGGCGTTCGAGTTCGCGGATGTGCATCGACACCGCAGGCGGCGTCAGGTGCAGTTCCTGCGCCGCGCGGCCGAAATGCAGATGCCGGGCCGCGGCCACGAAGACCCGCAGCTGGCGCAGGGTGACGTTTTTCATCAGCAATCCTGAACAAACACCCAAGAATTTTTGAATATACCTTAATTGCGTAAGAACTTATATTTGCCCGCAGTCCCTGCCCCTGGCAGGGGCGCCGGCACTGCGGGTTGGAACGGGTTCGCGGTTGCCGGTCACGGAGTTTGTCCGCAGCCGCCAGCTCGCGCTGGCATGCACGTCTCGGTGTCGTCGAGGCTGCGGTCTTTTTCAAGTCCCCTGCGGGCGTCGCAGGAGGCTTGGCAAAGACCGGCGCGCGCAGCGCATGGTGTGCCGCGGCGTCCCGCGAGGGCGCGCCGTGGCGGGCCGTCGCGCGCGCCCTCGCTGCACGGGCAGGCTGATCGGGAGACACCTCATGCTGCAAGGCCGCACCACCATTTCCAAGTTCCTCATCGAGCAGTTGCGCGGCGCCGACGACCAGGCCGACCTGGCGGCGCTGCTCGTCGACGTCACCGCGGCGGTCAAGGCCATCGCGGCCATGACGTCCAAGGGCGCGCTCGGCGGCTACCTGGGGGCGCTGGCCAGCAGCAACGTGCAGGGGGAGACGCAGAAGCGCCTGGACGTGCTGGCCAACGACGTGCTGATCCAGTCCTGTGCATGGAGCGGACTGGTCGCCGGCATGGCCTCCGAGGAACTCGAGCAGCCCTACACCCTGCCGCCGCAGTTCGAGCGCGGCCCCTTCCTGCTGCTGTTCGACCCCCTCGACGGCTCGTCGAACATCGACGTCAATGTGGCCGTGGGGACGATCTTCTCGGTGCTGCGCGCACGGGGCATCGGCGACCCGCAGCCCGCCGACTACCTGCGGCCGGGGTTCGAGCAGGTGGCGGCCGGCTACGCCATCTACGGCCCGTCGACGATGATGGTGCTCAGCGTCGGCAAGGGCAGCCACGGATTCACCCTGGATCGCGAGATCGGCAACTTCATCCTCACCCATCCCGACCTGCGCATCCCGGAGGAAACCGGCGAATTCGCCATCAACGCCAGCAACGAGCGTTTCTGGGAGCCCCCGGTGCAGCGCTACGTCGCCGAGTGCAAGGCCGGCAGCACCGGGGATCGCGGGCGCGACTTCAACACCCGCTGGATCGCCTCCCTGGTCGCCGAGGTGCACCGCATCCTGATGCGCGGCGGGGTGTTCCTCTATCCCAGGGACTGCAAGGATGCGCAGCGCGCCGGCCGGCTGCGGCTGCTGTACGAGGCCAACCCGATGGCCATGGTGGTCGAGCAGGCCGGGGGCGCCGCGTCCACCGGGCGGCAGCGCATCCTGGACGTCGAGCCGACGCAGCTGCACCAGCGCGTGCCGGTGCTGCTGGGCTCGCGCAGCGAGGTTCTGCGCCTCGAGCGTTACCACCAGGAATACGATAGCGGGCTGGACAAGCCCTTCGTCTCCCCGCTGTTCAAGGATCGCTCGCTGTTCGCCGAAGGCCCCCGCGCCTGAAGCTCCCGGAGCGCTCCGCCCCGCAGGGGCCGTAGCGCGCGGCGCGACCGCGATGCGGTGCGCCGGGTCTTGTCCACCCTTTCGTGAAGTCCCTCGCCATGTCGGTCAAGCACCCCATTCTTGCCATCACCGGATCGTCGGGAGCCGGTACGACCACGGTGATGCGCAGTTTCCAGCACATCTTCCGGCGGGAGAAGATCCGCGCCCAGATCCTCGAGGGCGATTCCTTCCACCGCTACAACCGGGCTGAGATGCGCGAGGAGATGCAGCGTCGCGACCAACCCGCCGAGCAGGTGTTCAGCCACTTCGGCCCCGAGGCCAACCTGCTCGACGAGCTGGAGAATCTGTTCCGCGACTACGGCGCCCGCGGCGGGGGCAAGGTGCGCAAGTACGTGCACGACGACGCCGAGGCCGCCGAGCACGGGGTTCCGGCCGGGCATTTCACCGAATGGAAGGACATGCAGGAGGGCTCGGAGCTGCTGTTCTACGAGGGGCTGCACGGCGGCTACGCCGACCACCGCATCGACATCGCCAGCCACGTCGACCTGCTGGTCGGGGTGGTGCCGATCATCAACCTGGAGTGGATCCAGAAGCTGCACCGGGATCAGATCCAGCGCGGTTACTCCCAGGAGGCGGTCATGGATACGATCCTGCGCCGCATGCCCGATTACGTGCACCACATCACCCCGCAGTTCTCGCGCACCCATGTCAATTTCCAGCGCGTTCCCACGGTCGACACTTCGAACCCCTTCATCGCCAAGGACATTCCCAGCCTGGACGAGAGCATGGTCGTGATCCGCTTCGCCGATCCCCATGGCATCGACTTTCCCTACCTGCTGGCGATGCTCCATGATTCGTGGATGAGCCGTCCGAACACCCTGGTGGTGCCGGGGGGCAAGATGGGCCTGGCGATGCAACTCATCCTGACCCCGATGATCCTCAGGCTGATGGACCTGAAACGACGGGCCTCCTGACAGCCGAGCCGGTTTTTCCCGAGAAGTCTCCCATGAACTCCGACAAGTCCCTGCAATCCGTGATCGACCCCGCGCAGCGCCGCCGCCTGGCGAATGCCGTGCGCTTCCTGGCCATCGACGCCGTCGAGGCCGCCAACTCGGGCCACCCCGGCGCGCCGATGGGCATGGCCGACATGGCCGAGGCGCTGTGGCGCGGGCACCTGCACCACAACCCCGCCAATCCGCAGTGGGCGAACCGCGATCGCTTCGTGCTGTCCAACGGCCATGCGTCGATGCTGCTGTATGCCCTGTTGCATCTCAGCGGCTACGACCTGCCCTTGCAGGAGATCCAGCGCTTCCGGAAGTTGCACAGCAAGACCCCGGGGCACCCGGAGTACGGCTGCACACCGGGGGTGGAGACCACCACCGGCCCGCTGGGCCAGGGGCTGGCCAACGCGGTGGGCATGGCGCTGGCCGAACGGCTGCTGGCGCGGGAGTTCAACCGCCCCGGGCACGACATCATCGACCACCACACCTACGCCTTCGCCGGCGACGGCTGCCTGATGGAGGGCATCAGCCACGAAGTGTGCTCGCTGGCCGGCACCCTGGGCCTGAACAAGCTGATCGTCTACTATGACGACAACGGCATTTCGATCGACGGCCACGTCGAGCACTGGTTCGGCGAGGACACCGCCAGGCGCTTCGCGGCCTACGGCTGGAAGGTCATCGGCCCGATCGATGGTCACGACGTGGTGGCGGTGGAGCGCGCCACGGCCGAGGCCAAGACCAGCGACCGCCCCTCGTTCATCGTCTGCACCACGAGCATCGGCTGGGGTTCTCCGAACAAGGCCGGCAGCCACGACGTGCACGGCGCGCCGCTGGGCAAGGCCGAGGTCGAGGCGACGCGGCGCGCGCTGGGCTGGGAATACCCACCCTTCGACATCCCCGCGGACATCTACAAGGCATGGGACGCGCGCGCGCATGGCGCGAAGCTCGAGCAGGCGTGGAACCAGCGTTTCGACGCCTATGCGCGGGAATACCCCGAGCTGGCCGCTGAACTGCGTCGCCGCCTGCAGGGCGAGCTGTCCGCCGACTGGCCACAGACGGTGCGCAGGCTGTACGCCGCGGCGCGCGGGCTGAGCGCGCCCACGGCCACGCGCAAGGCCTCGCAGATCGCCCTCGAGACCCTGGTTCCGGCGCTGCCGGAGCTGTTCGGCGGTTCGGCCGACCTCACCGGATCGAACCTGACCGCGGTGAAGGATTCGCGTACCTGGGCCACCGGGCATGTGGATCGGCCGGTGAACTACCTCTCCTACGGGGTGCGCGAATTCGGCATGGCGGCGATGATGAACGGCATCGCGCTGCACGGCGGTTTCGCCCCGTACGGCGGCACCTTCCTGGTGTTCTCCGACTATGCGCGCAACGCCCTGCGCATGGCCGCGCTGATGCAGCAGCGGGTGGTGCATGTGTTCTCCCACGACTCCATCGGCCTGGGCGAGGACGGGCCGACCCACCAGGCGGTCGAGCATGCCCCCAGCCTGCGCCTGATTCCGCGGCTCGACGTCTGGCGCCCGGCCGACGCGCTGGAGACCGCGGTGGCCTGGAAGCACGCGCTGGAGCGGCGCGACGGCCCGAGCGCCCTGCTGCTGTCGCGCCAGAACCTGCCGCAGCTCGCGCATGCCGAGGACGCCGAGCAGGCCATCGAACGTGGCGGCTACGTGGTGGCCGAAGCCGAGGGCGGGGCGCCGCAGGTCGTGATCCTCGCCACCGGATCGGAAGTGGACATCGCGCTGCAGGCGCGGCAGCTGCTGGCCGCCGCCGGCCTTCGCGCACGCGTCGTGTCGATGCCCTGCACCTCGGTGTTCGACCGCCAGGACGCAACCTGGCGCGACGCCGTGCTCGTGCCCGGGGTGCCGCGGCTGGCGCTGGAGGCCGCGCATCCGGATCTGTGGCGCAAGTACGTGGGCCTGTCGGGTGCTGTGGTGGGCATCGCCGACTTCGGCGAATCCGCCCCGGCGCCCCAGCTGTACCGCCATTTCGGCATCACCGCCGAGCACACCGCCGAAGTCGCGACCCGCCTGGTGCAGTGCGGCGCGCGCGCCGGCGACTGAAGGGGCCGCACGATGTTCGATCTGGTGATGTTCGACCTCGACGGTACGCTGGTGGAGACGGCCCCGGAGATCGCCGATGCGGTCAACGGCCTGCTGCGGGAAATCGGCCTGCCGGCGGCCAGCGAGCAGCTGGTCGAGGGCTGGATCGGCCACGGCACGCGCGAGCTGCTGGCGCGCGCTTATGCCCATGCGGCCGACAGGGACGTCGAGGAACTGCGAGCCGACGGCACCATCGATGCCCTGATGGAGCGCATGGCCGAGCATTACCGACGGCACTGTGGCACGCGCAGCCGGCTCTACCCCGAGGTGGCGCAGTCCCTGGAGGATCTGCGCGCCTGCGGGGTGCGGCTGGCGGTGGTCACCAACAAGGAGGGGCGCTTCAGTCTTCCGGTGCTGCAGGCGCACGATATCCTGCGATTCTTCGACCTTGTCGTTGCGGGGGATAGCCTGCCGGCGAAAAAGCCCGACCCGCTTCCGCTACAACATTGCCTGGACACCTTCGTTTGCCGGCGCGAGCGCGCGCTGTTCGTCGGGGATTCGCAGTTCGACGTACAGGCCGCGCGCGCCGCCGGGGTGGCGGTCTGGGCGCTTCCCTACGGCTACAACCTGGGGCGTCCGGTCGCCGAGCAGCATCCGGATCGCATGATTGCGAGCATTGCCGAGGTGGCCGAGGCGGCGCGCCGGCCCTGCGCCGCCTGAAGGCTCGGGCCCGCTACGCAATTCCTCAGCAAGCAAATCAATCAGGAGTGTTTTCATGAGCATTCGGGTAGGCATCAACGGCTTCGGGCGCATCGGTCGCATGGCCTTGCGCGCAGTGCTGCAGGAAGCCGAGTTCGGCGACATCGAAGTGGTCGCCATCAATGACCTGCTGGATCCGGAGTACCTCGGGTACATGCTGCAGTTCGACTCCGTGCACGGCAGGCTGCGCGAGCCGGTGCGCATCGAGGGCTCGCGGCTGTTCGTCGGCGAGCGCGCGATCCGGCTGAGCGCCGAGCGCGATCCGGCGAACCTGCGCTGGGGGGATGTCGGGGTCGACGTGGTGGTCGAGTCCACCGGGCTGTTCCTCACCTCCGAAGGCTGCGACAAGCATCTGCAGGCCGGCGCCGGCAAGGTCGTGCAGTCCGCGCCGAGCAAGGACGACACCCCGATGTTCGTCTATGGGGTCAACCATGCCCGCTACGCCGGCGAGCGCATCGTATCGGCCGCCTCCTGCACCACCAACTGCCTGGCCCCGGTGGCCAAGGTGCTGCACGACCAGTTCGGGGTCAAGCGCGGGCTGATGAGCACCGTGCACGCCGCGACGGCGACGCAGAAGACGGTCGACGGCCCTTCGGCCAAGGACTGGCGCGGCGGCAGGGGCATCCTGGAGAACATCATCCCCTCGTCGACCGGGGCGGCCAAGGCGGTCGGCAAGGTGATTCCGGAGCTGAACAAGAAGCTCACCGGCATGTCCTTCCGCGTGCCGACCTCGGATGTCTCGGTGGTCGACCTCACGGTCGAGCTCGAGCGCGGGGCCAGCTACGAGCAGATCTGCGCGGCGATGAAGGCCGCCAGCGAGGGAGCGCTGCGGGGCGTGCTGGGCTACACCGAGCAGAAGGTGGTGTCGACCGACTTCCGCGGCTGTGCGTTGCCGTCGATCTTCGACGCCGACGCCGGCATCGCCCTCGACCCGACCTTCGTCAAGGTCGTGACGTGGTACGACAACGAGTACGGCTACACCTGCAACATGCTGCGCTTCCTGCGGCACGTGGCGGCGCACTGAAGGCGCTTGGCGAGAGCATCATGACCCTGTCGATCCTGAGTTTTGCGCAGGTCTGCGCGCGCGGCCAGGCGCGCGGCAAGCGGGTGTTCATCCGCGCCGACCTCAACGTTCCCCTCGATGCGCAGGGGCAGATCAGCGAGGACACCCGGGTGCGCGCCTCGGTGCCGGCCTTGCGCATGGCGCTGGACGCCGGCGCCGCGGTGATGGTGACCTCCCACCTCGGCCGGCCGGTCGAGGGGCGGCAGCAGCCAGGCGACAGCCTGGCGCCGGTGGCCCGGCGGCTGTCGGAACTGCTGGGGCAACCGGTGCGCCTGGTGTCCGACTGGGTCGATGGGGGCTTCGAGCTCGCCCCCGGCGAGGTCGCGCTGCTCGAGAACTGCCGCCTGAATCCCGGGGAGAAAAAGAACGATCCCGAACTATCGCGAAAAATGGCCGCACTTTGCGATATTTTCGTTCATGATGCCTTCGGTACCGCGCATCGGGCCGAGGCTACCACCTACGGCATCGCGCAGTACGCCCCGATCGCCTGCGCCGGCCCGCTGCTGGCCGCCGAGGTGGAGGCCATCCACCGCGCGCTGGCGCAGCCGCAGCGCCCGTTGCTGGCGATTGTCGCCGGCTCCAAGGTGTCGACCAAGCTGACCATCCTGCAGAGCCTGGCCTCCAGGGTCGACGGCCTGATCGTCGGCGGGGGCATTGCCAATACCTTCCTGCTCGCCGCCGGACTGCCCATCGGCAAGAGTCTGGCCGAGCCCGATCTCGTCGAGCAGGCGCGGCAGGTGATGCAGGACATGAAGGCCCGCGGCGCCGAGGTGCCGATACCGGTCGACGTGGTGGTGGCCAAGGAATTCCGCGCCGACGCCCCGGCGACGGTCAAGCCGGCGTCCGAAGTGGCCGACGACGACCTGATCCTGGACATCGGCCCGCGCACTGCGCAGGCGCTGGCCGAGCGTCTGAAGGCGGCCGGCACCATCGTCTGGAACGGCCCGTTGGGGGTGTTCGAGTTCGACGCCTTCTCCCACGGCACCGAGGTGGTGGCACGGGCGATCGCCGACAGCGACGGATTCTCCCTCGCCGGCGGCGGGGACACGCTGGCGGCGATCGCCAAGTACCACATCGCGCAGCGCATCGGCTACATCTCCACCGGTGGCGGGGCGTTCCTGGAAGTGCTCGAAGGCAAGACCTTGCCGGCGCTGGAGATCCTGCACAAGCGCGCGCTGGAGGCGCAGGCCGCCTGAGCCTTCGCCGCGCCTTCCCCGCGACCTTCCCCATCCCGACCACCCCACCGACTTCCGACCATGGCCCTGATCTCCCTGCGACAGCTGCTCGACCATGCCGCCGAGCATTCCTACGGCGTCCCGGCGTTCAACGTCAACAACCTCGAACAGATGCGCGCGATCCTGGAGGCGGCCGCCGAAACCGATTCCCCGGTGATCGTGCAGGCCTCGGCCGGGGCGCGCAAATACGCCGGCGCCCCGTTCCTGCGCCACCTGATCCTGGCGGCGATCGAGGAGTTTCCCGAGATTCCGGTGTGCATGCACCAGGATCACGGCACCAGCCCCGCGGTATGCCAGCGCTCGATCCAGTTGGGTTTCTCGTCGGTCATGATGGACGGATCGCTGGGCACCGACGGCAAGACGCCGACCTCCTACGACTACAACGTCGACGTCACGCGCCGGGTGGTCGAGATGGCGCATGCCTGCGGGGTGTCGGTCGAAGGCGAACTCGGTTGCCTGGGTTCGCTGGAGACCGGTGCCGCCGGCGAGGAGGACGGCATCGGTGCCGAGGGCAAGCTCGACCACAGCCAGCTGCTCACCGACCCGGAGGAAGCCGCCGATTTCGTCGCCCGCACCGGAGTCGACGCGCTGGCCATCGCCATCGGCACCAGCCATGGCGCCTACAAGTTCAGCCGGCCGCCGACCGGGGACATCCTGGCCATCGACCGCATCAAGCAGATCCACGCGCGCATCCCCGACACCCATCTGGTGATGCACGGATCGTCGTCGGTGCCCCAGGAATGGCTGAAGATCATCAATGAGCACGGAGGCGACATGGGCGAGACCTACGGCGTCCCGGTGGAGGAGATCGTCGAGGGCATCCGCCATGGCGTGCGCAAGGTCAACATCGACACCGACCTGCGCATGGCCTCGACCGGGGCGATCCGCAGATACCTCGCGCAGCACCCGAAGGAGTTCGACCCGCGCAAGTTCCTGGCCGAGTCGACGAAGGCCATGAAGCAGATCTGCAAGGACCGCTACGAGGCCTTCGGCACCGCCGGACATGCCTCGCGCATCCGGCCGCTGAGCCTGGAGCACATGTTCCAGCGCTATGAAAAGGGCGAACTCGCGCCCAAGGTGCGTTGAGGAGGATCGAGTCGATGCTGGCCACCGCCGAACCCTTGCGCCGCGGCATGCAGGCGCCGGATTTCCAGTTGCCCGGAATCGACGGCCGCGACTGGAGCCTGCAGCAGCTGCGCGGACCGCGCGGCCTGGTGCTGATGTTCGTGTGCAACCACTGCCCCTACGTGCGCGCGGTCGCCGAGCGCCTGCAGCGCGAGTCCGAGGCCTTGCGCGAGCTGGGCATCCACAGCGCGGCCATCAACAGCAACGACACCGTGGCCTACCCCGAGGACTCCTTCGACAACATGCAGCGCTTCGCCGCGGCGCATGGCTGGACCTTCCCCTATCTGTTCGACGAGTCGCAGCAGGTGGCGCGCGCCTATGGCGCGGTGTGCACCCCCGATCTGTATGGCTTCAATGCCCAGTTGCAGCTGCAGTATCGTGGCCGCCTGGACAGCACGCGTGGACTCGAGCCGCCGGGGCCGACGACGCGGCGCGAGCTGTTCGAGGCCATGCAGGCCATCGCGCAGACGGGCCACGGCCCGCAGCAGCAGGCGCCGAGCATCGGCTGCTCGATCAAGTGGCGCCACGCCGACTGAAGCAGGTTCCGGATACGCCGCCGTGCACCTGCCGCTGCGGGCCCTGATCTTCGACGTCGACGGCACCCTGGCGGAAACCGAGCGCGACGGCCACCGCACGGCATTCAACCTGGCCTTCGCCGAGTGCGGCCTGGACTGGCACTGGGACGAGGCCGTGTATGGCCGCCTGCTGCGGGTGGCCGGCGGCAAGGAGCGCCTGCTGCACTATGCGCGCATGGTCGGCAGGCAGGTCGATGCGCAGCAGGTCGCGCAGTGGCACCGCAGCAAGACCACGCAGTACCTGCGCCGCGTGCAGCGCGGCGGGGTGCGTCTGCGCAGCGGGGTGGCGCGGCTTTTGCGCCAGGCGCGCGAGGCCGGGCTGCTGCTGGCCATCGCCACCACCACCAGCGAGCCCAACGTGCAGGCCCTGCTGCGCGCCAACCTGGGCGAGGATGCGCTGCAAGCCTTCGCCTGCATCGGCGCCGGGGATTGCGTGCCGGCGAAAAAGCCCGATCCGGCGATCTACGACTGGGTGCTGCGCCGCCTGGATCTGCCCGCGCGGAGCTGCCTGGCCTTCGAGGACTCGGCGCTCGGCCTGCGCGCCGCCCGCGGCGCCGGACTGCGCACCCTGGTGACCCCTTCCGAGTACACCGAAGGGGAGGACTTCGGCGGCGCGTGGGCGGTGCTCGACAGCCTGGGCGAGGACGACGCCCCGGCACGCGGAAGGATCGGCGCGCAGCCATGGCAGGGGGTGCTGACGCCGCAGCAGCTGCAGCGCTGGGCGCAGGCCCACCCGGCGGCCTGACGCAGTGGACGAACTAGTGTCCGGACACTAGAGCAGCACCAGCCGCGGGCCCAGCGGGCTGGCGCCGGCCAGCGGGGCGACGACCTCGGCCATCGCCAGCGCGAGCTGGCGCACCGCCTGCCAGGGCTCGTGCGGCAGCTCCGGCGGACGCAGGCCCTTGATCGCGCGGTCGCAGGCTGCTGCGCGCAGCAGCAGCGCCTCGATGGCGCGCAGGCCCAGGTGCGGCAGCGCGCGCTGCAGCAGTTTCTCCCGCGGCCCCCAGATGCGGTTGGCGCGCGCCAGCGCGGCGAATCCCTGGCCGCTGTCCAGACCCTGGCGCATGCGCAGCCAGGCGCGCAGCTCTTCGGCCAGCGTCCAGTGCACGAGCACCGGCGCCACGCCCTCGCCCTGCAGACCGTCGAGCATGCGCAGCAGCCGCGCGGCATCGCCGGCGAGCACGGTCTCGGCGAGACGGAACACGTTGTAGCGCGCTGCGTCCTGCACCAGTTGCTGCAGCTGCTGCAGCTCGACCGCGCGATCGGAGCCCTCGCCGGGTTCCAGCAGCAGCGCGAGCTTTTCCACTTCCTGGTGCGCGGCCAGCAGGTTGCCCTCGGTGCGCGCCACCAGCAGTTCCATGCACTCCTGCCCGGCAGCGCCCTCGGGCAGCCGCAGGCCGTGCTGCAGCAGCCGCTGGCGCATCCAGGCGCCGAGTTGCGCCGGCTCGATGGTGTCCACGCGCACCGCGGTGCCGTGTTCGGCCAGCGCGCCGAACCAGTCGGACTTCTGCGTCGCCGCGTCCAGCCGCGGCAGCAGCACCAGCGCCAGGCTGTCGCCCTGTTCCTGGCGCGCCAGCTCGGTCAGCGCGGCGGAGCCGTCGCGCCCGGGTTTGCCGCCGGGAATGCGCAGTTCGACCAGCCTGCGCTCGCCGAACAGGCTGCGCTCGCGCAGCTGCGCCAGCAGCACCTGCCAGTCGAAGTCCTTGTCCACCTGGCGCGGCTCGGCACGCTCATAGCCGACTTGCGCGGCGGCCGCGCGGATCGCATCCACCGCCTCCATCACCAGCAGCAGCTCGTCGCCGAACACCGTGTACGGCCCGCGCAGACCGCTGCGCAGGGCGTCGGCGAGCTGGGCCTGGCGGATCAGCGGCATCGCGGTGCGGGCCTCAGGGTCGGGCAGCGGCGGCGTCGGCCGGCGGCTGGAAATTGCCCAGCTGGAAGATGATGCGGTCGACCAGCTGGCGGCGCATGCCCTGGTACAGCAGGTCGGCCTCCTCGGCCTTGCCCAGCGCCACGCCGGTGCTGTAGCTCATGATGCTGGACAGGCTCAGTTCGGTGCGCGGGATCAGCACGGTGCCGTCGGGGGCGGTCAGCGCGTAGGCCACGCGTTCGCGCAGGGTGAATTGCGCCACCGTGCCGTCGGAGTTGTAGGCCGAAGCGGTCTGGCTGGTGCTGTCGTGCAGCAGGGTCAGCACGGCCTGTGCCTGCTTCGGATCGCTGACCAGGCGGGCATTGGTGGTGGCCACCAGGGTGCGTCGCAGCAGCTGCAGCAGCGGCCCGCCCTGGCCCTGCACGAGCAGTGCGGAGTAGGCCAGGTCGTTGGAGCCGCGCAGCGCGAAGCCGCAGCCGGCCAGCGCCAGCGGCAGCAGCAGCGCGAGCAGCAGCCGGCGCGCCGCCCGGGTTTCAGACGACCACATTCACCAGCCTCTGCGGCACGACGATGACCTTGCGCGCCGGCCGTGCCTCGGCGTGGCGCAGGAACTCCGGGCTGGCCAGCGCCGCCGCCTCGATCGCCTCGCGGCTGGCCTGCGCCGGCACCTTCAGGCTGCCGCGCAGCTTGCCGTTGATCTGCAGCACGAGCTCGATCTCCTCCTGCACCAGCGCCTGCGGGTCGACCTGCGGCCACGGCGCGTCGAGCAGCTCGCCCAGGCGCGCGCCATAGCCCAGCTGCTGCCACAGCACATGGCACAGGTGCGGCGCCACCGGGTAGAGCACGCGCAGCAGCAGGCCCCAGGCCTCATCGAGCAGCTTGGCGCGCCAGCCCTGCAGGTCCGCGTGCTGCAGCGCGGGCGTCCACAGTTCGTCGATCTGGTTGAGCATCTTCATGCAGCCGGAGACCACGGTGTTGTACTGCATGCGCTCGTAGTCGTGGCTGATCTGCCCGAGCACGAGGTGGATCTCGCGGCGGGCATCGCGCAGCGCGCCCAGCGGGCTCGGCAGCGCGCTCCAGGCGCTGTCCTGGGGCGCGCCGCAGGCCGCCGCCTGCTGCGCGCCGTCCCACACCCGGCGCAGGTAGCGCTGCGCGCCGTCGACCGCCGAGTCGTTCCACTCCAGCGTGGCCTCGGGCGGTGCGGCGAACATCGTGAACAGGCGCGCGGTGTCGGCGCCGTAGCGGTCGATCAGCTCCTGCGGATCGACGCCGTTGTTCTTGCTCTTGCTCATCGTGCCCACGCCGCCGTAGTCGACCGCGCTGCCGTCGCGCTTCAGGCGCGCGCCGACGACGCGACCGTCGGCGTCGAGCGTCGGCTCGACGTCGTGCGGCCAGAAGTACTCGACGCCCCCGCCTGCATCGCGGCGGGAGTAGATGTGGTTGAGCACCATGCCCTGGGTCAGCAGGCGGCGGAAGGGCTCATTGGCGCGCACCAGCCCGAGGTCGCGCATCACCTTGGTCCAGAAGCGCGCGTACAGCAGGTGCAGGATCGCGTGCTCGATGCCGCCGATGTACTGATCCATCGGCAGCCACTGGTCGACGCGCTCGTCGACCATCGCGTCGTGGTTGTCGGCGCAGGCGTAGCGCATGTAGTACCAGGACGAATCGACGAAGGTGTCCATGGTGTCGGTCTCGCGCCGCGCCGGGCGCCCGCACTGCGGGCAGTCCACCTGCACGAACGACGCGCAGCGTGCCAGCGGGTTGCCGCTGCCGTCGGGGATCAGATCCTCGGGCAGCAGCACCGGCAGGTCGCGCTCGGGAACCGGCACTGTGCCGCAATGCGCGCAGTGGATGATCGGGATCGGCGTGCCCCAGTAGCGCTGGCGGGAGATCCCCCAGTCGCGCAGCCTCCAGGTCACGCGCTTGTCCCCCAGGCCGCGCGCTGCCAGCAGATCGGCCACGCGGTCGACCGCCTGCTGGTGGCCGAGGCCGTCGAGATCCTCGAAGCCGGGCGCCGAATGCACGCAGCGGCCGCGCTGCTTGTCGGCGTACCAGTCGGCCCAGCGGGTGTCGTCGAAGGTCTCGCCGGGAAGCTCGACGACCTGGCGGATCGGCAGGCCGTACTTGCGGGCGAAGGCGAAGTCGCGCTCGTCGTGTGCCGGAACGCCCATCACCGCGCCGTCGCCGTAGCTCATCAGCACGTAGTTGCCGACCCACAGCGGCACCGCGGCGCCGGTCAGCGGGTGGCGCAGCTGCAGCCCGGTGGGCATGCCCTCCTTGTCCTTCAGCGCCAGTTCGGCCTCGGTCGTTCCGCCCTGCGCGCAGCGGGCGATGAAGGCCGCCAGCTCCGGGTTGCCGGCCGCCGCGTGGGCGGCCAGTGGGTGCTCGGGGGCGACGGCGCAGAAGGTCACGCCGAAGATGGTGTCCGCGCGGGTGGTGAACACATGCATGCGACCGTCCTGGATCAGGCGCCCGGTCTCGTCGCGGATGTCGTGCTCGAAGGCGAAGCGCAGGCCCTCGCTGCGGCCGATCCAGTTCTGCTGCATCAGCCGCACCCGCTCGGGCCAGCCGGAGAGGAAGTCGGGGCTTTCCGGGTCGGCCACCGCGTCGAGCAGTTCCTGCGCGTAGTCGGTGATGCGCAGGTAGTAGCCGGGAATCTCGCGCCGTTCCACCGGCGCCCCGCTGCGCCAGCCGCGGCCGTCGATGACCTGCTCGTTGGCCAGCACCGTCTGATCCACCGGATCCCAGTTCACGACCTGGGTGCGGCGCTCGGCAATGCCCTTCTCCAGCATGCGCAGGAACAGCCACTGGTTCCAGCGGTAGTACTCGGGCGAGCAGGTGGCGACCTCGCGGCTCCAGTCGATGGCCAGGCCCATCGACTGCATCTGCCGCTTCATGTAGGCGATGTTGTCGTAGGTCCAGCGCGCCGGGGGCACGCGGTTCTTCATCGCCGCGTTCTCCGCCGGCAGCCCGAAGGCGTCCCAGCCCATCGGCATCAGCACGTTGTGCCCGCGCATGCGCAGGTAGCGGGTCAACATGTCGTTGATGGTGTAGTTGCGCACATGGCCCATGTGCAGCTTGCCGCTCGGGTACGGAAGCATCGAGCAGGCGTAGAACTTGGTGCCGGGAGCGTCCTCGCGCACGCGGTAGGCATCGATGGCCTGCCAGTGCTGCTGCGCTGCGCGCTCGACGGCGGCGGCGTCGTACTTGGAAGTCATGTGGGCTGGGTCAGGGAGGGGGCCCGCAGCGCGCGGCGGGCGCAAGGCGACATGTTAGTTGCCGGCGTCGGGCGCGGGGTCGATCCCGAGTTCGCTGCGCAGCAACTGCCAGGCCTGCTCGGCGGTCTCGACGAAATGGAACAGCTCCAGATCCTCGGCGCCGATCATCCCGGTGTGCACCAGGTGGTCGAAATCGATCAGGGAAGTCCAGAACGCGCGGTCGAACAGAAGGATCGGCCGCCTGTGCACCTTGCGCGTCTGGGTCAGGGTCAGCACCTCGAAGAGCTCGTCCAGGGTTCCGAAGCCTCCCGGAAAGCACACCAGCGCCACCGAGCGCATGAGGAAGTGCATCTTCCGCATGGCGAAATAATGGAAGCGGAAGCACAGTTCCGGCGTGATGTAGGGATTGGGCTCGGATTCATGTGGCAGCACGATGTTCAGGCCGATGCTGGGCCCGCCGGCGTCCAGTGCGCCGCGGTTCCCGGCTTCCATGATGCCGGGGCCACCGCCGGTGACCACAGCCAGCGGCTGCGCCAGCCCCTGGCTGTCGCGGGTGACGAGTTCGGCGAAGCGCCGCGCCTCCTCATAGTGGCGCGAAAGCTCCAGCGCCTGGCGCGCGCGCGCCTCGGCGCGGGCGTCGCCGTCGGCCTGCGCCTGCCGCAGCCGCTGCTGCGCGACCTCGGGCGGCAGGGTGCGCGCGCTGCCGAACACGACCACGGTGGCGTCGATGCCGTGCTGGCGCTGCACCATCTCCGGCTTGAGCAGTTCGAGCTGCAGGCGCACCGGGCGCAGATCCTCGTGCAGCAGGAACGCCGGATCGGTGAAAGCCAGGCGGTAGCTGCTTTCCGGGCCGTCGTAGCGCGACGGCGGCGTGGCCGCGGTGGCCGCGGTGGCCTCGTCGCGGGCGCTGGGGAAGTTGCGCTCGTGCACCGAGCTGGGGGCTTTGCGGGACATCCCCGCAGCTTAGCGCGGGCCACCGCGCAGCGCAGTGCTTGCGCGGCGCGGCCTCTATACTGGCCGCCGCGCCAGCCGGCCCTGCCCGGCGCAGCTCCCGACCCTTTTTTCCGCCCGATGGCCCCTTCCCCGGAAGCGCTCGAGCCCAGGCCCGAGCGCATGCAGTTCGACGCCCCGCTGACGCTGCGCAGCGGGGCGGTGATGCCGGCCTACGAACTGATGGTCGAGACCTACGGCCGCCTGAACCCGCAGCGCAGCAATGCCGTGCTCATCTGCCACGCGCTGAATGCCAGCCACCATGTGGCCGGCTGCTACGGCGGCGACGAGAGCAGCCGCGGCTGGTGGGACAACATGGTCGGCCCCGGGCGCCCGCTGGACACCCGGCGCTACTTCGTCATCGGGGTGAACAACCTCGGCTCGTGCTTCGGCTCCACCGGGCCGATGAGCATCGACCCCGCCACCGGCAAGCCCTGGGGCAGCCGCTTCCCGGTGGTCACCGTGGAGGACTGGGTGGACGCCCAGGCGCGGGTGCTCGACCGCCTGGGTATCGAGCGCCTGGCGGCGGTCATGGGCGGCAGCCTGGGGGGCATGCAGGCGCTGTCCTGGACCACCCGCCACCCCGATCGCGTGGCCTATTGCGTGGCCGCAGCGACCGCGCCCAGCCTGTCGGCGCAGAACATCGCCTTCAACGAAGTGGCGCGGCGGGCGATCATCAGCGATCCCGACTTCCACCAGGGCAACTACTACGAGCATGGGGTGGTGCCGCGCCAGGGCCTGAGCGTGGCGCGCATGATCGGCCACATCACCTACCTCAGCGACGACGCGATGGCCCGCAAGTTCGGCCGCAGCCTGCGCGGCGGGGCCCTGACCTACGGCTTCGACGTGGACTTCCAGATCGAAAGCTACCTGCGCTACCAGGGCGAGAAGTTCAGTGGCTATTTCGACGCCAACACCTACCTGCTGCTGACCCGCGCGCTGGACTACTTCGACCCGGCCGGGGAGCACGAGGGCAACCTCGCCGCCGCGCTGGCCCCGGCGCGCGCGCGCTTTCTGCTGGCCAGCTTCACCACCGACTGGCGCTTCTCCCCCGAGCGTTCGCGGGAGATCGTGCGCGCCCTGCTGGCCAACCAGCGCGAGGTCAGCTACGCGGAAATCGAGTCTCCCCACGGCCACGACGCCTTCCTGCTCGACGAGCCCCACTACCACGACGTGGTGCGGGCCTATTTCGGGCGCATCGCCGGCGAGCT
This sequence comes from Pseudomonadota bacterium, assembly GCA_021805825.1. Lineage (GTDB taxonomy): Bacteria > Pseudomonadota > Gammaproteobacteria > Burkholderiales > Burkholderiaceae_C > Thiomonas_A. The sequence continues at coordinate 41,612 of JAJZEC010000011.1, forward strand.
CGGCATCGGGGAGACGGCATGAGCCGGCGTCTGGACGTGATTGCCGCGCGCGTGCCGCGGGGCAGCCGGGTGCTCGACCTGGGCTGCGGCAACGGCGCCCTGCTGGCCCACCTGCGCGAGCACCGCGGCTGCTCGGTGCAGGGGGTGGAAATCGACCCCGACAAGGTCGTCGCCTGCGCGCGGCGTGGGGTCGACGTGCTGCAGCTCGACCTCGAGCAGGGACTGTCGATGTTCGCCGACGGAAGTTTCGACCTCGTGCTGATGATCGACTCCCTGCCCAACCTGCGCAACACCGAGCGCGCGCTGCGCGAGGCGGCGCGCGTCGGGCGCACCGGAATCGCCACCTTCGCCAATTTCGCCTACTGGCGCATCCGGCTGCGGGTGGCCGGCGGGCGGCTGCCGGTGACCGAGGAGCTGCCCTACCAGTGGTACGACACCCCGAACCTGCGGGTGGCCACCTTCAGCGACTTCTCGGTGCTGGCCTCCAAGTGCGGCCTGCGCGTGCAGCAGGCTTTCGGCCTGCACGCCGGCAGCGAGGTGCACACCCTGCCCAACCTGCTGGCGTCGGAGGCGATGTTCGTGTTCAGCGCGAGCTGAAACCGCCGCTGCCGCGGATCAGGCGCATGAATTCCGCGCGGGTGCTGGGGTCGCTGCGGAAGCTGCCGAGCAGCGTGCTGGTGACCATGCTGACGCCGCGCTTGTGCACCCCGCGCGTGGTCATGCATTCGTGGGAGGCCTCGATCACCACCCCGACGCCGCGCGGTTGCAGGGTGTCGTGGATGCACTGGGCGATCTGCGCGGTGAGCTTTTCCTGCACCTGCAGCCGCCGCGCATAGGTCTCGACGACCCGCGCCAGCTTGCTGATGCCCACGACGCGGTGGCTGGGCAGGTAGCCGATATGCGCGCGCCCGATGATCGGCGCCATGTGGTGCTCGCAATGGCTCTCGAAGTCGATGTCGCGCAGCACGATGATCTCGTCGTAGCCGGCGACCTCCTCGAAGGTGCGCGCGAGGTAGGCGGTGGGGTCGTCGGCGTAGCCGGCGAACCATTCGCGGTAGGCGCGCGCGACCCGCGTGGGGGTGTCGCGCAGGCCTTCGCGAAGCGGGTCGTCGCCGGCCCAGCGCAGCAGGGTTCGGATGGCCTGCTCGGCCTGTTCTTCGGTGACCGGATCGCCGGGCGGGGAGGGTGCGGGAGTCGATGGGGTGGACACGAAGGGCTCGCCGGTGGAGGATGGCCTGCCCGGCAGTGTAGGCCGCCGCGCGACACCGCGCCCGAAACGGCCGTGCTCGGCCGGCCGTGCTCAGACTCCCATGCGGCGAGCCATGCGGCGCAGCCCGAGCCACTGCTGGGCCCAGAACCCGCGCCCGTAGTCCTCGCCCTGGCCGAGCGGCGGGGGCAGCTGCGCGCGCACCCCGGTGGGCTGCAGCGGGGTGCCGTGGTCGGCCGAGCCGAACAGTGCGTCCCACCACGGCAGCAGCACGCCGAAATTGCAGCCCTGGAGCCGAGCCCGGTTGCCATGGCCGAGCTCGTGGCCGTATCCCACCGCGTGGTGCAGGCGGTGGAAGCGCGGGCCGACCAGCAGTCGTTCGCCCAGGCGGCCGAAGCTGAAGCGGATGTTGGCGTGCTGCACGCTCTGCAGCGCGCCACCGAGCAGGCTGAGGGCGACGAACTGCCCCGGCGGAACGCCGATGAACAAGGCCAGCGCCGAGAAGAACGCGGCCTGCAGCACGTCGTCGAGCAGGTGGTTGCGGTCGTCGGCCCACAGGCTGAGCTTGCGCTGGCTGTGGTGCACCGCGTGCAGCTCCCACCACCAGCCGACCTGGTGCTGCAGGCGGTGGTACCAGTAGCCGGCGAAATCCAGCACCACCAGGTACAGCAGGAAGCCGGCCAGCGGGTGGCCGCGAAGCCACGGCCCCATCGAATCCAGGTTCAGGCTGCGCCAGCCGTGCATGCGCATCCCTTCCAGCAGCATGTCGAACAGCGGCTGCAGGGTGAAGAACAGCAGCAGCGGGATCAGCCCGAGGCGGTTGATCAGGGTGTAGAGCACATCGACCCCGATGCCCTTGCGGTCGTTCCAGCGCTCCAGCGGGAACAACCACTCCAGCGGCCGCAGCAACGCGTACACCAGCAGCACCTGCAATCCCCCGGCAATCACCCACACCAGGTTGTCGTAGGCCATGTCGTCGAGGTACATCAGGTGCCAGCGCCACAGCAGCGGCTGCACCAGGCTCAGGAACAGCCAGCTCTGCAGCTCGCCGACGCCCTGCGCGAGCAGCGCGCGCGCGGCGTCCATCCAGGCTAGGGGGTGCATGCGCGTTCCCTCAGAGCTCGCGCGCACCGGGGCGCAGCGGCGGCGATATCGGGGGCGACAGCGGGGGCAGGTTGTCGTAGAACGGCGCCCGGTTGCGGAAATAGATGCCGTGGGGGGAGTCCCCCACGCCGATGACGTCGACCAGCTTGCGCTGCTGCATGTCGATCACTCCGACCGAGCGGTCGAAGCGGAAGGTCGTCCACAGCCAGCGCCGGTCGGCGGACAGCTCCATGTCGTCCGGCCCGGGCCGCAGCCCGCTGATGTCCCCGACCTTGCGCAGCGCCTGCATGTCCAGGATGCTGATGCTGTCGGAGATGCGGTTGGTCACCAGCACATGACGGCCGTCGGCCAGCGAGCGGAAATTGTGCGCCGCATCGCCGGTGACGATGCTGCCCAGCAGCCGGCGGCCCCTCCAGTCGACCACCACCACCGCGTTCGATCCGGTCAGCGCCACCAGCAGCACGCGATCCTCCGGGGTCAGCCAGACCCCCGCCGGGGTATCGCCGACCTTCAGGGTCCACAGCAGGCTTTGCGTGGGCAGGTGGATCGCCGCCACCTCGCCGGTCTGCTGCAGGCTGACGAACACCATCTGGCTGTCGGCGCTGAAGGCCATGTGGCTGGGCAGAGCCTCCAGGGGCATGCGGTGGACCAGGCTCAGGTTGCGTCCGCCGAAGTAGCGGTAGATGTCGACCCGGTTCAGCCGCAGGCAGTTGGCGACGAACCAGTTCGTGTCCGGGGAGAATCCGATCTGGTACGGATCCTCCACGCCCTGCCGCCAGCCCTCGGGAGCGCCGCTGGCAGGGTCGAGGAACAGCAGGCTGTCGCCCACCGCGTTGGCCACCACGAGCAGGCGGTTGTCCGGGGTGGCCATCAGGTGGTGCGGTTCCTTGCCGACCTCGAAGGTGCGCAGCACCTGTCGCTTGGCCTGGTCGATCAGGGTAATGCTGGCAGCGGCCGAATCGAGCACCACCACGCGGTCGGCATCGGAATCGGTGGCGGCGGTGGCGGCGGCGCCGCGGGCGAGCAGGGGGGACAACGCCAGGCAGGCGGCGCTACGCAGGAATTGACGGCGCATGGGGGTTCGGCAAGGGTGCGCGGCGCGGGCCGCGGCGAGGAAGCAACGCGACAGCCTAGTCCCAGGTTGACCTCGGCTACCCCATGGGCAGCTCCGCGGCAACAAAGCAGCAACGAGTCTGTGGATAATCAGCCACACCACGCGGCGCTGCGGGCGGCTGTCGGCAAAACGCCCGGCAGCCGCGTTGAAGGGATGCGGCTGCCGGCATCCGCCCCGCCGCGCGTTGCGCAGCGCGCAAACGAACAGCATTCGACCATGAACTTTCGATCCATCCCGCGGGCGCCCGGCCGCGCCCGGCGCCACGCACTGGCGGCGGTGCTGGGTGTGGCGCTGAGCCTGGCGCTGGCCGCGCCGGCCAGCGCCGATGTGCACTGGTCGGTGGGCATCGGCATCGGCGCGCCGGCCTATTACGGCGGCTACTACCGCGGCTATTATGGCCCGTGGGGGCCCGGCTGGGGGCCCGGCCCCTGGTATTACGCGGCGCCGCCGGTGGTGGTCGCGCCGGCCCCGCCCCTGGTGCAGTACGTGCCGCCCCCGGTCGAGGTCGCGCCGCGCCCGCTGGGGCCGCCGCCGCCCTCGTTCTGGTATTACTGCTCGAACCCGGCGGGCTACTATCCGCAGGTTTCCGAATGCCCTGGCGGCTGGTCCCCGGTTCCCGCACAGCCCCAGGCCCAGGTACCACCGTCTCATCCTCGCTGACCGATGCCATGACCCTGCGCAAACGAGTGATCCCGTCCATGCTGACAGCCGCCGTCCTGCTGGGCGGCTGCGCCAGTGCGCCGATGGGGCCCACGGTGACCGTGATGCCGGCTCCGGGCATGCCCCTCGAGCGTTTCCAGGCCATCGACGCCACCTGCCGCTCCTTCGCCCAGCAGCAAAGTGCCGCCTACGGCGGCAGTGCGATGCAGTCCGGAGTCGTTTCCGGAGCCGCCGGCGCCTTGATCGGCGCCGCGGCCGGAGCGCTGATCGGCGGCAACCACAATGCTGCCGGCGTGGGCGCCGGTGTCGGCCTGCTGGCCGGCTCGGCGGGGGGCGCGGGCGGCTACAACGGCCAGCAGATGACGGCGCAGCAGGCCTACAACGTCGCCTACAAGCAGTGCATGTACACCAAGGGGGCGCAGGTTCCGGGGTACGCCGCGCCCCGCTACGCCCCGCCGCCCGCGGCCCCCGGCTACTACTACAACGCGCCGGGCGAGCGCGACCGCTGAGCGCGCTTCCCCCGGGCGCGGTGTCGCGGCGATACGCCCAGGCCCGATGCGCGCGGGCGGCGGCGGCTATCATCCGCCGCTGTGATGACCGATCGTAGCCAAGCCGGCGCCGGTGCAGCGCGCGGCGAGCCGTCGCGGGGCGCCAGCCCACCGCGCAAACGCCCGTCCCGATCCGGCGGTGGTGGCGCAGCCCGCCCGCCGCGCTGGCCCTCGGTGCTGCTGGGCCTGTTCCTGCTCGGGCTGGCGGGCGTGCTGTTCGGGGCGCTGGCGGTGGTCGTGCTGTGGCCACGGCTTCCCGGCCTCAGCGACGTCACCGATTACCGGCCCGACCTGCCGCTGCGGGTGTACAGCGCCAACGGCACCCTGATCGGCGAATTCGGCGTGCAGCGCAGGGCGGTGATCCATTACGACCAGGTGCCGCTGCTGCTCAAGCAGGCCGTGCTGGCGGCCGAGGACGCGCGCTTCTTCGAGCATGGGGCGATCGATTTCGCCGGCGTGGCGCGCGCCGCGCTGGCCGATTTCGGCGCCGGCGGCGCGGTGCAGGGGGCCTCGACCATCACCATGCAGGTCGCGCGGGACTTCTACCTTTCCCCGGAGAAGACCCCGCTGCGCAAGCTGGTCGAGACCCTGCTCGCCTACAAGATCGAGAACACCCTGAGCAAGGAACAGATCCTGGATCGCTACATCAACCAGGTCTACCTCGGGCAGCGCGCCTATGGTTTCGCCGCCGCGGCGCAGGTGTACTACGGCAAGCCGCTCGGTGAACTCAGCCTGGCGCAGATCGCCGTCCTCGCCGGGTTGCCGCAGGCGCCTTCGGCGTACAACCCGCAAAGCAACCTGCGGCTGGCGGTCTGGCGCCAGCACTACGTGCTGGGGCGCATGCTGGCGCTGCACGACATCACGAAGGCGCAGTACGAAGAGGCGCTGGCCGCGCCGCTGGACGTGGTGTCCGGCCAGGGTGCGCTGCATTACAGCGTGGACGCCGACTACGCTGCCGAGGTCGTGCGCCAGATCATGGTCGCGCGCTTCGGCGAGGCCGCGTACACCGATGGCTACAAGGTCTACACCACGCTGGTTGACAAGGATCAGCAGGCGGCCAATGCCGCGCTGCGCGCCGGACTGCTGGCCTACGACCGACGCACCGGCTGGCATGGCCCCGAAGGCCAGGTGCGTGTGCTGCCGGGAGAGGATCTGCTGAAGGCGGCGGCCCGAACGCTCAAGCGCATGCACAGCGTCGGTGGGCTGGCACCGGCGGTGGTGCTGCATGCCTCGCCGCGCCATCTCGAGGTGCTGCGCCGCGACGGCACCGTGCAGACGCTGGGCGGTGCGGCGCTGGCCCTGTGCCGCGTCGGACTGGAGCCGCGCGCGCGGTCGGCGCTGCGGGTGGCCCAAGGCTCCATCGTGCGCCTGCTGCCCTCGCCCGCGGGGCCGGTGGTCAGCCAGGTGCCGCGCGCGCAGTCCGCGCTGGTGTCGCTGCAGCCGCAGACGGGGGCGATCCAGGCCTGGGTCGGCGGCTTCGACTTCACCCACGACAAGTTCGACCACGTCAACCAGGCCTACCGCCAGCCGGGTTCGAGCTTCAAGCCCTTCATCTACTCGGCCGCGGTGGCCGAGGGCCTGGCGCCGACCACCATCATCGACGACTCGCCGATTTCCATCAACCCCGGCCCCGGCCAGCCGCTGTGGCAGCCACACAATTACGAAAAACGCTTCGCGGGACCGATTCCGGCCTCGGTGGCGCTGGCGCGCTCGGACAACGTCGCCGCGGTGCGGGTCGTGCTCGCGGTGGGGGTGCCATACGCGCGCTACCACGCATCGCAGTTCGGGCTTCCGCTGCAGCAGATTCCGCCCTACCCGACGATGGTGCTGGGCGCGGGCAGCTTCTCGCCGCTGCAGATGGCGCGTGCCTACGCGGTGTTCGCCAATGGCGGCTACCTGGTGCAGCCGCGGCTGATCGACCGCATCGTCGACGCCCATGGCGCGGTGATCTACCGGGCGCAGCAGGACGCGCTGGGCAGCGCCGAGGCGCCGCGCATCATCAGCGCCGGCAACGCCTTCCTGCTGACCCAGATGATGCAGCAGGTGATGCGCTCGGGAACCGGGAGCGCCTCGCGCGTGCTCGGGCGCAGCGATCTGGCCGGCAAGACCGGAACCACCTCCGATTTCCGCGATGCCTGGTTCGACGGCTACGACCACGACCGCGTGGTCGTGGCCTGGGTCGGCTACAACACCCCGCGCAGCCTCGGACATGGCGAGCAGGGCGCCGCGGTGGCGCTGCCGATCTGGATCCAGTACATGCGCCAGGCCGCGGCGGCCGATCCCGACCTGCCGTGGGCGGCGCCCCCCGACGTGGTGCAGGTGCCGGTCAATCCGGCCACCGGCTATGCCTCGGTCGGGAACTACGCGGTGGCCAACCCGGTGCAGGGCTACTTCCTGCAGCAGTACCCCCCGCTCGACCCCGGCGCGGCCACGCTGGCCGGCGCGCCGGCGTCCACCGGCTTCAGCCTGGGCAGCCTGTTCGGCCACCCGGCGTCCGCACCGCCGGCCCCGCCGCCCCCACCCCCGCCGAAGCCCGCCGCGCGCGCCGCGCCGTTGCGCAACTCGTCCTCGTCCTACGTGGTGCTGCCCTCCCTCGGGCAATGAGGCCCCGGGCCCGCCGTCATCTATCACTGACTCCTTATATACTTGCGGTCGAAGCGCGGTCGCGCGGCGCTCGGCCTGTGCACCGTGCTGCTGGAGAGATTCCATGGCGAGCATTCCCTCACGCAACCGCCGGCGCCTGAGTGCGGCGTTGGCGCTGGCCCTGGCGGGGCCCGTGCTCGATGCGCCGCTGGCGCTGGCTGGCGGGGGCTTCCGCTTCACGCCGTACCCGCGGCCGCGCAAGCTGCCCGCGCTGTCCTTCCTGGACGGCCAGGGCAAGCCGACTTCGCTGGCGGCGCTGCGCGGCAAGGTACTGCTGCTCAATGTCTGGGCGACCTGGTGCCCGCCCTGCGTGCATGAGATGCCGGCGCTGAATCGCCTGCAGAAGCTGCTCGGCGGCAAGGATTTCGCGGTGGTTCCGCTGTCGGTGGATCGCGGCGGGGTGTTCGTGGTGCGCAGCTTCTACCAGGATCATTTCATCGACCACCTGCCGGTCTACGTCGACCCGACGACCAGGGTGCTCGACGAGCTGGAGATCCTGGGCACCCCGACGACCCTGCTGATCGACAAGCAGGGCCTGGAGGTGGCTCGCGTGCTCGGTCCACAGCAGTGGAACCAGCCCGGAGTGATCGAGCAGCTGCGCCACTACATGGCGCAGCCGGACGTGGCGGCCCCGACGGGGACGAAACCGGCCTGAACATGCCTGCTGCCGTCGGCCAGGACTGGCCGCCGGCCGTGCGCTCGCTGATCGCCGCGCGTTTCGCGCGCTCGATCGGCCAGGGGGCACTGGTCGTCGGCTTCACCCTCTACCTGCACGCGCTGGGCTGGGGCGCGGCGCGCATCGGCGCGCTGCTGTCGGCCGCATTGCTGCTGGCCGTGCTGCTGACCCTGCTCGTCGGCCCGCTCAGCGACCGACTCGGAAGGCGCCATTTCCTGCTCGCCTACGAATGCGTGGTGCTGGTCAGCGCGCTGCTGGCATTGTGCAGCGCGCAGGACTGGGCGCTGTGGGTCGGTGCTCTGCTGGGCGGATTCGGCCGCGGCGCGAATGGCGCCGCCGGACCCTTCGGCCCGCTCGAGCAGGCCTGGTTGGCGCAGGGCCTGCAGCCCGAGCAGCGCGCGCGGGTGTTCAGCCTCAACGCCACCCTGGGCTTCGGGGGCATGGCGCTGGGAGCGCTGCTGGCGGCCTTGCCGGCGCTGTGGCAAGGCGTGCTGCCCGGAGCGCTGGCCTTTCGACCCTTGTTCGGGTTGCCGCTGCTGGGTTCGGCGATCGGGCTGGCGCTGCTGTGGCGCGCTCCCGACCGTGCGGCACCGCAGGCTCCGGCCTCCGCCGCCGGGGAGCCGGGTGGCGCGTCGACGCCCCGGCCACACGGCCTGCTGCTGCGGCTGGCGCTGGCCAACAGCCTCAACGGCCTGGGCATCGGGCTGGTCGCGCCGTGGATGGCCTACTGGTACGCACTGCGCTTCGGCCATGGCCCGGCCAGCATCGGTCCGGCGCTGGCCGCAAGCTTCATCGCTTCCGCGCTGGGCGCGCAGCTTGCGCGGCGCCTGGCGCAGCATGTGGGGCTGGTCGACGCCGTGGTGTACATGCGGGTGGTGGGATTGGCCTTGCTGCTCCTGACCCCGTTCAGCCCCTGGTTCGGCCTGGCGGCCGCCGTCTGGGCGGTGCGCTCGGCGTTCAACCGCGGAACCGTCGGCGTGCGCCAGGCGCTGGTCGTCGGGCTCACCGACGAGCGCAGGCGCGGACTGGCGACGACGGTCAACAATGTCTCGGTGATGCTGCCGCGCGCCATCGGCCCGGCGATCTCCGGCCTGATGCTGGCGCGTGGCTGGCTGGTCGCGCCGTTCCTCGTGGCCGCCGTGTTCCAGGGCGCCTACCTGGTCGCTTACCGGGGATTTTTTGCCGGTTTAAGCGCCGCCCGGCCCTGAGATTCCGGCCTTCGCGTATGCTGTCCCGGACCGCGGGGCGGCCCCCGCTGGGGCGGGTCGCACGCGCAGTCTGGCGGCCATGCACGGTCTGGAAATCACCCTGTTGTTGCTCGTTGCCGCGGTTGCTGCGGTGGTGCTGTTTCGCCTGTTGCACCTACCGGCGCTGCTCGGCTACCTGGCGGCCGGCGCGTTGATCGGGCCCAACGCGTTGGGGCTGGCGCTGACCAACAACCCGCAGGTGATGCAGCACCTGGCCGAGTTCGGCGTGGTGTTCCTGATGTTCACCCTCGGCCTGGAGTTCAGCCTGCCGCGCATCCGTGCCATGCGCGGCCTGGTGTTCGGGCTGGGCGCCGCGCAGGTGGCCTCGGTGCTCGTGCTGGTGCTGGGCAGCAGCCTGTTGCTGGGCTGGCTGCTTCCGGGGTGGTGGGCCCGCCCGCTGGCCTACGGCGTGGCGGCCGGCGGCGTGCTGGCGATGTCCTCCACGGCGATCGTGCTCAAGCTGTTGTCCGATCGCCTCGAACTGGAAAGCGAGCACGGGCGGCACATCATCGGCGTGCTGCTGTTCCAGGATCTCGCGGTCGTTCCGCTGCTGGTGCTGATTCCCGCGCTGGCCACTCCGGGGGCGGCGCCGGGCCGCACGCTGGCGCTGGCGGCGCTGAAGGCGGTGGCCGTGCTGGCGCTGATCCTGTTCGCCGGCGGCAAGCTGCTGCGCCCGTGGCTGCGCATGGTGGTGCGGCGCAAGTCCGACGAGCTGTTCATGCTGAACATGCTGCTGATCACCCTCGGCCTGGCCTGGCTGACCGAGGCGGCCGGGCTGTCGCTGACCCTCGGCGCCTTCCTGGCCGGCATGCTGATCGCCGAAACCGAGTTCCGCCATCAGGTGGAGGCCGACATCCGGCCGTTCCGCGACGTGTTGCTGGGCCTGTTCTTCATCACCATCGGCATGCTGCTCGACTGGCGCTATGTGCTGGGCAGCTGGTGGCTGGTGCTGTCGCTGGCGCTGCTCGCGCTGCTGCTGAAGGTGCTGCTGGTCGCGGGCATCGAGCGCCTGCGCGGAACCTCGGCGGGCACCGCGCTGCGCACCGCGCTGTGGCTGGGTCCCGCGGGCGAGTTCGGCATCGTGCTGCTCAACACCGCGGCCGCCTACCGACTGCTGCCGCCGCAGGTGGTCAGCCCGGTGCTGGCCGCGCTCGTGCTGTCGATGCTGGCCGCGCCGCTGCTGGCGCAGCGCATCGACGCGCTGGTGCTCAAGCTGGTGGCCAGCGAGTGGATGCGCGCCTCGTTGCAGCTGACCGACATCGCGCGCAAGACCATCGCCACCCAGCGCCATGTGGTGATCTGTGGCTTCGGGCGCTGCGGGCAGAACCTGGCCCGCCTGCTGGAGGAGGAGGCCGTGGCCTATGTCGCCCTCGACCTCGACCCCGAGCGCGTGGCGCGCAGCGCCGCCGGCGGGCGCAATGTCGTGTATGGCGACGCCACGCGGCTGCACAGCCTGCAGGCCGCCGGCCTGGCGCGCGCCAGCTGCGTGGCCATCACCTATGTCGACAAGCGCTCGGCACTGCGCGTGCTCGACCTCGTGCAGCGCCACGCGCCGCGCCTGCCGGTGGTCGTGCGCACCCACGACGATGCCGCCTTCGACCAGCTACGCGCCGCCGGCGCCACCGAGATCGTGCCGGAGGTGCTCGAGGGTTCGCTGATGCTGGCCTCGCACGCGCTGGCCATCGTCGGCGTTCCGTTGCCGCGGGTGGTGGCGCGGCTGCGCGAGGCGCGGCAGCAGCGCTACGAGCTGCTGCGCGATTTCTTCCACGGCATCGACGATCCGTCGAGCAGCCTGGAGCAGGCCGCGCAGCCGAGGCTGCGCACCCTGACGTTGCCGGCCGAGGCGCATGCCATCGGGCAGGCCGTGGGGCAGATCGACCTGCAGGGAGCCACGCTGCTGCAGTTGCGCCGCCGGGATGGTCGCGTGCTGCCCGCCGAGGCGGCGCTGCGGCTGGCCGAAGGCGACACCCTGGTGCTGTCGGGCTCGCAGCCCCAGCTGGCCCTCGCCGAAGACCTGCTGCTCGGCGGCCGCTGAGGCCCTCGGCAAGACCCGATTGCTGCGCCGCGAGGCGCCGATCGGGCCCGCTGCGGCAACGCCTGCGCGTTGTCCGCAAGTCACCGATGCTGCAACGCAGCGCCACTTGGGCGGCCACGCACGCCGGCGCGCATGGGTGTTTTCCCGGGTCGCAACGCATTGACACGCCTTTCGCGGACGTGAATACTGATCGGCACACTGAACACGGTTCAACCTATTGAACTTCTGCGCGGTGTGCTGCAGTGGCAGTGCCTGGCGGTTTTCCACCCCGCTTCCGGCTGCGAGGCCGCGGGGATTTTCGATGGCGGCAGTGTCGGTCAAGGACACGACGAGGAGGAGACGATGAAACTGTGCATGAGATGGTGCCTCTCGCTGGCGCTTCTGTTCGCGGTGTCCGGCTATGCGCTGGCCGCCGGGGTCGACGAGCTGCCGGCGAACATCCAGAAGCAGCTGTATTCCAAGCAGATGCTCGACCCGCAGCAGCCGATAGGGCCCAGCGTGTACCGCAACTGGAAGGCCAAGAAGGGGCCGCCGTGGACCATCGGCTATGCGAGTTCCTATGCGGGCAACACCTGGCGTGCCGCGGCCATGGAACGTCTGCAGAAGGACATCATTCCCAAGTGGAAGAAGCTCGGGCTGCTGAAGAAGGTGATCATCACCCAGTCGAACCTCAAGGACTCGGTGCAGATCCAGCAGATGCGTCAGCTGGTCGATGAAGGCGTCAACGCCATCATCGTCTGCTGCTCCAACCCGACCGCGCTGAACGCGACGGTGAAGTACGCCTACGACCACGGTGTTCCGGTGTTCTCCTTCACCGGCTACCTGACCTCCCCCTACGCGGTCAACGCCTCGACCAACTACCAGCTCGGCGGCTACGACCTCGGGCGCTGGATGACCCAGCAGATCGGCGGCAAGGGCAACGTGCTCGACGTCGAGGGCATCCCCGGAACCTCGGGCTCGGATTCGCAGGATCGCGGCATCAAGGCCGGTCTGGCCTCCGCGCCCGGCGTGAAGATCGTCGGCGACGTGGCCGGCATGTGGACCGACCAGATCGCCCAGTCGGCGGTGCAGCAGTGGCTGGCGACCCACCCCGGCAAGCTCGATGGAATCGTCGTCCAGTCGGCGGCGGAGATGGGCGTGCTGCGCGCCATGGAGCAGTCGGGCCGCAAGATGATTCCGGTCAGCATCGGTGGCGAACTCGGCGCGCTGTGCTACTGGCGCAAGCACCCGGACTTCATCAGCGCGGCCTACCAGCTATGGCCTCCGGGGGATGAGATCGAACTGGCCTGGAACATCATGATGCGCACCCTCGAGGGCCAGGGCCCGAAGATCGAGTCGATCCTGGTGCCCCCGGTCAAGCTGAGCTACAAGGACGTCGCCGCCCGGCTGCCCGCCAACTGCGACGAGAACTCCGACGGCTGGTTCAACGTCGGCACCGCCCGCTGGGGAAGCCCGTCGTACCTGGACAACTTCTTCGTGCATCCGGCCGATCCGACGAAGTACAAGCCCTGAGTCCCTGCATCCGACTCCAGCGCGCGTGATCCAGCTGCGATGAGCTCCGCACCTTCCTCGACGAGCGCCGGCGCGGCCGGCGGCCAGCCGCAGGCGCATGCCTACGAGCTGCCGCGGCGCGCCGAGCCCGGCGCGGACGCCGCGCCGCCGGCCATCGTCGCCGGGGAGATTTCCGCGGTCAACGTGCGCAAGCATTTCGGGGTCACGCGCGCGCTGGACGGATGCACCTTCAACGCCCACATGGGCGAAATCCACGCCATCGTCGGCGGCAACGGCTGCGGCAAGAGCACCCTGGCCAAGGTGCTCTCGGGCGTGCTGCCGATCGACGGCGGCCAGGTCTCGGTGCTCGGCCACGTGCCGAGCACACCCCACGATGCCCGCGCGCTGGGCATCGCCACCGTCTTCCAGGAAGTGCTGGTCGCCGACGAATGCAGCCTGGTCGACAACCTGTTCCTCGGTGCCGATCGGCTGTGGACCCGCGATCGCCCCGAACGCGACAAGCTGGCCGCGGCGCACGAACTCATGGCCGAACTGACGGGCCTGGAGATCGACGTCAGGACCCTGGTGGGAACGCTGCCGCTGAGCATCAAGCAGTGGATCACGATCGGGCGCGCGCTGCTGAGCAATCCCAGGGTGCTGATCCTGGACGAATCCTCCGCGGCCCTCGATCTGGACTCGACGCAGCGGCTGTTCCACAAGATGCGGCAACTGCGTGACCAGGGCTCGGCGATCCTCATCGTGACCCACCGCATCGCCGAGCTGATCCAGATCAGCGATCGCGCCACGGTGCTGCGCGACGGCCGCGACGTGGGCGTGCTCGAGCGCCAGGACATCACCGAGCGCAACCTGCTCGACCTGATGACCGGCCGGCAGGCGCCGGCGCCGATCTCCCAGGGGCAGGCGCGCGAGGTGCTGCGGCACGAACTGGTGATGAAGACCAGCGGTCTGCGGCTGGGCCCACGCAGCGCGCCCATCGACTTCTCCCTGCACAAGGGCGAGGTGGTCGGCCTGACCGGGCTGGACGGCCAGGGTCAGGGCGAATTCATCCGCGCGCTGGCCGGCATCGAGCGCGCGCTGGGCGATGCGCCGACGGCGCGCGCCCGCGAGGGCAGCGGCCTCGCGGAAATCCGCGGCCTTCCGGACGCGGCGCGCAACGGCGTGGTCTATGTCTCCGGCGACCGCAAGAAGGAAGGCATCTTCGCCAACCTGAGCATCTATGAAAACCTGCTGATGCCCCTGTATCGGCGCACCGCCCGCGCGGGCTGGCTGTCGGTGATCAACCGGCGCGCCCTGCAGAGCGTGTTCGACTGGGAGATCGAGCGCCTGGCGGTGCGCATGGGCGCGCGCAGCAACAAGATCACCTCGCTGTCGGGCGGCAACCAGCAGAAGGTGCTGATCGGGCGCGCCTTCGCGCTCAATCCCGACATCCTGCTGCTCAACGACCCCGCGCGCGGCATCGACATCGGCGCGAAGGCCGAGCTGTACAAGCACCTCAGCGCCTTTGCCCAGCGCGGCAAGGCCGTGGTGTACCTGTCGAGCGAGATCGAGGAATTCGTCGGTTTCTGCACCCGTGTGCTGGTGTTCCGCCACGGCACGATCTTCGGCGAATTCACCGGCACCGACATCCAGCCGGCGCGCATTCTCGAATCCATGTTCGGCCAGGCGGGCGCGAACCCGGCCGCCGTCGGCGACGAGCTCGGGGAGATCGACCACGAGCAGGCGCGGCTGCGCGAATTGCGCAACCTGCCGCCGTGGATCCGCGCGGCGCGCCTGAGCGCTTCCGGAGAACAGGCATGAGTGCACAGGCGCAGGCGGCCGGGCTGTCGCAGCAGTCGACGGCCTCGGGCACCTATCTGTTCGTGCCCATCGTGCTGATGCTGGCGCTGCTCATCGTGGCCGTGCTGCGCACGCCGAACCTGGTGACCAGCTCGGGCATCGGAGGGGCGATCATCGTGGCCACCCCGCTGGTGCTGGCCACCTATGCCGTGATGGCGCTGGCGATCGCCGGTCGCGGCACCGTGGATCTGTCGATCGGCCCGCTGATCGGCTTCATCAACGTGACCCTGGTTCAGCTGTACGGAGCCCACCTCATCGGCTCGCCGTTCAGCTTCTTCCTGTGGGCGGCCTTCGTCGGCGTGAGCTACCAGGTGGCGATGGCGCTGATCATCATCTTCATCCGCGTGCAGCCGATCATCGTCTCCCTGAGCGGCTACCTCGCGCTGTCGGGGATCAACCTGGTCATCATGGCCCGTCCCGGCGGCACGACGCCGGACTGGATGTCCAACTGGGGGCAGGGAACCTCCGTCTGGTCGCCGGTGCTGGTCGTGCTGGTGCTCAGCACGCTGGCCTGGCTGCTGTTCACCCTGACCCCGTTCTACGGCCACCTGCGCCTGATGGGATCGGACGAGCGCGCGGCCTATACCAGCGGCGTGCGCATCAACATCGTCCGCCTGGGCGCGCACGTGATCGCCGGCCTGTACGCCTCGCTGGCGGCCATCACCTACACCTCGCTGATCGGCTCGGGCGACCCGACACAGGGCACCACCTACACCCTGATCGCCATCACCGCGCTGGTGCTCGGGGGCGCCAGCCTGGCTGGCGGGCGCGGCGGCGCCATCGGTTCGCTGCTCGGGGCGCTGAACCTGTACCTGATCACCGCGGTGCTGGCCACCTTCAACTTCGGCGCGGTGCAAAGCTTCGTCACCGACCTGTCCTACGGCGTGGTGCTCGTGGCTTCGCTGCTGCTCACGCTGGCGCTGCCCTTCGTGCGCCGGGTGGTCGGCGAGTTGTCGCCGCTGCTGTTCTTCGTCATCTGCTCGCTGATCACGCTCGGGGTGATCCTGCACGCGACCTTCGACTACGCGCCGGCCGCCACCCCTGCCACCGTGGCCACCAAGGCCACCCCGCGGCTGCAGCCACCGCTGCATCCCGAACAATCGAGCCCGCGCCTGGCCGCGCGTGAAGAGACCCTGCCCTTCGAAGCCCCGGCCGCGGCGCGCGGCGCGCAGTCCGCCACCGCCTCCGGACTGGCATGGCCGGTCACCGCGCTGATCCTGCTGCTGCTGGCCGCCACCCTGGCGCTGCGCATCGCCCCGGTGCAGGCGCGAGCCGCTCCGGGTCTGGCGCCGCTCGTCCACCTGGTCATCGCTGCCGTGATCCTGCTCGGCATCTTCACCGTGTCGGGTCATGCGCCGTGGGCCGCCGGGCCTGCGTTGCACGTGCACCGGGAGGCAGGGCGATGAGCGCTGCGCAGCCCGATCCGGGCGCCCAGCCGGGCGCAGCCCAGACCTCCGCGCCCGCCGCGCAGGATGCTGCCGCGACGCGTACGCCCGGCACCCTGCTGAAGTGGCTGGGCCTGCCGATCGCCCTGCTCATCGCGGCGGTCGGCTTCGGCCTCGGCCTGGGCCAGGGCCTTCCGGTGCAGGAGGTCATCTTCTACACCGTGGCCACGTTCGCGCTGGTGACCTGGGTGTGGCGCTACTACACCCAGCATGGCGGCGCGGCCCGACCGGGCAGCGGTGCGGCCACCGAGGCCGCCGCCGCCCAGCGCGCCAGGCCCAGGCCTGTGCGGGCCTTCCTGCTGCGCTGGCGCGCGGTGCTGATCGGCATCCTGCTGGTGCTCGCGGTGTTCGGCATCGCCTCGGTCAGCGTGAGCGGCTTCTTCAACGCCCTGAACATCATTTCCGCGCTCGTTCTCATCGCGCTGCTGATCTTCTCGGCGTTGATGGGGCGCTTCGTGCAGGCCAACAAGAGCGCCTTCATCGGCCTGGTCGTGCTGGTCGGACTATTCGTCATCGGCTCGCTGGAAATCGACGGATTCATCTCCCCCGGCAACCTGCGCTCGATGCTGCTGTTCGCATCCTTCCTCGGTCTGGCCTCGGTCGGCCAGACCCTGGTGGCGCTGCTCGGCGGCCTCGACCTGTCGATCCCCTTCGTCATCGGCGCCGCCAATGTCGGCCTGCTCTACCTGATCAGCCTGGGCATGCCGTCCTGGCTGGCGGTGATCGTGGTGCTGGTGATCGGCGCGCTGATCGGCCTGGTCAACGGATTCCTCAGCTTCCGCCTGCAGGGCCAGGCTCTGATCCTGTCGCTGGGCGTCGGATTCGCGGTGTCCGGCAGCACGCAGATCGTGACCAGCCTGGGTTCGAGCTTCGCCGGCAACGTGTTCGGCCAGGTGCCGCACTGGCTGAGCAACCTGGCGGCGATGAACGGCAGCACCTTCGGGCTGCCGATTCCGCCGGTGATCCTGGTGTGGATCGCGGTGGCCATCGGGCTCATCCTCGGCATGCGCCATACGGCCTACGGCCGCTACGTCTACGCCCTCGGCGGCAACCGCACCTCGGCCAGCCGGCTGATGATTTCCGAACGGCGCTACTGGATCGCGGCCTACGCCGTCAGCGGCGTGTCCTCGGCGCTGACCGGCGCGCTGCTGCTGGGCTGGAGCGGCGGTGGCTTCATCGGCGTCGGTCAGCCCTACCTGTTCACCACGCTGGCCGCGGTGGTCATCGGGGGCACCTCGCTGCTCGGTGGCGCCGGAGGCTACGGCTTCACGGTCATCGGCGTGCTGGTGCTGCAGGTGCTGACCTCCTTCCTGGTGGGCATCGGGCTGACCTTCCAGTGGCAGCAGTTCATCTTCGGCCTGCTCATCCTGCCGATGGTCGCGCTGTATGCGCGCTCGCCGCATATCCGTACCCAGGTCTGAGACCCGGGCGCATCACGTCATCATGGGGAGCCAAATGCAAGTCCAAGCAAGCGCTGGCCGCCGCATCGAGCGCGGCGCGGCAAACCTTCCGCGGGGCCGGCGATGAGCGCGGCCGGAGTGTTGCAGGCCACCGACGTGGTGGGCGGATCCTTCCTGCTGCTGCTGGCGGCGACCGCCGCCACCGCGGTGCTGCTGCTGCTGGGCACCGGCTGGGCGCAGCACAAATGGAAGCTCCCGGTGGCCCTGGCCGGGGTGGCGATGCTGGTGGCCGCGCTGCTGTACCTGCAGGCCGACGCGATCTGGCTGTCGGTGCACCAGATGCCGGTGATCTACCGCTACGTCGGCTGGATGATCATCATGCCGCTGCAAGTCCTGGCCCTGTACTTCTTCATCCAGGTGCAGGCGAACCTGTCCTACGGACTGTTCTGGCGGCTGCTCGTGGTCTCGCTGGTCATGGTGCTGGCGCGCTACATGGGCGAGGTGGGTTTCTTCTATCCCACGCTGGGCTTCCTGATCGGCCTGGCGGCCTGGCTGTACATACTCGGCGAGGTCTTCTTCGGCCGCATGAGCGAGGTCAACGGCCGCAATGGCTCGCATTCGAGCCAGACCGCGTTCTTCTGGCTGCGCCTGATCGTCAGCGTGGGATGGGCCGTCTATCCGCTGTGCAATTTCATCGGCAGCTTCGCCGGAGGCATCGACGAAGGCAAGCTGACGATCATCTACAACCTGGCCGACCTGGTGAACCTGGTCGCGTTCGGGCTGATCGTGCTGACCGCCGCGGTGCGGGGTTCGGCATCGGCACGTTGAGTTCCAAGGTGACGGCCATGCGCATCGGCGACGCCTTGCCCCTGGCTCTGCATTGACCCCGAAAAGGATCGAAGTATGAACGGCTCCGACATCATAGCGATCGTCATCCTGGTCGCGATCGTCATCGCGGTCGCTGTCTACCTGCTGCACTGGCTGTACCGAAGGTCGTCGAAGGACGTGTCCTTCGTGCGCACCGGACTGGGCGGCGAGAAGGTCGTGATGGGCGGCGGCGCCTTCGTGCTGCCCATCGTGCACGACGTGACCCCGGTGAGCATGAACACCCTGCGCCTGGAGGTGCGGCGGGCACGCGAGCAGGCCCTGATCACCCGCGACCGCATGCGCGTCGACGTCACCGTGGAGTTCTTCGTGCGGGTGATGCCCCAGGAGGAATCGGTGGCCGCGGCCGCGCGTACCCTGGGCCAGCGCACGATGAACCCGGAAAGCCTGAAGGATCTGGTGCAGGGCCGCTTCGTCGACGCCATGGGCCTGGTCGCCGCCAAGATGACCATGGAGGAGATCCACGAGCATCGCGGGCGCTACATCAGCCAGGTGCGCGAGCAGGTGGCCGACGCCATGACCCACAATGGCCTCGAGCTCGAGGCGGCCTCGCTGACCGGCCTCGACCAGACGGACATGAAGCTGTTCAACCCCTCGAATGCCTTCGACGCCGAGGGCCTGACGCGCCTGACCGAGGAAATCGAGTCGCGCAAGAAGAAGCGCAACGACATCGAGCAGGACACCGCGGTGGCCATGCGTCGCAAGAATCTGGAGTCCGAGCAGCTGACGCTGAGCATCGCCCGCGACAGCGAGTACTCGCGCCTCGAGCAGGAGCGCGAGGTCGCGGTGCGGCGGGCGCAGCAGCGCGCCGAAATCGCCCTCGAGAAGGCCGAGCGGGAGCGTGAGACCGAGGAGGCGCAGATCCGCGCCGCCGAGGAAGTCGAGAAGGCGCGCATCCGCCAGGAGCGGGCGATCGAGGCGGCGCGCATCGAGCGTCAGCTGGAGATCGAGCGCAAGGAACTGCAGCGCCGGCGCGACGTGGAAATCGAGGACCAGGAGCGCATGATCGCGGTGGCGCAGAAGGCCAAGGCGCAGGCCGAGGCGCAGGCCATCGCCGAGGGCGCCAACGCGCAGGCGGTACAGGCGCGGGAGAAGGTGGTGTCGGTGCGCGAGCGCGAGATCGCCGAACGGCGCAAGCTCATCGAGCTGCTGCTGGCCGAGCAGGAGGCCGAGCGCGAGGCCATCAAGCTGCGTACCATCGCCGCGGCCGAGAAGCAGGCCGCCAGCGAGCGCGCGGCCGCCGAGCGCATCACCGCGGAAGCGGCGCAGGTTCGCTATGCCGTCGATGCCGAGGGCCAGCGCGCCCTCAACGAAGCGGAGAACCTGCGCTCCGACGCCAGCCGGCGCAGCGGCCTGTACCGCAAGCTGCTGGAAAAGCTCCCCGACATCATCCGCGAAAGCGCCAAGCCGATGGAGCGCATCGACTCCATCAAGATCCTGCAGGTGCAGGGCATGCCCGGACTCAGCGGGGGCGCTGGCGGCGGTGGGGACGGCGCCTCGGGCGAAGCCGCGGGCGGCGGTGCCAACCTGGCCGACCACGCGGTCAATGCCGCGCTGCGCTACCGCGTGCAGGCACCCTTCGTGGAGGAAATGCTCAACCAGATCGGCATCGCGCCGGGCTCGGTGTCGACCCTGGGCAACCTGATGCACGGCGAGGGCAAGGGACTGGCCGACATCGTGGCCGCCAAGCAACTGGGCAGCCTGGCGGCGGGCTCCGCACCTGAGGGCGACGCCGAATCGCGTCACTGATCGGCCGGCCGCAGCACCAGCAGGAGAACCTCGTGACCACGCTGCATGCCACGCACAGGCGCCTCGCGGTAGCCAGCAACTGGGCGCTGTGCGGATCCTTCGGGCTGTGCCTCATCCTTTCGGGATTCGCGCTGGCGCTGCCCCAGGCGATCCTCGGGGGTTTCGCGCTGCTGGTGGCGGCCTTCATCGCCCATCTGGTGATCAACCGACTGTTCCGCCAGTCCTTCACCACCGGCGAGGTCGTCACCGGTTTCGTGGCCTTCGGCGTCGGCGTCGCCAGCTTCCTGGCGACGGCCCTCGCCGGATCCGGGGTCGGGCGCACGCAATTCGATGCCGGGCTGGCTGGATTCGCCTCGCTGGTGCTGTGCTTCCTCGCGTACCTGGTCACCAAGTTCGGCCTCAAGGGGGCGTTCTCGCAGTTCCACGGCAGCTCCGGCGCGCGGGAGGACACCCTTGCCAGCTAAGCTTGTTTGGCTCTGCGCCTTCGTCGGCGCCTATGCGGTGTACTGCCTGTACTGGGGCGTGACCGCCGCGCGCCTGGGGCGCGGCGCCAGCGACTTCCTGCTCGCCGACCGCAGGCTGCCGCCGTGGGTGTTCGTGGTCATGGCCACCGCGATGAGCTTCTCGGGGTGGTTCTTCCTCGGGCAGCCGGCGCTGGTGTTCCGCGACGGCCTGGCCTTCCAGGAAACCGCGCTCGCCGCGGTGGCGATTCCCCTCGTCGGGGTGCTGTTCCTCAAGCGCCAGTGGTTGCTCGGCAGGCGCTACGGACACACCTCGGCGGCCGACATGCTGGGCCATTATTTCGGTGGCGAGACCATTCGCCTGGTCGTGATCCTGATCGGCCTGTGCTTCGCCGTTCCCTTCGTCGGCATGCAGCTGGGCGCCACCGGTTCGCTGCTGCAGCACCTGTCCGACGGCGCCATCGACCCGACCCTGGCGATGTGGATGCTGGGTTTCGTGCTGTTTCTCTACGTGTGCTTCGGCGGCATGCGCGGCGCCGCCTATGCCGGCGTGCTGCAGGGGCTGCTGCTGGCGGTCGGCCTGGTGGCCATCGGGGTGTACGCGCTGGAGCAGATCGGCGGCCTGCGGCCGCTGATCGAGGCCCTGGCACGGCTGGGCCATGGTGGCGCCGGCGCCTGGGGGGCGACTGCCGACGGCGACAGCGCCTACCTGTCGATTCCCGGGGTGGTGCAATTCACCGCGGGCCTGGGACGGGGCAATCCGGTGGGCGGCATCTGGACGACCTCGATGATCCTCAGCTACGTGCTGGCGCTGATGGGCCTGCAGGCCTCGCCCGCTTACACCGTCTGGGCCCTGGGCTGCGGCAGCGTCAAGGGCTTCGCGGCGCAGCAGGTGTGGGCGTCGGCGGCGGTCATGGGGCTGATCCTGCTCGTGTTCCCGGCGCTGGCCGGCCTGGGTGCGCAGTTTCTCGGCGCCGCGCCGGCCGGCAGCGCTCCGGCGCTGGCGCATGCGCTGCCGGTGCTGGGCGCCGGGCACGCGATGCGGCTGGATGCACTCTACCTGGCCGCGGTGGCGCGCACCGAACCCTGGTTCGCCGCGCTGCTCGCGGTGTGCGCGCTGGCCGCCATCCAGGCCGTCACGGCAGCTTTCGCCAGCGCGAACGCGACGGTGTTCGCGCGCGACATCTGCCAGCGCTACTTCGATCCGCAGGCCGACGACCGCAGGATCGTCCTCTACGCGCGAGTGGGTATCGGGCTGACCCTGTTGTCGGCCCTGTTGCTGGCCACCTATGCCCCGGGGGCGCAAGCCGCCCTCGGCGTGCTGGCGCTGTCGCTGGGGCTGCAGCTGCTGCCGGCGCTGGCCGCGGTGTGCTGGCTGCCGTGGATCACGCGGCCGGCGGTTCTGCTGGGCCTGTTCTTCGGCATGGCCGCGGTGGTGCTGACCGAGCCCCTGGGCGGCGCCATCACCCACTTCGTCGGTTTCGATCTGCCCTGGGGCCGCTGGCCGTGGACCATCGACTCGGCGGGCTGGGGGATTTTCGTCAACGTCCTGGTGTGCCTGGTGATTTCCTGGATCAGCCACCGCGACGACGAGCGCGCCCATCGCCAGAAGTTCCATGACTTCCTGCGCGGCTTCAGCGCGCCGGGCCAGCGCCGCCTGCGCGCGCTGGCCTGGGCGATGACCCTGGCCTGGCTGTTCTTCGCCGTCGGCCCGGGGGCGCTGATCGGCAACGATGCCTTCGGCGCGCCCGGCGCCGGAGCGGGTCACTGGGTGCTGGGCGTGCCGTCGCTGTGGGCGTGGCAGCTCATCTGGTGGGTGCTGGGGGTGCTGGTGATCTGGTTCCTCGCCTACAAGATGGAACTGTCGACCATCCATGGCAGCAGCGTGGAATTCGCGCCGGTCGGCAGCAGCAGCGACCCCGAGCGGGCCGCCGCGGTGGGCAAGGCCGAGTGGAGCCGCTGGTTCTGGAGCGTGCTGGTGGCGGTCGCGCTGATCGTCGGCGCGCACTGGATTTTCGGATGAACGGATGCCGTCGCGCCGGATGCGGTCGACGGCCTGAGGAAAAGGAGTCCTGAGATGGCAGGTTTTGCATTCAACACCGTGGGCCAGGTCGTGTTCGGCGAGGGCGCGGCCACGCGCATCGGCGACATCGCCAAGGCCCGGCTGGGGCGGCGGATCTTCTTCGTGACCGACCCGGGCTTGTTGTCCAGCGGCATCGTCGAGCCCGCGCTGCGTTCGCTGCGCGACGCCGGCGTCGAAGTCCGCGTGTACTCGGAGGTGGTCGCCGATCCGCCCGAGGCGGTGGTCGAGGCGGCGGCCGCTCTGGCCGTGGACTTCGGCAGCGACGGGGTCATCGGTTTCGGCGGGGGCTCCTCGATGGACGTGGCCAAGCTGGTGGCCCTGCTGGCCGTGGGCAAGGAAGGCCTGGCCGAGGTCTACGGCGTGGGCAACGCCAAGGGGCCGCGGCTGCCGCTGCTGCTCGTGCCGACGACCGCCGGAACCGGATCCGAAGTCACCCCGATCTCGATCGTCACCACCGGAGCCAGCGAGAAGAAGGGCGTGGTCACCCCGGTGATCCTTCCCGACGTCGCGCTGCTCGATCCCGAGTTGACCTACGCCCTGCCGCGGGCGACCACCGCGATGACCGGCATCGACGCCATGGTGCACGCCATCGAGGCGCATGCCTCGGCCAGCGCCAACAACAACCCGGTGTCGCGCTCGCTGGCGCGCGAGGCCCTGCGCCTGCTGGGGGCGTCGCTGGAGCGCGCGGTGCGCGACGGCCAGGATCGCGCGGCGCGCGCCGACAACCTGCTCGGGGCCATGCTCGCCGGGCAGGCCTTCGCCAACTCCCCGGTGGCCGCGGTGCATGCGCTGGCCTATCCGATCGGGGGCCATTACCACGTGCCGCACGGGCTGTCCAACTCCCTGGTGCTGCCGCATGTGCTGCGCTTCAACGCCGAGACCGCCGCGATGGCCTACGCCGAGACCTCGGTGTGCGCCTTCCCGGAACTGGCGGAGCTGCCCGAGCAGCGCCGCGCGGCGGCCTTCGCCGACAAGCTCGACGCCCTGGCGCGGCGCTGCGAGCTGCCGACCCGGTTGCGCGACGTGGGCATCGAGCGCGAGGCCATCGCTCGGCTGGCCAGCGACGCCATGCTGCAGACGCGGCTGCTGGTCAACAACCCGCGCAGCGTCGCCGAAGCCGACGCGCGCGGCATCTACGAAGCCGCCTGGTGACGGGCGATGCACCCACCCACCCGCTCACCGACCCGAAAGCGACGAGGTTGAACATGGCAATCGACATCAAGAGTTGGGCCAGCCGATTCAAGAGCCTGAGCGACAGCGATCCGACGATCGGCGCGATGGCCAGGTACTACACCTGCACCTTCATGTTCGACATGAGCGACTGCAAGGTGATCATCGAAATGCACGACGGCAAGGTCAAGCACATCAACACCAACCCGCAGCCGCTCGATGCCTACGACTTCGCGCTGCGCGCCAGCGCGCAGACCTGGAGGGAATTCGGGCAGCCGCTTCCGCGCCCGATGTTCCACGGAATCTGGGCAGCCAGTTTCCGCGAGGATCTCAAGCTCGAGGGCAACCTGCTGGTGCTGATGCAGAACCTGCGCAACTTCACCGTGCAGTTCGAGCTGCTGCGCAAGACCGGCGTGCCGGTCTGAGCGCCGCGGCCGCGCACCCATACCCTTCCACGAGGAGACGCAAGCATGGTTCGTCATTCCCCGGTAACCGGTCGCTATGTCACCATCGACGTCGACGGTTTCGAGTACAAGGTCTTCTACCTGCACAACGGGCAGGGCCAGCCGCTGGTGTGCCAGCACACCGCCGGCTGCCACAACCACCAGTGGCGCGGCCTGCTGGAGGACGAGGAGATCACCAAGAACTACAACGTGATCGCCTACGACCTGGCGCGCCACGGCAAGACCGACCCGCCGCTGAATTCCGAATGGTGGAAGTCGGAATACAAGCTCACCGCCGAGCATTACGTGAATTTCATCGTCAAGTTCTGCGACGCGCTGGAGCTGAAGAACCCGATCTTCATGGGCTCGTCGTTCGGCGGCAACGTCGCGCTGCAACTGGCGCTGCGGCGCCCGGATCGCTTCAAGGCGGTGATCCCGGTCGAGGCCGCCGACTACGCCCCCGGCTTCTTCCTCGACTGGTGGCGCCATCCCCACGCCAACGCCGCGCAGGTATGCGCCAGCGGGGTGTGGGATCTGATGTCCCCGCATTCCCCCGACATGGATCGCTGGCTCACCTGGCACTACTACACCCAGGGTGCCGAGGCCTTCAAGGGCGACCTGTATTTCTACTCGGTCGACCACGACCTGCGCAAGGAACTCGAGGATATCGACGGCCGCCGCTGCCCGGTCGTCATGATGACCGGCACCTACGACTACCTGACGCCGCCGGAGGCGACGATGAATACCGCGCGCCGCATCCGCGGCGGGGTGTACATCGAAATGACCGATATCGGGCACTTCCCGATGAGCGAGAACTACCCGCGCTTCCGCATGTACCTCAAGGAGGCGCTGCGCATCATCCGCGAGCGCACCGGGGATTGAGCAAGCCGCAGCGAACGCTGCGGGGCCCGGCACACCACAGGGATCGACAGGAACGACGATGAAAATCATCGAATTCGACAAGGAAGAGGCCGTCAGGCGCCCGGAGGATTCGCAGGGCGTGCAACGGGGCACGCCGGCATCGGGCTGGCGCGAGTCGACGGCGTGGGCAACGCCGGCCGACCCGGTGGAATCGCTCACGCGCCCCTCGTCGAACGCCAACTGGCGTGCCGGCAAGGTCGCGCGGGCCTCCCGATCCCTGAAGATGCACGTGCTCGACCTGGGCCAGCTGCGCCTGGACAAGAACCTCATGGTCGCCAATTCCACGGTGGCCACGGCGCGCAACCCGAACCCCCCGGGGCAGCTGATCGATGTACCGGTGTCGGCCTACTTCATCGAGCATCCGGATGGCAACGTGCTGTACGACACCGGCTGCCACCCCGATTGGGGCGGCCCGCGCGGGCGCTGGCCGCAGCAGACGCAGGAGATCTTCCCGGTCATCGGTGGAGACGAATGCATGCTGCCGGCGCGTCTGGAGGCGCTGGGGGTCGGCCCCGACCAGATCCGCCATGTCGTGCTCTCGCACCTGCATTGCGACCACGCCGGCTGCGTGGAGTTCTTCCGCAAGTCGCAGCTGATCGTGCACCACAACGAATTCGTGGGCGCCTACAAGCACTTCGCGCTGCGCGACGACGACAGCCCCTACATCATCGGCGATCTCGAGCGCTGGTCGCGGCTGGATCTCAACTGGCGCCTGGTCTCCGACACCGAGCCCGACCAGACCATCGTGCCCGGGGTGCGCCTGCTCAACTTCGGCAGCGGCCATGCCTACGGCATGCTCGGCCTGGACGTCGAGCTGCGCAGCCGCAACGGCGTGCTGCTGGTGGCCGACGCCTGCTACACCGCCGAGAACTTCGGCCCGCCGATGAAGCACCCGGGAATCAGCACCGACTCCCTGGGCTTCGCGCGCACGATGGAGCGCATCCGCGCGATCGCCCATGAGAAGGGCTCGGAAGTGTGGTTCGGCCATGACGCCGAACAATTCGCATCGGTGCGCAAGTTCAGCGAAGGTTTCTACGAGTAACTGCGAACAGCGGGCTCGATCGATACAATTCCGGAGGAAGGTATGAAGCTCAACGATCCCACCCTGCTGCGCACGCTGTGCTACGTCGACGGCGCCTGGCTTGCGGCCGACAGCGGCAGGACGACCGCAGTGCGCAACCCGGCCACCGGAGAAATCCTCGCCGAGGTTCCGGAGATGGGCGCCGCCGAAACCCGGCGCGCCATCGCCGCCGCGCAGGCGGCGCAGCTGCGCTGGCGCGAGCGTACCGGCAAGCAGCGCGCGGCGATCCTGCGCAGGTGGGCCGATCTGATGCTGCAGCATGCCGACGATCTGGCGCTGATCATGACCAGCGAGCAGGGCAAGCCGCGGGCCGAATCGAAGGGCGAGATCGCCTACGCCGCCTCGTTCATCGAGTGGTTCGGCGAAGAGGCCAAGCGGGTGTATGGCGACACCATACCGGGCTTCGCCCCGGATCGCCGCATCGTGGTGATCAAGCAGCCGGTGGGCGTGACCGCGGCCATCACCCCGTGGAACTTCCCTTCGGCGATGATCACCCGCAAGGCCGGTCCGGCGCTGGCGGTGGGCTGCAGCATGATCGTCAAGCCCGCTCCGCAGACCCCGCTGTCGGCCTTCGCGCTGGCCGAGCTGGCCGAGCGCGCCGGGGTGCCCGCCGGGGTGTTCAACGTGCTCAGCGGCGATGCCCAGCAGATCGGCGGCGAGATCACCGCCAGTCCGGTGGTGCGCAAGCTGTCGTTCACCGGGTCGACTGCGACCGGACGCAAGCTGCTGGCCCAATGCGCGGGGACGGTGAAGAAGGTGTCGATGGAACTCGGCGGCAACGCTCCCTTCCTGGTGTTCGACGACGCCGACCTGGACGCCGCGGTCGAAGGGGCGATGGCTTCCAAGTACCGCAACACCGGCCAGACCTGCGTGTGCGCCAACCGCCTGCTGGTGCAGGATGGGGTGTACGAGGCCTTCGCCGAGAAACTCGCCGCCGCGGTGCACGGCCTCAAGGTGGGCAACGGTCTGGACGAGCAGGTCACGCAGGGGCCGCTGATCGACGACAAGGCGCTGGCCAAGGTCGAGCGGCACATCAGCGACGCGCTGTCCAAGGGGGCGCGCGTGGTCACCGGTGGCAAGCGGCATGCGCTGGGGGGCTGCTACTTCGAGCCGACCATCCTCGCCGACGTCAAGCCCGACATGCTGGTGGCGCGGGAGGAAACCTTCGGCCCGGTGGCCCCGCTGTTCCGCTTCCACACCGACGAGGAAGCCATCGCGCTGGCCAACGACACCGAATTCGGACTCGCCGGGTATTTCTACTCCCGTGACGTCAACCGCATCTGGCGCGTCGCCGAGGCCATGGAATGCGGCATGGTGGGCATCAACACCGGGCTGATCTCCAGCGAGGTGGCTCCGTTCGGCGGGGTCAAGGAATCGGGCATCGGCCGCGAAGGGTCGAAGTACGGCATCGACGAGTACCTCGAGGTCAAGTACCTGTGCTTCGGTGGGGTGGCGCCATAGCCGCAGTCCGCCCCGCCAGCCGCCACGTCGCGGCGAAGGCGCCGGCGCGCGCGCCGGCTGCCGTCGTCGCCGAGGGGCCCCAGGGTCTCGACGCGGCGCCGCGCAACGTGCCGGCTCTGGCGCGCGGCGCGGCGATCCTCGACATGGTCGCCCTCGCCGAGGAGCCGCAGACCCTGTCGACCCTGGCACGCGGCCTCGGGCTGCCCAAGAGCACGGTGCACGGCCTGTGCTCGACCCTGCTGAACCTCGGGCTGCTGGTGCGGCGCAGCGACGGCTCCTTCCGCGTAGGCCCGCATGTGATGCGCTGGGCCAACGCCTTCGTCGCCAGCACCGACCTGACCGCCGAATTCGCCTCCCTGTGGGACGAGCTCAAGGTGCTGCCCAACGGCACCATCACCCTGTCGGTGCTCGACGGCACCGACGTGGTCTACATCGGCTGCCGCAACAGCGGCCAGCCGCTGGGCATCACCTTCCGCATCGGCATGCGGCTGCCGGCCATCTACACCGCTACCGGCAAGGCCTTCCTCAGCAACATGAGCGAGATGCGTGTGCGCGAACTCGCACGCCGCAGCTGGCCCGAGCCGCTGACCCCGCGCAGCGTGCGCAACGTCACCGAGCTGCTGCGCGAACTCAAGACCTGTCGCGAGCGCGGCTATTCCATCGACGACGGCCAGACCCGCGAGGGCATGTACTGCTTCGGCACCGTGGTGCGCGACTCTTCGGGCCAGCCGGTGGCCGGAGTTGCGGTCAGCCTGCTGGCCGACGACGTCAACCCCGGCAACATGCAGCTGGCGGCCGACTCCATCCAGGTCATCGCCCGCAAGCTGTCGATCCGCATGGGTGCCGACCCCGGCGGCGAGCCCTGAGCGATCGTCCGCGCGCTGCAGGCGCGAGGATTTATACTGGATATCGATCCAGCAAAACGCCCTGGCCCCAACCCGGCCAAGCCCCACCGATGCGACGTTCGATCCCCGTGGTTGCCGCATCGGGCCTGCCCGACGCGCCGGCTCAGGCCTGCAAGGGCCGCGGCACGACCCTGCCGATCGCGCACCGCTACGAGGGCAGCGGACGCGAACAGGCCGACGACGGCTGGCCGGGCGACGCCGACGAGGCGGGCGCCGCGCCGCGCACCGAGGTCAGCGCGCAGCAGGTGCGCACGCTGCTCAGCCGCAACGATTCTCCCGACATCCCCTTCGAGGTCGCGCTCAACCCGTACCGGGGATGCGAGCATGGCTGCATCTACTGCTACGCCCGACCGACCCACGCCTACCTCGACCTGTCGCCGGGGCTGGATTTCGAGACCAGGCTGGTGGCCAAGCTCAACGCCGCCGAGGTGCTGGAGCGCGAGCTCGATGCCCCCGGCTACCGCCCGCTGCCGATCGCCATCGGCAGCGTCACCGACGCCTGGCAACCCGTCGAGCGCCGCCTGCGCATCACCCGCGGGGTGCTGGAGGTGCTGGCGCGCGCGCGCCACCCCTTCACCGCGATCACCAAGTCGGCAGGCATCGAACGTGACCTCGACCTGCTGGCCGAGGCCGCAGCCGCCGGGCGCGCGCAGGCCGCCCTCAGCATCACCACCCTCGACCCGGCGCTGGCGCGCATCCTCGAGCCGCGCGCGGCCTCGCCGCAGCGCAGGCTGCAGGCGCTGCGCAGGCTGCACGCGGCCGGCGTCCCGGTGGCCGTGGGCATCGCGCCGCTGATCCCCTTTGTCAACGACGGGGAGATCGAGGACATCGTGCAGGCGGCGGCCGAGGCCGGGGCGCAGGCGGTATTCCACTCGGTGCTGCGCCTGCCGTGGGAGGTCGCTCCGCTGTTCCGCCATTGGCTGCAGAGCCATTTCCCCCAGCGCGCCGAAAGGGTCATGGCGCGGGTGCAGGACCTGCACGGCATCGCCGACGCGCAGCGCATCGCGCACGACGGCCGTGCTCCGCGCGACTACCGTGCCGATTTCGCCAGCCGCATGCGCGGCCAGGGCGCGTGGGCGCAACTGCTGGAGCAGCGGGTGGCGCGCGCGGCGCGCCGGGCCGGCCTCGCGCAGCGCATGCCGCGGCTCGACGCCACCGCTTTCGTCGCGCCGCGCGAGCAGCGGCAGGCGCGGCTGTTCTGAGGCACGACGCCGGCCGCGCCGGCTCTTCGACACCCCACCTTCGACACCATGAACTTCGTCATCCTGCTGCTCGGCGCCTGTCTGATGGGCTTCGGAGGCGTGCTCGTGCGCCTGGCCGGCGAGGTCGGCGTCGGGCCCTTCGCCAGTGCCTTCTGGCGCATGGCGCTGGCCTCGGTGGTTCTCGTCGCGTGGGCCGGCTGGCAGGCCCTGCGCGACCGCACGCGCGCGGCGGACGATGCCGAACTCGAGCCGGCGCTGGAGCAGCCGGCGCCGGCGCTTCCGGTGTGGTTCCATCGCTGGAAGCAGCCGGCGCTGGTGGCGCTGACCGCGGGCATGTTCGCTGGCGACCTGATCTTCTACCACCTGGCCCTCTTCTGGACCACGGTGGCCAACGCGACCCTCGAATCCAACCTCGCGCCGGTGCTCATCACCCTCGGGCTGTGGGCCCTCACCGGGGCCGCTCCGCGGCCGCGGTTCCTGCTCGGCATGGGCGTGGCGCTGGCTGGCGCGATGCTCATGATCGGCGCCCACCTGGGCCACGGCACCGCGATGCTCGGCGACCTGTGCGGACTGGCGTCGGCGGTGTTCTACGCCTCCTACCAGATCAGCGTGCAGCAGGCCCGCCAGCGCATGCGCACCCTGCCGCTGATGGCCTGGGTCAGCAGTTGCGCCGCGCTGGCGCTGCTGCCCTTCGCCCTCGCCCAGGGCAGCATCGTGCCCACGGCACCGATCGGCTGGGTATGGCTGGTAGCGCTGGCGCTGGTGGTGCAGATCGGCGGCCAGGTGGTGGTGGCCCACGCCATCAAGCACCTGGCGTCCGCCCCGGCCTCGGTCGGACTGCTGGTGCAGCCGGCGACCGCGGCGCTGTATGCCTGGATCATCCTCGGCCAGGCGCTGAGCCCGCTGCAGATCGCCGCGGGGATGGTCGCGCTGGGGGGAATCTACCTGGCCAAGAGGGGGTAGCGCGGGGGCCGATCCCGCTGCGCCCCGCGAGGGGGCGCAGCGGCGGGGTTCCCTGGGCTCAGTGCGTATAGGCGCCGATGTCGATGGAGGTCGGGGAGCGCGGCGTCAGGGCGTAGTCGGTGGTCACGATCGGGGCCACCGCAGTCGAGCCGGC
>JAJZEC010000068.1 GCA_021805825.1 Pseudomonadota bacterium
TCGACTACAACGGTGTCACCAAGAAGGACATCCATTTCGAGAAGGACGGCAACCTGGCCGACCCGACCATCACCCTGTCGACCTTCGACAAGGGCGTGAAGAAGGTCGTGGCCGTCGAACAGGTGCACTGAGCATCGAGGCCGCCCCGGCGGCCTTTGCTTGAAGCGCCCGCTGGCAGGTTCAGGCCTGCCGGCGGGCGCCTTGATTTTCAGCGAGCATCGATGAGCAAGGCATTTGTCGCCGAACGCGACGACTCCGATGACGAGGACGATGGGCCGCGGCTTCCGGCGCTTCCCGCAGGAGCCCGCAACTACATCACGCCCGCTGGCTATGCCCGGCTGCGTGACGAACTCAAGCAACTGCTCGATGTCGAGCGACCGCAGGTGGTGGAAACCGTGGCCTGGGCCGCCTCCAACGGGGATCGCTCGGAAAACGGCGACTACATCTACGGCAAGAAGCGGCTGCGCGCGATCGACCGCCGGATCCGCTTCCTGGGCAAGCGCCTGGATCTGGCCGAGGTCGTCGACCCTTCGCTGCAGCACGGCAACGAGCGCGTGTTCTTCGGCGCGACGGTTCGCTACGCCGACGACGACGCGGGGGAAAGGCAGATCACCATTGTCGGCATCGACGAGGTCGACACCGCGCGGGGTCGCATCAGCTGGGTGGCTCCGGTGGCCCGCGCGCTGCTGAAGGCCAGGGTCGGCGATGTCGTGACCCTGCCCACGCCGGGCGGAGTGCGCAGCCTGGAGGTGCTGCAGGTCAGCTATCCTGACCCAGTGGACTAGCCCTGCTAGCCGGATGCTCAGCCGCGCGGCCTGGTGCGCGAGGCGCGTGAGACGAACCTGTGGGCGCGCACCGCACGCAGCACGTCGGCCAGGTGCTTGCGGTCGCGCACGGCCAGGATGAAGCGCAGTTCGATGGTCGGCTGCAGGGATTCGTCGTCCATGCGGACGTGGATGATGTCGGCGTCGTGTTCGCTGATTGCCGCTGCCAGTTTCGCCAGCACGCCCTTGCCGTTGCTCACCACCACCGACAGTCCGGCCTGGTACAGACCGCCGACCACGGGCGCCCAGCTGAGGTCGATCCAGCTGCGGGGATGCTTCTGGAACAGGCGCCGGGCCTGCGGGCAGTCCTGCTGGTGCACGGTCAGGCCCTCGCCCTTGCCCAGGTAGCCGAGCACGGCGTCGCCCGGGATCGGGTGGCAGCAGTCCGCATAGTGCACCGAGGCGCCCTCGCTGCCGTCGAGCTGCAGGATCCCCTCCGAATGGCCCTCGCTGCCTGGGCCGGCGGTCTCGTCCAGGGCGCGCGGATCCACCGCGACCAGCTGCAGTTGCACCCGCTTGGCGACGATCTCGGCCACCCGTTTGCCCATGCCGATATCGGCGTACAGGTCTTCCTGGGTGCGGTTGCCGCTCCAGTGCAACAGCCGGCTCCACTGCGCGGAGTCGAGTTCATCCAGGCGCAGTTCCATCTGCTGCAGCGCGCGAGCCAGCAGGCGCTTGCCCAGAGCCTGGGATTCATCCTGCTGAGAGACCTTCAACTCGTGCCGGATCTTGGAGCGGGCCCTGCCCGTGCGCACGAAGTTCAGCCAATTCGGATTCGGGCGCGAATGCGGCGCGGTGACAATCTCGACCACGTCGCCGCTGTGCAGCTCGGTGCGCAGGGGCACGAGTTCGCCGTTGACCTTGGCCGCCACCGTCTGGTTGCCCAGGTCGGTGTGCACCGCATAGGCGAAATCGACCGGGGTGGCCCCGCGCGGCAGCGCGAGAATGCGCGACTTGGGGGTGAACACGTAGACCGCATCCGGCGCGAGGTCGACCTTCACGGTCTCGATGAATTCGGCCGCGTCCCGGTTCTCGTTCTGGATGTCCAGCAGCGACTGCAGCCAGGCCGCGGTCGTCACCTGGGCGATCGCCTCGGCGCTCTCGCCGGCCTTGTACAGCCAGTGCGCGGCGACCCCGCTTTCGGCCACGCGGTGCATGGCCTCGGTGCGGATCTGGAACTCCACGGGAACCCCGGTCGGGCCGATCAGCGTGGTGTGCAGCGACTGGTAGCCATTGAGCTTGGGGATGGCGATGAAGTCCTCGAACTTGCCCGGCATCGGCTTGTACTGGGCATGCAGCACCCCCAGCGCGCGGTAGCAGTCGAGCACCTCGGGAACGATCACCCGGAAGCCGAACACATCCTGCACATGGGCGAAGGAGCGGTGCTTGCGCTGCATCTTGCGGTAGATGGAGTACAGCGTCTTCTCGCGCCCGTGGAGCTGTGCCGGAATGCCTGCGTCGGCCAGCGACTTGGTGGTCGCGGCCAGGATGCGGTCGACGAGGTCGCGGCGATTGCCCCGCGCCACCCGGACGGCCTGGCTGAGCACCGCGTAGCGCATCGGGTGGCTATGCTGGAAACCCAGATCCTGCAATTCGCGGTAGACCTGGTTCAGCCCCAGCCGATACGCAATCGGGGCGTAGATATCCATGGTCTCGTCCGCGATGCGCCTGCGCTTGTCCTGCAGCATCGCGCCGAGGGTGCGCATGTTGTGCAGGCGATCCGCGAGCTTGATCAGGATCACCCGGATGTCCCTGGCCATCGCCAGGAGCATCTTGCGGAAACTCTCGGCCTGGTTCTCCTCGCGGTTGGAAAAGCGGATCTTGTCCAGTTTGGTCAATCCGTCGACCAGCATCGCCACCGTCGAGCCGAAATGCTCGATCAGCTCGGCCTGGGTAATCCCCTTGTCCTCGGCGGTGTCGTGCAGCAGCGCGGCCATCAGCGCCGGGGTGTCGAGCTTCCATTCGGCGCAGATCTCCGCCACCGCGACCGGATGGGAGATGTAGGGCTCGCCGCTGGCGCGGTACTGCCCGAGGTGCGCCGCGTCGGCAAAGCGGTAGGCGCCGCGCACGAGCTGCAAGTCGGCTTCCGGAAGGTAGCCGGCCAGCCGATCGAGCAGTCCCGCCAGGCTGACCGCGGCACTGCGGTCGCCAGCCGCTGCTTCGCTCAGCGCGGCCTGCGCAGCGCGCTGCTCCGGCCTGCGGTGAACCGCGGGTCGGCTACGGGGGGATGGGGTGGAACCCGAGGGCAGGGGGCGGCTTTGCATCGGCTGGGAGGAACAAACCCGGGCCGCCCCGGTTCGTCCGGCCCGGGCCACATGCCGGGCCGTGCGGGGTCAGACCGGTACGCGTTTGAGCATTTCGAGGCCGATCTGGCCGGCCGCGATTTCACGCAGCGCCGTCACCACCGGCTTGTCGCGGCTTTCGACCTTCGGCGTATGGCCTTGCGCCAGCATGCGCGCCCGGTAGGTCGCCGCCAGCACCAGCTGGAAGCGGTTGGGAACCTTCTCAAGGCAATCTTCGACGGTGATGCGGGCCATGTGCTTTCCTTCAGATGCGCGTCCCCGGGGACGCCTGATCAATCCCCAGCGCGCGGAACACTTCCGGGTGCGCGCGGCGCTGCGCCGCGTAGCGCAGACGCTGTGCGACGACGATCGACTCCAGCTCGCGCAGCGCCTCGTGGAAATGACGATTGACGATTATAAAGTCGAAGTTCGGTGCCTGGGCGGTTTCCACCCGAGCCTCGGCGAGGCGACGCAGAATCGTCGACTCCCCGTCCTCGCCGCGGCGGCGCAGCCGCGCCTCGAGTTCCTCGAAGGACGGCGGCAGGATGAACACGCCGACCGCATTGGCGAAGTGGCTGCGCACCTGCGCCGCGCCCTGCCAGTCGATCTCCAGCAACACATCGACCCCGTCGACCATGCGCTGCTCGATCCAGGCGCGCGAGGTTCCGTACAGGTTGCCGTGCACCTCGGCCCACTCGAGGAACTCCCCGGACTCGATCCGACGCTCGAATTCGGCGCGCTGGACGAAGCAGTACTCCCTGCCGTCCTCCTCCTGACCGCGCGGAGCGCGCGTGGTGGTGGACACCGAAAGCTGCAACTTGGGGTCGCGTGCCAGCAGTTCGGCCACCAGGCTGGACTTGCCCGCGCCACTCGGCGCGGCGACGATGAACAGGTTTCCGGGAAAATCCATCGCTTGGCTCAGGGTTCGGCTGCTCGCGCCGGCGGGCGCGCTATTCCAGGTTCTGCACCTGCTCGCGCATCTGCTCGATGCAGACCTTCATTTCCACGGCGACTTCGCTGAGTTCGTGCAGGGCCGATTTGGAACCCAGGGTGTTGGCCTCACGGTGGAGTTCCTGGATCAGGAAATCCAGCCTCTTGCCGACCTCACCGCCTTCGCGCAGCGCGGCCGACACCGCTTCCAGGTGCGATTGTAGGCGGGAGAGTTCCTCGGCCACGTCGATGCGCAAGGCAAAGGACGCCGTCTCGTGCAGCAGCCGATCCTGCGCTTGTTCGCCCTCGCTGTCCGCGCCGAGAAGTTGCATCGCATCCTTCATGCGCGCCACGAAGCGCTGCTGCTGCCTGGCCACCGCCTGGGGCACCAGGCTGTCGGCCTGCGCCGCCAGCTCCCGCAGCCTGGCGCAACGCTCGAGCAGGAAGGCGCGCAAGCGGTCGCCCTCGCGCGCGCGCGCCGCCTGCAGCGCCTGCAGCGCCTGGGTCGTGGCACGCTGCGCGGCGGTGGCCAGCACGTCGGCCGGAACCGTTGTCGGTGTCTGGGTGGCACTCAGGCGCCAGGCTTCGGCCACCGAAAGCGGGAGCAATTGTGGCCAGCGCTGCAGCAAGGCCTGCTGGGCCTCGAGCAGCGGGGCGATCTGCTCGGTCGAGGGCAGGCCCTGCGTGGCCTGCGGGGTCTCCAGGCTCAGCCGGCAGTCGACCTTGCCCCGGCGCAATTGCGCAGACAGCAGGCTGCGCAGCGCCGCCTCGACGCTGCGCAGCTCCTCGGGCAGGCGGAAGGACAGATCCAGGAAGCGACCGTTTACGCTGCGCAAATCCGCGTGTACGCTGAAGGCGCCGGCCGCATCCGCTGCGGCCGACGATTCTCCGTAACCGGTCATGCTATAAATCGCTGGCACTACATGCTCCTGGGCTGCTGGGTTTGGCCGCTTCCAGGTGCATTCTTCCATACCCTGCGTTCGCGCTGATCGTCCAGCGCCAGTCGAAGTCCTCGCCGCATGTCCGCCAAGAACAAGCCAGCCCCCCTCGAGCCCGACACCCAGGTCGGTGGCTACCGTGTGCTGCGCAAGCTGGCCAGCGGGGGTTTCGGCGTCGTCTACCTGGCCGTCGGCGGCGACGGCAAGCGCGTGGCGGTCAAGGAGTACCTGCCGGCATCGCTGGTCGAGCGCCAGCCGGGCGAGACGGTTCCGGTGGTGCAGTCGGAAAAGCTGGCCCTGTACCGCCTGGGCTTGAAGAGTTTTTTCGAGGAAGGCCGGTCCCTGGCCCAGATCTCCCACCCCAGCGTCGTGGGCGTGCTGAACTTCTTCCGGGAGAACGAAACCGTCTACATGGTGATGAACTACCTGGAAGGATCTTCGCTGCAGGAGTTTGTCATCACCGCGCGCGACCTGCGGCGCAAGAAGATCTTCCGCGAATCGACCATCCGGTCGCTGTACGACGAAATCCTGCAGGGCTTGCGCGTCGTGCATCAGCACAAGATGCTGCACCTGGACATCAAGCCGGCCAACCTGTTCATCACCGACGACGACAAGCCGATCCTCATCGATTTCGGTGCAGCGCGCGAGGTCATCGGGCAGCAGGACAAGCGCTTCCGTCCGATGTACACGCCCGGTTTCGCGCCTCCGGAGATGTACAAGCGCGATGCATCTTTCGGGCCGTGGACCGACATCTATGCCGTGGGAGCGTGTATCTATGCCTGCATGACGGGCTACCCCCCGCACGAGGCCACGCAGCGGCTGGAGAAGGATCGGCTGAGCGCGCAATTGGCCAAGCTGCGCGGGGTCTACTCGGACAATCTGATCGAGATCGTCGAGTGGTGCATGTCGCTGGATCCGCTGGCGCGTCCGCAGAGCGTGTTCAACCTCCAGAAGGAACTGGGCGCCGAGAACCCTCGGCGCTACACCCAGCTGACGTTGAGCGAGAAGCTGCGCATGCAGGTCGACGAATTGGTCAACGACACCAAGGCGCGGGTGGACAAGGCCATCCATGTCACCCGCTTCGGTGGCGGCGGTGCGCGCACGCGCCGCCCGTGACGCCGCGCCAACCAGGTACGAGGTTCTGCCATGAGGTTTTCGGTCTATCAGGTCAGCCGGCGCGGCGGGCGCGCGATCAACGAGGATCGCGTGGGCTACTGCTACACCCCGGACAGTGTGCTGCTCGGACTGGCCGACGGCATGGGCGGGCACCCGCGCGGGGATGTCGCCGCCCAGTTGGCGCTGCAGACCATCGCGGCCATGTTCCAGCGCGAAGCGCAGCCGAGCCTGCCGGATGTCCGCGCCTTCCTGCGCCGCGCGATCCTGGCCGCGCATGAGCGCATCCACCGCTACGCGCGCGAACAGAAGCTGGCCGATTTTCCGCGCACCACGGTGGTACTGTGCGTGCTGCAGCAGGGGGTTGCCCAGTGGGCGCATGTGGGCGACTCCCGTTTGTATTTCCTGCGCGAGGGCGCGCTGCTCGTGCGCACCCTGGATCACTCCCACGCCGAACAGCGCTTGCTGCAGACGACCACGGGACTCGGCGCGTCGCAGTCCGCACAGGCTCGCGCCAGCAACCGCAACGTGCTGTATACGTGCCTGGGTTCGCCGCAGCTGCCGTTCATCGAAATCGGCGTGCCGCAGAGCCTGCGTCCAGGCGACGTGATGCTGCTGTGCTCCGACGGGTTGTGGAGCCAGGTCGAGCAGGGAGCCATCGTGCAGTTGCTCGGCCAGCGCGCGCTGGCCGACGCGATTCCCGAGTTGGTGGAAAGCGCGCTGCGCCATCGTTCCAGCGAGTCGGACAACGTCACTGCGTTGGCCCTGGAGTGGGAGGCCGAGGCCGAGCGCGACAGCACGCAGGGTGTGCGCACCGAGAACATGGCGCCGGCCGCCTTCGCATCGACCTTCCAGGCCGGGCTGCCCGACGCTGCGGTGGATGAACTCGATGACGCCGAAATCGAACGTTCGATCGCCGAGATCAACGAAGCCATCCGCAAGGCGGCGGTGCGGAAATAGTCCTTTCCCTCGATGTCCCGATGTCCCTTTCCCAGCCGATGCCCGTTCACCGTCTCGATGGTCGCAGCGCCGACCAGTTGCGCACCATCGAATTCACCCGCGGCTACACCTGCCATGCCGAAGGCTCGGTGCTGGTGGCCTTCGGCCGCACGCGCGTGCTGTGCACGGCGAGCGTGGAGGAGCGGGTGCCGCCGCACCGCCGCGGCAGCGGCCTGGGGTGGGTGAGCGCCGAATACGGCATGTTGCCGCGCGCCACCCACACGCGCAGCGAACGCGAGGCCAGGCGCGGGCGGCAGCAGGGACGCACGGAGGAGATCCAGCGCCTGATCGGGCGCAGCCTGCGCAGTGTGTTCGACTTCGCCGCGCTCGGCGAGCGCCAGTTGCTGCTCGACTGCGATGTGCTGCAGGCCGACGGCGGCACGCGCACGGCGGCCATCACCGGTGCCGCGGTCGCCGCCTGGGATGCCTGCAGCGCGCTGCTGCGCGACGGCGCCGTGGCCCGGCATCCGATGCGCGAGCTGGTGGCCGCGGTGTCCGTCGGGCTGCTCGACGGCCAGGTACTCGTGGACCTGGCCTACGAGGAGGATGCGCGCTGCGACTGCGACATGAACATCGTCGGCAGTGCCGCTGGCGCGCTGGTCGAGGTGCAGGGTACCGCCGAGGGGGAACCCTTCAGCCGCGCCCAGCTGGATGCCTTGGTGGATGCCGGGCAGAGGGCGTTGGCGACCATCCACTCCCTGCAGTTGCAGGCGCTCCAGGAGCGGGACAGGACACCAGGCGCGTGATGGATCCACTGCAGATCGTGCTGGCCACCGGGAATCCCGGCAAGCGCGCGGAGTTCGCTTCCCTGTTCGCCGGCCTGTCGCTGCACTGGCTGCACCCCGATCCCGCGCTGCCGGCGCCCGAGGAGCCCCATCCCACCTTCGTCGAAAACGCGCTGGCCAAGGCCCGCCATGCCAGCCGGCATGGCGGGCGACCGGCGTTGGCCGACGATTCCGGCCTGTGCGTGCACGCCCTGGGCGGTGCCCCGGGCGTGCGGTCGGCGCGCTTCGCGCTCGGTGCGTCCGGGGGGCCGGCCGCCACCCGTGATGCGCAGGACGCGGCGAACAACCGGCTGCTGCTGCAGCGCCTGCAGGGCCTCGGCGAGCGGCGTGCGCATTTCGTCTGTGTGCTGGTCGCGGTGCGCGATCCCGAGGATCCCGAACCGCTGGTCGCCCATGGCTGGTTGCACGGCGAAGTCGCGCAGGAGCCGGCGGGGCAGGCTGGCTTCGGCTACGACCCGCTGTTCCTGCTGCCCCGGCAGGGGCGGACACTGGCGCAGCTGGATGCGCAGGCCAAGAACCGCTTCAGCCACCGCGCGCGTGCCTGCTCCCAGATGGTGCAATTGCTGCAGGCCTTCTGGGGAGTTGCCCCGCAAGCCAACCGGACGCAGGGCTGATGTCCGCCGGGGATCGTCGAACGACGTCCGAGACCGTGGCCTGGCGGCAGGGCCGCGAGCAGGCGCCGGCCCAGGCGCAGGCGCATGACCAGGCGCTGCAGCGGGCTGCGGCCGAGATGCCGCGGCATGTGCGCCCGGGCACGCTGCAGTTGCGCGCATTGCCGCCGCTGGCGCTGTACGTGCATTTGCCCTGGTGCCTGCGCAAATGCCCGTACTGCGACTTCAATTCCCACGCCTGGCGCGACGGCCGGGCCGACATTCCCGAGGCGCGCTACGTGGCGGCGCTGCTGCAGGATCTGGAGGCCTCGCTGCCGTTGGTGTGGGGACGCAGCCTGCGCAGCGTGTTCCTCGGTGGCGGCACGCCAAGCCTGTTCTCGCCGCGGGCCATCGACGACCTGCTGGCCGGCATCCGCGCGCGCCTGCGCCTGGCCGCCGATGCGGAGATCACCCTGGAGGCCAACCCGGGAACCTTCGAACGCCAGCGCTTTGCCGACTACGCGCAAGCCGGGGTCAACCGCCTGTCGATCGGCGTGCAGAGTTTCGACGACCACATGCTGCAGCGCCTGGGCCGGGTGCACGATAGCGCGCAGGCCTGCGCCGCCATCGAGGAGGCGGCGCGCGTGGTGCCGAGCTTCAACATCGACCTCATGTTCGCCCTGCCGGGGCAGAGTCTGCGGCAGGCGCAACAGGAGCTGGAGCGGGCGCTGGCCTTCGATCCGCCGCACCTGTCGCTGTACCAGCTGAGCATCGAGCCGCAGACGGCCTTTGCGCGGCGCCCGCCGCCCGGCCTGCCGCAGGCGGATCTGGCGGCCGACATGCAGCAGGCGCTCGCGCTGCAGGCCGAGGCCGCCGGGCTGCAGCGCTACGAGGTCTCGGCCTACTGCCGTCCGGCGCATGCGAGCCGACACAACACCAACTACTGGGAATTCGGCGACTACCTGGGAATCGGCGCCGGCGCCCATTCCAAGCTCTCCTTCGCCCACCGGGTGCTGCGCCAGACGCGCCATGCGCAGCCCGCGCGCTACATGGAGCTGGCCGCGCTCGGACAGGCGGTCGACGTTGAGCACGAGGTCGCGCGCAGCGAGTTGCCCTTCGAATTCCTGCTCAACGCCCTGCGCCTGCGCCGGGGCTTCGACCCGCGCAGCTATGCCGAACGCACCGGGCTTGCGCCGTCCAGCCTGCAGCCCGGGCTGGACAAGGCCGTCGAACTCGGGCTGCTCGAGAGTACGCCGACGTGCATCCGCGCCACCGAGCGCGGCTGGGACATGCTCAACGACGTGCTGCAACTGTTCCTGCCACCCGCCGCCGGCGGCTTAGAATGAAGGGTTCCGCGGAAGCGTGGCAGAGTGGTCGATCGCACCGGTCTTGAAAGACTGCGCGTAAACTAGCGTAGACACGCAACCATTTGATTTAAAAGTCATTTTTTGTCGAGCTGAGCTATATCTTGGCTTGCAAAGATATGCAAAGTTCGGCTGAGTGCTGGGGCGTGAAGGTGTCGCACTTATACTTGAGCGTTACCGTGGAGAGATGCCAGAGCGGTTTAATGGACTGGTCTTGAAAACCAGCGATGGGCAACCATCCGTGGGTTCGAATCCCACTCTCTCCGCCCCTCCGCTCAGTTCCCCCTGGGAACGGGCCCGTCCAAGGAACGCCTGCATTTACTGGACGTATGCATCGCCACGCTGGCGCTGCCTTCCTCTCTCAAGACGAACCCAGCGGCTTGATGGGCTTCGACACGGACGAACGTTGAAGCTGCGCCAGCTTTTGCCGCGACTGCTGCATATCGAGCCGCTCCGCGCTCATATCCGCCTGCTTTTTGAGCTGCCGCGCCCGCTCTCGGGCTGCGTTCGCGTTCGCCTTCAACCTTTTCACTCTCTGTTCGGCTGCACTTGGCTGAATCTCATTTAGTCGCATCATGGTCTCCTGGTAGCATCCAGTATTTATGACCCGACACCCTGCGCGGCCACGGCACCAACCTTGGGCGCCAGCTACGGCAGATCGAGCGAGAGATAAAATTACGCCAACTCACATACGCTGCGTGGCGCCGCCGAGTACCCGGCAGGTGCTGTCAC
Organism: Pseudomonadota bacterium; assembly: GCA_021805825.1. GTDB lineage: Bacteria > Pseudomonadota > Gammaproteobacteria > Burkholderiales > Burkholderiaceae_C > Thiomonas_A. Next base: position 10,558 of record JAJZEC010000068.1, read on the forward strand.
CGTAGCAGCCTGCTCGCAACAAGACCAAGCTCGGCGACGCTTACCGATCATCCTAACTGTCATGAGCAGGATGACACACTAGTCACGGGTGTAGTTGATAATCTCGACGATGCCCGCTGCCACCGAGCTCCCAAGGCCACGTCCGGCAGCCCGGAGCTCCGCCAGAACCTCGTCGTACGGCTTCGTCTCGACACCGAGATTGCTAAGACAGGTTAGTTCGTATTTGTCACGCACCACAGCATGGACTAGCTTGTACTTCCACTGTGCGGCTTGGGCAATGCTATTTCGACGCTTAACCTTGGCTGGCTCAGTGAACTTCCGCGCCATCCATTCCGCAGCCCCTGCCTTGATCTCATCCGGGGTTCGCTGTCGGGCGCTGTTGTTACCCCCGATGTAGCCAATAGGTCTGAAGCTGACCTGGACCTCAACGTGCCAGAACTCAGTCCCCCGGAGTTCGACATCCCCAGCCCCGAAACGGGAGTTTTCGGGGGGCGCTGTCCATATGAATCAAGGATTTACGCGCGTTTTTCACGGGTCGCTTGTAGTGGCAACTATGTAACGTATTTGTAAG
>JAJZEC010000069.1 GCA_021805825.1 Pseudomonadota bacterium
CGTTCACCGCCTCGGCGCTCATCGGGCCGCTGACAAACTGGTCAATCAATTCCTTCGGAATCGACGGCAACGCCGTCGCGGCCGCAGCCGCTGTCTTCGTCTTGCGTGGCATACATGCTCCTGGTCGTCATGCTATGCCCCAAACACAAAATTCCTGACAGGCTCCAGGCAGTCGCTTCCGTGCTGACCTGGCCGCCACACTCGCGACATTTCGTGAGCGCCATGAGATCCCCCTGTTGCTGTCCGTGGTGCCAGTGTCGGCCACGCGCTGCGATGGGTCAACGCGCCCCTAGGCTTCCTCGGCGTGTCCCGGATGCTGCGGCCGCATTCGCCGGCCCGTTGCTGGCCTCAACGACCTCGCGCTCGGTTACCCCGTTTTTGCTGTCAACCTGGCTGTCAACCGGCGCGTCGGCCCATGCCTCGATGATCTGGCGCACGGAAACAGCGCGTTCTGCTGTTACATCGGCTGTTACGGCCTGCGCTGTTACAAGCCCTGCGCCTCGATGGGCAACTGCTCACCCCCGCCTTCGGTGGAAACCTCGGTGGAAACTGCCAGCTTGGAAACCCTCGGCATGGCCGCTACGCTTCCTGCACCGCGAAACCTTCGGGGAAGGCCATGTTTCAGCACCTGCGCAAGCTCTTAGGGCGCGACGCTACGCCAGCGCCAGGAGGCAGGCGTGAGCCGCAACTGGTCGACCGGCTCTCCCCTGCGTTCCTGGCGCCGGTCCTTCTGGAGCGATTCCTGCGGCCGCGGGCCCTGGACCGTGCTGTGCGAGGCTGGCCGGATGAAATGGCCATGCCCGTAGTGCGCCTGCTCGTCAGCCAGGGCCACGTTGCTGAGGCCAGCCCGGCAGAGTCGTTCGCGGTGCTTTGCACGGTCCCAAAGCTCCAGGGCCTCCTGCGCACGCACTCCCTGCCGGTCAGCGGGAATAAGGACACCCTGATCCACCGGTTGCTCGATGCAGGCGTGCTGCCTCCAGCGTCTCGGCCTGTGTATGCGTGCACCGGCGCTGGACGCGAGCTCGCGCTGGCGCGTCAGGTCGAGCGCGAGGCAGCACTGCAGGCGGCGGCTTCCGAGGCGCTTGCGCTGCTCCAGGCTCACCGCGTCGCGGACGCCTCCCGGGTCGTGCGCCAAGTGCGCGAGCGGTGGCCAGCGTTCGATGACATCGCGCTCAACTTCAACCCGCTGGCAATCTCCGGCGACACCGGTTCGGACGGTGTTGTCGAGACTGCACTGGTGGCCGCGCCCGGCATTCTTGGTAGCGTGAGCCCCGAGGACTTGCAGCGCCTGCGGTTGGCGGTTGCTATCTGGCATCTTGGCCTTCCACGCCCGGGCATGAGCACCGCGCTGGCCGGCTTCACGGGCAGTGGGCGTTTCGACGCGCAGCGGGCCTGCCAGTTGCTCCTGTTCTTCGCCAAAAATTCCGCTCAAGTACGGCGCTTGACGCGGCTCGGGTGTAGCGCGGCGCATGTGAGCTTCGTTACCCCATGTCCGTCCTGCGCCGCCCTCGAGCGGAAGTCCTACCGCATCGGAGCGCTACCTGAGCTGCCGAACCCCGGGTGCCAGGGCGATGGCTGCTCGTTCATAGTCCGTCCCAAGGTTCTCGGCATGGACTGACGGCGCAACGCGTCGGCTTTCGGTGGATACCCGCGGGGATGCCAGCCCCACCGATACCGCGTTTTCCCTGCGTACCTCGGTGCGTACCGAGTCCTTGCGTACCGCCGGACGGCCGCCGCTGGGCCACGGCATTACTACTCTTTGCTACTAGTAGTAAAGCCCGCTCCCGGCGAGACGGCCCGGATCTGCTGGTAACCACGCTGGTAACCACGGCCTGGAAACCGCCATTTCGGTGGATGCCAGGGTGGATACCGCCGCGTGGTGAACAGCCCGTGCGAGGCGCTCTGGGGTGTTTACCCGGGTGTTTACCTCTGGCTGTTTACCGGGCCGATGCGCCGCGTCCGGATGGCTGTCGGCGCCTTGCGTGCCACCTTTTGCTGCGTACCTGCGTGCATACCGTCGCTGTGCGTACCTGCTCCGCGGGCTGCCCGACCTCCTAGCGTGATCTGGGATGGTGGCCCCCGGCCACTTCACAGACCCCATGCCCCTTTTCCTCGCCGCGCGCACTGCCGAGGCGGCGCAGGCCACTTGCCCGCAGGTTCTCCGTCGCCTTCAGGATGCCCGCCAGCGTCCTGGGCCCCGTCGAGCCCCCGCCGTGGTTCTTGCACCGGCCGCCCTTGCCTGACCCGAGCGCGCGGCATGGCCGGCCTTCCCGGGTCTTGGCCAGGCACAGGTCGTCCCCGGTCGCCTCCATCTTGGCCATCAGCTTGTGCCCCAGCGCGCTCCGCGGGTCTACGCCGGCCCGGCGAACCTGGTCGCGGCGGTGCTCGATGGCCGCCAGGTGGGTACTCAGCGGCGTGGCCAGGAATGCCTGGGCCTCGGCAACGGTCATCTTCCTGCGCATGGTGCTCCCCGCGGTGCTTGCAGCCGGCCACCAATCCGGCCACTTCCTGGGCTGCCGCGGTTGCCCGCTGGCGGCGATTCCATGCAGGCTACGGCCCGCGCTGGATCGATACCCGCCTCGCTACAGGCTTTGGCGATGCGCTGCCCGGTCTCGGCGTCGTCGCGCCCGGCCCGGACGTACAGCACGCGGTCCACCAGCAGCGGGTGGGGTTCCTGCCCGGGGGCCCTCCGCATCGTAGGCGCCGGCACCTTGCTGCTCATGGGCGCCGGCACCTTGCTGCTCATGGGCGCCGGCACCTTGCTGCTCATGGGCGCCGGCTCCGGTAAGCGCGTGGGTTGTAGGTGGCGTCGCGTCGCATGGCTTGGGCGTTGCGAGCGGCCGTGGCCGAGTGCTTCGCCCGCCACCAAGCCCAGCGGACGCGCAAGACGCGAATCGCTTCCATCAGCGGCAGCCACATGTCAGTGCTCCAGTCGCGGCGCTTGGGTGGCACTCGCACTGGCCGCCGCAGCCAGGGAAGCCCGAAGATCCAGCAGCGCCTCGAACCAGACATGCGCCAAGTTCTCGATGAAGTCGGCCTCGTGCTGCGCGCGGTTCTCCGCGTCGGCCAGCACAGCGTCGACCATGCCGTGCACCACGATCGCTAGCGACAGCTTGATCCCGTCGCGCTGCTTCTTCAGGTCTGCCTGCATCGCCTGCGTCCTCCGCTCAGTTGTTGGCCACGTACAGGAATGGTGCCAACCGTACCGTCGTGAACCACGGGCCGTCCGGCTCCTGCGTGCTCAGCTCGTGCAGCACGTACTGCACCGGCCAGGTACCGTTGGCCTGCTTGATGCTCGAGGTCACGGCAATCTGGCGCCCCATCACGATCTGGGGGTTGAACTCGGTTTTCACGACAATCGCGGCCTGCTCGAAGGTCGGGTAGCCCACCATTCCATTGTCGGGTCCGACGTCGACCACCTGTGCATCGCGAAATCCCTGGTTAGGCCAGATCGTCACGCTGTTGTTGGCCACCTCCATCGCGAAGCCCGCAGCATTCGCCACAGTCTGAATCTGGTTCATCACCGAGCCGTAGAGGTACTGGTTCCGCAGCACCGCATGCGCACCGTTGTTGGCGAAGCCGAAGCCGATGCTTTTGGCCAGCGCCCCAATGATGTCCTCGGCGTTGTGTGCGCCCTTGTAGCTGTTGGGCGCGGCCGGCGCGGCCTTGTGATACAGGCCGGCGCTCGCTGAGCAGACAAAGCACACGTCCGGCGCCTGGCTGAAGTCGATGAAGCTGCGCACCAGGGTGCCGGAGAAAGCCTGCCGGATGGGTGATCCTGCGTCGCCGGCCGATAGCGTCACACTGCGTTCCTGCAGCACGACCATGTTTTCGCCGGTGCTGATGAATCGCTCCATGTGCGCGAGGGACATGCCCCACACCCGCAGTTCAAGCTGCGCGAATGAGTTGATGCCGCCAGGAACAAGCACCAGGGCCTGCACTTTCAGGCCCTCCAGTGAAATCGTCTGGGTGTCATCCGAAAACTGCAGGCTGATCTCTCGTTGAGCGTAGGTCATGGCGTCGGAAATGGGCAATTGAGATGCGGCTGCGCTTGGATCACTCGATGCCAGCGATGGAACTGTTGATCAGGGTGTTGTCCTGCAGGGCCTTGTGCATATCCTTCGCGACCCCGTGGGCGTCCGTGGCGCGGCTGTTCACCGTGATATGCCCGATGTGCGTCTCCACATGCGAGCCCGCCTCGTGGCGCTCCATGGCCTCGGCCACGCGCACATAGTCGCGCGGGTCCAGGATCTGATTGGGCTTGATGCCTGTCTGCTGCGACACGTCGCGGATGTAGGCGTCGGTGTTCGCCTGCCCGTTTTCGCTCGCGGGCGACCAGTACCCGATCAACTTGCGCAGCGTGTTGTAGCCGCTGGAGACATCGCCGCCGATCAGGGCGAGCTGCGCATCCATCCCGGCCTTCATAGTCGGAAATCGGGCGAAGCGTCCATCCGACCCCGTGGCGCCATGCGCTCGCGCCCACGGGCCGTATTCGATGTTGCCGGGGTTGTTGTTCCGAAGGTTGCGGGGGATGGATCGGGAGCCAGCCCTGGCGCGCATTGCGGTCAGAGCAGCACCCTCGCCCCCGTTCAGCGAATCGGCGTGACTGAACAAGTCCCACCCGATCAAGGCTCGCCCCAGGATCTTGGAAAGCATGGAGAGGGCACCCCCGGTGCTGGACATGCCGAGCACTTTCCCGACTCCCTCGAGCGCTCGCTCCAGGGTTGCGGTGCCGACAGACAACGCTGCCACGCTGGACACCGTACCCTGCGTGCTGTCGTCGACACGCTTCAGGGCCTCGGCTCCTTCATTGAGCAGGTGCGTCAGCGGGACCAGCGTCGTGGCCAGGTTGCCGAAGGCGTTTTGCCGTAGCCCGCTCAGGGCCTGCTCCAGCTGCGCCCATTCGGACTGCAGGGCGCTCGCGGCCGCCACGTTGTCCCGCGTGACCCCAGACAAGCTGCGCATCTGGTTCACCAGCGACCGGACCGCATCGCCACCTTTGATCAGCAGCATGAAGGTGTGCTGATCGATACCCATCTGCTGCGCAAGCCCCATGGTGCGCTGCATCCCCATCGCTTGCACGTCGCGCTTGAGGTCGTCGGCCAGCTTGAAGATGTCGACATGCCCGGTCCGCAGGTCGACTGCGTTTGCGGCTCCCAGGTATCCGATCGGTTTGATGATCGACGGGTCCCAGGGGATGCGCGCGATGCCGGCCTCGATGCTCTGCAGGCTTCCCAGGAAGTCGCTGGCGTTGCCCCCAACCGTCTTCATGGCCGCGCCGAAGGCATCCAGGTCGCGCGCGCTCATGCCCAGGCGCATGGAGGCTCGGCCCAGCTCGGCGTTGCCCGTCACCATGGTGGAGACGAACTCCTTGAAGCCCGTGATGCCTGCGGCGGCCAGCCCGAACTCGAGGAGCACATTCTTCGCCTTGTTGAACCGGTCGCCTACTTGGTCGGCGCCGTGCTGCATCTCCTTCGTCGTGCGATGGCTCTGGTCTTCGAGCTTGCGCAGGTGCTCAACCGACGCCTTTTGCGCGCGGTCGAAAGCCGAGGCGTCAAGCCCCAGCGTGACCAGCAGGCTGTCGATGGTGGTGGGCATGGTAGGTTCCTTTCAGGTGGGGGCAAGAGCTATCGATTCGTTCGGCCATGCAGCGCCAGCAACAGCGCTTCGGCGCGGCCGTCGTCTTTGACGCGGGCAAGGTGATCCGCCGCCTTGGGTAGCAGGCGCTTGCACACGGCCACGCTTGCCCCCTTGCCGGCTCCAGGAGGAATGCCGGCGCGCCGCTTCCACACGGCTGGCTGCACAAGGTCGTGCGCCAGTCCCAAGGCGGCGAGCACCGCGGTGATGCTCCCGAACGTGTGCCCGAAGCTGAAAGCGCCGGTAGGCCCCTCCCCCGGCCTGGCGCCGACGCGCTCGACCATCGTGAAGGCTGGGGAGTGCTCGCGCAGGAGGTCGGCCAGCTCGGCGGCGTCCACCTGGCGCCGGCCTGTCGTGGTCGGCAGCGTGGGCATGTCGTACACGTCGACGAACTCGCCGGCCTCGGTGATGAAGCCCACGGCGCCAGACAGGCCCGGGTCGATCCCGCAAAAGAGGCTCATAGGTCGTCTCCCATATCGTCGAACGATCCACCCCCTTGGCCGCCTGCCGTTCGCGGCGTAGCGGCCCGATTTGGCGTGCTGCTGGCGCTGTCGTCCTGCATCGCCTTGCGCTTGCGGGTGACGTGGTACGGCGTGAGCACCGCGTGCGCGGTCATGTCGAGCGCCGGCTTCGCGTCACCGTGGCGGTCGGTCCAGACCTTCGGCGTGAGGGTTCCGCTCAGCGCCACGCTGTCGCCGGCATCCAGCGCCAGCAGGGCCGTGCGTGCTGTCTGGCTAAAAGCGATCACGTTGACGAACAGCGATTCGCCGCTGCCGGCGGTCGCGGTGACCTTGGCGGTGACGAAGGGGTTGCCGTTGGCGCTGGTGCGCTCGTTGGCGGCGGCGTACAGGCGGCCGGCGATCAGGGCGTCGATCATGCGCGGTGTCCTTGGGTGGTGGCGGGAACGGTGGCGCGCACTCGGCTCCAGCCGAGCGGCGAGGCTTCCAGGTAGGGCGCCCAGGTCTTGGGCTTGGGACTGCGCCCGGCGATCTGGCTGAAGCCGCAGTGCGCCCGGAAGGCCTGCGCAGCGCATCCCGGTTCACGCTCGAACCAGTGCCAGACGCCGCTGGCGTCCATCGCGAGCCAGTGGGCCCACGCGGGTGCATCGATCCAGTCAGGCTTCATGCTTGGCCTCCAGGGTTCGGGAATGGGCACCGGTCCCGGGCCCTTCCCGAAATCCCACCCCCCTAAAGGGGGGTGTGGGAAATTCGGGAACGTTGGGCGTCCCGAAACACGGGTTTTCGGGAACCTCGGGAAATTCGGGAACGGTCATTGCAGCCACAGCCATTCCCCCTCGCAACGGATGAAGTCAGCGGCCTGTAGGCGGGTGAGTGCGTCACGTACCCGCTCGGGCTGGCGCTTGGGGTCGACGCCGATCAGGCGCTCGCGGATGGCCTCGATGGCTCGAGCAGCGGTGACTGCGCGACGTCCTGGCGGTGCCTTCGGTGCCGATGCCGAGCCCTCACGCTCGATCAACTCGACGAGGGCGTCGAACACAATGCGCTGGTTCGCGCCCTGCGGTACGCGGATCTGCGGCTGCGTGTCGCCCTCCCGCGGCACTACCACGCAACTGGTAACCGGCTGCTGGTCGTGGTCCAGGCCGAGCGTCAGCGGCTCGAGCTCGAAGGACAAGGCATCCGTGTCCGCCGCGTCCTTGGCCTTGGCGAGCTTCCACTGCCGCCCCGAGCCCTGGCGCGACACCTCGATCGCCGTGTCGATCGCCGCCAGCAGGCTCGAATGCCCACGCATGCCCTTGGTCGTGTCCTTGCCCGCGTGGTGCACCAGCAGCACCAGGCCGGCGACGGCAGCCTGCAGGCGCTTGGCCGCGGCGATGATCCGGCCCATGTCCTCGCTGGCGTTCTCGTCCGCACCTGGCGCCGCTCGGTTCAGCGTGTCGATCACGATCAAGGCTCCGGGCCCGCAACTGGCGCTGATCGCCTGGGCCAACTCGGTCAGGTCGTCGTCCTCGAGCAGGTCGAAGGGTTGCGCGACCACGAACTTCAGATCCGCCGGCAACGCCTTGTGATGGTGCTGGGCCCAGGCCTGCACCCGTTGCGACAAGCCGCCTTCGCCCTCGAGTCCGACGTAGACCACGGGCGTCGGCTTCACCGAGTACCCGAACCATCGCGCGCCTTCGGCAACCGCGGCGGCGAGATCCAGCACAAGGAAGGTTTTGCCCGACCCCGGTGGCCCGTACACGGCTGCAAGCCCCTGCTTGGGAAGCACGCCGCGCACCAGCCACCGCATCGGCGGCAGCCCGGCGAGATCCTCCGCGCTGGCCAAGCGGTATCGCCTGGCCGGATGCTCAGTTTTGCTCAGCAGCACCTCGAGCTCATCGGCGCCATGCTCGCCGGCGTAGTCGTTGCAGTCGTAGTTGTCGGGCTTGTCGGCCGGCAGCAGCGCCAGCAGCGTCTCGAGTCGACGTGCCAGGGCCTGCGCCTGCGCCTCCTTGCCGCGATCGGGCACCTGGACCAGGGGCAGCGTCGGATGTGCCTTGCGGATCGCCTGGATGGCGGTTTCCGTGCGTCCGGCACCGAAGGTCACGACAGCCGGTTGTCCGGTTGCCTGCCAGCAGGCCCAAGCCTGCCCGATGCCTTCCACGATGTAGGCCTGCGCCGCGTCGGCCAGGTCGCCGACCACATGCACCCCGTCACCGAAGCTCGCCCCGGGCAGATTGAGCTTCTTGCCGGCCCCGGGCGGCGGGATCAACTGCAGGGTCTGCAGCTTGCCGTCGAGCGCAGTGGCTGGCAGCACCAGCCATCCGCCGACGTCGTGCCCGGCAATCCGCAGCTTGCTGGTCGTGGGAACCTGGCGCAGACCTTCGGCGCGGCCGCGCTTGGCCACGATGTAGGGGTGCTGCGCACTGGCCGGCTCGCACTGTGCCCAGAGATCATCCGCGCTGAGGCGTGGGCCGTGGCGCTGAGGCGGTGCTTCGCGCTTGGATTGCGGACGCTGGTTGCCTCGCGTGCGGCGACCCGACTGCGTGGCCCCCTCGCCTCGCCAGCCGTGCTCGCGCGCCACCTGGAACAGCGTGCCCTCGCCGATCCCTTCGCCCTTGAAGCTTCGCCACACATCCCGGCAGTCGCGCTCGCCGCCGAAGTTGCCAGCCCGGCTGCTCCAGCTCGTGAAGTCGTCCAGGTCCAGCCCCGCGGCTTTTGCAGCCATGCCGGCGCGCACCCAGTCCTCGCGAGGAAGATCAGGCGGAATGGCCGACAGCGCCTCCCTGGCACGCTCGACGTCGTGGCCGTTCGTCATGGGAGCACTCACAACAGCACCCCCTGCCGCGGCGTGCTCAGCAACGTGTACAGGGCGACGCTGTGCGTGCGGCCGGCGTCGGTCTCCCGCTGTACGCGATGGCTGATGATGTCGTAGCCGTGCTGGTGGCGAAGCTCGAAGATCCGCGCCGCCGGCATCATCGTGTCCAGCTCGCGGCGAGCCGTCACTGTGTCGATGGAGCCGTACGTCTGCAAATAGGCCAGGAGCCGTTGCTGCTGGGCACGCCGGCTATTACCATTCAGGTGTTGACCGTCTTGCTTTGCCCTGGCGCCGCGGCTCCCCCCAGAGTCCGCGGCGTCGTCACGTTCGGACCTCATTGGGCTTCACCCAGCAGATTGAGCAGGTCGACGCCGCGCACGAGCGTTGCGCGACCGCCGCCGATCTTCATCGTGGGCAACTGGCCCGAGGCCACCAGCTCATAGAAGCGAGTCTTTGCAAAAGGCATCAAGCCTCTGCGCTGCGGCGTCGAGTAGACCTCAGCGGCACGGTAAACCGCGCCCGCCTCAACCGCGCGGCTCGGCAATTCCTGCATGGGTTTCTCCGGTTGTGCCCGGCCCGCCATCGTTCGCTGCTGGCCGTTGACGCAACTCTGACAAACCGAACATCGCGCCGGATTTGTGCCGGATTTGAAACCCTGGATTTATGCGGCCTGTGGCCCGATCCAAAGGCAAATACGCCGTATATGGCCGCCGGATTTCAACTGTCAGGCAGTTCCCAGGGGTCACCGTTGATGCTTCGGCGCGCTTCCTGCCATGCGTCACGCCATGGTTTCAACAGCGCTCGGTCAAGGAAGGCCTTCGCGAAGGCTTGCATGACCGCATTGCGTTGGTCTGCGTCCTTGCATCGCTCGATGGTGTAGAGCGCCACGCCGACCGGGTTCCAAAGGCTGCCGCCGTCCTTGTCACCGCGACGCCCCCTCCTCGTCATCGCAGCTTTGAGGCCTTCACGGGCATCTTCGAGACTCGCGACCCATGCGGCGGCATCCCTTTTCCGAATGCCGTCGAAGGCGAAGCCGAGTTCCCGCTTCGTCAGGCCATGCGGTACGACGTTCGTCGCAGATCTGACGCCACGTTGCAACTGTGCCCCTGGCTGGGTCGTCTTCGTAGGGCCAGCGCCAGCCGAAGCAAACACTCCTGACGCGCCTTCATGCTGATTGGCATGCTCCACATCGGCGCCAGCGAAATCATCAATGTCCGGAAGCACGAGCCCGTATGGAATCTCCTCGAGCCCCTCCCGCGGGACAAGCACGAAGCCAAGCGGCAGCAAATACGCACGCGCCTCATTCAACGTGATGAGGTGGGCTTCCCCCATGTTTCGAGCAGGCGTGTGCTCCGCAGTCAGCGTATGCACCTTCCCCTCTCTCATTGCCCGCTCTAGCAGGCCGTTGAAATACCTGACGAACGGGCGAATTCCCGCCGCTGGAATCGCGTGGCGATGCTCATCGGGTGCGCAGTTTTTGGGCAATACCCCCCATTCCGGTTCGATTTGGGCCCTGGTGGGTGGTCGGGGCGGCGATTTCCATGGCTTTCGCCCTCATCACGCCGACTGCGGACGCAATGCGGCCAAGGAGCGCAGCCGCGTGAGGTTGTAGGCCGCCATCGTCAGGGTCAACAGCTGGTCGACTTTCTCCAGGCCCTGCACCATGACCTGGCGGATCGGGCCGATCGTCTTGCCCCAGCCGAAGCACTGCTCGATCCGCTTTCGTTTGCGCTGGCTGACCGCGTAGCCGGCATGTCGCGTCGTGCGCCCATCGATCGCACTGCCTCCGGTGCGCTTGGTGTTCTGCGCGACGTGCGGGGTGACGTTCATCG
>JAJZEC010000070.1 GCA_021805825.1 Pseudomonadota bacterium
CCGTGGCCGATATATGCCGACTCCGCGCTGGCCGGTATATGCCGACTCCGACCGGCGCCGCCGCCGGCCTCAGCTGGCCTGATTACGCCGACTCCGAAGTGGCCGGTATATGCCGATCCGTGACAGCCTGGCGAAGAAGCCCGGCACGCACGTACGCAAATAGGCCTCGCCGGCACTCTTGATGGCCTCGCCTCCCGTGGGGGGTGCGCATGGACCACCGTGGTCAGCCTGCCCAGGCCGATTCCGGCCACCATGGCCAGTGAATGCCGTTGATCATTTCGCCTGCATGCCGCGCCACGATGGTGGAGCCCAGAATCTTGTCGGCCAGCTCCGGACCGTTGTCCAGGCACTTCCTGCAGCCCCCAGCGCGGCCGCTTCTCCAGCACCTGGTTGATCGCCTGGATCACCGGCGCGTCCTTGGCGGCCCGGTCCACCGTGGGCTTGTACAACGCCGGCCGCGACAGGCGGTGCTCTTTAGCCACCACCTGCACCGCAGGGCGCTTGGCAGTCGGCGTTACAACTTTCGGGACAGCACGTCCTTGATCGCCGCGTTCTCCAGCGCCAGCTCGGCGTACATGAGCTTGAGGCGGGCGTTCTCCGCCTCAAGCTCCTTGGTGCGCTTGAGCTCGTTCGGCGACATCCCAGATCCAGGTTCGAGACCTGGGGACACAGCGCAGCAGCGGGACCAAGCCTCCCAGGAGCTGCCTGCGGCAGCGACGAGGTTGGCCGAGCAAGCATGTTCTCACGAGCGATCCTGAGCGCTCAGACTATTGGGGCTCTATGTCGGTAGTCTTTGCAGTAGAGTCCGTGCTGTTTTCACACAACATGTTTTATTTCAACATGTTGTGCTGTTTTCTCGGTTCCTTTCACCGGCACCAATAGAATCAACGACTTAGCCCGCCTTGCGCGGGCTTTGTTGTTCTTGGTGGGGGCACGCTGGAGACACGGCCGGGAGAATCCGGCTATGCTTCATGCTGCTGGCGCCGGCACGACGGGAGCGCGCTGGACATGCTTCGGCGCCCCCGCCTTGCGGGCCTGCCACAGGTCGTAGCCCGCCTGGCGCTCGATCCACACCTCGGCGCGGCCGCCGCGCTCAATGCCCAGCCACGCCTCGATGCGCAGTGCCATCTCGGGCGAGATCCCGGTGCGGCCATTGAGGACGCGCGACAGCGTGACGCGGGTCACCCCGAGCTGCTCGGCTGCCTCGGTGACGGACAGGCCCAGCGCCGGCAGCACGTCGTCGCGCAGGGTGAGCCCCGGATGGGGCGGCTTGTACATGCGGTTCATGGTGGTGCTCCTGGTTCGGTGCTGCCTGCGGGGTCAGTGATAGTCCTGATAATCGACGAGGATCGCGTCCTGCCCGTCGAAGGTGAACGTCACGCGCCAATTGCCGTTGACCCACACCGACCAGTGATCGGCCAGGCCGCCACTGAGCGGATGCAGCCTCCAGCCCGGCAGGTTCATGTCGCCGGCCGATTTCGATTTGTCCAACTGGTCGAGCAGGTTGCCCAGCCTGGGCGCATGCTTGGGCTGGATCCCTGCCTTGCTGCCGGTCTCGAAGAAGGCCTGCAGGCCCTTGTGACAGCAGGACTTGATCATGGGTGAATTGTATATCGCAACTTTACGCGACACATGCAGAACCCGAACCAGCGTGACCTGGTTCATCGGCATGACGAAGCATGGCCGGCGCCTTTCGTTGCACGGCGTGACCGGTGCTTCCGGTTCGCCGAGTGCGGCTGCGGCGATCCCGGCGACGGCGAGGTCTCATGCGGCGGTGGCGTGCGTATTTCAGCCCATCGTGGACGGCATTTCAGGCTGATCGTGGACGGCGTTTCAGCGTGATCGCGGACGATCCGGGGGCGTGCAAGTGATTCCTTGACCCGACATAGGCTGGTCACTTCTTGCGACCGCGCCGATGCCAACGATCCGAATCACGATGCGCCACATCCGAGAGACCCTGCGCCTGCACGAGCAGGCCAAGCTGAGCTACGCCGAGATGGCCGGCGTGCTCAAGATCGCCAAGAGCACGGTGGACAAGTGCGTGCTGCTGGCGCGCACCGCCGGACTGGACTGGCAGGCCGCGCAGACCATGGGCGACGCCGAGCTCGACGCCTTGCTGTTTCGCCCGCCGGTTCCCCGCACCAGCCACCAGCAGGCCCCCGATTTCACCGCCATCCACCAGGAGCTCAAGCGCCCGGGCGTCACGCTGATGCTGTTGTGGGAGGAGTACGCCCGGGACAACCCGCTGGCCTACAAGTACACGAGTTTCTGCGTCAAGTACCGGGAGTGGGCCAAGACCCTCGAGCGCTCGATGCGCCAGACCCATGTCGCTGGCGAGAAGCTGTTCGTCGACTACGCCGGGCAGACGGTGCCGATCACCGATGCGGCCACCGGCGAGCTCAGCCAGGCGCAGATCTTGGTGGCCACCCTGGGGGGCGTCGAACTACACCTTCGCCTGCGCCACCGCGCGCCAGACCACCGCCGACTGGACGCGCCCGGGGCGCACCCACCCCCACGCGCAGCGAAATGACCATCTCGCGCCTGGTGAAATAGGGTACGCTCAAGCCCACCGCGCTGCGCCGTCTGCCGATCGAGCAGGTGGACGGCTCGCGAAGATCTGCGTGACGACGCAAAAACTACGCAGCGAAGCCATCAGAGCTGGGAAATACGAGGTGGTTCGGCGCCTTGCACCGACGCCACAAGAATCAAGGGCCTGGCCCGCCTCTCGGCGGGTTGGGTCTTCTCGGGGCCACGCCGGAGCCACGCAGCGGCAGCGACTCGGGGTGCGGGCCGCGCCGGCGACGGCCACGCGCGGGCCGCACAGCGGCGAACTCGCCGAGTCTGCGCCGAAGGGCCATGCGCGCGCGCCGGGCCATGCGCGGATGGGTACCCGGAACGTCGGAGCGCCCCACCCTGCTCATCTGCGGCCAGCGCACGATCTCGAAGCTCCCATCGAAGTGCTCCACGACCGCGGTGCAGGACTCGACCCAGTCACCGGTGTTGATGTAGCGCACGCCGTCCTGGTCGCGCATCGCCGCGTGGTGGATGTGGCCGCAGATCACACCATGCACGCCGCGGCTGCGCGCCTCGTCGGCGATCCGTGCCTCGTAGTAGCTGATGAAGTTCACGGCCTCCTTCACCTTCAGCTTGGCCCACGCCGACAGCGACCAGAACGCCAGGCCGCGACGCCGCCGCAGCCGATTCAGCGCGACGCTGGCGGCCAGCAGCGCGCGGTAGGCGACGTCGCCCACGTGCGCCAGCCACGGCGTATGCGTGGCTACCCGGTCGAAGCGGTCGCCGTGCAGAAGCAGGTAGCGAAGCCCGTCGGCCGCTTCATGGATGGTCTCGCCGACGATCTCGACCCCGCCGAAGCTCGCCCCTGCGGATGCTCGCAGGAACGCGTCGTGATTGCCCGGAAGGTAATGCACCCGCACGCCATCGCGGGCACGTGCGAGCACGCAAGACACCACCGCGTCGTGCGAACTCGGCCAGTACCAGCGCGCGCGCAGCCTCCAGCCATCGACGATGTCGCCGAGCAGGTACAGATGCTCGCAATGGCATTGCCGCAGGAAGTCGAGCAGCAACTCGGCCTGGCACCCCCGCGTTCCCAGATGCACGTCGGACACGAACACGGAGCGGACCTTCATCGTCTGTGTGGCCGGCTGCAAGGCTGTGCTGCGCTCCATCGTGTTGCGGGACGCTCGTCACCCTGCGCATGTCGGCACACCCGCGCCGGCGCAGTGGATCCCTGCCCCTGTAGTTGCTTCGCACAGTGTGCGCGCGGCGACTTAGCCCATACTTAGAACCCGGAGATCTCGTCGCGCGGGACGGGTCTTCCACGCGTTCCCGGAAGCTCTGGCGAAGGGCGGATGCGGGGAGCCATCCGGAACCCGGGACAAGGTGACGCGGCTTCCCCCGAACTGTTGCGGCGTCCCGGGCGAGCGTGCCGCGCGGGTGGTTGCCGAGGCCCCGGGCGGCGATCTCCTCCACCTGGAAGCGCAAGGCCGCGGCTGCGTAACCGGGCTTTCGAAGACGATGGAAATCAGGGTCTGACGCCCGGGCCCCGAGCCGGCGATCCCGTGCTGTCCACGCTCTGCAGCCGACGTCCTCCATGCGCGGGCTGCAGGTACAGGATCCTGGTGGACGGCGCATCGCCCGCGCGCCTGCCCGCGCGCACGTGCGCAACGTGGAAACGCGCGATCCTGCCGTTCATGCCCAGGTAGAACGCGTCCCCGGCGCGGTACAGATCATCGTGCAGCACCGCGGCCAGTCCGCGATCCGTGCGCATCAGCAGGGTGTGGCACTCGTAGCGTCCTGCGGCATCGAAGAATGCCTTGAAGCGCAGGCGGGCGGCCGTTCCGCGCCGATCGAGCGTCTCGCCGGAGACCTCCGCCAGCAAGCGGAGCAGCTTGTCGATGTCGACCCCTCCCGGCAGCAGCGGATCGTCGTCGATCGAAGTCTTGCAGTCTGCGAAACGCGCCGACATCCCGGTCTCCTCCGTGTGGGAACTCGGCGATGCGGCGTCGGGCCGTCGACGAGTCTGACGCGAGGCTACAGGCGGGCGCCCGGGCCGGCCATCCCCGTTTGGGGATGCCGCGCAGGCGCGGGATCGGCGCGCGCTTCGATTTCAGTCGGCCGTGACGCCCTTGGAGACCTGGCGCCCCAACTTTTGCTCGATGGTGGCGATCTTCGAGCGCATGCGCCCGGCCGGGCCCGCGCGGTAATCCATCTTCAGGTTCAGGGAGATGCGCTGGCAGTCCCTTTCCAGTTCGCGGAAGCAGGCTCCGACCACGCTGATCACCTGATCCCATTCGCCTTCGAGGATGGTGCCCATCGGGGTCAGCATGTAGGGCACCCCGCTGCGGTCGATGACGTCGATGACGCGGGCGACGTAGGGGCTGAGGCTTTCGCCCTTGCCCGCGGGCGCCATTGCGAACTCCAGCAAGACCATGTCGTGTTCTCCAGGTTGTGCATGTACCTCAGATCCGCAGGGCAGGCCCCGCGGTATCGAAACCCCGCAACAGGCCAGCTACCACCTGCCGCTCGAAGTCGGGCGGCGGAGCCGCCGCGGCGTGCGCCTCGCACCAGGCCTGCGCGAGGCTGGTGACGGCCTCGGGCCGGTAGCGCCGCGTTCCGCCGGCGTCGCGCTCGAAGTCGTTGAGCACCCGGCACAACGCTTCAGCCCGCGCATGCACCACCAGCACGGCGTGCGCCAGCACGACCAGGTGGCCCTCGATGCGCTTCCAGGCCTGCGCGGTGCCGATGCATTTTCGCCCGTTCGCCGCCAGGTTGAAGCGGCCGTCGCAGAATGACCCCGCCACCTCGCGTGTCGCCAGGTCGATTCCCAGGCTTGCCAGACCGCGGCTCAGCGCGGTGGCCAAGGCCTGGTAGATGGCCGTGGCGTCGGGGCGCGACGCCTCCGGAAGGCGCCAGCTCAGGCTGAGGTTGAGCAGGCCCGGCCCCTGCGGCACCAGCCCGCCGCCGGACGCGCGCAGTCGCACCGCTGGGCCGCTGGCCGCTCGCGCCTGGCAGGCCTGCGGCCAGCCGGGCAGGCGCAGGTAGCTGCGCGGCGCCACCAGCGCCGGCGGAGCGCTCCACACATGGCCGGTGCAGCGCCCCGAACGCGCCACCTCGGCCATCCAGCGCGCTTCGCAGTCGGCACCGTCGGCCAGCGCAAGCGGGTGGATCTGCAGTCGAAGGATCGGCGGGATCGGCACCGGCACGGCTGGACTGGCCTTCAACGCTGCACGTGGGCGCGCAGCAGGGCGTTGAACTCGCTCGGCCTTTCCAGCATGGTCATGTGGCCGGCACCCTGCAGCACCTCGACCCTGGCCGACTCCGGCGCGGCACGGGCATGGCGGGCGGGGATGATGCGATCCTCGGCTCCCCACACCACCAGCATCGGCGGTGCGTCGCGCAGCGCAAGCGCGGGAAGGAAGGCCTGGCGGCCATCGGGGAACAGGCTCTCCCCCAGGCCGCCCAGCAATTCGGCGACTCCGTCCAGGCGCTTGTACCTGAGCACCTCGTCGACCAGGCGGCTGGACACCAGGGCCGGGTCGGCGAAGAGCATCTGGAGCACGCCCTTGAGTTCGCGCCGGGACTGCGCCTGCACGAAGCCGCGGGTGTAGTCGGTGTTGATGTCCTCGCCAAGCCCCGCGGAGTTCACCAGCACCAGGCTTTGCACCATCTGCCGGCGATCCAGCGCCAGTTGCGCGGCGATCGCCCCGCCCATCGAATGGCCGACCAGGTGCGCACGCGCCACGCCGATGGCCTGCAGGAAATCGCCGACCAGGCCGGCGAGCTGCGGCAGGCCACCCGCGGGCAGCGCGATCTGCGACTGCCCGTGGCCGGGCAGGTCGAGCACGACCACCGGCGAGTGTTCGGCCGCGGCATCGACATTGAACTGCCAGTTGCCGAGGTCGCCGCCGAATCCGTGCAGGAACACCACCGGGGTGGTGTCGGAGCCGACATCGCCGCGGCGGGCGTGGCGTATGCGCAGGCCCTGCACCTCGACGTCCTCGAAGGCCGGCTTGCCGGCGTCGGCCGCGTCGTCCGACTGTGGCACGGTGTAGGAAGCGATGAAGGCGTCGACCTGCGCGTCGCCGACCTCGGGCGGCGCCAGCACGGCCAGCAGCGCCTTCACCGGAAGGGTCGAGCCCTCGGGCGCGACAATGCGCCGCAGCAGCCCGCCGTCCGGCGCCTCGTAGGTGTTGGACAGCTTGTCCGTCTCGATGTCGAGCAGCGGCTGGCCGGGAGCGATGGTGTCGCCTTCGCGAACCAGCCAGGACACGACCTGGCCTTCGCGCATCTCCAGCCCCCATTTGGGCATGACGATGGGTGTGATCGCTTGACTCATGGCGGGATTCCTCAGGCGGCGTGGGCCAGGGTGCGCCGGATCGCCTCGGCGATGCGCTCGGTACTCGGCAGGTACAGCTCCTCCAGGCTGGGGGAGAAGGGCACCGGGGTGTGCGGGGGAGCCACCATCTCGATCGGCCCCTTGAGCGCGCCGAACAGCGCCTGCGCCACCTGCGCCGACACATCGGTGGCGATGTTGCAGCGCGGGCTGGCCTCGTCGACGCACACCAGGTGGCCGGTGCGCTCGACGCTTTCCAGCACGGTGTCCATGTCGAGCGGAGACAGGCTGCGCAGATCGATGACCTCGGCCTGCACCCCGTCCTTGGCCAGCGCCTCGGCGGCCTGCAGCGCGCGGTGCACCATCATGCCGTAGCTGACCACGGTGGCGTGCTCGCCCTCGCGCACCACGCTGGCCTCGCCCAGCGGGATGGCATAGGATCCTTCCGGCACCTCTCCCTCCACCCCGTACAGGTTCTTGTGTTCGCAGAAGATCACCGGATCGTTGTCGCGGATGCTCTGGATCAGCAGGCCCTTGGTGTCGTAGGGCGTGCTCGGGCACACCACCTTGAGCCCCGGGATATGGGTGAACAGCGGGGTGAGCATCTGCGAGTGCTGCGCTGCGGCGCGGAAGCCGGCGCCGACCATGGTGCGAATCACCACGGGCGTTTCGGCCTTGCCGCCGAACATGTAGCGAAACTTCGCTGCCTGGTTCAGGATCTGGTCGAGGCAGACTCCGATGAAATCGACGAACATGAGTTCGGCGATCGGCCGCAGCCCGCAGGTCGCGGCGCCGATCGCGGCGCCGACGTAGGCGCTCTCCGAAAGCGGGGTGTCCAGCAGGCGGTCGCCGTGGCGGGCGTACAGGCCCTTGGTGACGCCGAGCACGCCGCCCCATGCGTCCATCTCGCCCTCGCCCCCGCTGCCGCCGACGATGTCCTCGCCCATCATGATCACCGAGGGGTCGCGGCTCATCTCCTGGTCGATCGCCTCGTTGATGGCCATCTTCATGCTGAGTGTCCTGCTCATTTGCTGCGCTCCTGTGTTCGCTGTCGGTAGGGTGCAAGCCCTCGGGTTTCAGTACTGGACGTAGACGTCGGTGGTCAGGTCGGCGGCGCCCGGCTCGGGCGCCAGCTTGGCCTGTTCGACCGCCTGGTCGATCAGCGCAAGCACCTCCGCGTCGACGGCGCGCAGCTGCTTGTCGGCGAGCACGCCGGCACTGGTCACCGCGTCGGCGAACTTCTTCAGGCAGTCCTGGTTGGCGCGGATATCGCTCAACTCGCCCTTGGCGCGGTAGGTCTGCGCGTCGCCCTCGAAGTGGCCGAAGAAGCGGACCATCTTGCATTCCAGCAGCGAGGGCCCGGCGCCGTCCCGAGCGCGCGCGATGACCTCGCCGGCGGCTTCGTGCACGGCGAAGAAGTCGGTGCCGTCGACCGTCACCCCGGGCAGCCCGAAACCGGCGGCGCGATCGACGTAGCTGTCCACCGCCACCCCGTACTCGCGGCTGGTGGACTCGGCGTAGCCGTTGTTCTCGACGACGAACACCACCGGCAGGTTCCACACCGCGGCCAGGTTCAGGCTCTCCAGGAACATGCCCTGGTTGGAAGCCCCATCACCGACGAAGCTGATGGCCACGTCGCTGGGGCCGCCGCGCGCCTTCTGGCGGTACTTGGCCGCCAGCCCCGCGCCGCAGGCCAGCGGCGCTCCCGCGCCCAGGATGCCATTGGCGCCCATCATGCCCTTGGTCAGGTCGGCGATGTGCATCGACCCGCCCTTGCCCTCGCAGGCGCCACCCTTCCTGCCGTAGATCTCCTTCATCATCGCGAACACGTCGACGCCCTTGGCGATGCAGTGCCCATGCCCACGGTGGGTCGAGGCGATGCGGTCGCCGTCGTGCAGGTGGCTCATGATGCCGACCCCGGCGGCTTCTTCGCCGGCGTACAGGTGGACGAAACCGGGGATGTCGCCGCGCGAGAAGTCCACGTGCAGACGTTCCTCGAATTCGCGGATGGTGCGCATCTGCCGGTATTTGTCGAGCAACTCGCTCGGGCTCAGCGGAAAGGGGTTGGTGGGCATCTCAGGGTCTCCTCGTCGGTGGGTGCAACATGGACGCTTGCGCCGCGCCGCCGGGCGGCGGCGAACGCATCAGGCCGAGCGCCGCGGCGTGCTGCATGCAACGCGCCACGTCGACGGTGTGAAAACGGTCTTCGCGCAGCGTCAGGCTGACGCGGTCGGCTTCGCCGAAGGCCAGTTCGCGCTCGCCGTCGAGCGCGATGGTGCCGCCGGCGGGCGCGAGCTCGACGCTGCGGTCAGCCTGCAGCGGGTGCCAGTCGGCGATGGCCAGCGGCACCACCATGCCCGGAGCGATGGGTGCTGCCAGCACCGTGCGCGCCGCGTTCGCGTCCTCGCTCAGGTGCACCGCCAGCCCGCCCGGCGCCTGGCGGGGCACCGGCTGCAGCAGGCCACCGATGGCAGAAAATCCGATGCACTGCGGTTCGGCGAAGGCGAGGAAGGCGCTGCGGATGGAGTCGGGCTTCCACAGCGCGCGCGCCCCCACGTAGCGCTGGCTGGACACCACCGCATCGACGATCGCGATGTCATGCTCGACGCTGCCGTCCGCGCGCACGATGCGCACTTCGATCAGCTTGTTGGCCTGCAGCGCCTGCGCGCGTTGCAGGCGCCCGCTGGCGTACAGGCCCAGCGCCATGCCGGCCACCGAAGGCTCGCGCATTTCCGGAAAGGCATTGTTGGTTCCGGTGGAAATGCCGACCAAGGGAATGTGCGCCGCCTCCACGCGCAGCAGCTCGCGCACCACCGCGCGGTGCGTGCCGTCGCCGCCGAGCACCACGATGGCCGCCACCTGCTGGCGGGCCAGTTCGCAGGCCGCGCGGTAGGTGTCGTGCACGCTGGATTCGGGGTCGAAGTCGAGGAATTGCAGCTGGGGATAGACGCTGCCGTGGCCCTGTGCCGCGGCCCCGCTGTTGCGCTGCAGCGCGCGCGCCAGCAAGGCGCGCTGCCCGGCCTTGTCGGGCATCATCCGCGCGTGGCTGACGCCGCAGGCGGCCGCGCTGGCCAGCAGGCGCAGCAGGATGTTGACCCGGTCGGAAGTCTGCAGATTGCTGGCGTTGGCCACCACCCGGCGAATGTCGCGTGCCGAAACGGGGTTGGCGATGACGCCGATGGTCGTGCCGGTATCGGTGGATGGCGGGTGGGACATGGAGTCGATGGAGTGCGTGGGCCGGCGCGGTGCTCCCTGGGCTTGCAAGGGGCGTGCCCACCCGCAGGCGGCGTGCGATCCCAGAGGGAAGGGCCTGTGTTCAGTCCGGGTAAACCCCAGGCGCCGGGCACGGTCACAGCGTGACAGCTGTCACGCCGATGCTGTCACACCGGATGCTGCCGACGACAACGCGCAGCTCGGCGAAACCACGGTGGGCGACCGATGCCGGAACTGCTAGATTCACCGGATCATCGAGTGGGTTCTGTGCGGCCCGCAAGCCCTGGACGGAATTCCATCGGAGAGCCCGCCATGCTTGTTTCCCAGCAGCAACAGCACATCCGCAATGTCATGCGCCTGGCCGCGGGGGATTCGAGCATGGCCTGAGATCGGAA
>JAJZEC010000071.1 GCA_021805825.1 Pseudomonadota bacterium
AAGCTCCCCCACCCGACCCGCGACGCTCAGATGACCCTGCTGTAGTGGCAATTTTTTAACTCGCCTCAACAAAAACATGGACTTGGCGCGGTTGGTGTCGAACTCCGGAGGACTGGCGCAACCAGGTCGGCGCGATCGCCGTTCCCAGTCCCGCGCCGTAGCCCAGGTAGATGTTCAGCCCGGCCAGGGGCTCGAGATAGCGCGCGTTGCGCAGAGGCCCCGCGTCGATGACGTCGAAGCCCATCGAGCGCGCCATTTCCGATACGCGCGCCTTGGCCTGCGCATCGTCGGCGGCCACGAACACGGGAACGATCTGTCCGTTGCCGGCCTGCGCGCCGGCGGCCAGACGCTGCGCGAACACGGTGTTGAAGGCCTTGACCACGTGCACGCCCGGGAACGCCGCGGAGATCTGTTCGGCCGCGGAACTCGAATGGCCCAAGGTGAGCCCCATGTAGTCGCTGGTCAGCGGGTTGGTGATGTCGACCACCACGGCTCCGGCAGGCAACGCGGCGTCACCCAGCGCCCGGATGGCGTCGTCGTAGGCGGTGGCAAGCACGATCAGGTCGCTCGACGCTGCCTGCGCGCGCTCCTCGCTGGCGCCGAATCGATCCGCGAGGGCGCGGGCCTTCACGGGGTCGCGTCCGACGATCTGCAGCGCATGTCCGGCGGCATGGAGCTGCTGCGCGAACGCCGTGCCCATGTTGCCGGTTCCGAGGATGGTGATGTTCATGGTGGATCTCCTGAAGGTCTGCTTCGATCGGCCAACGCGTCTCGCGGGGTTGCGACGGCTCGTTGGACCATGAACCACACTGTAGAGAGCTATTCGACGCAAAAAAACAGCCAGAATGACAAAGCACTGTTGCGTAATTCGCAATAAACTGGAGCGATGATGGAGGTGTTCCTGGCGACCAGGGTGCTTGCCTGGAGGCCCATCCCGGGCCGCGCGCCGCACGGCTCGGATCGACGAAGGAGGCAGCCCATGCGTCCTGATGCACAGAGCAGAGCGCGCCAGACCTGGCTGTGTGCCCGGCGGGCGCTCGGGGGCGATATCAGCGCGCTGGAGTTCGGCGCAGCGGAGTCGGCCCTCGTGGTGGGGGATGCTGCGGAACCCGCCCGGGTGATTCCGATCCGGCTGGGCCTGCGCGCGCTGGCGCGCAGCTACCTCGATGCGCCGCGGCCCGCCGAAGCGGCGATCGAGGCCGCCATCACGGAGGTGGAAGACCGCGTCATGCCGCTGCGATCGCTGCTTGCGCCCGGCACCCGCCATGTCACCCGTGACCCCGGGATCCGAGCTGTCGCCGAGCTGTTCGGCCCGGTGACCGGGCCCTGGGTCGCGCTGTCGACCGACGCGGTCGAGCAGGTGTTCAACCGCTGGGTGTCGATCGCTCTGGGCCGGCCGGCGATGCAGGACGCGCTGCCGACTTCAGGAGCATTCGCTGCGACCCTGCTCGTGCTGCGCGAATGGCTGCATCACCTGTCCTGCACAGAGATCACGGTGCTCGTCGCTGCCAAGCGCTCCGGCAAGGAGGACGCGGCTACGACGGATGAGGGCGAAGGGATGTGATGCCTGCGCGCCTGCAGTCGGTCGCAGAGGCCGGCCCACCGCGCCGGTCTACGGTGCCTCCGTGAGGACATCCAGGGGCGTGGAGCCCGTGGCCAGCGGTGCCCCACCCTGCAGGCTGGTCAGCGCGCCGGTCGTCGCATCGACCGCATAGCCGGTGACCGATCCGCCAGCCGCGTTGGCCACGTAGGCGAAGTTGCCTGCCGGCGCGAAGGCCAGGCCGTCCGGAGCCGCGCCGGTGGCGAAGGGGCTCGTGGGCATGGCCGTCAGCGCACCGCTTGCGGGGTTCACGGTGTAGCCCACGATCTCTCCGTTACCGCCGCTGGCTGTGGACTGCAGCGTGGCATACAGCGCGCTTCCCGCCGGGTTCGCGACCAGGTCGACGGGGATGGTGTTCTGGCCGACCTGCCAGTCGGTCTCGTGGGTCAGCTGCCCCGAGCTCGGGTCGA
Organism: Pseudomonadota bacterium; assembly: GCA_021805825.1. Lineage (GTDB taxonomy): Bacteria > Pseudomonadota > Gammaproteobacteria > Burkholderiales > Burkholderiaceae_C > Thiomonas_A. The sequence goes on from JAJZEC010000071.1 coordinate 2,011, forward strand.
TCGCATATTCCGAGATGTAGGCATTCGAGGCGGTGGCCGTGTCCTCGCCCGTCAGGTACAGCGCATTGCCGACTGCGGTCATCGACCCCGAAACCTCGAGCGTGGACGGGATGGGGGTGGTGCTGATCGGTGTCAGCAGGCCCGAGCTGGGGTTGATCTGGAAGGCGCTGATCTGGCCCCCGCTCGCGGTATTGTTCGCAAGGTACAGATAGCCCCCGCTCGTCGCAGCCACGGCATAGCTGCCGCCGTTGATCGGGCTGGACTGGGGGAAGACGCCCTGGTTGATCGTAGCGATGGCCCCGCTCGTGGCGATGCTGCAGGCGACGATCGTGCCGCCCGCCGCCACGTTGCCGAAGATCGCGTAGAGATACTTGCCGCTCGCGTCGATGACCATGCCGAGCAAGGACTGGCCCGAGAGGGCTGGCAGGGAGGAAAAGGAAAAGGGACTTCCGGGCAGGGCCGTCAGCGCTCCGCTGCTTGCATTGACGGCGTAGGCCGAGATGGTTCCGTCTCCATAGTTGGCCGTGTAGACGAACTGGCCGTTCGGGGTCTTGACGGCCTGCAGCGGGGAATTGCCCGTCGGCGCGCCGCTGCCCACGGCGGTCAAGGCTCCCGTGCCGGCATCGATCGCATAGGCCGCAAGCGTGCCGGGAACGGGGCCGCTGGGGTTGTAGGGCGCGTACAGCACGTCGGCGTATTGCGTGGCGGAGGAACCGCCGCCGCCCGAGCCCGACGACGCGGTGCCCGAGCCTCCCAATCCGGAACCGCTGGAAGCGGCCGTCGGCGCCGAGCTGCCTCCGCCGCAGCCCGCCAGGGCGAATGCTGCTGCAATCATCAGCGTCAGGAGATTCCTGTTCATGGCTGCCTCCGCGAGAGCGAAATGTGCGGGCGCGCGACCGCGCCCCATGCCCTGCAAGATAGAAGTACGGGCCACGCTGGGGAATCCGCCGAAAGAGGGCATCCATGAGAGGGGGTCGCGGCAGCGGACGCGCCGGCCTCGCCCGCGAGCGCGCCTTGCGCCACCTGGCGCCGTCCCTGTGCGCTGCCCGCCGCTTTGCGTCTTCCGGGCGCCGATGTGTAGCATCCAGTCCTGAAGGACGAAACGACGTGCACGCAACCCCGAAACAGCAGTTCCCGGTCGAGTTCCCGGCGGAGGCCGCCAGGCATGCCCAGACGGCAGGTGTCGGCGCGCCTGCCGGGAGCTTCTGCAGCAGTCTGAAAGACGCAAGGGTGCGCGGCTCGTTCAGCGCGTCGTTCCGCCACCGGAGCTGCAGCTGCTCCACGCCGGCCTGAGCGCGGTCATCCGGCAGGCGACATCCGACAGACACCTCGAGCTGCGTGCACATGGCGAGACACAGCGCTGCGCGCTGGGATCTGTATGTGCGCGTAGCCGCGCTGGCCGCCTATGGGGTGGTGATCGGCATGGCGCGCGAGCGCTTCCTGGCCGGTTATGCCGTGGGGTGGAGCGATGCCGCGCTGCTGCTGATGCCTCTGGCAGCCTTTGCCTCGCAGTCGCTGCACTACCGCAGTCGTGTGCAGGCCCACCGCGCCGACTGGATGGGCGCGGGCCTGGCCACTGCGCTGCTGGCCGCGTGGTGGCTGGGCGGCTCGGCGCAGCAGGGAGTGGTGGCTGTCGGCGTGTACGTGCTCATGGCCTGGACTTGGGCAGCGCGCACCCGAAAGGAGATGTTGGTTGCCCCGGAGCGGGAGCTGCGTCACTACCTGCAGCACGCTTCGGCTCTGTCCGCGCTGGTCGCTGTAGCTGCTGCGGCTCTGCTGGGAGCCATGCACACCCAGGCAGCGCTCACGCGCGCGTGGCTGCTGCTGTGCTGGATCGGGGCGGTGGTGCCGCTGCTCACGTCCTGGCGCTGGCCCTGCCCAGCCGCCGCCGTCGAGGAATCGACCGGGGGTATCGTCGTCGCCATGCTCGCGGCTCCGCAGGCCTCGATGCTGTTTGCGATCGAAGGGGCTGGCAATGCCGCCAGCTACTTCCTGACGCTGGGCTTTCTCGGAGTCGCAAGGGCCGACCTGCCGCAGGTAGCCGCCATGATCGTCATCGTGCAGCTGGGCGGCGCCGCGGTGCAAATGGCGCTCAAGCGCGTGGTCGAGCACGACTATCGGCCGGTGGTCATCGCCAGCGCGGCGGGCGTCGTCCTCCTGGGGACGCTGCTGGCCTTCGGATGGGTGTCGGGTCTGCTGGCGCTGGTACTGACGGCGTGCGTGGGGGCGCTCCACGACCAGCTCGAGCCGGCGCGCCTGCGCGCGGCGCTTGCCCGCCTGAGCGATGCGCGCGACGGGAGCATTCGCAGCGATGTGGTGCTGGGGCGCGAGCTGGCGCTCATGCTCGGGCGCATGGTGGCCGTGGGGCTCTTGCTGCTGGCGGCCGCGCGGAGCTGGACGCTGGCGCTGCTGCTGGCCAGCGCGGTGATCGCCGCCGAGGCCTGGCTGCTTCTGCGCGTGCTGGCCGGCCCGCCTCGGGAACTGTCGCCGGCTGCGGGATAGCACCACCAGGCCAAGCAACCAGGTTCCAGGGTTTCGGCCCCGATGGCCGATCCAGGGCCCCCACCGCGAGCTCCGCGTCCTGGGCGAGCGAGCCGCAGCCTTCCGGCGATGGCTTGCCGCGCGCACAATCTGGGGGAAAGGCCCATCATGCTCAGCACACCACGGCTCGTATCCATGTCCTGCCTTCTTCTGGGAAGCGCATGCGATCTGGGCGTCGTCTTGTTCAGGCTTGAGGGAACCTGGGCGGCGGTGTTCGTCTACGGCTTTGCCTGCGCGCTGATGGTCGCGGGCGTCATTTCCCTGGCGCTCGGACTCCGGGGCAAGGCGCAGGATCCGCTGTCTGGCCCGGGCGGCAACGACGCCCGCTGAGTGCGCGAAGGTGTCGATCCTGCCTGTGCAGGGGGCGCGCATCGCCCGAGTGTCGCCCTAGGAGCGCCCCGCCGAAAGAGGGGTTGGCGGGACGCAAGACCGACCTATGATTGTTCGCAAACGGGCGGGGCCGCTACGAGCGCCGCCGCCGCGCGATGGCACTTGCTTCGCACTTCCAGCCCATGGATGTCCTGCTTGTCGACGATCACGCATTGTTTCGCGCCGGCCTCAAGCTTCTGCTCGAAGTCACGCGCCCGGAGCTGCGCGTGCATGAAGCCGTCGACGCAAGAACCGCGCTGGGCTGGCTGCGCGCGCATGGCGCACCCGATCTGTGCCTGCTCGACCTCGAACTCAAGGACCATCCGGGGATGCTGGTACTGCACGCGATGCGCGCCATGGCGCCGCGCGCGGCCATTGTCATCGTCTCCGCCACCGACGATCCGGCGGCGGTCTGCTCCTGCATCGAGGCCGGGGCGATGAGCTACATCCCCAAGAGCGCCAGCTCCGAGGTGCTGGCGCAGGCGCTTGCCCGCGTGCTGGCGGGCGAGGTCTTCCTTCCCGAGGGCTTCGCGGACGCGGTCGCTGCGCACCACGATGCGCTGCCCGTGCTCACGCCGCGCCAGCGCGACGTACTGCGTCTGCTCAACCGCGGCCTTCCGAGCAAGCTCATCGCGCGCGAGCTGGGGATTTCCGAGTACACCGTGAAGGATCACATCGCCAGCATCCTGCGCATTCTCGGAGTGCGCAACCGTACGCAGGCGGTGATCCTCGCTCGTCACCTGACCCTGCATGAGCCCGCCTGAATCCGGCCTCGGCGTCGACGCGCCGGGTGCTCGGCTGCGGCGCTGGCTGGGCCTGCCGCTCGCTGGCGGCAACCCCCCCTCCGGGCAACTGACCGCCGAGCTGCTGAGCCTGCATGCGCGCATTCTTCTGCGCATGCCGCTGTTCCAGATCGTGCTGGTAGGGGCCTTCGGCTGGATCGCGCTGCCCCACGTAGCCTTCGTCGGTTTCGCGCACTGGGCAGCCTTCGCGCTGGCGGCCGAAGCGCTGCGCGCAGGCGCGGCCAAGGCCACGCTGCTTCGCCTGCCCCGCCTGACGGACACCGGCCTGCGGGGCGTGCACGCGCTGTTCCTCGCGCTCGACGCGCTGGCGGGCCTGTCGATCGGCTGCTTCGCCCTGCTGTTCCTGCCACGGCTGCCCGTGCTGGAGCAGATGCTCGTCGAGACCACACTGTTCACGGTGTCGGCAGCCGGCGCCTCGGTGGCTCTGCGTTCGCGTTACATTCTCGCCGCCTATTCCTCGGTCGTTCTGCTGTGCGCCGGGGTGAGCTGGGATCGGCTGCATCCTGCGCAGGCGCCGGTGGTCACGGTATTGACCCTGCTGTATTGGGCCTTCCTGCTGGGCGTGGCGCGCGATGCGGAGCAATTGCTGAGGCGGTCGATCCGCATCCGCGCCGAGCGTGACGAGGCGCTGCACGCGCTGGAGTCCAAGCATGCCGAACTCGCCGAGGCCAAGCAGAGGCTGGATCACGCAATGCAGGAGCGCAGCCGCATGCTCGCCGCCACGAGCCACGACCTGCGGCAGCCGCTGCAGGCGCTGTCCATCTACAGCGCCGTGCTGTCCGCGCGCCCCGGGCCGCAGGCGCTCGAGGCCGTGGGCCGCAACATCGAGAACATCGTGCGCGATGTGGGCGACATGCTCGATAACCTCGTCGACCTCGCCCGTCTGTCGGCGGGAAGCTATCCGCTGCAGTGGCATGATTTTCGGCTCGACACCCTGGTTCAGCGCACCAGCGAGGCCTTTGCTGCGGCTGCCGCTGCCAAGGGCCTGCGTCTGGACTGCCGTGCCGACGAACCCGTGGTGCTGCATGGCAACGCCGCCGCCACGGCGCGGGTGTTGCGCAATCTGCTCGACAACGCGATCAAGTACACCGAGCAGGGCGGCATCGATGTCGAGGTGGTTCTGCTCGGCGCGGCCGCCCGCTTGAGCGTGACCGACAGCGGAGTGGGCATCGAGCCCGCGCAGCAACAGCACATCTTCGAGGAGTTCTATCGCGGCTCGCCGCAGGGCGACACCCACCCGGCGGGCGCCGGGCTGGGCCTGGCGATCGTGCGTCGTCTGTGCGCGATCCTGCGCGCCCGGCCCGAGGTCTTCTCGGTTCCCGGCCAGGGCACGCGTTTCGTGGTGTGGTGGCCGCAGGCGCGCAGCGCTACGGCGGCCGACTCGTGCCCGCCGGATGTGAGCCCGCCGCCATGCGCACCGATACCCGCGCGGGTGTTCGTCGTCGACGACGACCGGGCCGTGGCCGCGAGCCTGGCGCAGTTGCTCGAGGTATGGGGCTACCGCGCCGCGGTCGCGCACGAAGCTGCAGGGGCCCAGGAACTGTTCGGCCGGTACGGGCTCCCGGCCCTGCTGATCACGGATATTCGCCTGGCCCATGGCGACGATGGGCTGAGCCTGGCCGCGCAATGGCGCGCCCAGCACGGCGCCTTCGCCGTGCTGGCGATCTCGGGCGAGGAACAGGGCTGCGCGGCTGCCCGCGCCCGCGAGATGGGGATCACCCTGCTGCACAAGCCTGTTTCGTCCTTCAAGCTGCGCCAGGAAATCGCACGCGCACTGGCCGACACCCACGCCTCCTGAGAGAGACCAGCGCGGCCGCGCCTGCCTGGGGAATTGCGCGGGATCCGGAACCTCCTCGGGAGGCACGCGGGGGTCGTCGGGAAGCGGGTCGGGCACGGTGTTCGAGATCACCCCCCGAGTGGCACATGCGGATGCGGCCCGCGGGAAGCCGTCATGCGATCGGTGGATGGATCCACTCGGCTTTCTCGGCGTCCGCGCTCATGAGATTCCAGATCGCGCCCAGAATACCCCGCTCGCTCTCGCGGTGCCCGCAGTACGCGCGGATCTCCATTTTCGCAGAATACTGGCTGCCTACGCATGCGAGGAGGCGGCTCGCGATTTCTCGGCGTACGGCATTTTCTGGAAGAAAGGCAACGCCATGCCCTTCGAGTAGCATCGATTTCAATCCCTCCGCCATATCCGTCTCGCAACGGATTTCAAGCCTGGGTTTGGGCGTGATTTCGTCCAGGATATAGTTCACCATTCTTTTCAGGTATGCGTTGGGCGCATAGGAAAGAAAGGGAATGATCTGTCCCTCCCGCCCAGGAAACTCGAAGAGCGCCTCCCCTTTCTCGTTGCACCGTGCGTAGGGATAGATGGATTCCACGCCGATGATCAGCATCTTGAAGCGTCTCGGATCCAGTTGAACCGGCTGGTGCGGGTGGTGGTACACAAAGGCCAGGTCGGCTACGCCGTCGACCAGGCTCATGGCTGCGTCGTGCACGTTCGAAGCGGTCACCTTGGTGTTCAGCGGGCCGACGCGCTCCTCGACGCGCTTGATCCAATCCGGGAAGAAGGCCAGCGACAGCGTGTGCGGCATCGCCATGCGAACCGCCTCGGTACTCACGTATTCCCGCCCCCGCAGCAGACTGCGCACTTCGCTGAGATGAGCCAGCATGCTGAGGGCTTCGTCCCGGAAGATCTCGCCCTCGGCAGTCAGGCGCGTCGGGTACATGGTGCGGTCCACCAGCGCCGCACCCAGCCAGGCCTCGAGCGCCTGGATGCGACGCGAAAAGGCCGGCTGCGTGATATTGCGTAATTCCGCCGCGCGGGAGAAGGAGCGCGTCTCCGCCAGCGTGAGGAAATCCTCCAGCCACTTGGTTTCCATGGTTCGTCACTCTTCCAGGAGCAAAGGCCACCTTGCCTGCGCTTGCGGTACACAAAAGGCTCCGCAGTTCGCTGTGGCCGCTTCTTCGCCTTGCATGGCATGAAACAGCAGAAGGTGGGGAAGGATAGCCCCTTTTGGCCCTGTTCCCTTGATGCAAATTTTGCATGGCCCCATCGAAAAACGGCATTGGATGACCGCCGAAAAATCATCCTACTATCCGCTCCGGTTGAAGAATCAGTTCCCCGCATTCATTCCATTGACAGTCTGTGAAATACGTTACAAACACCAACGACTCGCGCCTCGCTTCCGCGCAGGAGCACCTGTCCTACATCGATCCGGCCGCCGACAGCCCCTGGCAGACCTATCTGGCCCAGGTCGACCGCGTCGCGCCCTACCTGGGGCCGCTGGCGCGTTGGGCCGAGACCCTGCGGCGACCCAAGCGGGCGCTGATCGTGGACGTGCCCATCGAGATGGATGACGGGTCGGTGCGTCACTTCGAAGGCTTTCGGGTGCAGCACAACCTGTCGCGAGGCCCCGGCAAGGGTGGCGTGCGCTACCACCCCGAGGTCACGCTGGAAGAAGTCATGGCGCTGTCCGCGTGGATGACCGTGAAGAATGCCGCGGTGGGCCTGCCGTATGGCGGCGCCAAGGGAGGCATCCGCGTCGATCCGGCGCAGTTGTCGCGCAAGGAGCTCGAGCGCATGACCCGGCGCTATACCAGCGAGATCGGCATCATCATCGGTCCCCAGCAGGACATCCCGGCGCCGGACGTCAACACCAACCCACAGGTGATGGCGTGGATGATGGATACCTACTCGATGAACATCGGCGGCACGGCCACCGGCGTGGTCACCGGCAAGCCGATCCAGCTCGGCGGTTCGCTGGGGCGTGTGAAGGCCACCGGGCGCGGCGTCTTCGTCACGGGCCGCGAGGCCGCGCGGCGCATCGGCCTGAAGCTCGATGGCGCGCGCGTGGCGGTGCAGGGCTTCGGCAACGTCGGGGGTGTGGCAGCAGAGCTCTTCGCCGAGGCGGGTGCCAAGGTGGTGGCGGTACAGGATCACACCGGCGGCCTGCACCATGCCGATGGCCTGGACGTGGCGCGCCTGAGCGCGCATGTGCAGGAAGCGCACGGCATCGCCGGCTTTCGCGATGCCGACCTTCTCGGCGGCGACGACTTCTGGGCCGTCGACTGCGACATCCTGATCCCGGCCGCGCTGGAAGGCCAGCTCACCGAGTCGCGCGCGCGGCGCACGACGGCGAAGATGGTGCTCGAAGGCGCCAACGGCCCGACCTTGCCGGCGGCCGACGACGTGCTGCAGAGCCGGGGCATCCTGGTGGTGCCCGACGTGATCTGCAATGCCGGCGGCGTGACGGTGAGCTACTTCGAGTGGGTGCAGGACTTCTCCAGTTTCTTCTGGAGCGAGGACGAGATCAACGCGCGCCTGGAGAAGATCCTGGTGGGGGCCTTCGCTGCCATCTGGGACACCGCCGAGAAGCTCAAGGTGCCCTTGCGCACCGCGGCCTTCGCGGTGGCCTGCGAGCGCGTGCTCGAAGCGCGTGTCGAGCGCGGCCTGTACCCCTGATGGAGCCTGGCCCGCCTGATGGGCTGTCTATGGATTGCGTTTGCACTATGGAGACCAACATGAAAGTTCCTCTGCTTCTGGTGTCGCTGCTGACCGCTGCGATGTCCACCGCCTACGCTGCCGATTCGCTGACCGTCACCATCGGCTCGGCTGCTCCGATTTCCGGCCCGCAGGCCGCGTTCGGGGAGGACAACACCAATGGCGTGCGCATGGCCATCAAGGATCTGAACAAGGAGCACATCGTCATTGGTGGCAAGA
>JAJZEC010000012.1 GCA_021805825.1 Pseudomonadota bacterium
CGCCGGCCTTGGCCACGTCGAAGGCCCCGTCGCTGCCGTTCTGCACGTAGCGATAGGGATGGTTGATGTCCCCGGGCACCGCCGTCGCGTCGTTGCCGCTGTGGCTGACGAACAGCATGCGCCCAGGATTGGGGGTGAAGGTCAGGTTGGTATTCGACGCCACCCCGCCCACGGCGACCTCGATGGGCAGCGCAGTGCCTTGCGCGGCCCCGCCCAGCGAGCCCACCTGCACCGTGAGTTGCTGCACGTCGGGGCGACCGCGCGAAGGACCCAGGTAGCGATAGCCGGCCACCGGATGCCCGCCGATGGTGACCTGCACGGCGGAGAGATTCGAGCCGAAGTTCTTGCCGAAGATCGACAGGTACATGCCATCGTTGTTCTCGCCACCGCTGGTCGGACCCGACAGCACGTCGGTGTACAGAACCTCGGGCGCACCGCTGACCAGGCCGGTTGTCGTCGCGCCGCTGCTGCCGCCGCCACCACCGCCACCGCCGCACGCGGAAACAATGCAAGCGCCGATCGAGACGGTGACGAGCAACATGAATACGACAAATGCACTTCGCAACATTTCGAACTCCCTCGCGTCACGACCGATTGCCGCCGTGTCCGATGCACGGACATGCAGCATCCCGTCGCCCGCCCCGCCACCGTGTTTCGTCTGGAGCCCGTCGGGCTCACGCAGGCCTAATGGTAGTTGCATAGGCGACCCATGCCGCCATGCCCGCTTCCAGGGCAAGCGTCTCGGCGATGCTCGACCGTCGTGCAAGCGCGGATTGCGCCGATTCCCGCACCGGCGAGCGGTTCCGTCGCCGTGTGAAGTGCGTATCATTGCCCGGCGGCAGATGGACGGCGCCGCCTGCGGCAGCGCCGTCCGGATCCGGCATCCCCCGTCCCTCGACAAAGGCCCGGAGCACAAGACTTGCTGAGCTTCCTGTACCCGCTCCTGACGCTCCTGCAGCCGGGCGTGCTGTGGATCTGGCTCAACCCCTACAAGCCGATGCTCATCGTCTCGGCGATCGTGCTCGCGTGGGGCTTGTTTGCTCGTCGCGACGAGCCCCGAATCGCTGTGCTGTCGCCGACTCCGGTACGGTGGATGTTCGCCTTCGTGCTGATCCAGGCCATCTCGGTGCATTACTCGGGTTGGCTGGGGATGATCGGCATGGTCGGCCGCTGGTACGTGTACCCGGTCTTTGTCGTGCTGTCCCTGCTGATGATCCGGGACGAACGCGATCTGGAACGCTATATCTGGGGCATGCTGCTCGGAGCCCTGTTCGTGATCGGCTACGGAATATGGGCGAAATATTCCGGCTGGAACAGCGTCTGGCATCCCGGGGAACACTGGGACATGGGCGGCAGGGCGGGCGCCTACGGCATGTACCACAACCAGAACGATTATTCGTTCATCATTATCCAGACCCTGCCGTTCTTCTATATGTACTGGCGTACCGAACGCCGATTCCTGCCGCGCTGGCTGCTGTTCGCATCCATCCTCACGAGCATCCTGGGCATCCTGCTGTGCCTGTCGCGCGGCGGCATGCTGGCGCTGGTGCTGGAAGCCTTCCTGGCGCTGCTGCTGACCACCCGGCGCAATACCAAGATGCTGCTGCTACCGTTGTTCCTGGTGGTCGCGCTCGCGGGCATCAGCTACCAGTGGAAGATGCGCGCGGAAAACCAGGGAAGCCTGTACACCTACAAGGACGCCGAGGATACCCGCCTCGATCTCTGGCACGCCGGGGTCGTGATGTTCGCGCACAACCCGATTCTCGGAGTCGGCAGCCTGCGCTTCGGAGAATTCGCGAACAGCTACGTGAATCTTCTGCCGGATGACATCGGAAAGAACGCCCACAACACCTACCTGGACGTGCTCGCGTGCTCCGGCCTGCTCGGCCTGAGCTGTTTCGTCGGCATGATTGTTTCGACGCTCAGGAAGTTGCGGCGGCGCATCGCCGATCCACCGCCCGGAGACCGTCTGGAGGCGGCGCGCATGGCGGTGCTCATCAGCCTGCTCAGCATCCTCTTCCGCGCGCTCATGGACGCCAAGGAGTACGACTGGAGCTTCTACATGCTGCCGACCCTGGCCATCGCCGTGCACTACCTCGGCGGATTGCGCAGCCAGGCCGCGGCGGCGGCGGGCGATGCCGTGAAGGCTCCGGTGCCGGCCCGCGATTCGCCACGGCATAGCCTGACCCCGGGACGCCCGCGGGCGCACCCGGCGGGCTCGAGCCCCTAGCCGCAGCAGGCCCGCGATCATGACCAGAACCTCCCACTACATCATCACGCGCTTCAACCTTCGGGGCGATCCGGGGCGTCCGAGCCCGGCTCTCGACAGCGATTGGCTGAACATGCGCCTGGATCTGTTCGAGAAGTTCTGCCTGCCCACCGTGCGGGCGCAGACGCGAACCGATTTCAGCTGGCTGTGGCTGTTCGACGTGGAAACCCCGGGCGAGGTGCGCGCGCGTATCGAGCGCATGGCATCGACCTGGGAGCCGATCCGCCCCCTCTTCCTGGAGCCGGGCAAGCCGCAGGGTGGCCGGCGCGCGGTGCTGATGGCCATGGACAGCGCTCCCGATCTTCTCGTGACCACGCGCCTGGACAACGACGACGGGCTGGCGCGGAACTTCGTCGAGACCATCCGCAAGCACAGCGACGTGGACGAAGCGACGGTGCTCGAGTTCCCCGCCGGCTACATCTGGAACGCCGGCAAGCTGTACCGCGACTGGCAGCCCCGCAACGCCTTCGGCACCCTGGTGGAGCCGATGCGCGGGGACGCGAACTACCCCTTCCATACCATCTACAAGGGCTCGCACAGCGAGAACTACAAGCTCGGCCGCGTGGTCTGGGTCTCGCGCGAACCCGGATGGCTGCAGGTCGTGCACGGCAGCAATCTGGAGAACAACCGGCGCGGCATGCGCCAACCGATGAAGGTTCTTGCCGGAAACTTTGCACTCCCTGAGTCGGTCTACCAGGAGGACGAGGGAGGCATCGGGCTCGGTCTCGACATGTTCCGCAGCGCGATGGCCTACGCAGCGCGCCGTACCGCCGGAAGTCTCAAGCGCCGGATCCTGGGAACCTGAATGCGCAACCCGCGCCGCGCCGCAGGGCCGGCGCGGCATGCACCCACGATGCACGACTCGTCCCTGTCACCGCGGCCGCGGCAGTGGTCGTTGGCCGACTTCGATTTCGACCTCCCCGAACAGCTCATCGCCCAGCATCCGAGCGCGGTGCGCAGCGCCAGCCGGCTGCTCGATGCGCGCGGCGTGCTGCACGACCGCGTGTTCTCCGAACTCCCCGAGCTTCTGCGCGAAGGCGATCTGCTGGTGTTCAACGACACCCGGGTGATCAAGGCGCGCCTGTTCGGCGCCAAGCCTTCGGGAGGCGCAGTGGAGTTGCTGGTCGAGCGCGTGCTCGACGGCCACGAAGTGATTGCCCACATGCGCGCCAGCCGCAAGCCGGCGCCGGGCACGCGGCTGGCGATGCACGGAGGCTTCGAAGCCGAGGTGCTGGGGCGCTGGCCCGATGCCGCCGGCGCGCTGTTCCGTCTGCGCCTGAGCGGCGAACCCCACGCATTGATGCAGCGCCACGGCCACGTGCCGCTGCCGCCCTACATCACCCACGCCGACGACGCCGACGACGAGCGGCGCTACCAGACCGTGTTCGCCCGCGTGCCCGGGTCGGTGGCGGCGCCCACCGCGGCGCTGCACTTCGACCAGGCGCTGCTCGAGCGACTGCGCGAGCGCGGCGTGCGCAGCGCCAGCCTGACCCTGCACGTGGGCGCCGGCACCTTCCAGCCGGTGAAGGTCGACGACCCGGCGCTGCACCACATGCACAGCGAGCGCTTCGAAGTCCCCACGGGCACGCTGCAGGCGATCGCCGATACACGGGCCGCTGGCGGCCGGGTGGTCGCGGTGGGAACCACCACGGTGCGGGCGCTCGAATCGGTGGCGCGCGATGCCGGGCCGCAGGCGCTGCGCGCACCGACCCGGGACTGGAGCGGGGAGACCGACATTTTCATCACCCCTGGGCACCGCTTCGCGTGGATCGACGTGCTGCTGACCAATTTCCACCTGCCCAGGTCGACCCTGCTGATGCTGGTCAGCGCCTTTGCCGGCATGCACACCGTCCGCGAGGCCTATGCCCATGCGGTGAAGCAGAGCTATCGCTTCTTCAGCTATGGGGATGCGATGCTGCTGCGGCGGGCCAGGTAGGCCGGGCGACCGGAGGTTTCGTGGGGCTTCAGGCCGAGTCGCCCCCCGGAGTGGGGGTTTGACCAGATCATCTGGCACGCATAGTGTTTGCGTCTACGCGAAGGCTGGAAGGGGACGCCCTATGCGGACACTGGGAGTTCGCACGATATGGTGCTGATGAATAGGGCACACCACCTGCTGGATCGACTGGCGGAGATGCCGGGAATGCGTGCCTGGATAGCGTCGCGGTATGAACGGCGCTTCGCTTCCAATACCGGCTCGAACCTTTTTCAAGGGGTATTCGAGACCTTCGATCAGGCTGCAGCCAGCGCACCTGCGAGTCGACCAATCGGCTACGACCACCCGAAACCGGCAGCCATGTATGGCGATCGCATGAGGCAAGTCTACGCCACAGACTACCCCGTGCTGTTCTGGCTCAGCCAGTTGCTGCAGACCGGCGGACATGCGCTGTTCGAACTGGGCGGACATGTCGGCGTCAGCTATTACTCGTACCAGAAGGTTCTCTCATTCCCTTCCGATCTGCAATGGATAATTCACGATGTCCCGGCTGTCATGGAACGTGGTCGCGCACTCGCAAGCAATATCGACAGCTTGGGAAGGTTGCGTTTCACTCCGAATTTTTCGGAAGCGGCTGAGGCTGATATTTTTGTCGCCATGGGTGTCCTGCAATACCTTCCGGAAACTCTGGCGGATCGCTTGCGTTCTTTGTCAGCATTGCCCCAGGCGTTGCTCGTCAACTTGACACCATTGCATCCGGAAGCCTCGTATTTCACGTTGCAGAGCATAGGCACTGCGTTTTGCCCCTATCGCATCGATCGCGAGCAAGACTTTGTTGACTCGTTGCGTCGACTCGGCTACCGGGTGCGCGATGAGTGGGTCAACCCCGAAAAATCCTGCGAAATTCCATTTCATAAAAGCCGTAGCCTGAATCATTACAGAGGCTATTATTTCGAGCTTCAAGGCTAGCGGGCTGTTGAAATACCGGAGAGGCCGCGCGACTGCGCCCCGATAGGGCCCAGCCTGAAGGGTTCGGCGCCTGCGGGCAGCCGCCGATCGCTCCCGCAGGCACACGAACGAAATGACAGTTATTAGCGGGACAGGACACTAGGTAGGCGTCGAGGTAGGGTAGCCGGCTGCCTTTCCAGTGCCCATCGCGCTCGAACTTGTATTAGTTCACGAATGCCGCTGTTTTGGCGATTCGCAAGCCGACCCCAAGGCAATGCCGCATCTACATTTTTCCGGAAATGCGCGGTCGAGTTGGGTGCTGCGGCCTAAGTTTCCGTCACGGCGTCGCGCAGCCGAATGGGGCCGTTGCGGCCACGCCTGAGCGACCCGGGCGCATTGCAGAGGATCCGGCGAAGTACATGGGACCCTTGTTCCGGGGGAAGCCTTGCGTCGGGCCGGGACTTAATATCGCGCCAACCATCTCGGCCGTAAGGGACGGCGCGGAATTTGTGGGGAGATTCGCCATCGCTGCATCAAGGACAACTCGATTCGTGCCACTTTTCTCACGCATGCCTGATGGCTGTGTGAGGATCTGCACACGCCTGGCGGTTCGCGATGGCCGGCGCTGATTTGCTCAACGTCGCTGCGGTGGCCGACCAACCGGTGTGGACGGCTCGCGCGCAGCAGCCCGCGGAGCTGGCGCATCTGGCCCAAGCACGACATTCGTCCGCACGGATCCGAACGCCAAGTCGGCCGGGTTCCATCTCGTTGACGCAGCGGACTAGGGCGTAATCCCCTCGTCGCGAACCACACAAAAGCAGATTTCCAAATGCAAGACTTCTCGCATCCAGCCGACGTTCCGGAAAAGGGGTTGACTCTCGAAGCTTCGCCCGTGTTCCAGGAGCGCGGACCCCTGTCCCCCGGACAGGAGGCGATGTGGTTTCGCAACCAGCTTTCCGGAGATCATCAGGCCTGCATCGTGCCTTCGACCTTTCGGGTCGAGGCAGGCCTGGAGCTTGACCGCCTCGAGGCCGCACTGCGCGCCCTGGTGCAGCGGCACGCGGCGCTGCGAACCCTGTTCGTCACCACCGACGAGGGGCCGGTGCAATGCGTGCTGGAGCCCGCGGCGGCCGCATCACGCTTCCAGTTGCTGCGCGTGGCCATGCCCGGCTCCCAGCCCGATGACCCGACTCTCGCGCGGCAGATCGCCGAACTGGTCGAACAGCCCTTCCGCGTCGATCGCGAATTGCCATTCCGCGTGTGCTGCATCGAGCTTGGCGATGGCGCGAGCATCATTGCGCTGCGCGTGCACCATCTTGTCTCGGACGGGCTGTCGATGGGCATCCTGCACCGGGAACTGGCGTCGATCCTCGGCGCCGGCGGGGATGCGTCGGAATTGGCGCCCACTGGCGCCACTCTGCTGGACGCTGCGCGTCGGCAGCGCGCCCAGGCAGCCGGCGACGCCTGGGAGGCGCAGCGCCGGTATTGGCGCGACGAACTCGCGGGGGTGCAGGATCTGCAGATCGCGACGGATCGGCCACGCCCTGCGAGATCGGATTTCCAGGCTGGGTGCGTGCGCCTCGAGATCGACGCCGGGCCGGTCGAGGCCTTGCGTGGGCTGGCGCGCGCTGCCGGCACCAGCCGCTTTCGGGCCTGGTTGGCATTGTTCCAGGTGCTGTTGGCGCGCATGGCTTCGCAGTCCGATTTCGCGGTCGGGATCCCCGGGGGCGGGCGCCAGGATCCCGCGGTGCGCGACACCGTGGGCATGTTCACCAACACCCTGGCGATTCGACTGCCGCAGGGCACCGACGCCATGGGCTTCAATGCGCTCTTGCACGCGATCGACGCCAAGGTGCTTGCCGCGATCGAGCATTCGGACTGTCCCTTCGAAAGCGTCGTCGCCGATCTCACCACCGATCGCAGTCTCGAGCGAAATCCGGTGTACCAGGCCTATTTCTCCTTCGAGAACCTGCCGGATCACTGGAAGCTGGCGCTCCCCGGGCTCGAGGTCTCGGCGCTCATGCTGCCGCGCCTGCATATCAGCCTCGACCTTTCGCTGAGCATCGAGGAGCACGCGCAAGGCGGCGCGACGGCGACCTGGCAGTACCGCGCGGATCTGTTCGACGAAGCGAGCGTGGAGCGCATGGCGCGACGCTTCGGGGTGCTGTTGCGCTCGGTGGTGGCGGCTCCCGAGGCGCCGCTCGGGGATCTGGCGTGGTACGACGAGGCGGAGCGCCGGCAGGTGCTGTCGACGTGGAGCGTCAACGAGGTGGACTACCGCATCAACGGAGGCGTCGCATCGTGGTTGCGTGCACGCGCCGATGCCATGCCGGAGGCGACGGCGCTGGTGTTCGGCGACGTATCGATGTCGTATCGCGAACTCGACCGCCTGTCGGAGCATTGGGCGGTGCGCCTGCGCGGGGCGGGCGTGGGGCCGGAGGTCATCGTCGGGTTGGGGATGCGGCGCAGCTTCGGGCTGGTGGTGGGGCTTCTCGCCATCGTGAAGGCGGGCGGGGCGTTCATGTCGCTGGATCCCGACTATCCGGCGCAGCGCCTGCGCCAGATGCTGGAGGACGCGGACGCGTCGGTGCTGCTGAGCGATGCGGGCAGTGCGCAGGTGTTCGCCGAGCTGGCGCCGGCCGCGCGGGTGCTGGTGGTCGAGGCCGACGGCGGCCCGGTGCCCGAAGGGGCGGCGCAGCGTCTGACCGACGAGGCGGGCCCGGAGGATCTGGCCTACGTGATCTTTACCTCGGGCTCGACAGGGCGGCCCAAGGGGGCGATGAATCTGCAGCGGGGCCTGGCCAACGATCTGCTCTGGTACCACCGCGTGCTGGGCTTCCGGCCCGAGGATCGGGTGCTGCAGCTGACGTCGATCAGCTTCGACGCATCGATCTGGCAGATCCTGGCCACGCTGGCCTTTGGCGCTACGGTGGTGCTGCCGCCGCCGGGGTTGGCGCGCGATGTCGATGCGCTGGCGCGGGAGATCAGACGCAGCGGCATCACGCTTCTCTACCTCGTGCCGTCACAGCTGCGCGCGTTGCTGACGGTTCCCGGGTTCCAGGCGCCGGTTCCGCTGCGGTACATGCTGTGTGGAGGCGAGGCGCTGGAGAGCGAGTTGGCCGGCCAGTTCCTGCAGGCCTTCCCCGGCGTCGGTCTGGGCAATTTCTATGGTCCGAGCGAGGCGAGTTGCGACAGTGCGTGGCAGGACGTGAGCCTGCCGCTGGAGCCGCGGGCTATCGTGCCCATCGGGCGGCCGACGGCCAACGTGAAGTTGTACGTGCTGGACGAGGGGGGGCGGCCGCTGCCCAGCGGGGTGGCCGGAGAGCTGTATGTCGGCGGCGTCGGGGTGGGCCGAGGCTACCTCAAGCGCCCGGAACTGACGGCCGAGCGCTTCGTGAGCGATCCGTGGAGCGAGGGCGGGAGGCTGTACCGCACCGGCGACCGGGTGCGCTGGCTGGGCGACGGGCGCCTGGAATTCCTCGGGCGCCTGGACACGCAGGTCAAGCTGCGGGGTCAGCGCGTCGAGCTGGGGGAGATCGAAGCCGCGCTGCGTGCCTGCGCGGGGGTGCGCGAGGCGGCGGTGGTTGCGCACGGACAAGCGCAGGCCCTGGCGCTGGTGGCCTATGTGGTGGCCCCGGGGGTCGGGGTCAAGGCGGTACGCGACGAACTGGGGGCGGGGCTGCCCGCGTACATGGTGCCGCAGCATTTCGTGGAGCTGGATGCGTTGCCGCGCCTGCCCAACGGCAAGCTCGACCGGCGCGCGCTGCCTGACCCGGCTTCGCGCCGCGAGCGCGGCAGCGAGGGCTTCGAGCCGGCGCGCGACGATGCCGAGCGCCGGCTTTGCGAGGCCTTTGCCCAAGTGCTGGAACTCGACGAAGTCGGGCGAAACGACCATTTTTTCGAACTCGGCGGCCACTCCCTGCTGGTGCTCAAGACGCTGGCGCTGCTCGGCGGCGAAGCCAGCGGCATCGACGCGGCGGCATTCTTCAGCCTGCCCACTCCGGCCGCGCTGGCGCGGCGGCTGCGCGGGGAGCGCGAACCTGCTGCAAGCGACAGCGCTGCGCTGGCGGGTGGCGTCGATGCCGCGGCGCCGATCGCCATCATCGCGGTAGCTGGGCGCTTTCCGGGCGCCGCCGATGTCGACGCCTTCTGGGCCAACCTGCTGGCCGGGCGCGACGGCATCCGGCATTTCCGGGATTCCGAACTCGACCCTTCGCTGCCCCCCGAACTGCTGCGCGACCCCGACTACGTCAAGGCGCGCGGGGTGCTCGACGGGGTGGAGAACTTCGATTCGGCCTTTTTCGGCATCCCGGCGCGCGAAGCCACGCTGATGGATCCGCAGCAGCGGGTGTTCCTGGAGCTGTGCTGGCAATGCCTGGAGCGAGGGGGCTACGCCCCCGACGGCCAGCGCCAGCCGGTGGGGGTGTTCGCAGGCATGCACAACGCCACCTATTTCCGGCAGCATGTGCAGGTGCACCCCGAGCAGGTCGAGCGCCTGGGCGAATTCCAGGTCATGCTGGGCAATGAAAAGGACTACATCGCCACCCGCACCGCCAACCGCCTGAACCTCACCGGGCCGGCGGTGAGCCTCAACACTGCCTGCTCGACCTCCCTGGTGGCCATCGCCCAGGCGGTGCTGGCCTTGCGCGCAGGGCAATGCGCGATGGCCCTGGCCGGAGGCAGCTCGATCCATTGCCCACCGAACAGCGGCTACCTTTACCAGGAAGGCGCGATGTTGTCGCCCGACGGCACCACCCGCAGCTTCGACGCCCGTGGCGCCGGCACGGTGTTCTCCGACGGCGCGGCCGTGGTGCTTCTCAAGCCCCTGCAGCAGGCGCTGGACGACGGCGACCCCTTGCTGGCGGTGATCCGCGGGGTAGCGGTGAACAACGACGGCCGCGACAAGGCCAGCTTCACCGCCCCCAGTATCGACGGCCAGTCCGCGGTGATTTCAGCGGCGCTGCGCGATGCCGGTGTGGAGGCCTCGGACATCGGCTATGTGGAGGCCCACGGCACGGCCACCCCGCTGGGCGACCCGGTGGAAGTCCAGGCGCTGACCGGAGTGCTGCGCGCGGGCGGCGCGCAGCCGGGCTCGTGCCTGCTGGGCTCGGTCAAGAGCAACGTCGGCCACCTGGTGATCGCCGCCGGGGTCACCGGGGTGATCAAGACCGCGCTGGCGCTGGAACAGGAGCGAATTCCCGCGAGCATCCATTACGACACCCCCAACCCCCACGTCGATTTTGAACATTCGCCGCTCAAGGTGTGCAGCGAGGCCACCGCTTGGCCGCGCGGGCCGCGCCCCCGGCTGGCCGGGGTCAGCAGCTTCGGCGTGGGAGGCACCAACGCCCATGTGGTGTTGCAGGAGGCACCGGCACGAACGCCATCCGGCCCCGCGCAGGGCGCGCAACTGCTGATGCTGTCGGCGCGCAGCGCGGCCGCACTGCAGCGCATGGCGATCAACCTGGCGCAGCACCTGGACGACAACCCAAAGCTCAACCTGGCCGACGCCGCCCACACTCTGCAGCATGGGCGCAGCGCCTTCGACCATCGCCTGTGCGTGGTCGCCTCCGACGCCGGGCAGGCCGCGCAGGCGCTGCGAGACCCGGCTCATGCCTGGCGCAGCCAGCGCAAGGCGGCTGCTCCCAGGCCGGTGGTGTGGATGTTTACCGGCCAGGGTTCGCAATACCCCGGAATGGGCTCGGGGCTGTACTCCCGCGACGGGGATTTCGCCCGTGCCTTCGACGCAGCCTGCGCCGCGCTGGGGCCGCACTTGGCATTCGACCTGAAGCGGCGCATGTTTGATGGCAGCGACGACCTGTCGGCAACCTCGATCACCCAGCCGGCGCTGTTCGCGCTGGAATATGCCCTGGCGCAGATGTGGCTGGCGCGCGGCCTGCGGCCGGCTGCGCTCGTCGGGCACAGCGTGGGCGAATTCGTGTGCGCGGTGCTGGCACAGATTCTGAGCCTGCAGGACGCGGCCGCGCTGGTGGCGCGCCGCGGCGCGCTGATGCAGCAGCAACCCCCCGGGTCGATGCTGTCGGTGCGCCTGGGCGCGGAAGAGTTGCAGGCGCTGCTGCCCGAGGGCATCGTGCTGGCCGCCGACAACGGCCCGCGCGCCAGCGTGGCCGCGGGCTCCGGGCAGGCGCTGGACGAATTGCAGCGCCTGCTCGAGCAACGCGGAGTGCAGGCTCGGCGCATTCCCACCTCCCACGCCTTCCACTCGCCGCTGATGGACGGCGCCCTGCCCGGCTTCGAAGCCGCGGTGTCGGCCGTGCGCCTTGCCCCCGCGCAGCTGCCGCTAGTGTCCACCTGCAGCGGTGACTGGATGAGCCCGGAGCAGGCTACCTCACCCGAGTACTGGGTGCGCCAGTTGCGCGAGCCGGTGCGCTTCGCGCCAGCGCTGCACCGTGCCCTCGAACGCCACCCGGCAGCGCTGTTCCTGGAAGTCGGCCCGCGATCGGCTCTTTGCGAACTGGCGCGCCAGCAGGGCAGCGCCGGCATGGTGCTGGCCGTCCCCAGCCTCGGAGGCAACGACCCCGCGCTCGAGGCCGCGCACGTGCTGCTGGCCGCCGGTGCTCTGTGGAGCGCCGGAAGTGGCCCGCAAGTGGATGCGGCCAACCCGCCGCAGGGCCGCCGCCGGATCTGCCTGCCCGGCTATTCCTTCGAGCCCACCCGGCACTGGGTGGACGCGCGCAGCCAGACCGCCAGCGCGTCGGCGGCCGCACCCGCGCCCGCGCCCGTGACACCTCCCTCCCTTTCACCTGCCGAGCACTCCGCCATGTCCACCACAGCCCCCTCCCTGCCCGTCGCGCCCGCTGCCTCCGATGCGACTGCCCACGAGGCTCTGGTGCAGCGCTTGCGCCGCTTGTTCGAGGACGTGGCCGGCGACGACCTGCAGCAGGCCGATCCAGCGGTGGCCTTTGTCGCGCTCGGGATCGACTCCCTGACGCTGACCCAGGCGGCACTGCAGCTCAAAAAGGAATTCGGCGTTCCGGTGAGCTTCAGGCAGTTGATGCAAGAGCTGCGCAGCTTCGACGCCCTGGCCACCCACCTGCAGGGCCTGCTGCCGCAGCCGGCGCAGGCCGTGGCGGCCCCTGCGGCGCCCCAGCCGCAGGTCGCGTCGGCGGCGCCACAACCGGCCGCACCGACCGCACCGACCGCCGCGACCGCGCAATCGGCGATTTCAGGAGCCGGCGGCGGAGCGGTGCAGCAACTGATCGAACAGCAGATGCGCCTGATGGCCCAGCAACTCGAGGTGCTGGGAAACCTGGCGCGAGGCGGCGGCGGGCCTGCCACGGCGGCTGCGCCCGCAGCAATTCCCGCAGCTGTGGCGCCCGCGGCGGCGGCAGTGGCACCCGTGCCATCCCATCCGACGCAGGCTGCGGCGACGGTCGCGTCCGCACCGGCCGACGACGATACCCGGCGCTACGACGTCAAGAAGGCCTTCGGCGCGATCGCCCGTATCCACACCAGCCAGGCCGGCTCGCTGAGCGAGCGCCAGAAGGCCCGGCTGGCCGCGTTCATCCGGCGCTATGTCGAACGCACAGCCAGGAGCCGTGACTACACCACCGAATACCGCAACCACCTGGCCGACCCCCGGGTGGTCAACGGCTTCCGGCCGCTGACCAAGGAGATCACCTACCAGATCGTCGTCGAGCGCAGCAAGGGTTCGCATCTGTGGGATCTGGACGGCAATGAATACGTCGACGTGCTCAGCGGCTTCGGCATGAGCCTGTTCGGCTGGCAGCCCGATTTCGTGCTGGAGGCCGTTCGCAAGCAGCTCGACGCGGGCTACGACATCGGCCCGCAGCATCCGCTGGCCGGCCCGGTGGGCGACCTGGTGTGCGAACTCACCGGATTCGACCGTGCGGGGCTGTGCA
Organism: Pseudomonadota bacterium; assembly: GCA_021805825.1. Taxonomy (GTDB): domain Bacteria; phylum Pseudomonadota; class Gammaproteobacteria; order Burkholderiales; family Burkholderiaceae_C; genus Thiomonas_A. The sequence goes on from JAJZEC010000012.1 coordinate 13,031, forward strand.
ACACCGGTTCGGAAGCGGTGATGGCGGCGTTGCGCATCGCCCGCACCGTTACCGGGCGCGACACCGTGGTGCTGTTCACCGGCTCCTACCATGGCACCTTCGACGAGGTGGTGGTGCGCGCGGGCAGGGCGGCCAAGGGAATCCCCGGGGCGCCTGGAATCATGCGAGGAATGTTCGGCGATGTCCGGGTGCTGGACTACGGCACCCCCGAGTCCCTGGCCTTCATCCGGGAGCACGCCGGCGAACTTGCCGCGGTGCTGGTCGAGCCGGTGCAAAGCCGCAGACCGGAATTCAGGCCGGTGGACTTCCTCAAGGATGTGCGCGCAGTCACCGAGCAGAACGGCTGCTGCCTGATTTTCGACGAAGTCATCACCGGCTTCCGCTCTGCGCTCGGAGGCACCCAGGAACTGTTTGGAATCCGCGCCGACCTGGCCACCTACGGCAAGGTCATCGGCGGTGGAATGCCCATCGGAGTGGTGGCGGGCAAGCGCGCCTACATGGACGCCCTTGACGGCGGCGCCTGGCAATACGGCGACGACTCCATCCCCATTGCGGGTGTAACGTATTTCGCCGGCACCTTCGTGCGCCACCCGCTGGCGCTGGCCGCCGCGCATGCCAGCCTGCTGCACCTGAAGGAGCGCGGCCCGGCGTTGCAGCAGGAGCTCAACGCCCGCACCACCGCCCTGGCCGAGGAACTCAGCGCCTTCTGCCGCGAGGTCGGCGCGCCGCTGGAGGTGCGCCACTTCAGTTCGTTGTGGAGGGTGAGCTGGCTGGAGGATCACCCGTTGCAGGACTTGCTGTTCGCCATGATGCGAAGCCGGGGCGTGCATATCCTGGACAACTTCCCGTGCTTCCTGACCACCTCCCACACCGAGGCCGACATCCGGCTGGTCGCCGAAGCGTTCAAGGAGTCGGTGCGCGAACTGCAGGAGTCGGAATTCCTGCCCAGGCGCAAATCCCCAGTGGCGGTGGTGTTCGACGCCAGCAAGCCGCCGGTGCCGGGAGCCCGCCTGGGCAAGGATGCCTCCGGCAAGCCGGCATGGTTCGTTCCCCACCCCGACAACCCTTCGAAGTACATGAAGGTCAGCGCCTGAGCCTGCCCTGCATCCGAGCCCCAGACATAGCACCAGATCGATGAACGAAATCCAGCCCCACCCGTCCCCGTTCAGCCCGGTCGACTACGACCCTTTTGCCGATTCCACGCCACTGGCCGAGGTGGTGCCGAGTACCGAGGCGCAAAGGGAGATCTGGCTGGCCTGCCAGCTCGGCGGCGACGCCACGCTGGCGTACAACGAGTCGATCACCCTCGATCTGAAGGGATCGCTGGACATCGCAGCCCTGGGCACTGCGCTGCAGGCGTTGGTCGAGCGCCACGACGCGCTGCGCGCGACCTTCAGCGCAGATGGCGAGCAGATGCTTATCGCCGAGCACTTGCAGCTGGATTTGCCGGTGGACGACCTGCGCGCGCAGAGTCCGGCCATCCGCGAAGCCGCGCTGCAGGCTGCGGCGCAGCAAGCGGTATCGACCCCCTTCGACCTACGCAACGGCCCGCTGCTGCGCGCCCGTTTGCTGCGGCTGGCGGATGACCACGCGGCGCTGGTGCTCAGCGCCCACCACATGGTTTACGACGGCTGGTCGTTCGGGGTGCTGATGCGCGACCTGGGGCTGCTGCTGACCGGGCGACGGGACGAGCTGCCCGCGCCTGCAGGTTTCGCCGCCTTTGCGCGGGCACTGTCCGAGCGCAACGACTCGGCAGAAGCCGCCGCCGACGAAAGTTACTGGCTCGGGCGCTTCGCCACCCTTCCGCCAGTACTGGAATTGCCCTTCGACCATCCGCGAGGCCGTTCCCGGGGCTTCGCGTCGCAACGCGTCGACCACCTCCTCCCGGCGGATCTGGTTGCCGCGCTGAGGCAGTACGGTGCGCGATGCGGGGCGACGTTGTTCTCCACCATGCTGGCAGGCTTCGGCGCGCTGATGCAACGCCTGTCGGGAAACGACGAGGTCGTCGTCGGAGTGCCTGCGGCAGGCCAGACGCTGCCGGGCTTTGAAGACACCGTCGGCCATGGAGTGAACCTGCTGCCGCTGCGCCTCGCCCCGGATCCGGCGGCGCCACTGGCGATGTCGCTTTCGCAAGTGCAGGCTTCGGTGCTCGACGCCTTCGAGCACCAGCACTACACCTTCGGCACCTTGCTGCAGAAGCTGCTGGTCGAGCGCGATCCCTCGCGGATTCCGCTGGCCCCGGTCATGTTCAACCTCGACCAGGCGATGAACCTCGACGACTTTGGCGCGTTGCAGATTCAGTTGCACTCCAACCCGCGCCGCGCCGAGAACTTCGAGCTCTTTGTCAATGCCGTGCCCCAGACCGGAGGATCGTTGTTGCTGGAGTGCCAGTACGCAAGCTGGCTGTACGACGAGCAGACGGTGCTCCGCTGGCTGGCCTGCTTCGAAGCGCTGTTGCGCGGAATCTGCACCCACTCCGACGCGCCGCTCGGGGACTTGCCGATCGTCACCGGCGAGGATCATTCCCGACTGCTGGAACTCAATTCCACCGAAATGCCCCTGCCGCAGGACTTGCGCCTGCACGTCCTCCTCCAGGCACAGGCTGCGAGATCCCCGCAGGCCGTTGCGCTGCGCCATGGCGGGGACGAGCTGAGCTACGCGCAACTGTGGGCAAGGGCCCATCGGCTGGCGCATGCCTTGCGCGCCAGAGGCGTACAACGGGGAACCCGCGTCGGCCTGTGCCTGCCGCGCGACGCCGACATGCTGCCCGCGCTGCTCGCGGTGCTGGTGGCCGGAGCCGGCTATGTGCCGCTGGATCCGGGCTTCCCGGCCGCGCGCCTGCGGGACATGGCCGAGGATGCACAGCTCGCGCTGCTTCTGACCAAGGCCGAATGCGCCGAGGCCCTGCCGTGGCCGCGCGAACACAGCCTGTGGCTCGACGCCGACGTCGACGAGATCGAGCGCCACCCCGAAACGCCCCCCGGAGCTGACACCCGGCGGGACGCCACCGGCGATTCGCTGGCCTACATGATCTATACCTCCGGGTCGACCGGCAAGCCCAAGGGAGTGATGCTGCCCCACAAGGCGGTGGTGAATTTTCTGCTCGCGGTGGCCAAGAGGCCAGGGCTCGCCCCGGGTGACTGCCTGCTGGCCGTGACAACCCTGTCCTTCGATATTGCGGTGCTCGAGCTGCTTTTCCCCCTGAGCGTCGGGGCGACGGTGGTGCTGGCCAGCCGCGAACAGGCGGCCGATGGCTTTGCACTGCGTGCCTTGCTCGAGGAGAGTGGTGCCAATGCCATGCAGGCCACCCCAAGCACATGGCGACTGCTTTTCGGCGCGGGCTGGGGCGGCACCCCTGGGCTGAAGGCCTTGGTGGGCGGAGAGCCCCTGCCGGTCGACCTGGCCGCGCAGTTGCGCCGCAGTTGCGGCAGCGTCTGGAATATGTACGGCCCGACCGAGACCACGGTCTGGTCGACCTGCTGGGAGCTTCCCGGCGACGGCACGCCCATGGCCATCGGCACTCCGTTGGCGAACACCCAGGTCTGGATCCTGGACTCTCGCGGCGGTCTTTGCCCCATCGGCGTCCCGGGAGAAATCCATATCGGCGGGGCGAGTGTCGCGCTGGGTTACTGGCAGCGCGAGCAACTCACGGCCGAGCGCTTCCTCCCCAACACCTTCGCCGATGGAGACGGCAACCGCATGTATCGCACCGGCGACCGCGGACGTTGGCGCAACGATGGCCTGCTTGAACACCTCGGGCGGCTGGACTTTCAGGTGAAGTTGCGGGGCTTTCGCATCGAGCTGGGAGATGTCGAATCGCACCTCGCAGACCATCCACAAGTCGCGCAGGCGCTAGCAATGGTTCGCGAGGACGTTCCAGGGGATGCGCGCCTGGTGGCCTATGTCGTTGCGCGTGATCCGGCTTCGCCACCTGCCACCGGCGACCTGCGGGAGCATCTCAAGCAAGGCCTTCCCGCGTACATGATTCCCCAGCATGTCGTGCCGCTTCCGGCATTGCCGCTTTTGCCGAACGGAAAAATCGATCGCAAGCAGTTGCCCTCCCCGTTGGCTGCCCATGCAGTGCCGGCCGTGCGCCGCCGGTTGCCGCAGACGGCGACGCAGAAGATGGTGGCACAGACCATGGAGCAGGTGCTGCGCCTTCCCGGCCTGGCACTGGACGATGATTTCTTCGCCCTCGGCGGGCATTCGCTGGTCGCGGCGCAACTGGCGGCGCGCTTGCGCGAGCACACCGGCCTGGATGTGCAGATGCGCACCGTGTTCGACGCGCCCACCATCGAAGGGTTGACGCGTTGGATCGACACCCATGCCGGTGACGCCAGTGCGCAGGTCGGCAACATTGCCCGACGTGCCGATCCGCAGCGTGCGCCGGCCACGCTGCAGCAGGGGCGCATCTGGTTCCTAGAGCAACTCAACCCGGGGCTACCGACCTTCAATACTCCGTCGGCCCACCGCCTGCGCGGCCCCCTGGATGCGCAGGCCCTGGAACGGGCGATCAATGCCATGGTGGCACGGCAGGAATCCCTGCGTACCGTCATCGTCGAGGAAGACGGCGTGCCGGTGCAGCGGGTGTTCCCGGAACTGCAGGTGCGCCTTGGCGCCGTGCAGGATCTGTCATCGCTTCCCCCGGCACAACGCGAAGTCGAACTGATGGCCAGGCTGCAGGCACGCACCGCCGAGGTTTTCGATCTCTCCGAATCGCCGCTGTTCAAGATCGGGCTCTACCGCATGAGTGAGCAGTATCACGTGTTGTTCTTCATGCCCCACCACATCATCTGGGACGGTTGGTCCTTCGACCTCATTTACGACGAACTTGCCGCGCTGTACCCGGCCTGCGCCGAGCATCGATCGATCGATCTGCCTCCGCTGGCCGTTGGCTACGGCGATTACGCAAGCTGGCAGCAGCAATGGCTGCAGAGCGACGAACTGCGCCGACAACTGGCCTACTGGCAGGCGCAGCTCACGCCGCTTCCAGCGCCGTTGAATCTGCCGCGCGACCATCCCCGTCCCAAAATGATGTCGGGCGGCGGCAACACGCATTGGTTTCGCTACGATGCCGCATGGTTTGAAACCCTGCAGGCCTTTGCCCGCGCGCGGGATGCGACCCCGTTCATGCTGCTGCTGTCGGCCTTCGCCACCCTGCTGTGGCAGCAGTCGGGGCAAACAGACTTGATCATCGGCACGCCGGTACGCGGGCGCCCTTCGGTCGAACTGGAAAGGGTCATGGGCTTCTTCGTGAATGCCCTGCCGTTGCGTATCCGTGTCGATCCGGAAAAGCCCTTCGTTGATCTGCTGCGACAGGTGCGCACGGTGGTGCTGGATGCCTTCGCGGCGCAGGATGCACCGCTGGAGCAGATGGTGCAGTTCGCTTCGGTGGCTCGCGACGCCAGTCGCTCACCGATCTATCAATCCTTCTTTTCCTATCAGGATGTGCGTCAGCGCAACCAGCACTGGGGGCCACTCGAACAGGAGAATCTCGGCATCTACCAGCCCGCGGCGGTCGAGGACGTGCGTCTGTGGTTCATGGCACTGAACGACGGTGTCACCGGCGGCCTGACCTACAACACGGACATCTTCGAGGCGCCGCGCGTCGCGGGCTGGATGGAGCGCTACAGCCTGTTGCTGGATGAGGCCATGACCCACCCCCTGGTCGCGCTGCAGGCATTGCCATCGGTGCAGGCCGTGGGTGCCAGCACCCTTGCGGAGGCAACTGCACCAATGCAGTTGGAGGCTAACGTCAGTGCAACGCCCGCCCCCGGGGCGCCACCGCAGACGGAAAGCGAACGGCTGCTGGCTGGAATCTGGGCCGAGTTGCTGGGCACCGCCGACATCCAGACCGCGGATAATTTCTTCGACCTGGGCGGGCATTCGCTGCTGGTGATGGAGGCCCTTTCGCGCATGGAGCGCCTCACCAGCAAGAGAATCAGTCCGCGCCACTACATCGTCGGCTCGCTCGCGCAGGTTGCGCTGGCCTATGACGGCAGCAAGGCCGAGGGCAAGGGCCTGCTGCGCAGGCTGTTCGGCAAGCGCAACGACGCCGGCAGGCTGGCTTGATGCCGGGGCCCGAGCAGATCGTTCCCGACAGGAGACATCGATGATCCAGGACACCGCTTTGCCGGCCGGGCCGGCGGCCGGCGTCGTGCAGGCCCCGCTCAGCATGCGCGAACCGCTGCCCGTTCCAGTCGTTCGGGCCGAAGATCTTCCCTATGAGGCCTACCTGAGCCAATTCGTTCGCCGCAATCGCCCGGTCGTGATCGACGGTGCCGCGGCACGCTGGCCGGCGATGCAGCGCTGGAACCCTGACTACTTCCGTAGCCGTTTCGGGGATCAGACCGTCCAGGTGTCGTACAAGCAGCGCATGCGGATGGCCGAGTTCGTGGATGCCGTGCTGGCCTCGACGGCCGAGGTGCCGGGCCCCTACCTGTACCGAACCTTCCTGCACGAGCATATGCCGGCCTTGCTCCCAGATCTGATCCCCGAGAACCCCTACACCTTCGCTGCCCGCTACGGCAGTCCGCTGATGCCGCAACGGTGGTGGCGGCCGGATGGCTACCTCAAACTGCTGATGGGCGGTGTTGGAAGCAGTTTCCCGGTGATGCACTATGACCTGGAGCACGCGCACGCACAGATCACCGAAATCTACGGTGACAAGGAGTTCTATCTGTTCAGCCCGGAGGATGGGCAACATCTGTATCCGCGGCCACTGCAAGTCAATTGGTCGCAGGTTGACAACCCGGCTGCCCCGGATCTGTCCCGGTTTCCTCAGATGGCTTCGGCGACCCCCTGGCGGGCGGTGCTCAAGCCCGGGCAGACGATTTTCGTACCCATGCTGTGGTGGCACGCGGCCCGACCGCTGTCGGTGTCGATATCGGTTTGCACGAACACGCTGGATCGCTCCAACTGGGCGGGATTTGTCGCCGACGTCTGCGCGAGCCCCGAGGGCCAACCCTTCAAGCGCCTGCTCAAGAGAGGCTACTTCAGTGGCGCTGGAGCCTTGATGCATGCCATGGAGGATTTCCAGAACCTCGCGCCCGGACTGGCCAGAGCCTTGAAATTCCCGGGCGCCGTGTCGGCGGCGGCGCCCGGTTGGCGCTCGGATCCCTCGACCCGGAAGCTGGAGTTTCGCATTCCTGTGGCCTGAGCGACCTTGTCGGAAGCCAAGCTGTGCGCGGCAAGGGCAAGGACGGCTCCACGGCGCAGTGCGTAGGGGCGCAGGTATGATTTCGCTGCGCCTCGCCGGAGGTTCCGAAAGCCTGGGCATTGCACTGCCCGCATGCCTCAAGTCGGGGCTGGCCTGCGCCGAAGTGGCCGACAAAGCATTGCACAACACGCTTGTGCCATTGGGAAGCGTGCTCGGGGCGTGCGATGCACAGGGAGATCACGTTGCACGTTGAGCAGTCCTTCGCCTTCGGGTCGGATCACGGATTGGTGGGCACCCTGACGCGGCCTTCGTGTACCGCCGGCGCGAACGCGCCCCAGGGACTGCTGCTGTTCAACGCCGGGGTGCTGCCGCGCACCGGGCCGCACCGGATCAACGTCAAGCTGGCCCGAGGTCTGGCTTCAAAGGGCGTGGCGACCCTGCGTTTCGATCTCCACGGCCATGGCGACAGCGCCCGCGCCGATGGGCACCTGGGCTATTACCAGCAAGCCGATTCGGATCTGCGGGAAGCGATGGATGAACTCGGCAGGCGCGCAGGGGCGCGCAAGTTCGCCATCCTGGGCTTTTGCTCGGGCGCCTACCCGGCTTTCCGCGCGGCGCTTGCCGACCCCAGGGTCAATGCCGTCCTGCTGTACGACGGATTCGTCTACCCGACGCGGCGGGCGACCATGCGTCGCTACCGCATGCGCATCCGCCAGTACGGCTTGACGCGCGCGGTGGGAGGGTGGCTGTGGCGCGGCACGTCGGGCGCGCTCGCCAGGCTTGCCGCCGGATTGCGCGACTGGCGCTCAGCGTTCGGCAGCACGCAGCGCGTGTCCGAGGTGATCAGCCGCGCCGAACTCGTGCGAGGGCTCAACACCTTGGTCGAGCGCGGAGTGCGGGTGACGGTTCTAGCAGCGGGGGACAGTTTGGAGCGCACGAACTACACAGGACAGTTCCGGGATGCGACCAGCAAGTACGGGCTGTCCGACCGGGTGATTACCGAATTTCTGCCGGAGATCAACCACGTGGCCACTTCGCTGCGATCCCAGCAACTGTTCCTGGATTTCGTGGTGGAGCGATGGTTGCAACTGGACGCCGCGGCGCAAGCGCCGCTGCCCCAGACCGATGCAGCCGCTGCCAGTCTCCTGGAACACACGGCGGCTTGAGGGAACGCGACATGCCCCGTCCAGGGGCAGCCGCCTTCATCCGCGACAATCGCGGAATGTCAGCATTCACCCTGCACCACAGCCGTGGCCGTGCGCGCCGCGGCACCCTGAAGCTGCGCCGCGGCGTGGTCGAAACCCCCCAGTTCATGCCGGTGGGTACCTACGGCTCGGTCAAGGGCATGACTCCCGAGGGCCTGCGCCAGGCTGGCGCCAGCATCATCCTCGGCAACACCTTCCATTTGTGGCTGAGGCCCGGGCTGGAGGTCATCCGGAATTTCGGCGGACTGCACCGCTTCATCGGCTGGGACGGCCCGATTCTCACCGACAGCGGGGGCTTCCAGGTCTGGAGCCTGGGCGCGATGCGCAGGATCAGCGAGGAGGGCGTGCGCTTCGCCTCCCCGGTCAATGGCGACAAGCTGCTGCTGACCCCCGAGATCAGCATCCAGATCCAGACCGTGCTGGACGCCGACATCGCGATGCAGTTCGACGAATGCACCCCCTACGAGACCCGGCGCGGCAACGAGGCGCACCGCACCACCGAGGCGGAGGCGCGCGCGTCGATGGAACTCTCGCTGCGCTGGGCGCGTCGCTGCCGCGACGAATTCCAGCGCCTGGACAACCCCAACGCGCTGTTCGGCATCGTCCAGGGCGGCATGTTCGAATCCCTGCGCGAGGCCTCGCTCCAGGGCCTGCTGGAACTCGAGCTTCCGGGCTACGCCATCGGCGGCCTGAGCGTGGGCGAACCGAAGGAGGACATGCTGCGGGTGCTGGGGCATGTCGCGCCGCTGCTGCCGGAGCAGCGCCCGCGCTACCTGATGGGGGTCGGGACTCCGGAGGATCTGGTCGAGGGGGTGGCCGCGGGAATCGACCTGTTCGACTGCGTGATGCCCACCCGCAACGCCCGCAACGGCCACCTGTTCACCCGCTGGGGCGATCTGCGCATCCGCAATGCGCGTTTTCGCAACGACCCGCGACCGCTGGACGAAAGCTGCGCCTGCCCGACCTGCAGAGGTTTTTCCCGGGCCTATCTGCACCACCTGGATCGCTGCGGGGAAATGCTGTTTGCGATGCTGGCCACCGCGCACAACCTGCACTACTACCTCGACCTGATGCGGCAGATGCGCGAGGCGCTCGACGACGACCGCTTCGATGCCTTCAGCGCGCGCTTCGCCGACGAGCGCGCGCGCGGCATTGCATAGGCATCAGGCAGGCGCGAACCCTCAGCTGGCGGCCGGAGCGCGCCGCAGCAACCACCCCACGAAGCGCCGTCCATACACCGGCTGGCGCCACAGCAGCCACGCGCAGGCCACGGCGTTGAGCAGCGCCACGCTGAACAGCAGTTCCGGCACCGACACCCCGGCGGCCAGCAGCGCCGCGCAATAGCCGCTGCAGACGATCATGTACAGGGCGTTGAGGATGTTGTTCGCGGCGATCACCCGCGCGCGGTGGCTGGCGGGGGTGTGCTGCTGGATCAGGGCGTACAGCGGGACGCTGTAGACCCCGGCACTGGCCGACAGCAGCAGCAGGTCGGCCATCACCCTCCAGTGTGCCGCACGGCCCAGGAAGGCGGCGATGCCCTGCAGCGCCACCGGCTGCGCCAGCCCGCGCGTGGCCAGGTAGAGGTCGACGCCGAACAGGGTCATTCCGATCGCCCCCAGCGGCACCAGCCCGGGCTCGACCCGACCCCGCGCCAGCCAGGCACAGGCCAGCGAGCCCAGCCCCACACCGACGGAAAACACCGCCAGCAGCAGCGACGCCACCTGCTCGTCGCCGCCCAGGACATGCCGGGCGAACACCGGGAACTGGGTCAGGAACGCAACCCCGTAGAACCACATCCAGGAAATCGCGAGCAGGGCCTGCAGCAGCAGCGGATCGCGCGCCGCCAGGCGCAGGTTGGCCAGGGTCTCGCGCACCGGGTTCCAGCCCACGCGCAAGCCCGGATCCAGCGCCGGCGTGCGCGGAATGCGCAGCGAAGCCGCACAGCCCGCCAGCGCCACCAGCACACAGCTGAGCCCGACCAGCAGCGGGCCTTCGCGCAGGCCCATCAGCAGCCCGCCGGCGAGATTGCCGAGCAGGATGGCGACGAAGGTCCCCATTTCGGTCATGCCGTTGCCCCCCGTCAGCTCGGAGCTGTCCAGGTGCTGCGGAAGGTAGGCGTACTTGGCCGGGCCGAACAGCGTCGAATGCAGGCCCATGCCGAAGGTGCAGGCGAGCAGGGCGGGGACGTTGGCCGTCGCGAAGCCCCACAGCGCCAGCAGCATGATGGCGATCTCCAGCAGCTTCACCCCGCGCATCAGCCGCTCCTTGGGCCATTTGTCGGACAACTGCCCGCTGGTGGCCGAGAACAGCACGAAGGGCAGGATGTACAGCGCGGCGATCAGGTTCACCATGAGCCCGGCGGGCAGCGCCGACGCCGCCTGCACCCGGTAGGCGATCATCACGGTGAAGCCGAACTTGAACAGGTTGTCGTTCGCCGCGCCTCCGAACTGGGTCCAGAAGAACGGGGCGAAGCGCCGCTGGCGCAGCAGCGCGAACTGGTGCGGGCGCTCCGCGGAAGGGTGCATCATCGCGACCTGCAGAAGTGGGAGTCAGGCCCGATCATGACACAATCCCGTACCACATTCGCCCGGCCGGGGCGCAGCGGATGCGTCCCGCCGCGATCACTTCCCAGCACACCCCATGCGCGCCATCGTCCGCCTGCTGCGACCGCATCAGTACATCAAGAACGGCTTTGTGCTCATCGGGCTGGTATTCGGACAGAGTCGCGACTGGCTCGATGCAGCCCATGCGGCCACGGCCTTCGCGGCCTTCTGCCTGGCCGCCAGCTGTGTGTACGTGGTCAATGACGTCTTCGACCTGCAGGCCGACCGCATGCACCCGGTGAAGTGCCAGCGCCCGCTGGCCAGCGGGGCGGTTCAGCTGTCGACCGCGTGGTGGCTGGCCGCCATTCTGGCGGCGGGCGCGCTGGCGATGGCTGCGGCCGTGGGCTGGCTCGCCGCAGTGTTCATCCTGCTGTACCTGCTGCGCAACCTCGCCTATTCGGTGCGGCTCAAGCATGTGGTGCTCCTCGATGTGTTCATCATCTCGGCCGGATTCATGTTGCGCATCCTGATCGGCACCAGCGGCATCGGCATACCCCCGTCGCAATGGCTGCTGCTCACCGGGCTGATGCTGACCCTGTTCCTGGGTTTCGCCAAGCGACGCGCCGAACTCGTCGCACCGGATCGCGCCGGGTCGCTCCAGCCCGCGGCGGCGCGCCGCGTGCTCGACGACTACAGCCCGGCGCTGCTCGACCAGCTGACCGGGATCACCGCGGCCTGCACCATCCTCAGCTACGGCCTGTACACGGTCAGCCCTGTGACGGTGCGCATCCACGGCACCTATGCGCTGTTCTACACGCTGCCCTTTGTCATCTACGGCATCTTCCGCTACCTGTTCCTGCTGCACCACCGGGCGCGCGGCAACGACACCGCGCGTGACCTGCTGGCCGATCGCCACCTGATCGCCGCCGCCTGCGGCTGGATGGCCACCAGCGCGATCATCCTGCGATGAGCAAGGTCAACGTCGGCGGATCGCCGCTGCTCTCGAGCACGCGGATGATCGCGGTCGCGGCGTGGAACTGCCAGCGGCGGTTCGCCCGCTGCAATCTGTACCTGCGCGCGATGATCCACCGCATCCGCGTTGTGCCCCATCTGCGCATCGACCTCGCCGGGCGCTGGATGCTGGGTGCCTCGGCATGAACCGCTGGCCCGGCTGGGGACGCCTTCCGGCGCCGGGCCCGGCGCGGGTGCTCCGACCCGAACTGCGATCGGCGCCGATCGACCTCGCGGGCGCGGCGCCGGTGCTGGCCTTCGGGCGCGGGCGCAGCTATGGTGACGTCTGCCAGAACAGCGGCGGGGTGCTGGTGGATACCTCGGGCCTCGACCGCTGGATGGATTTCGACCCGCACAGCGGCGTGCTGCGCTGCGAAGCCGGCGTGCGGCTGCGCGACATCCTGCAACTGGCCGTGCCGCGTGGCTGGTTCCTGCCGGTGACTCCGGGGACGCGCGAGGTCACGGTGGGCGGGGCCATCGCCAACGATGTGCACGGCAAGAACCACCACGATGCCGGCAGCTTCGGCCACCACCTGCGCTGCTTCGAGCTGTTGCGCAGCAGCGGCGAGCGCATGCTGTGCAGCCCGCGCCACAACCCTGCATGGTTCGCGGCCACGATCGGCGGCCTCGGACTGACCGGGCTGCTGACCTGGGCCGAGCTGCAACTGGCGCCGGTGTGCAACGACTTCATGCTTGTCCACACCCGGCGCTTCCGCTCGCTCGAGGAATTCTGGGAGATCAACGACGCCTGCATGGCGCAGTGGCCCTACACGGTGGCCTGGGTCGATTGCGTTGCCCGCGGTGCCGCACAAGGCCGTGGGGTCTACATGGCGGCGCGCCACGCGCCGCCCCAGGAGCGCCTGCCGCCTTGGCGCGAACGCCGGCGCAGCATGCCCCTGGTGCCTCCGCTGTCGCTCGTCAACGCCGTCTCGCTGCGCGCCTTCAACACCCTGTACTGGCACCGCTCGCGCACGCAGGACGAGTTGCTGCACTATGTGGCCTATTTCCATCCGCTGGACTCGATCGCGCACTGGAACCGCATCTACGGCCCGCGTGGCTTCTACCAGTACCAGTGCGTGGTGCCCCCGCCGTCGATGCGCGAGGCGGTCGCCGAACTGCTGCGGCGCATCGCGCGCAGCGGGCAGGGCTCCTTCCTCGCCGTGCTGAAGACCTTCGGCGAGCGGCCGAGCCTGGGCATGCTGTCCTTCCCGCGCCCGGGAGCGACCCTGGCGCTGGATTTCCCCAACCGCGGGCAAGCCACCACCCGGCTGTTCGAGGATCTCGACGCCGTGGTGCGCCAGGCCGGCGGCGCGCTGTACCCGGCGAAGGACGCGCGCATGCCGGCTGCGATGTTCGCCGCCGGCTATCCTCAGGCGCAGCGCTTCGAGGGCTACCTCGATCCTGCGTTCGGCTCGGACTTCTGGAGGCGCGTGCGCGCCTGAACCCCATGCGCAATGTTCTGATCTTCGGCGCGACCTCGGCCATCGCCCACGCCACCGCGCGCCGGATGGTCGCCCGTGGCTGCCACGTGTTCGCCGTCGGACGCAACCCGGACAAGCTCGACGCGCTGCTGGCCGACCTGCGCGTGCGCGCGGGCCCGCAACAGATCATCGCCGGCGCGCAGGCCGACCTCGACCGTATCGACGGTCATCGGGCGCTCTTCGATGCCGCCATGCAGGCGCTGGGCGGCATCGACACCGTGCTCATCGCGCATGGCGTGCTGCCCGAGCAGTCCGCGTGCGAGCAGTCGGTGGAGGCACTGCTGGCCGCGCTGCACACCAACGGCAGCAGCGCCATCGCGCTGGCCGCCGAGGCAGCGCGGCGGCTGTCCAGCCCGGGAACCATCGCGGCCATCGGCTCGGTCGCCGGTGACCGCGGGCGGCAGAGCAACTATGCCTACGGCGCGGCCAAGGGCATGCTCGATCGCTACCTGCAGGGCCTGCGCAACCGCCTGCGTGCGCGCTCCATCCAGGTGCTGATGGTCAAGCCCGGCTTCGTCGATACGCCGATGACCGCCGGCTTCGCCCGCAAGGGCCCGCTGTGGGCAAGCGCGGATCGCATCGCCGGGGGCATTGTCGCGGCCATCGAGCGGCGACGGGATGTCGTCTACCTCCCCTGGTTCTGGAGGCCGATCATGCTGATCGTCCAGCATATTCCGGAGCGCGTGTTCAAGAGGCTGTCGCTGTGAGCAGCCCCTGCGCTCCACGGGGAAGCTGGATCGCCTTCGACTTCGATGGCACCCTGACCCGCCGCGACAGCCTGCTGCCCTTCCTGCACATGGTGCTGGGTGGCGCGCGGCTGGCCGCCGCGCTGGCGCTGGAATCGCCCTGGCTGGCCGCCTATGCCAGCGGACTGCTGGACAACGAGCGGACGAAGGTGCATGTGCTGCGGCGCACCCTCGGCGGGCGCCGGCGGGAGGATCTGCAGGATCAGGGCCGGCGCTTCGCCGAGGACCATGTGCAAGCGCTGCTCCGGCCGGGCTCCATGCAGCGCCTGCGACACCATCTGGAAGCTGGCCACCGCTGCGTGCTGGTGACGGCCTCGCTGACCCTGTACACCCGTCCCTGGGGGCTGGCGCAGGGATTTGTCGAGGTGCTGGGCAGCGAACTCGATTTCGACGCCGACGGGATCGCCAGCGGCGCATTGCGCGGCGCCAACTGCTACGGCCCGGAAAAGCTGCGCAGGTTGCGTGCCTTGCTCGACGGGCAGGCGCTGGCCGCAGCCTACGGGGATAGCCGGGGAGATCGCGAGATGCTGAGCATCGCGGCGCAGCCGCACTGGATCGGCAGGCCGCACAGCGGCTGAGCCGGCCACGTGGCTTGCCGGCGCAGCCTACACTGGGCATGTGCCCTCCGCAGCCAGCCAGTCACCGTCCGGGCCGCCGGAACATGCCGCGGCCAGCCGGGTGTTCTTCGCCGTCGAGCCCTCGCCGGCGCTGGTGCGCCGGCTGCAGGCGCACGCCGCGCGGTGGAACTGGGACGCCCAGGCCCGCCGGTCGCCGCCGCACAAGCTGCACCTGACCCTGGTGTTCGTGGCTGCCGCCGATCCCGAGCAGGTGCAGGCCTTGCTGCGCCTGGGCGCGCGGGTGGCGGCAACGCATCGCGGCTGCCGGCTGGTGCTGGATCGGGCTTCGGTGTGGCCGCAGGGCGGCATCGCCCATCTCGCGCCCTCCGCGGTGCCGGACGCGCTGCGCGCGTTGCAGCAGGCCTTGCACGCCGGAGCCCGCGCGGCGGGCGCCCACCCGGACCAGCGCACGTGGCGCCCGCACCTGACCCTGGCCCGGCGCGCGCAGCCCGGGCAGGCGCCGCGTGAGGTCGCGCCGCTGGATTGGCAGGTGCGCAGCTTCTCCCTGCAGCGCTCTTTGCCCGGCGCCGCCCGCTATCAGACGCTGGGGCGCTGGGTGCTCGGCGGCAGCGGGACGGGAGCCGTCGGCACGAAAGGCTCGAGCGCGAAGCTGTGCACCGTGCCCAGCCCGCCGACTGCGGCCAGCGCGGCGCAATAGCCCGCCGGCGCGGGCAGGGGCATGAGCTCCAGCAGCTGATCGCCGACCTGCAGTTGCTGGCGCCGCGATTGCAGCCCCACATGCAGGCTGCGCGGTGGCAGGTTCAGCCCCAGACCGAGGGCCTTCAGGCAGGCTTCCTTGCGCGCCCAGCAGGCGACGAAGGGGGTTGCCTGCCGCCCCTCCGGGTAGGCCGCGAGCTGTTCGAGTTCCTCGGCGCACAACACCGCGGCGGCGAGCTCGGAACCCGGAAGATCCTCGCGCACGGCCTCGATGTCCACGCCGAGTTCGCCCGCGGTACCCAGCGCGACCAGCGCCATGTCCTTGCTGTGGCTGAGATTGAACTCGAGCCCGGCACCTTCGCCGAGCAACCGTGGCTTGCCCTGCGCCTGCGCGGCGAAACGCAGCCGCGAAGGGTCGCTGCCGAGATAGGAAGCCAGGATCGCGCGCAGCCCCAGATGCGCGCGCACATAGCGGCTGGCGTCCTCGGCATAGACGAAGCGCTGCGCGCGTTCGCGCTCGCCCTCGTCCAGGCAGTCCCGCGGCAGGGTCGCCGCCGCGCTCAGATCGATGCTCCACAGATGGACGTCACGACCCTGCGGCCAGACACGCGGCACCGGTGGTTGCGGAAGGTACATGGGTGTCGACAGAATCATCGGGCCCGCGGCGCCGTCAATCGGCGGCATGGAAGGCCATCAGGCTGAACACGGGCAGCCCCTGGGTACGCAGCGCCGCGGCGCCGCCAAGATCGGGCAGGTCGACGATCGCCGCGCCTTCGACGACCTGCGCGCCGAGCTTGTGCAGCAGGCGGTACGCGGCCAGCATCGTGCCGCCGGTGGCGATCAGGTCGTCGACCAGCAGCACGCGCTGCCCCGCGCGCAACGCGTCGGTATGCACCTCGACGGTGGCGCTGCCGTATTCCAGGCTGTAGCTCTCGGCCACGGTATCGAAGGGCAGCTTGCCCTGCTTGCGCACCGGGATGAACCCCACGCCGAGCTCGAAGGCCAGCACCGAGCCGAGGATGAAGCCCCGCGCGTCGATTCCGGCGACCAGATCCGGACGCAGCGCGCCGTCCATGTAGCGCCAGACGAACTGGTCGACCAGCACCCGCATCGCCCGCGGGTCGAGCAGCAGCGGCGTGATGTCGCGAAAGCGCACCCCCGGCTGCGGCCAGTCGGCCACGGTGCGGATGCGCGCGCGCAGGTAGGCGGTGACGTCCATTGCCGGGCTCAGGCGTCGGCGCGCGCGCCGTCGAACACTTCGGCGTAGGAAGCGTAGGAGGCGCCGGACAGGACCGGCAGCAGGATCAGCAGTCCGAGACCCATCGGAATCATGGCCAGGATGGTCAGGGGAATCAGCAGGATGGTGAACAGCAGCAGCGCACCCAGGTTGCCGTAGGCGGCGCGCAGCGACAGCTTGACGGCCGTCCACGCGTCGGCCCCGCCGAGCGACACCAGGGTTCCGACGAACCAGAAGCCCACGCTGCACACCAGCAGTACCAGCAGCAACAGCAGCGCCGCGACCAGCAGCAGGCCGGCGCCGCCGGCGACCAGCTCCCCGGGCGAAGACTGCATCATATGGCCGATGGACTCCAGCCTCAGCAGCCCGATGCCGAACAGGCCGGCCAGCGCGGCTCCGAGGAGCACCAGCAACGCGAAGGCCATGCCCAGCACGAGCAGCGAGGCCAGCAGCAACTGCCCGAAGCGCGCGCCCCACTGGCGCGACGACTCGCCGAGGGCGCCCTCGTTGTCGGCTTCGGCCGCCAGGCCCTGCGGGGTGATGTCCCGCGCGCGCTTCCAGCGCCTGCGCAGCACCGACGCGAACACGGCCCCCAGCGTGAACAGGGGCATCGACAGCGCCTGCGCCACGACGGCGCCCAGCGGCAGCAGGTGCAGCAGCATGCTGCCGAGCAGCAGGGCCAGGGTCATGCCGACCCAGGCCCAGGGAGCGCGCAGGAAGCTGCTCCAGCCCTGGCCCCACCAGGCGAGGCCGCGGGCGGCGGGGACATGGGCGAACACGACGTCGCCGGAAGGAGCGTGGATCATCGCGGTGGATCTCCCGTACAGAGTCAGCGCAGATTATCCTCGCGCCGCCGATAAGGAACCGTGGCATCGAGGAATCCGGCGATGCATGCACGGCAGGCCGGGCCTGGTCGGCAAAGGCTGGCAAGGTGCACCGGCATGCGCAACAACTTGCAAAAGAGGGCGCTACTTGCTGCGGAATCGCAGGGTTTGTGTCTAACATCCTCCGCAGTGCGCGTGTCAGCCTCGTACCTTCAAACCCTGCAAGCCCTATGGGGTCGGCGTTCAGAGGTTCCACGAAGCCGCGGGAAGAACGCCCGTCAGGAGCCATGCAGCGTCCGCGCCGCACTGCTGACCTCGTGCCTGATCGTGCAGACACTCCCGACATGAACCCGACCCCCCTGCGCTTCCGGCGTGGATTGCGCGAGCTCTATGCGCTGCTCACCATGCCCTCGACGGCCAAGCCGCCTTCGCATGGCGTCGTGTTCTGCAACCCGCTGGGGCAGGAGGCCATCCGCACGCACCGGATGTACCGTGTGCTGGCCGATCGGCTCGCCGCGGCCGGTCTGGCCGTGTTGCGTTTCGACTACTACGGCACCGGCGACTCGGCCGGCAGCGACAGCGACGGCGAGCCCTCGGGCTGGGTCGAGGACAGCCTGGCCGCCTGCGAACTGCTGCAATCGCGCACTGGCTGCACGGCGCTGTCGTTGTTCGGCATGCGCCTGGGCGCCAACCTGGCGCTGCGCGCCGCGACCCGCATGCCCACGCCCCCACGTGCGGTGCTGCTGTGGGATCCGATTGTCGACGGCAGGCGCTATCTGGAGCAATTGCGACGGGCGCACGAATGCGCGCTGGCCACAGCCTACGGTGCGCGCTGGACGACCGAGCCCGCGTTGCGCGCCTTCCATGCTCCGGCCGGCCATTCCGAGGTGCTGGGCTTTGTGCTGAGCGTGGATCTCGAGCGCGGGCTGACAGGCATCCGCCTCGACGAGGAACTGGATCGGGCTGCGGCGCTGCTGCCCAGGCTGCATGTCTGGTGCGATCCCGCAGCGCTGCAGGGGTCATTCCCCACGCTGCGCATCCATCCCCCGGGGATCCCCATCGACTGGATGGCGGACGAAGCGCTCAACACCCCGATCGCCCCGGTGGAAATCGTGCGTGGCGTCATCGACGCCCTGGAAGCCGCGCGTTGATGGCCGCACGGCCCGTCGCCTTCGGTGGCGACCGCGTCCTGCCGGGCACGCTCATTCGGCGCGCGCGAGGTGTGTTTGAGCCGTGCCGCAGAGCACGCTCCACAACACATCGACAAAAGCACTTGCAGTTTTCGTGAAATTGTTCCGGGCCCCCGGTTTTGCCGGGCATGTCCTCCTGAGAGAATGCCTCGGCGCCCTGTACCAAAGGGATCCGAACCCCTTGCACGTGCCCTGACCCATTGCCATGCAGCCAGAACCACAGCCGGAATCGGATGAGGCCACCGACCCCGCGTGCATGCTCCCGGAAGCCACGCTGCAGGCTGCGCGCACCTACCCTATCGAGCGCCCGCTGAGCGACTGGATTTCGGCGCGGGCCGCGGTTCATCCGGACGCGGTGGCCCTGCAGGCAGGCGCACGCACGATGAGCTATGCCCGTCTCGAACAGCTGTCGCAGGCGTGGGCAGCGCAGTTGCTCGAAGCCGGCGTCGGCCCGGATACGCTGGTCGCGGTGTGCATGCAGCGCGACTTCGCGCTGGTCGTCGCGGTGCTGGCCATCGCCAAGGCGGGAGGCGCCTTCCTGCTGCTCGACCCCCAACACCCTCAGCCCCGGCTGCGCGCCATCCTGGACGATGCGCGTCCTCTGGTGCTGCTCACCGAGGCGCCACTGCGTGCGCAACTGGAGGCGCTGCGGGCGGTGCAGCAAGTGTTCGTGATGCCCGTGGACGGCGAGGCGCCGACGCTTCCGCAGCGGCCGCGTGCAGCCCAACCCGCTGACCCATCGCACCTGGCCTATGTCGTCTACACCTCGGGGTCGACCGGGACGCCCAAGGGGGTTTTGATCGAGCAACGTGGTCTGCGCAATCTGGTGCATTCGCTGCTGGAAATCCTCTCGGTGCGATCCGACGATGTCTTCCTGCTGAGCGGATCGGTAGCCTTCGATGCCTCGCTGTGGCGCTTCTTCGTGCCCTTGATCGCGGGGGCGCGGCTGGTTCTGGGAGCGCCCGGCCTGCAGGCCGACATGCCGGCGCTGCTCGACACCATCTGCCGCCAGCGCGTGAGCATCGCCGGCTTCGTTCCCAGCGTACTGCGTGCCCTGCTCGACCAGACCGACGCGGTCGAGCCGACCTGCCTGCGCCATATCATTTGCGGCGGCGAGGTTCTGGACGCCGAGCTCGCGCGGCGCGTGCGCCAACGCTTTCCCGGAGCCGCGCTGAGCAACTCCTACGGCCCCAGCGAGGCCAGCATCGCGTGCAGCTGGCAGCATGTCGATGACGCCTTGCTCGAGACGCGAGAGCGCATCGTGCCCATTGGCGTGGCGATGCCCAACGTCGTCCTGTATGTGTTGGATGAGGCGGGACGCCCGTCGCCCGCCGGCGTTCCCGGCGAACTCTACATCGGTGGCGCAGGAGTCGGGCGCGGCTACCTGCGGCGCGCCGAACTCACGACCCTGCGCTTCCTGCCCGATCCCTTCCGGCCGGGCGAGCGCATGTACCGAAGCGGCGATTTCGTGCGCTGGAACGCCAGCGGCAAGCTGGAGTTCCTCGGGCGTGTCGACGAGCAGATCAAGCTGCGCGGCTTGCGCATCGAACTCGGCGAGATCGAGTCCGCCTTGCTGCTCTTGCCTGGCGTGCGCGAAGCCGCGGTCGTGCTGCGCAGCGACGCCGCACATATTCCCCGTCTGGTGGCCTACGTCGTGGCCACCGGCCTGCAGGCCGCCGGGCTGCGTCAAGCGCTGCGCGAGAATCTGCCCGAGTACATGGTGCCGCAGCAGTTCCAGCTGCTCGACGCGCTGCCGCACCTGCCCAGCGGGAAGATCGACCGGTCGTCCCTGGCGGCCCCGGACGAGACCCGGCAGCAGACCATGCCGGCCATGCCGCGTTCGCCGCTGGAGTCGGCGGTACTCGAGATCTGGCAACGCGTGCTGCGCCGACAGCAGATCGGTGTGCATGACGACTTCTTCAGCATGGGCGGGCACTCGCTGGTCGCCACCCAGGTCTTCTCCCAACTGCGCGCGGCGATGGGAGTCGATCTGCCGCTGCGTGCGTTGTTCGAGCACCGCACCATCGCGGAACTGGCGCAGCTGGTGGAGTCGTGCCTGGCACGACGGGCCGAGGGACCGGCGGCGCCCGCGCAGCCCATCCCCCGCATCCCGCGTCAGGGCCCGCTGCCCGTGTCGTTCTCCCAGCGCCGCATGTGGCTGCTGCATCAGCTCGACCCCGAGGGCGCGGCCTACAACATTCGCATGTCGCTGCGCATGCGGGGGGCGCTGGATCGCCACGCCCTGCAAAGCGCGCTCGACGACCTGGTGCTCCGGCACGAGGTCTTCCGCACACGCTACGCCTTCGTGGGAGGCGAGCCGGTGGCCCACGTCGACGCCGAGGGCAGTGCGGCGTTGCAGGATCTGCTTGCGGGCGCCGGGCAAGATGCGCCGGCGGTGCCGGAAGACGCGGTCTTGCAGGCTGCGGCGCAGCGCGCGGCCGAGCCCTTCGATCTCGAGCGCGGGCCGGTGCATCGATTCCTGCTGGGACGCATCGCCGAGGACGACCACCTGCTGGTGGTGGTCATGCACCATATCGTCGCCGACGACTGGACTTTCGCGCTGCTGGCCACCGAGTTCAACACCCTGTACGAGGCCCATGCCCGGAACCGGCCGCCGCGGCTTGCGGCGCGGCCGATCGATTTCGCGGACTACGCGGCCTGGCAGCGGCGCCAGCTGTCGCGCGACGCGCTCGAGCCCTCGCTGCGCTACTGGATGCATCGCCTGTCCGGCCTGCGGCCCCTGGATCTGCCTACCGAGAAGGGCGCCGGGCGCCGCTCCGGCAGCACGGGCGGGCGGGTGCGTGTGCCTCTGTCGCAGGAATGGCTGCAAGCGATGCAGTCCTTCAGCGCAGGACTGGGGGTCACGCCCTTCATGACCCTCCTGGCGACTTTTGCATCCCTGCTCGGGCGCTGGTGCTCGCAGCGCGACGTATGCATCGCCTTCCCGGTTGCCGGGCGCAGCCGCATCGAGTCGGAGACCCTGGCGGGATCGCTGGTCAATACCCTGTTGCTGCGCACGCAGGTCGATGCCGAACGCAACTTCCGCGACTTCCTGAGGGAGGAGATGCGCGAGACCGTCCTCGGCGCCTTCACCCACCAGGATCTGCCCTTCGATTATCTGGTCGAACACCTGCGCGCGGCCGGCGCCAAGGATCAGGACGTGCAGCCGCGGGTGCTGTTCAACGTGCTCAACAGCCCGCGATCACCGCTGCGCTTCGAAGGGCTGGAGGTCGAATACCAGGCGCTGGCCTGGTCCAGCACCCAGTTCGACCTGTCGCTGAGCGTGAGCACCGAGGCTCTGCCGGCGCTGGTCATCGATTACTCCACCGAACTGTTCGACAGCTCGAGCATCGAGGCGCTTGCGCAGTTGTATCTGGTCGGTACGCGGCGCGTGCTGTCGGATCCCCTGCGAAGCCTGCACTCCCTTTGGGAAGCGCCCGAGGCGCAGCTGCAGGCCATGGCCGGCTGGAATGCCACGGCGGCTCCCCTGGCCGCAACGCTGAACGTCGCCAGGTTCCTGCGCCAGCGGCCGGCTCAGGCCGGAGTCGCCCTCGCCGATGCGACGGGCTCCGAGCTGGATCATCGGCAGCTGTGGCGTGCCGTCGATCATCTGAGCGCGCTGCTGCGCGCGCAGGGAATCGGCCGCGGCCAGTTCGTCGGCCTGGGCATGCGGCGCGGCGTGGGCATGGTGGTCGCCCAGCTCGCGGTGCTGGAGTCCGGCGCCGCCTACCTGCCGCTGGATCCCGAGTTCCCGCAGGCACGCCTGCGGGCGATGATCGAAGACGCCTGTCCGACGCTGCTGCTGAGCGACGACGAACTGCAGGCGACATGGGCCGGGGTGCAGGTGCCCCTGCTCGTTCCCCCGGATCCCATGCTGGCCGCGACGCGCGGCGGGCTCGCGACGGCGGTCGAATCCGGGCTCGATGCGGGTGCCGACGACCCGGCCTATGTGATCTACACCTCCGGATCGACCGGAAGGCCCAAGGGCGTGCTGGTGCCCCACAGGGCCGTGGTGAACTTCCTGCAGTCGATGGCCCACGAGCCCGGCATGCGGCCCGACGATGTGCTGCTCGCGGTCACCACCCTGAGTTTCGATATCGCGGTGCTCGAGCTGCTGCTGGGCCTCTGCGCGGGTGCCAGGGTCTGCATCGCCTCGCGCGAGGAGGCCGCCGACGGCACGGCCCTGCAGGCGCGCCTGCGCGCCTGCAGGGCGACCATGATGCAGGCCACGCCGGCGACCTGGCAGATGCTGCTCGACGACGGGTGGCAGCCCCCGGAGGGCTTCAAGGTGCTGGTGGGCGGCGAGGCCTTGCGCCCTGAGCTCGCGCGGCGCCTGCAGGTGCTGGGCGCTGAAGTCTGGAACCTGTACGGCCCCACCGAGACCACCGTGTGGTCGACCTGCTGGAGGGTACGACCGGGTGCCGAGCGCATCAGCATCGGCTCGCCGATTGCCAACACCCAGGTGCATGTACTCGACGCCCATGGACGACCGTGCCCGATCGGCTTCAGCGGCGAGATCCACATCGGCGGCGAGGGCGTGGCCCTCGGCTACCATCGGCGGCCCGAACTGGACGCCGAACGATTCCTGCCCGATCCCGAGGATCCCTCCGGACAGCGGCGCATGTACCGGACCGGAGACCGCGGACGCTGGCGGCATGACGGCCTGCTCGAGCACCAGGGCCGCCTCGATTTCCAGGTCAAGCTGCGCGGCTACCGCATCGAGACCGGGGACATCGAATCCTGCCTGCTCGCGCAACCCGGAGTCGCCGAGGCCGTGGTGGTGCTGCGCGAGGACACCCCGGGGGATGCGCGTCTGGTCGCCTACGTGCTGGCCGCGGCCGGGCTTGCCCCCACGCCTGAAGCATTGCGTGAGGCGCTGCGCGACAAGCTGCCCGCCTACATGATTCCCCAGCATCTGGAGGTGCTGGCATCGCTGCCTCGACTGCCCAACGGGAAGATCGACCGGCAGGCGCTCCCGGCTCCGCACGCGCCCTCCGAGCGGCACGGCGAGCAGCCGGAGGGGTCCATCGAAACCCTGCTGGCCGGGATCTGGAGCGAGATGCTCGGCGTACAGGACATCCGCCGCAGCGACAACTTCTTCGACCTCGGCGGCCATTCGCTGCTGGCCAACCGCGTGGTCGTCGCGCTGGAGGCGGCCACCGGGCAGCGCATCGCGCTGCGGAGGCTGATCGTCGAGAACCTGGCCCAGCTGGCCGCGGGAATCCAACCCTTGCCGCGGCAGCCGCAGGCCGCGCCGACTCGCCGTGGGAGCTGGCTGCAGCGCCTGCGCCTTCATCTGGGCGGGCGCTGACCCACAACTGCGGGCGCGAAGCTTGCGGCGCCGCATTTATCATCGAAACCCTTCTTCTGCGCAATCCGCTGGGAAGGCCGTGTCGTCACAGGGATTTCGCAGCCATGGGGCATGCTGTGGGCGCGAGCCTGCCTTTGCCGTGGGGTACATGCATGAAGCCATCCGAGCCAGCCGTACAGAATGCCCTGACTGTCGATGTCGAGGACTACTACCAGGTCTCGGCCCTGGCACCCTACGTCCCCCGCAGCGCGTGGGGGGGCATGCCCTCGCGGGTCGAGGCCAATGTCGACCGCCTGTTGCAGATGTTCGAGGAACACGCGGCCAAGGCGACCTTCTTCACCCTGGGTTGCGTGGCCGAGCGACACCCGGAGATGGTGCGCCGCATCGTCGCGCAGGGGCATGAACTGGCCAGCCATGGCTTCGCGCACCTGCGCGCGA
Source organism: Pseudomonadota bacterium (assembly GCA_021805825.1). Taxonomy (GTDB): domain Bacteria; phylum Pseudomonadota; class Gammaproteobacteria; order Burkholderiales; family Burkholderiaceae_C; genus Thiomonas_A. Next base: position 37,450 of record JAJZEC010000012.1, read on the forward strand.
CGGAGCAGAGTCCGGCCGAGTTCGCCGCGGACATCGGCAGGGCCCGCAAGCTGCTGGAAGACGTTTCCGGTGTCACGGTGAAGGGTTATCGCGCGCCGAGTTTTTCCATCGGCGCGAGCAATCTCTGGGCCTTCGACGCCATCCGCGAGCAGGGCTACACCTACAGTTCCAGCGTCTACCCGGTGCGCCACGATCACTACGGCATGCCCGACGCGCCCCGTTTCCCCTACGAGGCGGTACCGGGCCTGACCGAGATCCCGATGTCCACGGTACGCCTGGGAGGTCGTAACCTACCGGCAGGAGGCGGAGGCTTCTTCCGCCTGCTGCCCTATGCCGTCTCGCGCGCCGCCATGCGGCGCATCAACCGCCATGACGCGCGGCCCGCGATGTTCTACATGCACCCGTGGGAGATCGACCCGGGACAGCCACGCATCGCCGGGGTCGACCCCAAGAGCCGCTTCCGACATTACGTCAACCTGCGGCACACCGAGCGCAAGCTCCGGCAATTGCTGCGGGATTTCCGCTGGAACCGCATCGACTGCGTGCTGCTGCAGCGATGGGCGGCCGACGCGGGTGCGATGATCCCGGCGCAACTGGCGCAGGAGCGATGAGAATCCTCTACCACCACCGCACCCAGGGCGAGGAGCCCGAGTCGGTGCACATCGACGCCATCGTCGAGGCGCTGCGCGGCATGGGGCATGAAGTTCGGGTGGTCGGCCCGGCCGCGGGCCGCGCGAAGGCGGCGAGCTCCGCGCGCAGTCGGCCCTCGATCCTCGGGCGCATCAAGGCCGCAGTGCCGGGCGCGGTGTTCGAGGTGCTGCAGATCGGCTACAACGCCGTCGTCTGGCTGCGCCTGCTGCGCGCCATACGCGGCTTCCGCCCGCATCTGGTGTACGAGCGCTACGCCCTGTACATGTTCGGCGGGGTGGCTGCGGCGCGGCTGGCACGCGTGCCGCTCGTGCTGGAGGTCAACACAGCCTATGCCCAATCCTGGGCGCGCTATTTCTCGCTGCGCTTCCAGGGCATCGCACGGCGCATCGAGCGCTCGACCCTGGTCTCGGCGGATCACGTGATCACGGTCAGTGGCGTGATGCGCGCCAAGATCGAGGCCATCGGCGTGCCGGCCGATCGCGTCAGCGTGTGCCACAACGCCGTCGACCCGGCGGCGATGGATCCGGCCCGCTTCGAGGCCGCGCCACTGCGCCAGGCTCTCGGGCTGGACGGATTCACCCTGGGCTTTGTCGGTACCATGAATCGCTGGCAAGGCATCGCGCGCTACTTCGAGGTCTTCGAGCAATCCTTCGCCCGCGTGCCGGATCTCAACTTCCTGATGGTTGGCGACGGAGAGTTCCGCGCCGAACTGCAGGCGCGCTGCGCCGAGCGGCCATGGGCACGGCGCGTCGTGTTCACCGGGCGCAAGAGCCATGCCGAAGTGCCCGAGCACATCGCGGCGATGGATGCCTGCCTGCTGCTGGATTCCAACGACTACGGTTCACCGATGAAAGTGTTTGAATATCTGGCGCTGGGCAAGCCTGTGGTGGCACCGCGCGTGGACCCGGTGCTGGAAGTGCTTCGCGACCGCGAAACCGCGCTGCTGATCGAACCGGGAGACGTGGATCAGATGGTGCGGGCGATCGTCGACCTGCATGCCGATCCCGGATTGCGCGCGCGCCTGGCGCACGCCGGGCGCGCGCAGGTGTTGCGTCACCACACATGGAGGGGCAACGCGGGCGAGATCGTGCGTGTCGCTGGCCGACTCGGCGCGCAGGGAGTCGCCGCATGCTGACGCCCTGGGAACGCGTGCGGAGGCGGGGCCTGCAACGCTGGCTGCCCACCTACCTGTGGCAGGCCCCGCAGCGCCGTGCCGCGCGCGCGGCAAGGCGCGGGCGCACGACGCACCTGATGTTCCTGGTCTGCGACCATTTCGAGCCGCGCCATGGGGCGCAGGACGAGGCCCAGGTCGACGCGCGGCTGCGCCAGTGGTCGCAAGGCTATGCCGAACTGCAGCAGTGGTGCCTCGAGGCCTTCGGCACGCGCCCGCTGCACAGCTGGTTCTATCCGCCCCACCATGGCGAGCGGGCGCTGCCGCACCTGGCGGACTGGGTGCATCGCGGCCTCGGCGAGGTGGAACTGCACTACCACCATGCCGACGATACCGAGGCCACCCTGCGTGCCGGGCTGCGCGATTGCCTGCAGCGCTACGCGCAGTGGGGGCTTCTGCTGGAGTCCGGCGAGGCACCGCGCACCCGCTTTGGCTTCGTGCACGGGGACTGGGCGCTCGACAACTCCTGCGGCGGGCGCTTCTGCGGCGTCAACGGCGAACTCAGCATCCTCGCCGAGCACGGCTGCTGGGGCGATTTCACGATGCCCTCGGCGAATGAGTGCCAGACGCGCAAGATCAATTCCGTCTACTACGCCGTCGACAGCCCCGAGCGTTCGCGTTCGCACGACTGGGGGCGCGACGCTCGTGTTGGCGAACCCGACGCGGCGGGCTTCTTTCTGATGCAGGGGCCGCTCGGCATGCGCCTGGGCCGCCCCTGGCGACCGCGTATCGAGAATGCGAGCCTGACCAGCGAGAACTGGGGCAGCCGCGAGCGCATCGCCTCGTGGATCGACTGCAACGTGCATGTGCAGGGCAGGCCCGAGTGGTTGTTCATCAAGCTGCACACCCATGGAGCGATCGAGCGCGACTTCGACGCGCTGTTCGGTGAGCGCGCGCGCACCATGCATCGTGTGCTGAACACCGAGTACAACGACGGTCGCCGCTACCAGTTGCATTACGTCACCGCGCGACAGGCCTACAACATCGCCAGGGCTGCCGAGCACGGCATGAGCGGTGACCCGCGCGAGTTCCTGGACTTCGCGATCCAGGCTCCGGCGCTTCGGCACTACGCACTCGACGTGCCCCATCAATTGCTGCGCTGCACGCCTGGACAGTTGCGCGTGCAGGTCGCGGACGGCGTCGGCGCAGCGCGTCTGCGCATGCATGCGGGCCCGCTGCGCGCCGTCGAGGGTCGGTGGAGCGCCTGCGCGATGGATGCCGCCGCAGGGCGCGTGCGCATCCTGGGCACGGGCCAGGCCGGCGGGCCGCGACTGCGTCTGGAGCCGGCCGACGGGCTGTGCTTCGCCGGCGTCGACGGCAGCCGGCTGCAGCCCGATGGAGCCTGCGAAGTCGACTTTGACCCCACGCAGGAGGTGCTGGTCGAGCGCGACGCCTCGGGACGGCTGCTCCTTCGCCGCACGCAGACCGCGGAGGTGCTTCGTGAAAATGCTTGAGGGGGTCTTCTGGGCAGCGCTGCTGCTGTACCTGTACCCGTATACGATCTACCCGCTGCTCATCATGCTGCTCGGACTCGGGCGGCGTGGGCAGGCCGTCGAAACAGGCGACGCCACCCCCTGCGTGACCGTGCTGGTTCCGGCCTACAACGAAGCGGAGGTGATCGGCCGCACCCTGGAGTGCCTGCTTGCGCAGGATTATCCCCGCGACCGCCTGCAGATTATCGTCGCCTCGGATGGCTCGACCGACGGCACCGACGCCATCGTGAAGGGATTCAGCTCGCGCGGCGTGGAGTTGCACCGGGCCGAGCCACGGCGCGGCAAGGCCGCGGTGCTCAACGCGGCCGTAGCGCTTGCGCGCGGCGAGGTGCTGGTGTTCTGCGATGCCAACGCCATGTTCGCGCCCGACGCGGTACGCAGGCTGGCCGCGAACTTCCGCGACCCGCGCATCGGCTACGTCACCGGCTCGCTGTCGCCGCAGCCGCGGGGTGGGGGGCCGGCAGGAAGCGGCAACAGCCTGTTCACGCGCTATGAGAACTGGTTGCGCGTCCAGGAGACCGCCGCCGGATCGATCATCGGCTCCAACGGCGGCGTGGACGCCGTGCGCCGCGCGCTGTACTGGCCGATTCCCGAGCAACTGATCACCGACCTCGTGCTGCCGTTGAGCGTGCTCGAACGCGGATACCGGGTGATCTACGACCCGAGCGCGAAGTCGGTCGAGTGGACCAACGCGGATGCTCGCTCGGAATTCCGCATGCGGGTGCGGGTTGCGCTGCGCGCGATGCAGGGCCTGTGGGCTGTGCGTGGGCTGCTCAACCCCGTCCGCCATCCCTATGCCGCGTTCAGCATCGTCTCGCACAAGATCATTCGCTACGCCGGCTTCGTGTTCATGATCCTGGCGCTGCTGAGCAACGCCTTGCTCGCACCAGCCTCGCCGCTGTATGCGAGCCTGCTGGTCCTGCAGGCGCTGGCCTACGGCATGGCCTTGCTCGGATTCGTGCACGCCCTGCCGGGCTGGCTCCGGCGGCTGACCACGCTGCCCAGTTATCTGCTGTTGAGCTACAGCGCGTTCGCGCTGGCCGCGCTAAAGTTCGTGCGTGGGCAGTCGATGGCGGTATGGTGGCCGCGCTCGGGTTGAACCCGGCCGCGCGCATCCATTCCGGTATCGATCATTCAGGGGCGGGCGTGGAGGCCGGCCTCGGCAGGGGATAGCCCGGGCGAAAAGCCTCGCTGATGCCATGGTCGGTCACGTGCGGCAGCGCGATCAGATGAAAATGCAGGTACCGCACATCCTGCTGATCCGGCCCGTTGGTGTAGACGCGATAGTCGCGGTAGCCTTGATCGCGGATGATCTCCCCCAGCAGCCGGATGCAGTCGGCGGCATCCGCAGCGTTCTCCGGGCGTGCGAGGTCGGCGATGTCGAGGATGTCGCGCTGGGGAAAGGCCACGTAGTGGCGCAGCAGCCCGGGCTGGGGCAGTCGTACCACCAGGCAGCGCGCGTCGCGCGCGGCAATCCAGGGGATGGCTCCCGGGGCATGCTGGATTCCAGCCGAGGCCAGCAGTCCGAGCACATCCTTGCGCGACAGGTGGGGCAGACCGCGCCCCTGCGGTGTGCGGATCCACAGCGCGCGCGGCTGCACATCGTGGAACAGCCAGGCTCCGAGGAGGCAGCCCAGCAGCAGCGTCAGCAACAAGGCCGCTACGCGAGCGAGCACCGCACGCCAGCGTCGATGCCGGCGCGGAGGGTCGACAGCGCCGAACCTCATCGGCTGCAACCCGCGGCAGCGCGCAGCACAACGGCGTTGGCCTGCGCGATATGCTGCCAGGAATACTGCGCGACGGAGTCCGCCATGTCCCGCTCGGGCCACGACCGACCCAATGCGTGCTCCAGGGCCTCGGCGAGTTGCACCGCATCGCCCGGCTGCACCAGCAATCCGCTCGACCCCTCGCGCACGAACTCCGGCACGGCTCCGACCCGACTGGCCACCACGGGCCGGCCGCTGGCCAAGGCCTCGATGACCACGTTGGGGGTGCCTTCGTTCAGACTGGGCAGGCACAGCAGATCGGCTGCGCGCAACCAGTCCGCCAACTCCACCTGCCCCAAGGGCCCGAGGAAGCGGATCGGTGCGGCGCTGGATTCGGCCATGCGGCGCAACCGGGGTCCTTCCGGGCCGGTGCCGATGATCAGCAGGGCATCATCGGCACCGACGCGGCCTCGCGCGCCGAGCGCGGACCAGGCCTGGATGAGCAGGGGCAGACCCTTGATCGGGACGAGCTTGCCGATCGACACCACGATCTTCGCCTCGAGCGGCACGCCGAGCCGCCGGCGCAGGCCGTCGCGATCGGGGTCGACATGGAACACCTCGGGATCGACGGCCGCGCAAGGAATCACGCTGCAGTGTGCGTCGGCGCCGCTGCCCAGCAACTGGAGAACGCGCTGCCGCAACGGCGAGCTGACCGCGATCACATGGGCTGCCTGGCGCAGTGCCCAGCGCATCTGGGGACGCAAACCCAGGCGGTGCGAATAGACGTTCAGGTCGCTGCCATGGCAGGTGACCACGTAGCGCAGCCCGAGCAAGCGCGAGGCGAGACCGACACCCACTGCATCGGGATATCCACAATGGGCATGCACGAGCAGGCCTGGGTGGCGCCGGGCCAGTCGTGCGAGGGGCCGGAGCACGGCCAGGGCGAAGCTCAGGCCGCTCAGCCAGCCCATGCGCGGAACGACCACGTAGCGCGGATGTTCGACCGTGATGCCATGGCGGCGTTCGATGCGGGCAACGCCCCGCAGCTTGCTCCAGCGCTGCAAGGGCGGCGCATAGGGAACCGGAGCGATCACCCGCAGCGCAAGCTGCGCGCGCAGCGCGCGCGCCAGGTTCTCGACGAATACGGTACGGGTCGGATCCTGTGCATTGGGATAGAAGGTGGTCACGAACACCACCCGCGGGTTCGCGGCCTCAGCGTTCCCAGGCTTGTGCGGCAAGCTCACCGCCGCAGGCCGGCAACCGCCGGCTTGGCGCGGCCGGGCCATTGCTCGAGTCGCTCCGCGAGCGCCTCGACCGCGCGGTGCAGAACCTGCAACACCCGACGCGTGGCGGCTGGATCCATTTCGTAGGGATCCTCGATGTCACCGCCCTCCGGGCCGAAGAATCCAAGCTGGGTGCTCTTGCTCCATGCGTCGGGATACTCGCGCGCCAGTCGCTCGAGGTTCGATCCGTCCATGACCAGGATGAGGTCGGCGTTGTCGATCTGCTGTCGATCCAGCGTGTGCGAGGACCAGCCGTCCAGCTCCACACCGAAGTCGCGCGCGGCATGCGCCACATGCGCCGGGGAGGCGCGCCCCGGCACCGGATGGAATCCCGCGCTGCTGACCTCCAGCGTCGGGTCGCGATGCCGCAGCGCAAGCTCCGCGAAGGGGCTGCGGCAGATGTTCCCGTAGCACAGCATCAGAATGCGCCGGGGTGCCTGCGCTGCGGATTCGACGCGCCGCATCACCGAGCGGTGGTGATCGCGTCTGCGCCAACGGAGCACCAGGCGCGCCGCCATGCGCAGCACTCCGCCTGGCAGCACGGCGAGCAGTTGCAAGGCCTTGTGCGCCAACAGGCGACGGTCGTCCCACGACCATCCGTCCCACACCTCGCGCCCGACCAGCGCACCCAGCCAGCCGATCGCTGCGTGTGTCACCGGTTCGGTCAGCAGCATCGGGTCGCCGCGCTCGGCGCGCAGGTTGTCCACGAACCAGCGCAGATCAGCCTCCGGATTGCGCGCCACGACCCCGACCCGGTACGGCCCAGGCTCGCCAAGGGTTTCCCCCAGCGCCATGCGCAGCAGATCGAGCGGAGCGTTGCGTCCGGCGGCGATGGTCAGCGGCAACGAGCCCCAGAACCGAGGATTGATTTCCATCAGCCAGGGCCCGCGGCCTGGCGCCATGCGCCACTCGACCATCGCCACCCCGTGCCACTGCAGGTGCTCGAGCAGCTGGCGTGACCACCCGATCAGGCGCTGGTCGGGCGCGGCCGCGCGCCGAAGCGTGCTGGCGCCGCCCGTCAGCGGGCGTTCATGCAGTCGTTCGTGCAGGAAACTCCAAACCAAGCGGCCCCGATCGAAGAGCATCTCCACGCCGAAGCCATGGCCGGGAACCCATTGCTGCTCCTGGACATCGGTGAAGGGAAGCCAGGCCTGGAGGATGGCGTCTCGCTCGGCAGGGTCTCGCACGAGGGCCACCGACAGCGATTGCAGGCGCTGGCCGACCAGCACCTTGCTGCGCGCAGGTTTGAGCACGGCCGGGAAACCCAGGGGCTGCGGGCTTGCCGCTCCCGCGGGGATGCGCTGGGAAGCAGGCACCGGGATGCCCAGCTGCCTGGCCGTCTCCGTGGTGCGCACCTTGTCCAGCGCGATGTCCAGGGCCGCGTCGCCGGCCAACTGGGATCGGCGCCGCAGCGGATCGGACTCCCCAAGAGCATGCAGCCAGCGCAGCGATCCTTCGGTGCTGGGAATCACCAGGTCGAAGGATTGCGTGGCATCCAGCTCCGACAGCCATGCCAGCGCAGCATCAGCCGGCTCGAAGGGAGGCTGCGCATGCCGCCGGGCCGCCCAGCGGGTGTATTCGGTAGGCGAACCGGGGCGCCGAAAGGCGGCATCCACTGCGGCTCCTGCGCGCCCGAGCGACTGCACGCAAGCCAGTCCGGCCGGCGCGTCGGCGTCGAGCACGAGCACCCGTGGAGACGGAACGGGCAGCCTCATCGGTCGACACCGTGAAGACAGGGCAGGTACGGCGTGATCCGGGGATGTGCCATGACAACCATGTGGCAAATGTTAGCTGGCAAAGTGCGCGCTCGACGTTTCTGCGACTGCGCCGGGTGTGCGCCCGATTTCAGCGCGGGCAGCGCAGCATCCGCCACGCGACATGCGAACGCGGAAGATCCATCGCCATGCGCGGGATCGCGAGACGATCGACACCGAGCTCCACCCGGGCCGCATGGGTGGTCACGGCGGCGCGGTAGTTGCGGGCCACTGCCTGTTGCACCCGCGCGTCGGTCGCACCATTCGGGTAGCAGAACAGGTCGACCGTGCGCCCCAGCCGCGCCTCGAGCATCTGCCGACTCGCATGGATCTCGCTTTCCAGTTCCTCGTCGTCGAGTTGCGGCAGGATCGGGTGCGACATGGTGTGCGACCCGATGGTGATCCATTCCGGATCCAGGCCCTGGAGTTCGTCCCACGACATCGGGTCGTTGGCCGCGCGATCCGCCGCCGCCGGCACGAAGCCGGGCGTGGCCGCCTGGATTTCCTGGTGCAACGCTCGTCGCCTGGCCACAGGCAAGGCTTTCATCGCCTCGACGAGATCGTGCGGGGTGGCGCTCGCGCTGCCCGCACGCTGCGCGAACGGCTGGCGCTGCGTGGCCGGCAGGGCTTCAAGGCGGGCTCGAGCATCGTGGTTCCACATCCAGGCCTGCTGCTCGATCAGCCCCGGACAGACGAAGATGGTGGCCGGAACCGCGAATTCCCGTAGCAGCGGGTAAGCCAGCACGGCCTGGTTGCGCAGGCCGTCGTCGAAGGTGACGGCGACTTCGCCGCCCGGCGCCGCCGGCCGGCGCTGCTCGACGGCGTCGATCAGCGCGCCGAGGGGGACGACCGTGAAGGTGTCCCGCAGCCACTGCAGGCCGGCGCGAAAATCAGCAAGCGCAAGCCCACCCGCGCCGACGCCGTGCAGCATCATCACCCACCGATCGGCGCCGCGGCGCACGAAGCGCGAGGAAAACCCGGTCGCCCAGGCGAGATCGCGAACAGCGCCTGAGAGGATCCGCTTGGCCGATGACATGATGGGCTGCTTCCTGAGGGTGTGTGCGAGTGTAAGGGAAGGCTTCAGACGGGATCGGAACCGGAGCATCCGAGCGTGCTCAGGCTGGAATGCGCGCTCCTGCTCGGGAGCGACGATGGTGCGCCAGGTAGTACTCGGCATAGCGCCGCACCATGGCCTGCATGCTGAATTCCTGCAGAACCCGCTGCCGTGCCTGCTCCCCCATCTCCCGTCGCATGTCGGGGGCGGATCCCAGATCCCGCAACGCCGCGGCCAGGCCCGGCTGGTCGTCGTCGGCAACGAGGCGGCCATCCACGCCGTCGCGCAGGATTTCGGGGTTGCCTCCGACCCCGGTGGCTATGGCCGGCAATCCCGCGGCCATGGCCTCGAGCAGGGTGTTGGACATTCCTTCGCTGCGCGAGCACAGCACGAACACGTCGAGCGCACCGAGGATCGCGGGAATGTCGTCCCGGTGCCCCAGCAGGCGCACGCGCGCAGCAATGCCGAGCTGCTCGGACAGAGCGCTCAGCGCGGCATGCTCGGGGCCATCGCCCGCCAGCACCAGGTAGGCGTTGGGGTCGCTCTGCGCCGCGAAGGCGCGCAGCAGCAGGGGGTAGTTCTTGACCGCGACCAGGCGTCCGATGCTGCCGACGACGTAGGCCTCGCCAGGGAGATCCAGCTGCAAGCGTGCGCTGCGGCGGTCGACCGTGGTGAAGCGCGCGGTATCCACGCCGTTGTACAGGACGTCGATACGCTCGCGGCGCAGTCCGATGTGCCGGATCAGTTGCTCGCGCAGCTCGGCCGATACCGCGAACATGCCGTCGGCCAGGCCGCTGAGCAGGCGCTGGGCGTGCAAGCGCAGGCGGCGGTCGGCGAAGGTGCGCCCATGTTCGCTGTGGATCAGCACCGGCACCCCGGCCAGGCGCGCCCCGATGGCCGCGTAGAAGAACGACTCCGCGTTCCTCGTATGCACGATGTCGCTGCGCGTGCTGCGGAACAGCCGCGCCAGACGCAGTGGAAGGCCCCAGTCGTTGCCCGGCCGCAGACCCATGCTGTGAATCGGCACTTGCGCGTTGCGAATGCGCGCGGCGAAGGCGCCGCTGCCCTTGAGGCAGCAGATCGATGATCGGAACTCGGCTTCGTCCAGGCCGTTGACGACGTTGACCACGCCGTTCTCCAGCCCCCCGGGCTCCAGGCTCAGCAACACGTGGTGGACGTGGATCGGCATGACCTCGCAGTTCCTTCCCATCAGCGCAGGCGCAGGCGCGCGGCCGCGCTCCAGAGCAGCCTGCGATCACCGGGAGTGAGCGCCCCCAGCGCCCAGGCCGCGCCTAGATAGCCCAGGCTGAACACCAACCCTGCCAGCACGAGGTGGATCAGCCGCCACGACGGCGCAAGCACCAGGAAATGCGCAGCCGCCGCGCCCGCCACGCAGGCCAGCAGGGTGCGCAGCAGTGCGCCGAAGGGCACGATCTGCGACAGGCGCGAACGCGTCAGACGCAGATTGGCCCAAGCGAACAGCCCCGAGCGCAGGTATGCGGAGAGCACTCCCGAGATGGCGGGGCCGTAGAAGCCGATCCATTTGAGCAGCGCAAGACTCAGCACCGCGTGCACCGCCGATACGAAGCTCGCGATGCGGAAGTTCACGCGCGTCTCTCCATAGGCTTGCGGCACCATGCTGAGCACGAACATATGCAGGGGCAACAGCAGCAGATAGATGCGGAACACATGAACGCTCTGCAGGTACCGGGTGGTGAACAGTACGGTGATGAATGGGCGCGCGAACAGCCACAGGAAGACGAAGGAGGGCAGCACGATCAGCGCCAGCTTGCGCACCGCCTCGCTGAGCAGGCGGCGGATCTCCGCGTCCTTGCCTTCGGCGATCAGGCGTGGCAGGGTGGCGCGCATGACGTCGGCGACCGAGGCCTGGAAGATCACGTCGAGGGGAATCTCCAGGGCTCCGACGGTATAGATGGCGAAGTCCACGGTGGAGAAGAACATGGCGATGATCGTGCGATCGAGCATCCCGGCGACCACCGATACCCAGCTGGTCGCTGCCAGCGGCATGCTGTAGGCCAGTTGCTCACGCGCGAACAGCAGCTTGCGCCACCCCCTCGCGGCGCGGTCGCGCAATGCATACAGCGTGCCGATGCGGCCGAGGTAGCGCAGCGCGGCATACACCAGCAACGCAACGACCAGGCCGCGAAGACCGTAGCCCAGCAGCAGCGGGGTGATCATCAGCAGCACCCGCAACACGGTTTCCCCGACCTCGAAGCCCAGCGCCAGACGGTAACGGTCACCGACGATCAGGAAGGAGATGAAGCCCTCGGATCCCATGGTCAAGGCCCCGGCCAAGGCGACCACCGGCAGCAGCGGGACGATCTCGGGGTTGTGCAGGATGTGGCTGATGGGCCAGGCACCGACGATCAGCACCACGGCGCCCAGCAACCCGAGCATTCCCAGCATGGACATGGTCTGCACCTGCAGGGAGGTGCGCCGTGCTCCATCGACCCTGGCGTGGAAATAGAAGATCGAAGTCGGCAAGCCCAGCAGCAGAACCGCGGCAGTCAGCGAATTCGCCAGCGCCAGTTGCTGGTAGGTGCCGTAATCGTGGGCGCTGAGCAGCCGCACCAGCAGCATCGGCAGCACGAAACCAACACCATACTTGAGCAGGTTGGCGACAATCAGTATGCCGGCCTTGTCGGACAATGAGGCCATCGCAGGCTCGCTTGGACGATTCGTCGAGGGGTAATCGCGGGTTGGGCGGCCCGGGCGGGAATGACTGTAGCATTGACATGTTGATCAACGGTTGCGTGCGGCGACGGCCGTTTCTGCCCGTCGCAAGATCTTTTCCGCAGATCCGCTGAAACACGCCTGCATGCAAACCGGGAGGCACCGTGCGCGAATTGGTGCGAAATTTCGCAAAAGACCTTCTCCAGCATGCCCTGATACCCCGAAGTTTCCTCTGGCGAATGCCGCGCGAGGCGGGCGTCGCGTTGACTTTCGACGACGGGCCCGATCCGGAGTTCACCCCGGCGTTGCTCGACCTGCTGCGCGAGGCGAGGGTTCGGGCGACGTTTTTCCTGATCGGCAGAAAGGTGGAGGCGCACCCGACGCTCGCGGCGCGCATCGCTGCCGAAGGACATAGCCTTGGCGGCCACAGTTTCGACCATCAGGTCATCACCTCGATGTCGCGCGCTGCATTGGGCGCCGATCTGCAGCGCTGCCGCGCCGCCATCCGCGCAGCGACCGGCGTCGACACCCGGCTGTTCCGGCCACCCAAGGGAGAGGTGAATCTGGCGTCCATCCACGGCGTGCACAGCCACGGATACCGTCTCGTGCATTGGAGCCTGACCTACAGCGATTACCGGCGCGACGGCCTCGAAGCCCTGCTCGGCCGCATGGCGTCACGGCCGCCACGCCCTGGAGAAGTCATTCTTCTGCACGACGACAACCCCTACACTCTGCAGGCCCTGTCGGATGTCCTTCCCCGGTGGAAAGATGCTGGGCTGGAGTTTGCGGCCCTCTGAAGTCTCGCGCAGGCATCGGCGCGGCCTGTTGGTCGGCCTGGCCGCTGTACGCAACCCCTTCGAATGCCCATGAACCAGCAATCCCAGCCGCCCGACGCCATGGCAGGCGACGCAGGCTGCGCGCCGAACCGTCGATTGCGCGCAGTGCTCTTCGGCAGTGGCCGCGGAATCTTTCCCCCGCTGGCCGAGCGCTTCGCTCAGGAATTCGAAATCGTCCATCTGCCGGAGATTCGCTACCCGCGCATGCTGCTGGGATGGTTCCTGCTGATTTCCTTTCATCCTTCGAGAAAGACCTGGTACCGCCGCTGGCGCCACTGGGTGGAGCATTCGCCCCTTTCGTTCCGGGTCGTCACCCGTGCCCTCGGCCGCGCATTGCAGCGCCACCGCGAGGAGTACGACCTCGTGCTGCATTTCGGCGCGCAATGCGCTCCCGGACGCGATCTGGACAAACCCTACTTCGTCTTCACGGACTCTTGCCGCCTGCTGTCGTCGAGAAACCCGCACGACGAAGTCTGCCACTTCCGCAGCCAGGGCGAGGAGCGGCAATGGCTGGCCCTGGAGGCAGAGGTCTACCGCAAGGCCCAGCGGGTGTTCGTCGGAAGCCGGTTCGTCAAGGATGCCATCACCTCCGGCTACGGCGTCCCGGAACGCCAGGTGATCGCGACCGGTTTTGGTGCTGGACTGGGTTTTGGCGAAGCCTTCACGAAACACTATGACGGCCGAACCATCCTTTATATCGGCAAGGGAGATTTTGAAAAGAAGGGCGGCATGGTATTGCTGCGCGCCTTCGAGGAAGTGCGCCGGCAGCGCCCCGACGCCGTGTTGCACATCGTCGGCCAACCCGATCTCGCACCCATGCCCGGTGTCGTCTCCCACGGATTCGTGACCGACCGGGAGAAAGTCCTGACCTTGATGCGCCAGGCGCATATCCTGACCCTGCCTTCGCTGGTCGACCGTTTCGGGATCGTGCTGGTGGAGGCCATGGCATGCTGGACACCCTGTGTTTCGTCCGACTACGGCGCCATGCCGGAGGTGGTGGGAAACGCAGGTCTGGTCGTGCCCTGTGGCGACAGCGCCGCGCTGGCCTCGGCGTTGCTGGCGCTGCTGAACGATCCGCAACGATCCCGGGAGTTGGGTGTGCTGGGCCGCGAGCGCTACGAGACTCGATACAACTGGGGGACGATCTGGCAGACCATCCGCTCCGAGATTCGCCTCGCGCTCGGGGACGTCGCAGCGACCCGTCAGGCTCGGTCGGAGCAAGCTCCGGCGCCTTTCGGTCGCGTCTCCTGAAGGGCAAGCGCAGGAAACCTTAATAGGCGTAATAGCCGTAGGGCGATGACGGCGCCGGAGTGCGCGCCTGATTGAGTACCGTCATCACCAACGGGCACTCCTCGATCAGATCCAGTGCGTGGCCCACGGTGCCGCGCTGGGTTCTGCCAGCCTGGACCACGAGCAGCACCTGCCCCATCTGGGGCGCCAAGGCCCTGGCCTCCGCCGCGTGCAACAACGGTGGAGAGTCGAAAATCACCAGGCGGCGTTGCCCATCGGCCGCCAGGCGTTCCAGCAGCGCACCAGCCTCGCGGCTGGCGAACAGTTCGGTGGCCAGTGCATCGCCTGCTCCCGCGGGCAGGAACGACAGGCGCTCGATATTGGTAGCCAGTTCGACATCGGCGAGGTCGATCGACGGGTCGCGCAGCAGATCCATCAGCCCGGCTCGCTCGGAGCCGATGCCCAGGCGCTCCGTGACGGCTCTGCGCGTCGAATCCGCGTCGACCAGCAGCACCCGGTAGTGCGGCTCCATGGCCAGGCTCATGGCCAGGTTCAGCGAGAGAAAGGTCTTGCCCTCGCCGGGCAGACTGCTGGTGAGCATGATCAGGTTGCCGCGCGCGACCGGTTCGCGCGCGCGATCCCCCAGCGCATTGACCAGCAGCGGTCGCTTGAGTGCGCGAAGTTCGTCCATCAGGCGGCTGCGCGGAGCGCCGGGAACCAGGTTGCCGCCCGCAGCCAGCGCAGCCAGGTCGATCTGCACGGTCTGCCTGGGTTCCTCGAGGGGTTGCGGACGGGCTGCGATCTGCTGCAGCGATCCCGCCAGCGCCGACGGCTGGGCAGAGGTCTCCGGCGGCTTGCCGCTCCAGGGCATCGCGACCCCGGCACGGCTGAGTTGCTCGAGACGCTTGCTGGCTTGTTCAATGATTCCCATGGGCGCGGACTCAGTGAATGAATTGCAGCTTGACGGCCAGGATCACGGCAAGGAACAGCACCAGGAACAACGCGCTCGAGGTGATGAACAACCGCCGATCCCGGCGTTCGTGCGCGGCCAGGCCGGGCGTGGCGACCAGGGTGACGGTACCGAGCACCGGGCGCGAGGAGGCCTCGCGCAGCTGGCGCGCCGTGTGGTAGGCGGGCAGCAGCAGCGACCAACCGATCGTGGTTCCGACCCCCGCGCCCAACGCAAGCAGGAACACCAGCACGATCAGCATCTTGCGCTGCGGGAACAAGGGCGACGGGGCCAGCCGTGGCGGATCGACGATGCGGAAGTAGTCCTTGCGCTGGCTGGCGTCCTGGTTGCGCGACAGCATTGCGGTCTCGCGGCGTTGCACGAGCTGCTGGTAGCTCTGGTTCAGGACGCTGTAGTCCCTGGTCAATTCGACGTACTGCTCGTCGAGTCCGGGCAAGCGCCGCTGCTGCTGCTGCAGTTGCTCCAGGCGCGTACGCAGATCGGCGATCTGGCTTTGCAGCGATGCGACGTTCGCGCTGGCCTGCGCCAGGCTGATGCGCAACTGCTGGTACACCGGGTTGGTTCCCTGCGAGTAACGCTGCGGCTGTTGCACGCTGCCGGTCGCACGCCGGCTGCGCTCACGGGCTCGCTGCGCCTCCAGGCGCGCCAGGGTGCCGCGCGTCTGCACGACATCCGGGTAGGCGTCGGTGTAGCGCTGCAGCAGGGCATCGAGTCGCGCCTGCTCGGCCGCGATGCGTTCGTCCAGTCCACTGGGGGCAGCGGCGGTGGCGCCACCGCCCATCGCCACCTGGGGCGCAAGCGCCTGCGGAACCTCGGCCAGCTGGGCCTCCAGGGCGCTGCGCGAACTCTGCGCCGCCGCCAGCTGCCCCTGCAGGTTCAGCAGCTGATCCTGCAGCGCGCCCTCGCGCGCCACCACATCGCTCGCTCCGGGGGTGGAGTAGCCGGGATGCTCGCTGCGGAACGCGCGCAGGCGATTTTCCGCGGTCTTGAGCTTGGCGTCGTACAGCGCGATCTGACTGTCGATGAAGCGCAGCGCCTGCGCGGACTCGCGTTCGTTGCCGGCCAGCCCCTGCTTGACGAACAGCGCCATCAGCGTCCGGACGATCCCGAGGGTCTTCGCGGGATCGTGGCCGATGTAGCTCAGTTTGTAGATGTTGTCGTGGCTGCTGATCTCGAGCTTGATGCCGTTGCCGAGTTCTTGCACCAGGAGGGCCCGCTGCTGGGCGCTGGCTTGCGCGGGAAGCAGGTGGTTGTCATCGATCACTGCTTCCAGGTTCTCCCGCGACAGCAGCGTGCGCGCCAGCATATGCACCTGTTCCCCGACGTCCGGTTGCACGGACAGCCCATGCAGCAGCGGCTGCAGCATCGACTGGGTATCGACGTACATGGTGGCGCTGGCCTGGTAGCGATCCTTGAACAGGAGCGCGCCCGACAGGCCGACGATCGCGATCGCCCAGGCCACGCCCAGGGCCAACCAGCGCCTGGACCACAGCGCGGGCAGCAGGTTCAGCAGCGGAACAAGGAAATCATTCATGGTTTCAGGCCTGCTGCAGGAATCGCCGGTAGTCGGGATCCTGATGGCCGAGCAGCCAGTCGGAGAGCCCGGCGGCGATGCGGTCGCAGGCACGACCGTCGTACAGCGCGGGCGCCTGCACGCCACGGGAAGCCGCGGCGATGATATCCGACAAGTCACGCGCCAGGCGTGACAGATCCTTGCGGATCCCGCGACGCTGCTGCGCGCTGGGCACGGCGACGGGAAGATCCAGGCACGGCATGCCCAAGGCGATGGCCTGGGCGCGCAGCCATGCGTCGTCCGTCACCACGCAGCGGGCGCGGCGCAGCAGCCCGAGCCGCTCGGGCAGCGCCGGCGCGCGGATGATCCGCAGGTCGGTGGCCATCGCCTGTGCGCAGGCCTGGGCCAACGGCGCTTGCAGCGGCGCGGGTACCGGGCAGATCAGTGGCACGCGCCACCCCAGCCCGCGCAGCAGCAGGTCGAGATCGACCAGCGTCTCGCCCAGCGCACCATGCTCCGCATCGCGCGGCGCGACGACGACGTAACCCGCGGGATCCATCAGCAGGGATGCAGCCAGCCCTTCCCGACGAAACAGCGCGTCGGTGCCGGCGCTCGCCCCCAGCGCCAGACGCGCGACGTCGACCGCGATGTTGCCCACTGCTTGTACCGAGTCCGCCGCGGCGCCTTGGGCGATCAGGCGCTCGCGTGTCGCCTCGTCAGCCGTGAACGCAAGAGTCGAGGCACACTCCAGCATGGAGCGGCGTCGCCTTGCGCCTGCCCCGCCGGAATGCCCGACGTCGATGCGAACCAGCAGGCGCCGATCGCCCAGGGCCGCCACCGCAGCCAGCAGCTCGACCATTCCGTCATCCGCGATGATCAGCGCCGCGGGCTCCTGCAGCAGCATCTGCGCGGCCAGCGCCTGTGTCACTTGTGCGGCACGTTGCGCGGGCGTGCCCGGCTCCAGCAGAACCGCCATTCCCGGATCGTCGACGCCGAGTGTGCGCAGGTCGGAGGCGGCCTGCGCGTCATCGCGAATGGCGTCCTGGCCCACCACGCGCAGGATGCGCACCGGCGGAAGATCCTCGCGTTGCGCGAATGCGCGCTGCAGCGCGGCAAGGCCCCACAGGCCCTGCGTCGAGCCGGACACGCACAGCAGCGGAGCGGCATCCGGATTCGCGCTGCGGCTCTGTTGCAGGCTTGCGCCGCTGACCTCGGCACGCATCTCCCGCTCGACACGCCGCACGCGCTCGCAGTCGATGTGCTGGACTTCGTCCAGGAAGGCCGACAGCAGCAGCCGGTTGCACAACATGTTGATGCGACGCGGAACCCCGCCGCTGGCTTCATGGATGAGCTCGAAGGCTCGGTTGTCGAAGCTCGGGCGCTGCTGCCAACCGACATGCCGCAGTCGATGCTCGATGTAGCCCCTCGTCTCCGTCGCCTCCATCGGCCCCAGGTGGCAACTGGCCAGCACGCGCTGGCGCAACTGCTCCATCCGCGGCTGACGCAGCATCTCGCGCAGTTCGGGTTGCCCGACCAGGAAACTCTGCAGCAGCGCCTGGTTGCCGAACTGGAAGTTCGACAGCATCCGCAGTTCCTCGATCGACTCCGCGCTGAGATTCTGTGCCTCGTCGACGATCAGCAGTGCCCGACGCCGGGACGTGGCGAGCGTCGCCAGGAAGGCCTCCAGGGTGACCAGCAGCTTGGCCTTGCCCAGCCCTTCCGCGGACAGTCCGAAAGCCAGCGCCACCGCGGACAACAGGTCATCGGCGCCGAGTTGGGTGCTGACGATCTGCGCAGCCACGACCCGCGCCGGATCGAGTTCTTCGAGCAGCGCGCGGAGCAGGGTGGTCTTGCCGGCTCCGATCTCGCCGGTGACGACGATGAAGCCTTCGCCCTGGAAGGCTCCGAATCGCAGGTATTGGTAGGTGCTGCCGTGCCCCTTGCTTTCGAAATAGAAGCCCGGATCCGGATGAATCTGGAAGGGAGACGCGCTCAGGCCGAAGTACTCCTCGTACATGGTTTCCCGGTGCCCTCAGAAACGATGTACGAGGCCTGCGAACACTGCGGTCTCGGTGCCACCGAGCACGAGCGTCGAGCTCAGCAGTTGTCTGCGCAGTCCCACCAGGGCCGTGGTGCGCGGAGACATCCTGTGGTCGATCTGCACGATGAGCGACCTCTGGCGAGCGCTCCGCCCCTGGTTGGGCCCGAAGCCGCTGTCGAGTTCATCCTGCAACGTCAGGTTCAGGTTGTCCAGCGGAGACAGCCGATGTCCGTAGTTGAACGCGGCACCGGTCTGCACGTTGTCGTTGGAGGTGAGCTGCAACAGGCGCAGCACGCCCTGCCCCGGCAGGAAAAGATCCTGCACGCGGCTGCGATACAGCGACAGCGCGAAACTGTCGCGCACGCGAAGCAAGGCCGCCGTCAGCACCAGATCGTTGCGCAGGATCGATGATGAGGTGTAGTAGCCGCCGGCGGTCTGCAGGCCGGCCGGCAGGCCGGCCTCGCCAAGCAACTGCTGCACCATGCGTGCCCTCTGCAGCGGATCCGGGATCTGTGCCGCCAGAAGCCCGTCCAGCAGCGTACCGAGATTCGACTGCGCGGTCTGTCCGCTGCCCAACGGCGCCAGCCCGCTGGTGGCATCGCGGCTCCAGCGCAGACTCAGGCGCGCGCGCGGCCCGCCGCCGTGCAACCGAAGCAGCCAGCCGGTGCCGAAGAATCGATGCTCGACCGTGGCATCCAGGTGCGTGACCGGCGATGGCCGCCATTGGGCGCGAACACCGTAGAGGGTGTCCGACTGCTGCGCGGTGTAGGCCTGCACCTTTTCGTGACCGGCGATCACGCTGAGCACCAGGTGTGGAGCCACGGCGACGCCCGCGCTGGCGCGCAAGGTCGTGTCGCGCAACCACGCGTAGGGTTCATTGTCGTAGGTCGAGTACAGCTGGCGCAGATCGAGTCCGTAGCCGATCGGGGTCGGCGCGCGCTCCAACAACAGGCGCTGATCCAGGTAGCGTCCGCCCGAGACCGTGCTCTGCGACGGGGTGTTGCTGGTGTGCGTCCACGTATCGTCGCTGCGCACGAGCAGGCGCAGCCCCGGTTCCAGCATGCGTTCGATGTAGGGAGCCACATGCCACTGCGTGGTCGTGTAGCGCGACCCCTGCACCGGCCCGCCCGCTCCCTGGTAGGGGCTGACCGACTGCTGCGATGCACCGAAACCGGCGTCCACGAACAGCAGGTTCTTCACCCATTCGCTGTGCAGGCGGGCGTTGCCGTCGGGAGTGACCAGGTTCGGTTCGACCCCGGCGGCGTAGTAGGTTCCGCTCAACCCGAGGTTGCCATCAAGCCGCCAGCGCGCGTGACTGGACTGCAGGAACAGGCGCGGCAGCACTTGAAGCACGGTATCGGAACGCGCCGGCGAACCTGTCCCAAGGGTGGCGTTGCTGGTCTGCGTGGCCAACACCGCGACCGAGGGCACCACATAGGTGCCCGTGCGCGGCGCCACCTGCGCGGCGCCGAGCAACTGAGCCGGCACGCCGGCGACCGGCGCCGAGGCCGCGGTGGACGGCAGCAGTCCGGACGGCACCGCTGGCAGGGTCTGCGCCTGAGCCGCGCAGACCGCCGTCAGCGCAGCGCAAGCCGCCAGCAACTGCGGCTTGCGTAGTTTCAGGTTGGGCATTTCAGAACCAGCTCTGCGGAATGACAATGGTGTCACCGGGCAGCAAGGGCACGTTGTCCGCCATGACGCCGCGGTGCAGAAGGTCGCCCAGATGCAGCGCATAGCGCTTGCCGCCACGGATCAGTACCGCCGCGTCGCCATCGGCGTAGGGATTGAGGCCGCCGACGGCGATCATCGCGTCGAGCACCGTCATTTTCTCCTTGTAGGGCAGGCTCTGGGGCTTTGCCGCGGCGCCGACGATCGACACCTGCTGGCTCAGCGCGCCATGGAAATTGGTCACGACCACGGTGACGACCGGATCGCGGACGTATTGGGCCATGCGCTGCCTGATGCGCGCGGCCAGGGCGTCCGGCGTGCGTCCGGCCGCACGCATGCCACTGACCAGCGGAGCGGAAATGCGGCCATCCGGACGTACCTGGACATCGGACGACAGGTCAGGGTTCTGCCACACGCCGATATGCAAGGTGTCACCCGGCCCGATGACGTAGTGGTAATTCGACAACGAAACCTGTGCGGGCGCCGGCGGAAGCGAGTTGGCGGCACAGCCTGCCAGGCTGAGCGCGAGCGCCGCCGCAGCCAGACCCCAGGTTGCCATGCGGTTCACGAAACACCGTGCAAGAGTCTGATTCATAACAGCCCCATTCGTGAAAAATTTCACCATTCGACCGGAAAATGATTGGGCGATCGGGCCGTCGCCGTGCCGAAACAAGGCAAGGTACGCCCACTGGACATGTGTTCCCAACTCGAGTCTAAAGGCTTGCAGCCACACCGGATGCACCCCGGGTCGGGGGATGGAGGTCTTGCGCCGCCCTCACAACAATCATTCATCAATCATTCGTAGCATAAGATCTATCCCTTGCGCGCGTGGCCGGTCTTCTGCGCGCGGCGCCGCCGGTGCGGAACGGCCAGGCGCATGAATTCGCCGCATTCCCGCATCCAACAGCAAACGGTTCATCCGGTTCTGCGATGATTCGCGTGTTTGATCACTACGTGCCGATTCGAACTCTGCTGGAGGTCGGCACGGATTTTCTGCTGATGCTGCTCGCCGCGATGTCGGCCAGCGCCATCATTGCCTTTCGGCCTGGCCTGGTCAGCCTTGGTGCGAACTGGCTGCAGTCGCTGATGCCGGGCCTGCTGTTCGCCGCTGCCAATCTCCTCCTGCTCTCGGCCTTCGGCGCCTACCAGCGCGATCGCACGGGTTCCTTGCGTTTCCTGCTGGTGCGCGCCCTCCTGGCCTTCCTCGTGGGCGCGGTTCCGCTGTTCCTGGCACTCGTGGTGTTCTCCGCTACCCGGCACGGCGCGCTGCAGTTCCTGGGCTACGCGTATCTCAATCTGTTCCTTGCCCTGGCGCTGATCCGGCGCCCGCTTCTCGGCATCTACGCCGGCCGACTCTGGGTGCACAACGTGCTCATCGTCGGCTGCGGCAGCGACGCCGCCTCGGTGGCCGAGGATCTGCGCGATCGTGGCGTCGGCAGCTACCACCTCGTGGGCTTCTACCCCTCGAATCAGGAGGAGCCGCGGGCTTCGGCGCTCCCAGCCCCGCTGCTTGACGCTTCGCGCTCCTTGCCGGCGGTCGTCGAGCAGCACGGAATCAACGAAATCGTGGTGGCCGTGCGCGAGCAGCGCGGCGGTGTGCTGCCGCTGCGCCAACTGCTTGACTGCCGCATAGTCGGCGTGCGCGTGCATTCGATGGCCACCTTCAGCGAGCGCCTGAAGGGTGAAGTTCCCTTGAGCAGCGTGAAGGCGAGCTGGCTGATCTACGGTAACGGTTTTGCACAAGGCTGGTGGCGCACGATCATCAAGCGCGGCTTCGACATTGCGGTTTCTCTCGTGTTGCTGCTGGCGACCTGGTGGATCATGGCACTGACAGCGTTGGCGATCCTGCTGGAGGACGGTGGGCCGGTGCTGTTCCGTCAGGAACGGGTCGGCCACTTCGGGCGCAGTTTTCAGGTGCTGAAGTTCCGCAGCATGCGTACCGACGCGGAAAGGGATGGCATCGCACGCTGGGCGCAGGCGAACGACACAAGGATCACGCGTGTAGGGCGCTTCATCCGCAAGACACGCATCGATGAACTCCCGCAACTGCTCAACGTACTGCGGGGGGAAATGAGCATGGTCGGGCCGCGGCCCGAGCGCCCGAGCTTCGTCGAGGAACTCACCGAGCAGATCCCCTTCTATGCTGTGCGCCACAGCGTCAAACCCGGTCTCACCGGGTGGGCGCAGGTTCGCTTCAGCTATGGCGCATCCCTGGCAGATGCGCGGCGCAAACTCCAGTTCGACCTCTACTACGTGAAGAACAACTCCCTCCTGCTCGACCTGCAGATCATCCTCGAGACGGTACGCGTGGTTCTGTTCGGCGAGGGTGCGCGCTGATATCGTCTCGTCTTCGGTCGCCGCAGCAGCGGCCGCCGATCCATCCGTGGCATCCCCCTGAGGAAGCAAATGACTATCGTCGCTGTCGTCGGCCTGGGCTATGTCGGCCTGCCCCTGGCGGTTGCATTCGGCAAGCAATACCGCACCATCGGCCTGGATCTGTCGCAGGCCAAGATCGACGCCTACCGCCAGGGCTTCGATCCGACCGGCGAGGTCGCAGCCGAGGAATTCCAGGCCTCGCGGATGTTCGAACCGACCACCGACGCGGCGGCGCTGCGTGAAGCGCAGTTCATCATCGTCGCCGTCCCTACCCCGGTCGACATCGCACACAACCCGGATTTCGGCGCGCTGCAGGCGGCGAGCGAGATCGTTGGAAAAAACCTGCGTCCGGGTGCGACCGTCGTCTTCGAGTCCACCGTGTACCCGGGGGCCACGGAAGAGGTTTGTGTCCCCATCATCGAACACCACTCGGGCATGGCCTGGAAGCGGGACTTCCACGTCGGCTATTCGCCCGAGCGCATCAACCCGGGGGATCGCGAACACACGCTGACACGCATTGTCAAAGTGGTATCGGGCGACGAGCCGCAGACCCTGGAACTCGTGGCCCGGATGTATGGCTCGGTCATCTCGGCGGGTGTTTACAAGGCATCGAGCATCAAGGTTGCGGAAGCGGCGAAGGTCATCGAGAACACCCAGCGCGACCTGAATATCGCGCTCATGAACGAACTGTCATTGATTTTTCATCGAGTTGGCATCGATACCGCTGAGGTACTGGCCGCGGCGGGAACGAAGTGGAATTTCCTACCCTTTCGCCCCGGACTTGTCGGCGGGCATTGCATCGGCGTGGATCCTTACTACCTGACGCATAAGGCTGAGTCTCTCGGCTACCACCCGGAAGTCATCCTCGCCGGTCGGCGGATCAATGACAGCATGGGCAAGTACATCGCCGAGCAGACGGTGAAGGAAATCAGTCGTGCCGGTTTTCCGATCCGCGGTGCCAAGGTCGTGGTGCTCGGCCTGACCTTCAAGGAAAACTGCCCGGATCTGCGCAATTCCAAGGTGATCGACGTCATCGACGAATTGCGCAGCTACGGCGCCGACGTGCTCGTGCATGACCCCATCGCCTCCGCCGAGGAGGCGCAGCATGAATACGGAGTGCAACTCTCGGCATGGGAGGAGCTTCCCCGCGCGGCGGCCATCGTGGCAGCGGTCGCGCATGAGCCCTACCGCCGCCGCGCGGTTCAGGAGTACGTCGATCTGCTGCAACCCGGCGGTGTGCTGGTGGACGTCAAGGGCATTTTCGACGCTGCGCGCCTGCGTGCGCTGGGCGTTCCGGTCTGGCGTCTCTGATCTTTCGGGACATGCGCGAATTCACCCTTGACCCGCTGCCTCCGGAGTTCGATCCGGCCGCAGCGCTGCGCCAACCCCGACGCTGGTTGATCACCGGCAGCGCCGGATTCATCGGATCCCATCTGCTGCAGGCGCTGCTGGAGGCGGGGCAGTACGTCGTCAGCCTGGACAACTTCGCCACCGGCTACCAGGGCAACCTGGATGCGGTGCGGGCCAGCGTCGGCGAGTCGGCCTGGGCGCGTCATCGCTTCCTGGAAGCCGACATCACGGACCTCCAGGCCTGCCATGCTGCCTGCGCGGGCGTGGACATCGTGTTGCACCAGGCCGCGCTGGGTTCGGTGCCGCGTTCGCTGGAAGACCCGCTGCGCACCCACGCCGTCAACTGCACCGGCTTTCTCAACATGCTGGTGGCCGCGCGTGACGCACGCTGCGCGCGCTTCGTGTTCGCGGCGTCGAGTTCGACCTACGGTGACCACCCGGGACTGCCGAAGGTCGAAGATCGCATCGGCAACCCCCTTTCACCCTATGCGGTGACCAAGTACGCCGATGAGTTGTACGCGGCTGTGTTCACGCGCAACTATGGCATGCAGACCCTCGGTCTGCGCTACTTCAATGTCTTCGGGCCGCGCCAGGATCCGCAAGGAGCCTACGCGGCGGTCATCCCGAACTGGGCGAGCCGCATCGTGCGCGGAGAACCTTGCATGATCAACGGCGACGGCCAGACGACGCGCGACTTCTGCTTTGTCTCCAACGTCGTGCAGGCCAACCTGCGCGCGGCGCTGGTAGCCGCAGACGGGCCGCGCCACGAGATCTTCAATGTCGCGGTGGGGCAGCGAACCTCCCTGCTGCAACTGCACGAACTCCTCGTCGAGAATCTGCGCGGCCTGCTGCCGGGGTTGCAGCCAGTGCCGCCGTTGCACAGGGAATTCCGTGATGGGGACGTACGCCATTCGTTGGCCGACGTTTCGAAGGCGCGTCGACTGCTGGGCTACGACCCCGAGTACGACGTCCGCAGCGGCCTGCGCCTGAGCATGCCCTGGTATGTAGAGCAGGCGAATGCCGACGTCGGCGGCCTTGCCGGCAAGGCACCGCGCTGAGGCCTGCGACGCAACACGGCGCATGCAGTCTGCGTGCAACATCTTTGTCGTTGAATGACCCGGGAAAGGACAGACATGGGGTGCTTCCCGGTGCCTTGCAGCGAAACAGCGTGAGATTTTTGTGAGGTCTGTGGAAAAAGCGCGTTTTGGACTAGCATTCGTGATGTTTTGGCAAACCCGTTGAAAGGCGGGGACGCAAAGCCTCCGGTCTAAAGGCTCCTTGGCCTATGACAGCGGGGTTGCCGGCGCGGTTGCGCGTCGTGACTTCTCGGTTCGTCAGAAGCTTCTGTCGCCTGGGCCATGTACAGGCCCTGCTGCCACGCGGCGCCGATCGGCGCCAGGCATGCAGGCCAGGGAGCGATCGAACATGACGAACCAGCGACATTTCCCAGCGCATCTGCGCCTGTTTTTCCCCCTGGGCCTTGCCTGTCTTCTTCTCGCCGGATGCGGTGGAGGGGGTGGTGGTGGCCCTGTCGGTGCCGTCGCCAGCGTAGGCACGGGTGGCAGCGGCGCAGCAGCCGCAACGCCGACGCTTTCGACGACCAGCGCGGTCGCGACCCCAGCTGGCAATCCCTCCGCTGTGACCGTCTCGGGAAACAGCGGAACGTCCACCGGTACGACCACTGGATCGAGCAGCGGAACGTCCACCGGATCGAGCAGCGGAACGACCACCGGTACGACGGCAACCCCCCAGTCGACTGCGAGCCTTTCCGGCAGCCCGGCCACCACGGCAGTGGCCAAGACCGCCTACGCCTTCACCCCGACGGCCAGCGGATTTGACGGGCAGCCCTTGGTGTTCTCGATTTCCAACAAGCCGGCCTGGGCGAGTTTCGACCCCTCCACCGGCACCTTGAGCGGTACGCCGACCAGCAGCGATGCCGGGAGCTACAGCGGAATCGTGATCTCGGCCAGTGACGGCGCGCAGAGCGCATCCCTGGCGTCGTTCTCCATCCTCGTGCAGGCAGTCGCGCCCGCGCTGGCCGCAGGCGCGCCCGACGTGCTCTACACCGACGTGACTTCGGGCCCGAACTCCGGTGGCGAGAACAACGAGGGTGCCTACCTGTCGATCTTCGGCCAGAACTTCGGCAGCAGCGGGCTGGGCACGACGGTGAAGGTCACCATCGGCGGGGTTGCGGTGAGCAACTATCGCTACCTCGGACCTTCGCGCGGGCGCCCGGACGTGCAGCAGATCACCGTCCAGGTGGGCAGCCTGGGCAATCCCACTCCGGGGGTGCCGCTGCCGATCCAGGTGGTGGTCAACGGCGTGGCTTCCAACGTCGACCATGACTTCACGGTGAACCCTGGGCGCATGCTGTTCGTCAGCCACAGCGGCAACGACGCGACGGCGGTGCCCGGGGACATCAACCATCCCTATCGCTACGTGCAGAACGGCAGCGACGGGGCCTTCGACGTGGCCAAGGCCGGCG
>JAJZEC010000072.1 GCA_021805825.1 Pseudomonadota bacterium
CAGCGAGAGCTGCGCGCCGAACACACTCTGTTCCAGGCGCGGCGCTTCCTGCGCGAGGTTCGAGACCGCCGCCGCCGCGTGGTCGGCCAGGTTCATGCCGAACAGATCGAGCAGCTGCTGCAGGTCGCCGCGCGGCACGAAACCCTCGCTGCGCGGCAGCACGTATTCGACCCCGTCGCGCGTCTCGAGCGCCACCAGCCCCAGGCGCAGCAGTTCCTGCAGCAGGGTGAAGGGATGCACGTCCTGCGTGACCTCCCGCGCCAGGGCCTCGAAGGACGGCGCGGGCCCCAGGCGGGGTATGGCCTTCGGACGGTGCCGGCGGTCGCGGTAGGCGGTCACGGAGCTCCAGCGTGCGAACAGCTGCGCGCTGGGCGCGATCGCCCGGGCCGGGGCGTGTTGCGGCGCCTGCTGGCGCCACTGGCGCACTTCCTTGCGGTGCACCCCGGACAACAGGCTGAGCCCGGAATCGGTGTCGGGAGCGCCGTTGCGCAGCATCTGCCGATGCGCCTGCTCCAGGAACACCTGGCGCAGCGCCGCCGCGGCGCGCGGGTAATCGATGCCCGCATCGAGCAGCATCCGGCACAGCGGCGCCTGCACCCGCTCCCAGGCCTGCAGCGCCTCGTTCGGGGCGGCCGCGGTCGACGCCGGGCGAGGCGGCGGTGCCAGGGGGGTCGGAGGGCGCGCCATGGTGTGGAGCAATCAGGATCGGCTGTCAGGCAGATGACTCCACTGTAGCAGCAAAGGTGTTGACTGGGAAGATTTCCCATCTATCATTGCGACCAGACCGCAACATCCGGTGCATGCCCCGGCCTCGAGGCGTACCGGCCCACCCACCGTCTGTTCAGGGAGATCCTCATGCACCATCGACCCCATGCCCGCCGTCTGGGCTTCGCGCTGCTGCCGCTGGCAGCCGCTGTCACGCTCGCTCTCGCCGGTTGCGGCGGCGGCGGTGGCGGTGGCGGCGGCGTGCCCGGCGCCACCGGAACGTCCTTCAGTGGAGCCGCGATCGATGCCCCGGTGGCCAATGCCACGATCACCATCACCTCGGGCGCTCCGCTGGCCGACGGCGGCACCGTCATCGGCACGGTGAGCTCCGACAGCAGCGGCAACTACACGGTGAACGTGACCCTGCCCAGTGGCAGCGCACCGATCTTCGCCAACGCGGCGGCGCCGGCGATCAGCTCCACCGCGACTCCGATCGAGCTCGCCAGCTACCTCGGGCAGTCCGACGCGCTGAGCGCGGCCGGGGCGCTGACCACCTCCAACCTGCCCGACCTCGACATCAGCCCGGTGACCACCGCGGCGCTGGCGGTGTATGCGGCGACCAACAACAACAGCTACAGCGCGCTGACCCCGGCGGCCTACGCGACCACGCTGTCGACCTACCGCAACGACATCCTGGCCATCGCCGCGGCAGTGAAGGCGGTGGGCGACGGGCTGTGCACCCCGGCGTCGACGAGCATCACCTCGACCACCGACCTGGCCACGACCATCGCCGACAGCTCCAGCCTGGCAACCAGCAGCACCAACCCGATCACCCTGGCCACCGCGGCGGCCGTGCTCGGCGGCAACTGTGCCAGCGTGCTGCCGGCCTTGCAGACGGCCATCCTCGCGGATTCCCACTTCGCTCCCGAACTCGACCTCGGCGACCTTATCGAGGCCAACGTGCAGGCGGTCGTTCCCGGCACCTATCAGCTGCAGTCGGTGATCGCCGAGACGCCGGTGCTGCAGAGCATCAACACCTCCAGCGGCACCAGCGTGAGCACGGCCACGAGCAGCACCGTGAACCCGGCCGCGGTGTTCGTCGACAACAGCGTGAGCATCGACTCCAGTGGCCAGGTCACGTCGACCGACGGCCAGGTCTCGGGCACGCTGGTGGGTAACCTGCTGACCCTGCAGATCACCGATGGCAGCAACGTCTACGCCTTGCGCACCAAGGTCGGCTCCCTGCCCACGATGCTCAGCGGCGGCCAGCAGGTCTACACCGTGCAGGGCGGGGGAGTGAACGGCACCGACCAGGCCTTGACCATGTTCAACGCCGACCTCGTTCCGGTGGCCACCGGCGGCTCCGCGGCGACCCCGCAGTGGGATGCCTTCTGGAACAACTACCCGATCAACGTCAACCAGGAGGACGGCGGCAATCTGAACTGCTCGACGGGTCAGCTGCCGCTGCGCTTCGACCTCAGCGCGCTGTTCCCGGGATCGTCGATGTCGGACGATGTCATCGCATCGCTCGGCGTGTGTATTGCGCCGACCGTGCGCAGCACCAGCTCGTGGACCATGACCGTTCCGGCGAGCAAGCCGTTCAGCGACAGCTACGAGAACCGCTTCTTCACCCTGTCCGCCGCCACGTTGTCGCAGACCGGCGCGCTCAGCCCCGACACCGTGGTGTGGAGCGACGACGCGGCGATGGGCGCGCCCTTCGTGATGGAAGCCGACGGAGTCAGCCTGGATCCGACGGGCAGCAGCACCCCGCTTTCCGGCAACGCCTACTACGTGATGGGCAGCCGCTCGGTGATCCTGTCGTCGACGAGCGCCAATGCCGGCAGCGCGATCCTGAACATCCAGGGCAACTTCCTGTCGCAGCTGTCCGAGGCGAGCCGCAATGGGATGAGCGGCTCGAGCGGCTCGAGCGACCAGCAGCAGGCGCAGTCGCAGGGCGATCATTGATGCGCCAGCCCCTGCGCCAGCTGCGGCGCGGGCCGGCGCCCGCGCTGCGCAGCGCGGTCGAGTGCGAACTCGGCCGCGCGCTGCAGCGCGGGCAATTCCGGCTGGTGTACCAGCCGATCCTGCGCCTGGGCGGAGGCGGGCCGCCGCTGTTCGAGGCGCTGCTGCGCTGGGAGCACCCGCGGCTGGGCGCGGTGTCGCCCGAGTCCTTCATCGCCATGGCCGAGGAAAACGGCCAGATCCTCTACATCGGCGACTGGGTGTTCCGCACCGCGGCCGCCGAATGCCTGCGCCTGCGCCGTCTCACCGGCCAGGCGCTGCGCCTGAGTGTCAATGTGTCGCCGCTGCAGCTGGCCTCGCGCGCCTCGCTGCAGCTGTGGATCCAGCATCTGCAGGACATCGGGCTGCCGGCGCAGGCGCTGACGCTGGAGATCACCGAGCGCGTGATGAGCCAGCAGCCGCGCCGCGTCGCCGAGCACCTGCAACTGCTGGCCGAGGCCGGCTTCCGGATCGCGCTGGACGATTTCGGCAGCGGCTACTCCAATCTCGCGATGCTCGGCCAGTTCCAGCTCGACGGCCTCAAGCTCGACCGTTCGCTGACACGCTGCCTGGCGCGCAGCCAGCGCCACCGCACCATCACCAGCTCGATCGTCGAACTGGCGCACCAGTTGCAGATGCAGGTCGTCGCCGAGGGCGTCGAGGAAGCCGACGACGCCAGCATCACCCGCGCGCTGGGCTGTGATTTCGGGCAGGGCTACTGGTTCGCCCGGCCGCTGTCGGCGCAGCAGGTCGAGCAGCGCCTGGCTGCCGCGGCCTGAGCTGCGCGCCGCCGCTCAGCCGTCGCGCGGCTGATCCGGGGTGTCGAGCAGGAGTTCGTAGAAGGCCAGGTCGAGCCAGCGGCCGAACTTGAACCCCACTTCGGGCAGCGTGCCCACGTGGCGGAAACCCAGTTGCAGGTGCAGGGCGATGCTGCCGGCGTTGGCGGCGTCGATGCCGCCGATCATGGCGTGCAGATCCTGAGCGCGCGCACGCTCGATGAGCTCGCGCAGCAGGGCCGCGCCCAGCCCGTGGCCACGGTGATCCTTGTGCACGTAGACCGAGTGCTCGACGCTGTACTTGTAGGCCGGCCAGGCGCGGAAGCTGCCGTAGCTGGCGAAGCCGAGCAGCCGTCCCTGCGCATCCTCGGCGCCGATCACCGGAAACGCTCCGGCACGCTTGGTGTCGAACCAGGCGCGCATGCTCTGCGCCGGTCGCGGCCGGTAGTCGTAGAGCGCGGTCGAGTGCACGATCGCCTCGTTGAAGATATCCAGGATCGCCTCGGCGTGGCGCTCGAAGCTGCAATCGATCAGCGAGTAGTGCATGAGCCTGGCAGTGTAGTGCGCAGCGCCTGCGGAAGGCCCGACGGCCTGTTAGGCTCGGATGTGCGCCCTCCTGCGGTGGAGGCCCTGCCCGGTTGCGCAGGGGCATTGCGCAGGCCGGAACGAACCCAGCATGCAGATCCACGCCGACTTCAGCGCACGCGTGGTGCTCGACAGCAGCACCATGCCGTGGCTCGCCTCGCCGCAGCCCGGGGTGGATCGGCGCATGCTCGACCGCGTGGGCGACGAGGTTGCGCGCGCCACCAGCATCGTGCGCTACGCGCCGGGCAGCCGCTTCGCCGCGCACGAGCACGCGCTGGGCGAGGAGATCCTGGTGCTGTCCGGGGTGTTCGGCGACGAGCAGGGCGAGCATGCCG
This sequence comes from Pseudomonadota bacterium, assembly GCA_021805825.1. Taxonomy (GTDB): domain Bacteria; phylum Pseudomonadota; class Gammaproteobacteria; order Burkholderiales; family Burkholderiaceae_C; genus Thiomonas_A. Next base: position 4,403 of record JAJZEC010000072.1, read on the forward strand.
CCGGCACCTATCTGCGCAACCCGCCGGGAACGCGCCACGCGCCCTACTCGGAGGTGGGCTGCGAACTGTTCGTCAAGCTGCGCCAGTTCCAGTCCGGTGATCATGCCCAGTTGCGCATCGATGCGCGCGGCGCGGGCTTCGTCACGGCGGGAACGCCGGGCGTGCAGCTGCTGGCGCTGCACGCCTTCGCCGGTGAGCAGGTGAGCCTGCAACGCTGGGCGCCCGGCACGCGATCGGCGCCGCATGCGCATCCGGGGGGCGAGGAGATCCTCGTGCTCGAGGGTGTGTTCGGCGACGAACTGGGCGACTACCCGGCCGGAACCTGGCTGCGCAATCCCCACGGCAGCAGCCACGCGCCCTTCAGCGCCAGCGGCTGCCTGCTCTACGTGAAGGCCGGGCACCTGCCCTCCGAACCGCTGCGCTGACGCGCGTGCTCCATCCCGCGAGCCCTTGCACCCACCCTGGAGGCCTGTCGTGCTGACCGTGCACCACCTGAACAACTCGCGCTCGCAGCGCGTGCTCTGGCTGCTCGAGGAACTCGAGCTGCCCTACGAGGTGCAACGCTACGAGCGCGACCCGCGCACCATGCGCGCGCCCGCGCAGCTGCGTGCGGTGCACCCGCTGGGCAAGTCCCCGGTACTCGTCGACGATGGGCAGACGGTGGCGGAGTCGGCGGTCATTGCCGAATACCTGCTGCAGCGCTACGGCAACGGCCGCCTGGTGCCGCCGGCGGACAGCCCGCACTGGCTGCGTTTGCGCTACTGGATGCACTATGCCGAAGCCTCGGCGATGCCGCCGCTGCTGCTCAAGCTGGTGGCCCAGCGCATCGCCAGCGCTCCCATGCCGTGGTTCGCGCGGCCGGTCGCGCGAGGCATTGCGCGCACGATGCAATCGGATGTCGTGGATCCGCAGATCGCCCTGCATTTCGGGTACATCGACGCCGAGTTGCGCCAGACCGGCTGGTTCGTCGGGGAGGACTTCAGCGTCGCCGACATCCAGATGAGCTTCCCGCTGGAAGCTGCGCACGCGCGCATGCCCGATCCGAGTTGGCGCGCGATTCCCGATTTCCTGCAGCGCGTGCACGCGCGCCCGGCCTACCAGCGCGCGCTGCAGCGCGGCGGCGAGTACGACTACGCCTGAGCAGGCCTGGAAGCCTTTTACCGCACGGGCAGCAAAGCTGGCATCAAGCCGCACCATGCGGCCAGGCCACGGCTGCTGCTGACCGCCCTGGATGCTGCCAGGAGCGCGCAGGACATGACTGCACCGGCATGGCGACTGCATCCGCTGAGCGGCCGACTGGCCGGGCATTGGTCGGTGTGGGTGAATGGCCATTGGCGCTTGACCTTCCGCTTCGATGGCGCAGACGCCGAACTCGTCGACTACCAGGACGACCACTAGGGGAAGAACATGAGCATGCACGACCCGGCGCACCCCGGCGAGGTGTTGCGCGAATGGCTGCCCGAGGGCATGACGGTGACCCAGGCCGCGCAAGAACTGCACGTGGCGCGCGTGACCTTGTCCAAGGTGCTGAACGGGCAAGCCGGCATTTCCGCAGTGATGGCGCGGCGGCTTGCCGTCTGGCTGGGTACGTCGCCCGACATGTGGGTCACCATGCAGGCCAACCACGACCTATGGCAAGCTCGCAAGGTGCGGCTTCCGGACATCAAGCCCCTGCGAAGGGCCGCCTGAGCGCCGCTGCCCGAGGGGTGGCCGGATCGGATGATGGTGGGCCCTGCGGGGCTCGAACCCGCAACCAACGGACTATGAGTCCGTCCCGGATCGCATTCCTGATTGTTGCGATGTGTTCCCGTTTCGCGCCGGTGAAGTCCCAGCGCAAGGCCGAGGCCGAGTCTCTGAAGGCCAAGACCGTCGCCGCGCTGTTCACGGCTTACGTCGACCTGCTCAAGCAGCGGAAGAAGGTCGACGCCCGCGATGCCGAGCTGACGCTGCAGCGTTTCCTGGCGGCCAATGAGGATCTCGCGGCCAAGCCGGCGCATGCCCAAGGGGCGCCGCACCGAGGCCCGCTGCCACGCTGTGCAGCTGCTGGAAGATGCGGCGAAGGCGCTCAAGGCGTTCTCCGGGGCGCCGAGTGTGTTTACCGTCGAACGCAAGGCCATTTCCCACGCAATGCTCTACGACATGGAGCACGAAGCGATCGGCGACCAGATCGAAGACTTCGGGCCCAAGCGTCTGCGCTCGGGCATCGAGACGGCGCTGGCGTCCCTGGGCGTCGGCCGCGAGATCCGCGCCCAGCTCCAGAGCCACGGCCTGGGTGGCGTGCAGGATCGGCATTACGACGACCACGACTACATGACCGAGAAGCGCGCAGCGCTGCAGGGGCTGCTCGACCTGCTCAACACCGTGCCCGCCGACAACGTGACACCGATCCACGGGGTCGCGGCGTGAGATTCCCGAGCGGCGATGCGCGACGCCCCTCTGCGCGAAAATAGCAAAAAGGCGATAAAATGACCCCGTGGACGGTGCAGATCCATCCGGCTGCAGAGCCCGAGCTTCGCGCGCTTCCGGCGGACATGCAGGCTCGCTTCCTGCGCATTGCCGAACTGCTGGAGGGCTTCGGGCCGCAGCAGGTCGGCATGCCCCATGTGCGCCCGTTGGAGGGCAAGCTGTGGGAAATGCGCATGCAGGGACGCGCCGGCATCGCCCGCGGCGTGTATGCCGCCGTGCAGGGGCGGACGCTGATCGTGCTGCATGTGTTCGCGAAGAAGACGCAGACAACCCCGCGCGCCGCCATCGAGACCGCGCGCACTCGCCTGGAGGCCATGCGATGAAGACCCTGAAGCAGATGAAGGCCGAGCTGATCGCCAAGCCCGACGTCCAGGCTGCGTACGACGCGCTGGCCGATGAGTTCGCGATCGCACGGGAGCTGATTTCGGCGCGGGCCCGTGCCGGCATGTCCCAGGCCGAGGTGGCGCAGCGCATGGGCACGAGGCAAAGCGTGATTGCGCGCCTGGAGAGCGGTCGACATCCGCCGTCGCTGCGTACGGTGCAGCGCTACGCCCAGGCCGTGGGCGGCCGTGCTGTGGTGCGCATCGAGGCGTGACGGTTCGCGTCAGGCTACCCCGACGGGGGGAACAGCGGGAACCTTCACCCACTTGCCTGGCGCCCCCAATCGAAGGCCAGCGCACGAAGGAGCGCAAACATGACCGAACTTTCCCAGGGGCCGGCGCGGGATTTGGACGATCTGGCGGACGTGAGGTTTCCCGAAGGCGTGCGGCTGATTTCGAAGCAGTTGGCCATCAAGTGGTTGCTGGACGAGGTGGCGCCCATGCCCGAGGCAACGCTGGATGACGGCTCGCTCCGAAAGAGCTTCCTGGCGCAGTTCCTGCCTGATGGGGCGCTGTCCGAGGCCCTGACCCCAGAGGACGAGCTGAGGCTGGAGCTGATCTGGCTTCGGGCCGGGCTGCCGCTGCCCGAGCGCGTGACCGAGACCGAGTGGCGCAGCAAGTACCTGCAGGCCCTGAAGGACGCGCCCGATTGCCGAGGCCCAACTCGAATCCCGCAATTCCAGCGAAAAACCCGGCTACGCGCACGTCGGCATCCCTGTAAATTTATCCAGTTCAAGGTTGTACAGTGGCCTCCGGCTGATCGAGCTTCCGAAGGACTCCCGCGCAGGCAAAGGCACGCATGTACGAAATCATGCGCCACGTTGGCGGCGGAGTCGAGCGCACTGGGTAGTGCTAGAGGAGTCTGACCCTGCCAGCGGCGCTCGTCCTGATGCGGCGGGAGTGGTGGGCCCTGCGGGGCTCGAACCCGCAACCAACGGATTATGAGTCCGACCGTGTAGGCATTCCGCGACGTTCCCGGATGATGCCCCGCACCCATGAAAACTAGGAAAAACAGCATTTTACGAACAATGCGCGCTGGAGTGCCATTCCCGAGCATTCCCGATGATGCCTAAAATATGCCTACACAGTGCCTACATGGAGGCCGGCGATGGGCAAGAGGCAGCAGCGGGACAACTTCACGGCGGGGCGCGTCGCCGCCTTCACCTGCCCGCCTGACAAGCAGCAGGCCATCTACTGGGACGGCAAGCAACCGGGCTTCGGCCTGCGCGTGACCGCGACCGGCGCCAGCGCGTACATCTTCGAATCCCGCTTGAAGGGCAAGACCGTCCGCGTGACCATCGGCAACCCGAAGGCGTGGACACTGGACGATGCGCGCCAACGTGCCGCCGCCTTGATGGTGCTGATTGACCAAGGCATCAACCCTGCCGAGCAGCGCCGCGAGCAGGACGAAGCCAAGGCCCGCGCCAAGGCCGAACGCCAGGCGGCCGAGGCCGAGGAACGGCGCCAGCGCCAGGAGCAGGAGCAACGCCGCGCCGTGACCGTGGCCGATGCCTGGGCCGCATACCTTGCCGACCGCCGCCCGCACTGGGGCGACCGGCACTACCTGGAACACTTGGTCAAGGCCCGCGCGGCGGGCCTGGACTTCAAGCGGCGCAGCAAGAAGCCCGCCAAGACCAAGCCCGGCCCGCTGGCCGCGCTGATGCCGTTGCCGCTGGCGAGCCTGGACGCCCCCACTATCGAGCAGTGGGCGGCAGCCGAGGGCAACACGCGGCCCACATCGGCCCGGCTGTCCTGGCGCATGTTGGCTGCCTTCCTGAACTGGTGCGGTGAACACCCGCAGTATTCGGCCATCGTGCCGGCGCACAACCCGGCCAAGACACGCCGCGCCCGCGAGGCGCTGGGCAAGCCCGCGGTGAAATCCGATGTGCTGACCCGCGAGCAACTGAAAGCCTGGTTTAAGGCCGTGCAGGCGCTCAGGAACAAGACCGCCGCCGCCGCGCTGCAAGTCATGTTGTTGACCGGCGCGCGCCCCGGCGAGGTGCTGGAAATCCGCTGGGAGGACGTAAACACCAAATGGCGAGGCCTGACCATCCGGGACAAGGTGGAAGGCGAGCGCGTCATTCCGCTGACCCCCTATGTTTGGCACCTGCTGAACCCGTTGCCGCGCGGCAAGGGCTGGGTGTTCGCCTCGAGCATCAAGGCCGAGAAATCCGGCGGCCGCATGGCGACTCCGAACAAGTACCACGGCGAAGCGTGCGCTGCCGCCGGCATCGAGGGCCTGACCTTGCACGGCCTGCGCCGCAGTTTCGCCAGCCTGACCGAGTGGCTGGAAATCCCGGCCGGCGTGGTGGCGCAGATTCAAGGCCACAAGCCCAGCGCCACGGCGGAAAAGCACTACAAGCGCCGCCCGCTGGACTTGCTGCGGGTTCACCATGAGCGCATCGAGGCATGGATGCTGGAGCAGGCTGGCATCGCGTTTACGGCACCGGCCGAGGACGAATCGCACCTGCGGGTCGTGGCGAGTTCCGTTCCCATGCATTGATAGGTGTTACGCGACACGCTACAATCGGCCCATGATTCGGACGTTCCGCCATGCCGGGCTTGAAGCCTTCTACCGCAC
>JAJZEC010000073.1 GCA_021805825.1 Pseudomonadota bacterium
GTAACGTCCTGCCAGACCTCTGGCCGCCGGCGTGCTCGCCGGCCTGTCAGCGCGTCATCGCGCCGTGGCCAGGGTGGGGGAATTTAGGTGGCCAAAGGTGGGGGAGTTTGGGTGGCCATCGGGGGCCACGTCTGCTCCCGCCTCGCGGTGTCATCAAAACTGTCAGCAAGTTTGATCGCAACCTCGGGTGATGGCAAGCGACAGCGTGCAACGACGAATCATTGCAACCCATTGATGTTCAAAGGGAAACGCAACGTAAGGCAACGGCGAGCGACATCAGCTAAGATCCCCCTCTCTCCGCCAAGCGCACCCCGGGGACAAGGCTCCGCCAAGGTCGTCAGGGCTTCACGCCCCGGGCGCGCCGCTTGTGCGGCATCCAGGCGCCAGGACGCAGTCTCGCCCACCATGCACTACGTTGCCCTCGCGGTATTGTTCAGCGTCGCCGTGTCTCTGTGGCTGAGGCAGGCGCCGTCGTGGCGCATGGATCTGGGGCAGATGGTGTTGTGGAACTATGCCACCGCCAGCCTGCTGTGCCTGCTGCTGCTGCATCCGCGCATCGATGCCCGCACGCTGGGTGCGCTGCCGTGGGAGCTGGTGCTGGCGCTCGGACTGGTGTTGCCGGCGCTGTTCGTTGTCATGGGGCGCGCGGTGCAGACGGCGGGCATCGTGCGTGCCGATACCGCGCAGCGCCTGTCGCTGGTTCTCTCGCTGCTGGCCGCCTTCACGCTGTTCGGCCAGCGCGCCGGCCGCTGGCAGTTCGTCGCGCTCGCGCTGGGACTGCTGGGCATGCTGGGCATGCTGGCGCGCCCGCCCGGCCCGCTGCGTGGGCGTGGGTCCGCCGTCTGGCTGCTGGCCGTCTGGGGCGGCTACGCGCTGGTCGATGTGTTGTTCAAGTTGCTGGCGCAGCGCGGCGCCGACTTCGGCGCGGCGCTGCAGAGCAGCTTCGTGCTCGCCTTCGTCTGCATGCTGGTGGCGCTGCTGGTGCGCACCGCGCGCGGCCTGCGCCCGGATCTGCGCAGCCTCGGAGGCGGGGTGGTGCTGGGGCTGCTCAACTTCGCCAACATCGATTGCTACATCCGCGCCCACCTGAGCCTCAGCGCCAGCCCGGCCGTGGTGTTCGCCGGCGTGAACCTGGGCGTGGTCGCGCTCAGCACCCTGCTCGGCATGGTCTGGCTGCGCGAGCCGACGAACCGCCTCAACCGCGCCGGCATCGTGTTCGCGGTGCTGGCCGTGCTGCTGCTGACCCGTTTTGCCACCTGAGCGGAGGGCAGCAGGCCCACCGGGCCTGGCTGCCGCTCAGGGCTCGCCTGCGCCGGGGAGATCGAACACCAGCACCTCGGATTCCGCGGTGGCGCGCAGTGCCAGGTTCGCGGCGTGCCGCAGTTTCAGCGCGTCGCCGCCCTCCAGCTCGACGCCGTTGACCTGCATCCGGCCGCGCACCAGATGCACGTAGGCCAGGCGACCCGGCGCCAGCGCCAGGTCGTCGCCCTCGCCGGAGTCGAACAGCCCGGCGTGCAGGCTGGCGTCCTGATGCATGCGCAGCGCGCCATCGCGCCCCTGGCCGTCGACGATGCGGCACAGCCTGGCGCGCCGCTGCTGCCGGGAGTAATGGCGCTGCTCATAGCTCGGCGGCAGCGCGAGGGTGTCCGGCTGGATCCAGATCTGCAGGAAGTGCACCGGCTGCGTCGGCGAAGGGTTGAATTCGCTGTGCTGTACCCCGGTGCCGGCGCTCATGCGCTGCACGTCTCCGGCACGCAGGGTCGAGCCGTTGCCCAGCGAGTCCTTGTGCGCGAGCTCGCCGGCGAGCACGTAGCTGATGATCTCCATGTCGCGGTGCCCATGCTCGCCGAAGCCCGTCCCGGGTTGCACGCGGTCCTCGTTGATCACGCGCAGCGGCCCGAAGGCAATGTGGCGTGGGTCGTAGTACGAGGCGAAGCTGAAGCTGTGGTAGGACTCCAGCCAGCCGTGGCTGGCGTGGCCCCGCGCTGACGAGCGACGTATTTCCTGCTGCATGTGCTGCATCTCCTTGCCATCGATGAGGAACCGCAGCGACAGTCTGCCACGAATCCTGCGCGCGCGCGGCCACCGGCTTCGTACACTGTGGGGCTGCAACCCGTTACACCCCGCCGCGCATGCACAACCTGCTCGAAGCCTTGTTCGCCGAGAAGCATCGGCTGACCGCGCGCAAGCGCGCGCTTTCCGTGCTGCACGACCTTTGCGCGCGCCGCGAGCGCATCGACCTGTACCCCGAAGGTTCCGTACAGCCGCTGCCTTCGATCCTGCTCGAGGTCGATGAGGAGGAGGAGTTGCTGCTGTTCGACATCCCGCCGCCCGTCGAGGGCGCGCACTGGGACGGGGAGCAGCCACTGCGCGTGGTGTCGCGCCACGAAGGCATCCAGGTGGGCTTCGAGCTGCAGGAGGTCGAACGCGCGCATTGGAACGATCGCCCGGCCCTGTCGGCCGAGCTTCCGCTGAGGGTGTATTACCTGCAGCGGCGCGAATATTTCCGGGTGCCGGTGGGCCGCGGCGACGTGCGCTCGGTACTGCTCGTGCGCGAGGGCGCGGCCCAACTGCAGGGCCGCTGCCAGGATCTCAGCGCCGGCGGCATGCGGGTGCTGGTGCCGCCGCCGCAGGATGGCTACGCCTTGCGCCCCGGGGAGAACCTGTCGGAGCTGCGCTTCGAGCTCAAGGGGGTCGAACTGCAGACCGCGGCGAGCATCCGCCACGTCGACGAGGCCGTGCTGCTTCCCAATGGCCAGTCGCTGCTGCCGGTGGGCCTGGCATTCACCGACAAGTCCTTCGCGTTCGACCAGGCCATCGTGCGCTACGTGCAGCAGCGCGATCGCGACATTCTCGGCGGCCGCCACTGAGCCCCCGCCGCGAGGCGGCCGAAGTCCCCTTATAACCGGCGCCCACCGTCGGTATCACCAGATTGTCGTTGGCCGGCGGCAGCGGCCTGCCTAGCATGGCACCTCGTTCCTGTTGCGTTGCACACGAGGCCGCTCCATGCCACCCACCGCTTCGGCGATCACGCCCGCCCACCACGACCACGAGCCCGCGAGCGCGGTCGTCCGCCACGCGCGTGGCAGCCCGCAGTACGGCGCGCGCCTGGACGCCGCGGTACGCCGCTTGCGGCAGGCCGCGCAGCAGCATGCTGGCCGCATCGTGCAGGCGAGCAGCCTGGGCGTCGAGGACATGGTGCTCACCGACCTGTTGCGCCGACACGATCTGCCCGTTCCGGTGGCCATGATCGACACCGGGATGCTGCATCCGGAGACCCTGGATCTGCTGCAGCGCCTGCAGGCGCACTACGGCATCGCCGTCGAGGTCTGGCGCGCCTCCGAGCGGGATCTGCAGGGTTTCGTCGCCGAACATGGCGGCGATGCGATGTACCGCAGCGTGCCGCTGCGCCAGGCCTGCTGCGCACTGCGCAAGGTCGAGCCGCTGCAGCGTCTGCTGGCCGGGCGCAGCGCCTGGCTGACCGGCCTGCGGCGCGAGCAGTCGGCCGGTCGCGGCACGCTGCAGGCCCAGGAGCAGGGCGTGGATGGGCGGTGGAAATACAGCCCCCTGTTCGACTGGAGCCTGGGCGACGTCTGGCAGTACGTGGCCGATTTCGAAGTGCCCTACAACGAGCTGCACGATCGCTTCTTCCCCAGCATCGGCTGCGCACCGTGCACGCGCGCCGTCACCCCCGGCGAGGATCTGCGCGCCGGGCGCTGGTGGTGGGAAGGCGGTGGCGCCAAGGAGTGCGGCCTGCATGTGCATGTACGCGCAGCCCAGGAGGAACGAGCATGAGCGCCCTGCCGCAAACCCTGGAGCCGAGGCAAGTCGTCGATCAGCGGCATCTCGACGCCCTCGAGGAAGAGGCCATGTTCATCCTGCGGGAGGTGGTCGCCGCCTTCGAACGCCCGGCGCTGCTCTACTCCGGCGGCAAGGACTCCTGTGTCGTGCTGCACCTGGCGCGCAAGGCCTTCTGCCGTCGCGCGGGCGATGGATTCGAGGGCGAGTTGCCCCTGCCTCTGCTGCACGTGGACACCGGTCACAATTTTCCCGAGGTGCTGGAATTCCGCGACCGCGAGGTCGCTCGCCACGGCGACCGCCTGCTCGTCGCCCATCTGGATGACTGCATCCGCCGCGGCAGCGTGCGCCTGCGGCATGAGCACGAATCGCGCAATGCCCACCAGAGCGTGGCGCTGCTGGAAGCCATCGAGCAGCACGCGCTCGACTGCCTGGTCGGCGGGGCGCGACGCGACGAGGACAAGGCGCGCGCCAAGGAGCGCATCTTCAGCCACCGCGACGCCTTCGGGCAGTGGCTGCCCAAGGAGCAGCGTGCGGAACTGTGGTCGCTGTTCAACACCCGGCTGCGCCCCGGCGAGCATTTCCGCGCCTTTCCGATCAGCAACTGGACCGAGCTCGACGTCTGGCTGTACATCGCGCGCGAAGGCATCGCCTTGCCGTCGCTGTACTACAGCCACGAGCGCGAGGTGGTGGCGCGCGGCGACCTGCTGGTGCCGGTCACCCCGCTGACTCCGCCGCGCGCCGGCGAGGAGGTTCGGCGCATGCCGGTGCGCTTCCGCACCGTGGGCGACATGAGCTGCACCTGCCCGGTGCCCAGTGGAGCCGTCGACGCCGGTGAAGTGGTGGTCGAGACCCTGGGCGCGACCCACAGCGAGCGGGGCGCCACCAGGCTGGATGACCGTGGCAGCCGTGCCGCGATGGAGCAGCGAAAGCTGCAGGGGTATTTCTGATGACGCATGCACTCTCAGATTCCGCGTCGCTCGCGCCGCTGCGCTTCGTCAGCGCCGGCAGCGTCGACGACGGCAAGAGCACCCTCATCGGGCGCCTGCTGCTCGATGCCCGCGCGCTGCTCGCCGACCAGCTCGACGCCGTGGCCCATGGCAGCGACCCGAACCTGCTGGCCCAACTGACCGATGGCCTGGAGGCCGAGCGCGAGCAGGGCATCACCATCGACGTCGCCCATCGCTACTTCGCCAGCACGCGACGCAAGTTCATCATCGCCGACGCGCCCGGCCACGAGCAGTACACCCGCAACATGGTGACTGCGGCGGCCGGCAGCGACTGCGTGCTGGTGCTCGTCGACGCAACCCGGCTGGGCGGCTCGCGGCAGGCTCCGCGGCTGCTGCCGCAGACCCGCCGCCACGCCCTGCTCGCCCAGTTGCTGCGCGTGCGTTCGCTGGTGTTCGTGGTCAACAAGCTCGACGCCGTCGAACAGCCCGAGGCGGTGTTCGAGGGCGTGCGCCTGGCCTTGCTGGAATTCGCCCGCGAGGCCGGCATCGCGCCCGCAGCGGTGCTGCCGATCTCGGCGCTGCGCGGCGACAACGTCGTCGATCCGGCACGCGCCTGGCCGTGGTGGCAGGGCCCGACCCTGCTGCAGTTGCTCGAGAGCCTGCCGGCCGGCGAGGCCGCCGCCGACGGATCGCTGCTGCTGCCGGTGCAGTACGTGGCGCGTGGTCGCGATGCCGACGGCCAGCCGCAGCGCGTGCTGTGGGGGCGCGTGGCCCGCGGCACGGTCGCCGAGGGCGACCTCGTGCGCGTGCATCCGGGCGGGCAGATGGCGCGCGTGCTCGAGGTCTGGCGCGCCGGAACGCGCAGCGCGCGCTGCGCCAGCGGCGTGTCGGCCGGGCTGCTGCTCGACCGTCCGCTCGACGTCTCACGCGGCGACTGGATCGTCGATGCCGCCGCGGATCTGGCCCCGGCGCAGGAGTTCGATGCCACGCTGGCCTGGCTGGATCATGAGCCCGCGGTGCTCGGACGCAAGTACTGGCTGCGGCATGGTCATGCCTGGGTGCCGGCGCGCATCGTCGGCATGCACGCCCGCCTGGACATCGACAGCCTGCAGCGCGAACCCTGCGAGGCGCTGGCGGCCAACGACATCGGCTACGTACGGGTACAGGCGCAGGCCGCGCTTGCGCTGACCGACTATGCCGACAACCGCGTCGGCGGCGCGATGATCCTGGTCGATGCGCACAGCCACCGCACCAGCGGGGCGCTGCTCGCAGCAGGTGCCGCGCCGTCGGGAGTAGCGCTGGCCTGAGGTGCCGCCGGCGCGTTGCCGTGCGCCCTCAGGCCATCAGGCACACCGAGGCCGACTGGCTCCAGTCGGTCAGCGGTTGCGCGAGGTCGGTGCCGCGGCGCACCGCGGTCATTTCGGCCAGGATGCTGACGGCGATTTCCGGCGGTGTCAGGCCGCCCAGGCGCAGACCCACCGGGCCGTGCAGGCGGCTTGCCTGCTCCTGGCTGACGTCGAATTGCAGCAGGCGCTCGCGCCGGCGGGCGTTGTTCTGCCGCGAGCCCAGCGCGCCGACATAGAAGGCCGGGGTACGCAGCGCTTCCATCAGCGCCAGGTCGTCGAGCTTGGGGTCGTGGGTCAGCGCCACCACGGCGGTGGCCGGATCCGGCTGCATCGCCAGCACCTCGTCGTCGGGCATGCGGGTGGACAGCGTCACTCCGGGCAGGCCGTCCCAGCCCTCGTGGTATTCGCTGCGCGGCTCGCACACCGTGACCCGGTAGTCGAGCATCACCGCCATCGACGCCAGGTAGCGCGACAGCTGGCCGCCGCCGATGATCAGCAGACGCAGCTGCGGACCGTGCACGGTTCGCAGCACCTGGTCGTCGAAATGCAGGCCCTCGCCGCCGCGCGCGCGCTCCAGGCGTACCGCGCCGCTGGCCATGTCCAGGCTGCGCAGCACCCGCTCCGAGCTTTCGATGCGCCGCAGCAGTTCCTCCAGCGCGCTGGAGGCGCCCAGGGGTTCCAGCACGACCTGCACGCTGCCGCCGCAGGGCAGACCGAAGCGGCGGACTTCCTCCGCGGTCTGGCCGTAGATCGTGGATTGCGGCCGGTGCAGCGCGAGTTCCCCCGAGGCCACGCGGTCGATGAGATCGTCCTCGATGCAGCCACCGGACACCGAGCCCGCGACCTGGCCGTCGTCCCGGATGACCATCAGCGAGCCCGGGGGACGGGGCGCCGAGCCCCAGGTACGCACCACCGTGCCCAGCACCACGCGGTGGCCGCGCTGCTGCCATTGCAGCGCGGTGCGGAGGACTTCGATGTCGATGCTGTTCATCGTCGCGTTTCCCGTTACTTCTGCAAGCATACGACGCAACAGGCGTGGCGTGCATGCGGCCGCGTGCGGGTCATTGCGCCGGCGCGCGGGTGTCGCCGACCAGGCGGCCGTCGACCAGATCGACGATGCGGTCGCAGCGATGCGCCAGCCGCGGATCGTGGGTGACCACGAGCACCGCGCAGCCGAAACTGGCGTTGAAGCTGCGCAGCAGCGAGAACACGTCGTTGGCGCTGTGGGTGTCCAGGTTGCCGGTGGGTTCGTCGGCCAGCACCAGCGGCGGCCGGGTGAGCAAGGCGCGCGCGATGGCCACGCGCTGCTGCTGGCCGCCGGACAGCTCGCCAGGCCGCTTGCGCGCATGCGCCTGCAGTCCTACGGCCTCGAGCAGCTGCAGCGCCTGCTGTTCGAGCGCGCGGCTGCGCCGCTGCCCCTGGACCAGCGCCGGCATCAGCACGTTGTCGAGAACGTCGAAGGCCTGGATCAGGTGGTGGAACTGGAACACGAAGCCGATCGATCGCCCGCGCAGCGCGGTGCGTTCGCGGTCGTCGAGCGCGCGCGTGGGCCTGCCGAGCAGGAACAGTTCCCCGTCGGTGGGGGTGTCGAGCAGGCCGATCAGGTTGAGCAGGGTCGTCTTGCCCGACCCGCTGGGGCCGACGAGGGCGGTGAACTCGCCGCGCGCGAGCCGGAAGTCGATGCCGTGCAGCACCTCCACCTGCAGCGGCGTGCCGACCTGGTAGGACTTGCGCAGCTGCTGCAGCCGCAGCACGTCCTGCTCTTCCGGCGGGGCCTCAGACATAGCGGATCGCGACCACCGGATCCAGGCGCGCGGCGCGCAGCGCGGGCAAGGCTGCCGCCGCGACGCCGGCCAGCGTGGCCAGCCCCACGGCCTCGACCACCAGCGTCGGCGGCACCGGCACGTAGAACAGCCCGGGCCCGTAGTGATTGAACACCCAGACCATCCCGGCCCCGACCGCGGCGCCGAGCGTCGAGCCGGCGAAGCCGACCGCCGCGCCCTCATACAGGAACACGGCCAGGATGCGTCCGCGCGTGGCGCCCATGGCCCGCAGGATGCCGATCTCCCGGGTGCGCTGCACCACGCTGACGGCGAGCACGCTGGCGATGCCGAAGGCCACCGACAGCGCGACGAAGAAGCGGATCAGCGCCGTCGAAAGCGACTGCGAGCGCAGGGCGTTGAGCAACTGGGCATTGGTACTCATCCAGCTCTCGGCTTTCAGCCCGGTGAGGGCGGCGATGCGCGTGGCCAGCGCCTGGGCGTCGAAGATGCGCTGCACCGTGAGATCGATCTCCGTCACCCCGCCAGGCAGGCCGAGCAGCGACTGCGCGGGCTTGAGCCCCATGTACACATAGCGTTCGTCGAGGTCGCGCATGCCCAGGCTGAAGATTCCCGCCACATCGAACACCTGCGAGCCGCCGGAGGCCCCCTGCACGCGCAGTTTGTCGCCGATGCGCAGCCCGAAATCCTGGGCCAGGCGCACGCCGACCAGCACCTGGCTGGCGCCCACCGCGAGGCGCCCCCGCACGATGTCGTGATCCAGCGGGATCACCCGCACGTAGCGGCGGGGGATGATGCCCAGCACGGCGATCGCGCGCACCGCGGTGCCGCGTTGCGCGAAGGCCGGCCCGCTGACCATCGGCGACGCCGCGCGCACACCGCCCAGGCTCTGCAGCGCGCGCAGCATGCCGGGCCAGTTGTTGATCGAGCGCAGGCGCTGCGGCCTGGCGTCGGTGCTGCGCAGGTCGACGCTGCCCGCCGGCGCCGGAGGCGCGAGGGGGACGAGGTCGGGCGCCGAGACCACGATATGCGGCTGGGTGCCGAGGGTGCGTTGCACGATGTTCGCCTGCAGGCCGTCGACCAGCGCGGTGATGAACACCACCACGGCCGCGCCCACCGCCACCCCGCCGATGATCAGCAGGGTCTGCGCCTTGCCGTCGCGCAGGAAGCGCAGCGCGATGTTCCATGACAGAGCCATGCCGCCCGCGTCCCTGGCGCTTCGCGGCTACTGTTGCGTGTCCGCGGCGGAGTCCGCGGAGCCCGTCGTCGGCAGCGGCTGCAGGGCGGCGCGCACCCTCTGTCCGGCGTGCACCGTGGCGCTGCTCAGCACGATCTGTCCGGGTTGCAGCCCCTGCACGACCTGGCTGGCGACCATGCCACGCAGCCCCAGGCGCACGGTCTGCGCACGCGCCTTGCCGTCGCGCAGCACCAGCACCTGCGCCTGCGTGCCCCGCAGGGCATGCAGCGCATCGTTGGGCACCACCAGGGCCTGCGGCAGGCTGGCGGTGACCACGTCGCAGGAGGTGGTCATGTCCTGGCGCAGCCAGCCTGGCGGCGCGGGCACCAGCAGCCGCAGTTCGATGGTGCCGCTGCTGGTGCTGACCGCCGGGGCGATGAACACCAGGCGGGCCGGGAAGCTGCGCTGGGGAAAGGCGTCGGTCGTGCAGGTGGCGCGCTGGCCCAGTTGCAGGTACTGCAGGTTCTGCTCGTCCACCGGCAGGGAGATCTCGGTGTCCCCGGCGCGCGCCAGGGTGAACAGCAACTGGCCGGGGGTCACGGTATCGCCGACCTCGACGGAGCGCGTCAGCACCTGGCCGGCGACCACGGCGCGGATGTCGCCGCGTTGCACCACCGCGCGCGCGGCGGCCAGCGCGGCCTGCAGGGCGCGCTGCTGGGCGCCGCCGTCGCGCGTCGC
>JAJZEC010000074.1 GCA_021805825.1 Pseudomonadota bacterium
CCGCGCGCGGCGCGCGCCGCGGTCGACGCGCCGCCGGCGCGGCGCAAGCTGGGCTACAAGGAGCAGCGGGAACTGCAGCAACTGCCCGAGCGCATCGACGCCCTCGAGGCCGAGCAGACGCGCCTGACCGCGCAGCTGGCCGATCCGGCGCTGTACCGCGATGCCCCGCAGGAAGTGGCGACCATGCGCGCGCGCTTCACGGCCATCGAGCAGGAACTGGACGCTGCGCTGCAACGCTGGCAGGAGCTGGAGGACACCGCGTCGGGGGGCTGACGAGGAGCCCGCAGGGGTGGGCTTTGCCTGCCTGCCTTCCGGCTCAGCCGCCTCGGTGGTAGGGGTGCCCGCTGAGCACGCTGTGGGCGCGGTAGATCTGCTCGGCCAGCAGCACCCGCGCCAGGCCGTGCGGCAGCGTCAGATCCGACAGCCGCAGCAGCAGGCCGGCGGAATCCTTGATGCGCTGCGCCAGGCCGTCCGCGCCCCCGATGACGAAAGCCACATCGCGCCCCATGCGGCGCCAGTCGCGCATGGCCTCGGCCAGTTGCAGGGTGTCCATGCGCCGGCCGCGCTCATCGAGCACGACCCGCAGCGCCTGCGCCGGCAGCGCATCCTCGATGCGCTGCGCCTCGCGTTGCAGCACGCTGTCCGTATCCAGTCCCGCGCCGCGGCTTTCCGCGCGCAACTCGCGCAGTTGCAGCGGCGTCTGCGCGGGCATGCGGCGCGCATAGTCCTCGTAAGCGGTCGTGACCCAGCCCGGCATGCGCTGGCCGACCGCGACCAGCCAGAATTTCACCTCGGCCTTCTCCGCGTCGCCCGTTCGTGGACTAGTCGGCCGCCGCGCGCCGGGCGCGCCGCGGGGGGGCGTCCGGGCCGCGCGTCGTGGTGCCGGCCGGAGCGGTCTTGCGCGCCACGGGGCGGGATGTGCCGGCAGACGTGGCCTTCGCCGATGGCGTGGTCTTCTTCGCCGCAGTCCTGGCCTTGCCCGCGGGAGCCGCCTTCTTCGCCGCAGCCGATGCGCCCGCCGGCCTCGCGACCTTGCGTGCCGTCGGCTTGTCGGCGCCTTGCGGAGCCGTCGGCTGGCGCGCCTTCAGGTGCACCCCCTTGCCGCCCCAGATGTCTTCGAGCTTGTAGTAGGCGCGGATGGCCGGTTGCATGATGTGCACCACGGCATCGCCGCAGTCCACCAGCACCCACTCCCCGCTCTCGGCGCCCTCGGGGTTCTTCACCACGCCACCGGCTTCGCGAACCTTGTCGCGCACGCTGGCCGCCAGCGCGCGGGTCTGCCGGTTGGAGTTGCCGCTGGCGATGATCACGCGGTCGAACAGGCTGGTCAGGGCTTCGGTGTTGAACACCTGCACGTCCTGGGCCTTCACGTCTTCCAGGGCGTCGACGATGGTGCGTTGCAGCTTACGGATGTCCATTCGGAGGGGGAGGGTTCCGGTAGAGTTGATGTCGTTGAATATAGTCTGCCACAGCCTCGGGCACGAGGCCGCGCAGCGACAGACCTTGCGCGGCGCGTTCGCGCACCTGCGTGGCCGACACATCGGCCAGGGGCATGTCCACGCGCAGCAGCGCATGCCCCGACGCCTGCAGCACACGCAGCAAGTCCGGCGGGGCCTGCAGCGCGTGCCCCGGGCGGGGAGCGACCGCAAGATCGACGAGCGCCGCGATCTGCTCCCAATCCTTCCAGGTGCTGAAATTGCCCAGTTGGTCGCCTCCGAGCAGCAGCACGAAGGCGTGCTCTGGCGGCTTCGCGCACAGCGCGCGCAGGGTGTCGATCGTAAAGGTGGGGCCTGCGCGTCGCAGTTCCAGATCCAGCACCCGCAGGCCGGGGTTCCCGGCAGCGGCCAGGCGCACCATGTCGGCGCGCGCTGCCGGGGATGCGCCCAGGCTGGCGCGCTGCCAGGGTCGCGCTGCCGGAATCAGCCACACCTGCTGCAGACCCAGTTGCGCAGCCGCGCAGCGCGCCAGATCGAGGTGGGCGCAGTGGATCGGGTCGAAGCTTCCGCCGAGAAGGCCGATGCGCGCCATCGGCTCAAGGCTCCGCGGCCCAGTCGCGCACGGGCAGGAAACGCTCGTACAGCGCGGCCTCGGCGCTGCCCGGCTCGGGCTGCCAGTCGTAGCGCCACGCCACTTGCGGGGGCATCGACATCAGGATCGACTCGGTGCGCCCGCCCGACTGCAGCCCGAACAGGGTTCCGCGATCCCATACCAGGTTGAATTCCACGTAGCGCCCGCGGCGCAATGCCTGGAACGCGCGCTCGCGCTCGCCGTAGCCCTGCGTGCGCCGGCGCTGCACGATCGGCAGATAGGCGCCCAGGAAGGCGTCGCCGGTGGCGCGCATCAGCGCGAAGCCCTCTGCGAAGCCGGAACCCTGGAAGTCGTCGAAGAAAATGCCGCCGATGCCGCGAGCCTCGTTGCGGTGCTTCAGGAAGAAATACTCGTCGCACCAGGCCTTGAAGCGGGGGTAGTACGCCGGGTCGAGGGCGTCCAGCGCCTGCCTGCAACTGCGGTGGAAATGCACCGCATCCTCTTCGAATCCGTAGTAGGGCGTCAGATCCATGCCGCCGCCGAACCAGCTCAGGGGCTGCCGGCCCGGCGGCTGCACGCTGAGCAGGCGCACGTTGAGGTGCACGGTCGGAACGTAGGGGTTGCGCGGATGCAGCACCAGCGAGACCCCCATCGCGCTGAAGGGCGCTCCGGCCAGTTCCGGGCGCGCCTGGGTGGCCGATGGCGGCAGGTTGGATCCGCGCACCAACGAGAAATTGCAGCCCGCGCGCTCGAACAGCGCGCCCTCCTCGAGCACGCTGCTCAGGCCCTCGCCCTCCAGGCGGCCTCCCGCGGGGCGCGTCCATGCGTCGCGGCGAAAGACGTGGCCGTCGGCCTGCTCGAGGGCGGCCAGGATGCGCGACTGCAGCTCGAGGAGATAGTCGTGGACTTGCGGATGCATGGCAGCTTCGACGGCGCGCGGGCAGCGCGCCAGCAGGCGTCAACGCTCGGCGACGCGGATGTCGTGCGCAGCCCCGCCGGGCAGTTGCGGGCCCTGGCTGGAGGCGCGCTTGCGTTCGGCCAGCAGGGCGCGCTCGTGCGCGCGGCGCAGTTCGGCCACGTGCAGGGCGTGCTCGTGGGCACGGCGCAGCTCGGCCAGGTGCAGTGCGCGCTCATGCGCACGTCGCAGCTGCAGCAGATACAAGGCGTGCGCGTGGGCGCGACGCAGCTCCAGCAGGTGCAGGGCCTGCGCGTGCGCGCGGCGCAGCTCGGCCACTCGCAGTTCCTGTGCGCGTCTGCGCTCCACCAGCAGCCGCGGCGCGGGCCGCGGCGGCGGCCTGCGGGTGTAGACCACCAGTTCTGCATGCGGGCGCAGGCGCGCGTCCTCGCGCACGTGGTTCCAGTGCGCCACGTCCCAGGCGCTGACTCCGTAGCGCCGTGCCACGCTCCACGGGGTGTCGTGCGAGCCCGCGAACACGCGCAGGCGGCGCAGCGGCGGAAGGTCGGGCGCGAGCGCCAGCACCGCATGCTCGGCCAGGTGCTTGCTGACATTGTGGTCATCGTGCGGAGGGCGGGGCACGAGCACCGTCGAGCCTGCCTTGATCAGCGTGCGGCGCGGGATGCCGTTGACGTCGCGCAGCGTTCCCTCGGCCAGATGCAGGCGCCGAGCCAGGGCCGCCGGGGTGGAGGTGCGGTGCACGCGCACTGCGGTCCAGCGCGCCAGGGGCCCGGGATGCGCGGCCATGGCCTGTTCGAAGGCCGCGGCATTGTCGTAGGGCAGCAGGATGCGCGGATGGGTCGCGGCAACGATCAGTGGCTTGTTGAAGGCCGGATTGAGCGAGCGGAACTGCTCGACCGTGATGCCCGCCATGCGCGCGGCCTGCGCGACGTCGAGGTCGCGGTGGATGGCAACCGCCTGGAAATACGGGCGGTTCGGGATGTCAGGCAGGGTGATGCCGTAGCGCTGCGGATCCTCGATGATGTCCTTCACCGCCTGCAGCCTCGGGAAGTAGTTGCGGGTCTGCAGCGGCATCGGCAGATCCGCGTAATCGACCGGGCGGCCGTGGGCCTGGTTGTAGGCGATCGCATGCTGCAGCCCGCCCTCGCCCCAGTTGTAGGCCGCCAGCGCGAGTTTCCAGCTGCCGAACATCGCGTGCAGCTTGCCCAGGTAGTCGAGCGCGGCGCGGGTCGACGCCATGACGTCGCGCCGGCCGTCCTGGAACAGGGTCTGCTGCAGGTTGAAATGCCGGCCGGTGCTGGGTATGAACTGCCACATTCCCGCCGCGTGGGCGCAGGACAGCGCATCGGGATTGAAGGCGCTCTCGATGAAGGGCAGCAGCGCCAGTTCGGTGGGCATGTCGCGTCGCTGCACCTCCTGCACGATGTAGTACAGGTACTTGCGCGAGCGCTCGGTCATGCGCGCCACGTAGTCGGGGCGGGTCGCATACCAGTGCACCGCCTGCTGCACATAGGGCTGCATCTGCGGCCCCTGCATGTCGGCAATGCCGAAGCCGGCGCGGATGCGCTGCCAGATGTCGGCATAGTGCGCCGGAGTTGCCGCTGCACTGGCGGCCGCGCTCGGCGCACTGGCCGCCGTGGTCGGCGCGCTCGACGTCGCGGCCGGCACCGAGGCCGCCGACACAGGTGCGCTGGCCGTGGCCTGCGCGGGCAAACCGACGGCGGCCGTTGGCGGGGCGTGCGGAGTGGCTGCGCACCCGGCAGCCAGAACGGCCGCCGCGGCCAGGGCCCACCACTTCATCGCACGCACCAACTGCATCCTCGATTCTTCCTTGCTGCGGGCCTGTCGGCCCCGAGCGGCTGCTCGATGGTTGTCAAAAATCGTTCTTCCACTGCCGCAGCATCGCGAAGGTCTCGACCCGGTCGGCCGGCATCCTGCCGAAATGCTGCTGCAGCTGCGCCAGGATGCCTGGCTGCTCGCAGCGCAGGAACGGGTTCACCTCGAGCTCGCGCCCGATGGTGCTCGGCAGCGTCGGCATGCCGCTTGCGCGCTGCCGCGCGCACCAGGCCTGGTAGGCCTCGATCCGGGCATTGTCCGCATCCACGCTGCGCGCGAATTGTAGATTGCCCAGGGTGTATTCATGCGCGCACAGCACCTGGGTATGCGCGGGCAGTGCCGCGAGTCGATCCAGCGACTGCAGCATCTGCTCGGCCGTGCCTTCGAACAGGCGCCCGCAACCCGCGGAGAACAGGGTATCGCCGCACAGCAGCACGCCCAGGCTGGCGCAGTGGAAGGCGATATGCCCCAGGGTGTGCCCGGGCACGTCGAGCACATGCCAGTCCAGACCGAGCGCGGGCACATGCACCGTGTCGCCGCCGCGCACGGATTGCGATACGCCGCCGATATCCTCGGCCTGCGGGCCCCATACCGGAACCGGCGTTTGCCGCAGCAACGCCGCAATGCCTCCGGTGTGATCGGGATGATGGTGGGTGACTAGAATGCCGGCGAGCCGCAGGCCCTGCGGCTGCGCGCCGCCTGCAGCGCAGGCGGCTGTGACCACGGCGGCGTCGCCCGGGTCGACAACCAGCGCGCTGCGCGTATCGTGGATCATCCAGATGTAGTTGTCCCGAAAGGCCGGCAGCGCGAGAATATGCATGAAACCCCCGATTTGCGCCCGAGTATAAGGCTGGACCAGTGGCTGCAGACCGCGGGCGGGCATGCTGCGCTGGCCTGGCAACAGGCCCAGCTCGATCGCATGGTGGTCGACATTTTCGGCTTCCACGCCGTGCAGTTGGGGGCGCCTGGGCTGGATGCGCTGCGGCACAACCGCATGCCCCACCGCTGGCTGGCGCGCGACGTCGCCGAAGCCGATGCTGCGTCGCCGCCGCCCGCGCAGGCTTCGCTGGTGTGCGCCTTCACCGACCTGCCCTTTGCCAGCCAGAGCCTGGATCTGGTGGTCATGCCCCACACTCTGGAGGTCGGGGGCGACCCCTACGCCTGCCTGCGCGAGGCCGACCGCGTGCTGGTCGCCGGAGGACAGGTGGTGATCAGCGGCTTCAACGCCTTGAGCCTGTGGGGGGCCAGGCAGTTGCTGGCGCGCATCGGCGGCGAGGGCTATCTGCCGCAAAGCGGGGAACTGATCTCGCCGCGCCGGGTGCGCGACTGGCTGCGCCTGCTGAGTTTCGAGGTCGTCGCCGGTGCCTACGGCTGCTGGCGCCCGCCGCTGCGCACCGAGGCCTGGCTGGAGCGCTGGCGCTTCATGGATCAGGTCGGCGAACGCTGGTGGCCGATGCTCGGCGGCATGTATGTATTGGTGGCGATCAAGCGCGTGCGCGCGATGCGCCTGGTGGGCAAGGCCTGGCAGCCGCATGCCGCCAAGGCACGCGGCGCGCGCCCGGTGGCGCATCGCCGCGACAGACTGGGAGTGGACGAGTGAACGAGGTCGATGCCTACACCGACGGTGCCTGCAAGGGCAACCCGGGGCCGGGCGGCTGGGGGGTGTTGCTGCGCAGTGCTTCGGCAACCCGTGAGATGTTCGGAGGCGAGTCGTCCACGACGAATAATCGCATGGAGCTTTGGGCTGCGATCAGCGCGCTGGAGGCGCTGCGCCGTCCCTGCCGTGTGCGCCTGTTCACCGATTCCCAATACGTGCTCAAGGGCATGACCGAATGGTTGCCGGGCTGGAAGGCGCGCGGCTGGAAGACGGCCGATCGCAAGCCGGTGAAGAACGTCGATCTCTGGCAGCGCCTGGAGCAGGCCGCGGCCGCGCACCAGGTGCAATGGGTCTGGGTGCGCGGGCACAACGGCGACCCCGGCAACGAACGCGCCGACGCGCTGGCCAACCGCGGTGTGCACAGCGTGCAGGGCGGGTCGCAGACGGCGCACGCCGACCTCGGGGGAGCGCAATGACCCGGCAGGTGATCCTGGACACCGAGACGACCGGCCTCGATCCGGCCGACGGCGACCGCATCATCGAGGTGGCCGCGGTGGAGTTGCTGCGGCGCCGGCCCAGCGGGCGGCACTTCCAGCGCTACGTGAACCCGATGCGTTCCAGCCACCCCGATGCGCTGCGGGTGCATGGGCTGACCGACGAATTCCTGTCGGGCATGCCGTTGTTCGAGGCCGTGGTCGACGACCTGCTCGAATTCGTTCGCGGCGCCGAGGTGATCATCCACAACGCCGCCTTCGATCTGGCCTTCCTCGACGCCGAGCTCGATCGCCTGCAACTTCCGCCCTTTGCCAGCCATTGCGCCGGGATCACCGACTCCCTGGCCCTGGCGCGCGCGCAGTTCCCCGGCAAGTTCAACAGCCTGGACGCGCTGTGCAAGCGCTTTGGCGTGGACAACACCCGGCGCACCCTGCACGGTGCCCTGCTCGACGCGGAACTGCTGGCCGAGGTCTATGTCTGGCTCACGCGCGGGCAGGACAGCCTGGCCATCGAACTCGGCGAATCGGCTGCTGCGCAGCGCGAGGCGGCGCAGGACCTGTCCGGGCTGCGGCTGCGGGTGCAGCGCGCCAGCGCGCAGGAGTGGCGCGAACACCAGCAGATCCTGCTTGCGCTGGATGGCTCGGGGCGCTCGGTGTGGAAGCCCGAAGCGCCGCAGGACGGCTCGGAGCACGTTGCCGCATCGCCTCCGGCTATGGCATAATTGCAGCTTCGCCTCGGGTGGTTAGCTCAGCGGTAGAGCACTGCCTTCACACGGCAGGGGCCACAGGTTCGATCCCTGTACCACCCACCAGACGCAAGTCCGGTAACGTCCGGCAGAGGCCGCAAGACCAAGAGAAATCACGGGCTTGCGGCTTTTTTCATGGCCGCTGGAGTCCGGCAACGTCCGTTGACAGCCGGGCTCTGGTGACGGTACAAACGGCGGCATACCGTCAAACCCTGACGGTATCTGCCCGATCGGAGCACCGTCATGCCGCTGACCGACACCGCCGTGCGCAACGCCAAGCCTGGCGACAAGGCCCGCAAGCTGGCGGACGAGAAGGGTCTGTACCTGCTGATCCAGCCGGCCGGCGGCCGCTACTGGCGCATGGACTACCGTTTCGCCGGCAAGCGCAAGACCCTGGCGCTGGGCGTCTACCCCGACGTGAAGCTGGCCGGCGCGCGCGAGCGCCGAGATACCGCCAGGTCGCAGCTCGCTGACGGTATCGACCCGGGCGCGGCCAAGCAGACGGCGAAGCTGCGCCAGCACCAACTCGCGGCCGAGTCGCTCGAGGCGGTGGCTCGCGAGTGGTTCGAACGCCACCTGGCTGGCAAGGCCGACAGCCACAAGGAAAAGGTGATCGCGCGCCTGGAGCGCGACGTGTTCCCCTACCTGGGCCGGCGGCCGGTGGCCGAGATCAAGGCGCCTGACGTGCTGGCCGTGGCGCGGCGCGTCGAAGCTCGCGGCTCGCTGGACACAGCGCACCGCGTGGTGCAGAACGTCGGCCAGGTGATCCGCTACGCCATCGCCACCGGGCGGGCCGAAGCCGATCCGACGCCGGCGCTGCGCGGCGCTCTGCCGCCGGTGCGCCATACCCACTACGCCGCGCCCACCGACGATCCCGCTGCCGTCGGCGGCATCCTGCGCATGTTCGATGCGCTGACCGGACAGCCCCAGGTGATCGCCGCGGTGCGCCTGCTGCCGCTGCTGGTGTGCCGGCCTGGCGAACTGCGGGTGATGCGCTGGGAGGACGTCGACCTGGACGGCGCAGCGTGGAGCTACCGCGTCACGAAGACCAGCATCGACCATGTGATCCCGCTGTCGACCCAGGCCGTGGCGGTGCTGCGCGAGCTGCAGCCTCTCACCGAGCGCCTGCGCGGTGGCTGGGTGTTCCCGGGTGGCCGCTCACCGCTCAAGCCGATCAGCGATGCAGCCATCAACGCCGCGATGCGCCGCCTCGGCGTCGACACCCAGGCCGAGCTCACGGGCCACGGTTGGCGCGCGCTGCTGCGAACGTTCGGGCATGAGCGCTTGGGCATGAAGCCCGAAGTCATCGAGACGCACATCGCACACAAGGCACCGGACGCATCTGGCCTGGGCAACGCCTATGCGCGCATGCGATTCATCGAGGAGCGCCGGCGCATGATGCAGCAGTGGGCCGACTACCTCGACCAGCTCAAGGCTGGCGCGAAGGTGCTTTCGATTTCAGGGGGCGCCGCCGCCTGATCCAGTTTGCCGCGCATAGGCTGGCGCGGCATCCGATGCAAGGAACGACGCGCGAAGGAGCGCGAATGGCACTCAACATCTATTACCTGCCTCACGAAGACCCAATTCAGCTGTTGCGCATTCCGCATGGGATCGCTGATGCACTGAGCCCGGCACCGGCGCGCGAGGATAACCCCGACGCGATACTGATTGGCGTCTACAAGAAGGTCGCAGCGCCGCTCGTCGGCGCCCCCGATAACTTCGAGATTCAGGAGCTGACGGACGCGGATCGCGAGCTTTTGCGGCGCATCTGGGGAATGAGCGAATACCGGCCACTGCCGATCGACACCGCTTGCAGGGAAGCGGAGTTCCAAGAGTTGAATCGGCAGATTGAAGCGTCTCCCGACCGACCCGCGTGGGAACTTTTCGGCGAATTTTCCGACTGGGCGCAAACGCAACTCAAGAAGAACGCGGATCTGCAGCGCAAGCACTGGAGACTTCTAGCAGGCCGTTGAAATACTGGCGCGCCGCGCCGTGATCGACGAGGATGTGGGACAGCGACGACCGACGGTGAGAGACGAGAGATGCGAGGAGCGGATGCTTACAACGAGGCGTTGTTCAGCACGGTGAA
>JAJZEC010000075.1 GCA_021805825.1 Pseudomonadota bacterium
GGCCGGAATCGAACGCATGCGCGAACTCGACCGTTTCGGCCTGCACCGCGGCGATCTGGCACGGCTGGCGCGGCGCGCCGCGGAGGGCGCGCGATGAGCGCGCCGCACGGCCGCTCCGAAGGCGCGCTCAACTCCCTCGGGGAGTCGAGCGCAGTGAGGAGGGGCGTGTCATGAGCAGGACTCGCCGCGCTTTCGCGCTGGTCGCACTGCTTGCTCTGGCCTTCCTCGCGTACTGGCCCGGGCGCCACGGCGCATTCCTGTTCGACGACTATTCGAATCTCGCGACGCTCGGCGCATACGGCCCGATCGATCGCTGGTGGAAAGTCGTCGCGTTCCTGACCTCGGGTTTCGCCGGGCCGACCGGGCGCCCGGTCGCGCTGGCCACGTTCCTGCTCGACGCGCGCAACTGGCCGGCCGCGCCCGAGGCGTTCAAGCTGACCAATGTCGCGCTGCACCTGATCAACGGAGCTTTGCTCGCCGGTCTGCTTGCCGCGCTGGGGCGCGCGCTCGGCGTGGAGCGCGCGCGCGCTTCGGCGGCAGCGCTGCTCGCCGCCGGGCTGTGGCTGCTGGATCCGTTCTGGGTCAGCACCACGCTGTACGTGGTGCAGCGCATGGCGATGCTCGCCGCGACTTTCGTCTTCGCCGGGCTCTGGGGGTACGCGCACGGCCGTGCGTTGCTGCAGCGCGGCCGGCGGCGCGCGGGCTACCTCTGGATGAGCGCGGCGCTCGGGCTGGGCACCGTGCTGGCGACGCTGAGCAAGGAAAACGGAGCGCTCCTGCCGCTGCTGGCCTGGGTGCTCGAAGCCACCGTGTTCGACCGCCAGCGCGACGCGCGCGCGAAGCTCGGAGCCGGTTTCGTTCGCTGGAGGCGTGTGTTCATCGTGCTTCCCGCGCTGATGCTGCTCGCCTACCTGCTGTCGTACTTCCCCGCGGTGCTGCGCGGCCAGGCGCAAGGGCGTGACTTCACTCCGGGGCAGCGCCTGCTGACCGAAGGTCGGGTGTTGTGGATCTACCTGCGCGATGTATGGCTGCCGCGATCCCACGACGGCGGACTGTTCCACGATGCCTTCGTCGTGTCGCACGGGTTGCTATCGCCCGCATCCACCCTGTTCGCCTGGCTCGGAATCGTGCTGCTGCTCGCGTGGGCCGCGGGGGCGCGGCGTGCACGCTCCGACTCGATCGCCGCGACCGCCGCTGCAATCGGTTTCTTCTTCGCCGGGCACTTGATCGAATCGACCTGGCTGCAGCTCGAACTGGTGTTCGAGCATCGCAGCTATCTTCCCGCGGCCTTGATGTTCTGGCCCTTGGCGCTGCGGCTATTGCGCGGCGCGCGTGACTCCGCCGGTCGACTGCGCTGGCCTTCCTGGCTCGCGCTGGCGTTGCTCGCCGTGTTCGCTGCGCAGACCGCAAGGCGGGCCGAGGTGTGGGGCGAGCCGTTCCAGCAGGCACTGCAATGGGCGCGAGAGCATCCGGATTCGCCGCGCGCTCAGTTCTATCTCGCCGAATTCTGGAGCCGCACCGGGAATCAGGCCGAGGCGGCGCGGCTGCTCGACTCGGCGTTGCGCGAGCACCCGCGCGACCTTGTGCTGCTGATCAGCCGTGCCGACGTCGCGTGTTCCGGAGGTTCGACGCTGCCCGGATTGCCGACATCCATCGTGCGCGCCGCTGCCGACGCTCCGTTGGGAATTCCGGTGGTGCTCTACCAGTTCGACCTCCTGGTCGATGCAGCGGCGCAATGCCCCGAACTCGGCACCGGATTCGAAGCGAGACTGCTCGATGCCGCGCTGCGCAATCCCGCGGCTGCCGAGCCTGCAGTTCACCGCGACCTGCTGCATCGCGAGGCGCTGCTCGCGCTCAGGAGCGGCAACGCCGCAAAGGCGTATGCACTCGACTTGCGCGCACTGCGCGTGCCGCAACTGCCCCCTGGGGCGCGATTGCGCTTCGCTGCCGAACTCGCCTCGACCGGACACTGGAGGATGGCGCTGCGTCTGCTCGACGAGGTCCCTTCGCCTCTCGACGCGATCCACGGCTGGAGCATGGCCGCGCTGCATCAGCGCTGGCTTCGGCACGTCGGTTTCTATCAGCAAAGCGAGCGGCATTTGCGCGCGGTCCTACGGCGCGAGATTTTGGCTGCGGCACAATCGGGCGCAGAGATGACTACCGGGAGCGAGCATGGAACAACTCACGTCGCAGCGGGTAGCGCCCGTTGAACCGGCGGCAACTGATGTTGAATTATCGCTTGTATTGCCTGCGCGGAACGAGGAGGGCGCGATCGGCGCAGTGATTGAAGGCGTGCGCGCGCGACATCCGCAAGCGGAAGTTATTGTGGTCAACGACGGATCGGACGACGACACTGCGCGCGTTGCTTTGGCAGCCGGCGCGCAGGTCATCAACCGCCCATATGGCATGGGTAATGGCGCCGCGATCAAGACCGGCGCGCGCGCCGCGCACGGCGCGGTTATCGTTTTCATGGATGCTGACGGCCAACACGACCCGGCCGACATTGCGCGATTGCTACAGCGCATTGACGAAGGCTACGACATGGTCGTTGGCGCCCGCGGCGTCGGGTCCCAGGCCAGCATCGGCCGCGGCGTCGCCAATGCCATGTACAACCGTCTGGCCAGCTGGATGACTGGCCACCACATCGCTGACTTGACCAGCGGCTTCCGCGTCGTGCGAGCCGAACGCTTTCGAGAGTTTCTGCACCTGCTCCCGAATGGTTTCTCGTACCCGACGACAAGCACGATGGCGTTTTTTCGCAGCGGATATGCCGTGTCATATGTTCCCATCGTTGCTGCGCGCCGCATCGGTCGCAGCCATGTGCGACCTTTTCGCGACGGCCTTCGTTTCCTTCTGATTATTTTCAAGATTGCAACATTGTATTCTCCATTGAAATTATTTTTGCCGTGTTCCGCGATTTTTTTCGCGCTAGGGGTTGGGCGCTATTTATATACCTACGCCGTCGCGCAGCGTTTTACCAACATGAGTTTGCTGTTGCTGGTCGCTTCGGTATTTGTGTTATTGATCGGGTTGGTCTCGGAGCAAATCACGAACCTCACCTATAAATAACGACGAAACATGACGTCGCCAATGCATCGGGCCTTGTTGGGTAGTTATATTGCGCAAGGTTATGTGGCGCTCGTCGGCATCGCCCTGCTTCCGGCTTACCTAGCCGCGATGGGCGCCACCGGCTTCGGCTTGGTAGGGCTCTACCTGACTACGCAGTCGGCGGTTCAATTGTTCGACCTCGGTATTTCGCCGACCCTGTCGAGGGAAATGGCGCGGTTTCGCGCGCAAGCGATTTCCATCGACGTCGCGGGGCAGCGGCTCGCGGGGTTGGAGCGCGTGTTGGGCGTGCTCGCCGGTGCCGTTGCGGCGACGCTGGCGCTTTCGCGGCATGTCATCGCCGAGCACTGGCTTCACGGTTCCGCGCTCGCTCCAGGGGTGTTGTCGAATTGCATCGTGGGAATCGCGCTGGCTGCCACATTACGCTGGCAAGCAAATTTCTATCGACAAGCGCTAATTGGCCTCGAACGTCATGCTCAAGTCAATGTTCTGGCAGCTCTATTTTCAACCTTGCGCTACGTTGGTGTCCTAGCTTGGTGGCTTTTGTTGCGCGGGGCGCCGTTGATATTTTTCATTCACCAGTCCTGCGTCGGTCTGCTCGAAATCGTGGTCTACCGAAGGCTTGTTCTGCGTTCTGTCAGTTGTGGGACGGCAACCCGTACCGCTGTTTTGCCTGGGTTGTTGCCGCTCGTACCGGTCGCCGGCTCAATGGCGCTCATCGGCGGCATCTGGGTATTGTTGACGCAGTTCGACCGTGTGCTGTTGTCGCGCTGGATGGATCTGCGCGACTACGGTTTTTTTTCGATGGCAGTCACGGCGGCAGGCGGCCTTAACCTTTTGATTCCGCCATTGGCGCAGGTGCTCCAGCCGCGCCTTGCGGTGCTCGCGACTGCATGTGATCAGTTGCAGTTGGTGTCGATTTACCGGCTTGCCAGCCAAGCCGTCGCAGCCGTGTTCGCCGCGGCAGGCGCGACCTTGGCCTTGATGCCGCGCCAAGTCCTGTATGCATGGACGGGGAATGTTATCGTGACGGTTAAGGCTGCGCCGATTTTGAGCCTCTACGCGGCGGCCTACGCGTTGGTCTCCGTGTCGTCGCTGCCGTTTTATCTGCAATTTGCGCACGGTCGTTTGCGCTTGCACTTGCTGAACAACGTTGTCGCGACCGTCGTACTGCTTCCTACCTTGTGGTTCACGGCTCGACACTGGGGCGCGATCGGTACCGGAACGACCTTCTTTGTGGCCGATGGCATTTCATTGTTGACCTGGGTGCCGTGGGTTCAATCAAGGCTTCTGGGTGCCGAGGCGCGGCGCTGGGTGCTTCCGGATGTGCTGCTCCCGGGACTTGTCGCGGTGGTCTCGGTGTGGTTTCTGGGGCGTCTGCTGCCTTTTTCCACCAGCCGCATCGAAGATGGCTTAGAGGCGTTGACCGCGCTGGGTGTGGCATTGGGCTTCGGTCTTTTCGCCGGGCCGCGTAGTCGGCAGGCATTGCGAATTTTGATCAAGGGGTAAGCGTCATGGGCAGACCAACCGTGTCGGTATGCATCGTGACCTGCAATCACGCGAGCTATATCGACGATTGCCTCGAAAGCGTGTTGGGTCAGGTCGAGTCCGCTGACGGTGAGATCGTGGTTGGTGACGACTGCTCGGACGATGAGACTTCGTTGCGCGTTGCGCGTTGGGCGCAGCGACACCCTCATCGAATCCGATACTTCAGCCACGTTTCGCGTCTCGGTGCGGCGGCCAATGGCCGCTTCGTGGTCGCCCAGGCGCGCGGCGAATACGTAGCGTTGCTGGACGGCGATGACATGTGGTTACCTGGCAAACTGCGGGCGCAGCTGGAATTCATGCAAAGCCATGCAGCGTGTCCGGCGGTTTATACGAACGCGATCGTGCTCGACGACCAAGGACGGTTGCGTGGCATTTTCAACAACGCACAGCCGTCGCTGATTTCCCTGGATTATCTGTTGGAGCGTGGGAATTTTCTCAATCAAAGCTCAATTCTGTTCAGGCGTATCCACGCCGACGCGATTCTGTCGCTCGAGGGGTCTTTCATCGACTACTGGTTGCACATCGCCTTCGCGCGGCGGGGTGCGCTTGGCTATCTCAACCGACCCGGGGTGCTGTACCGTGCAAACAGCGCCACGTCAATGGTGGCAACCGACAATGCGAATGTTCGCGAGCTCTACTGGCAGGCGATCGACGCGATGAGTGCTGATGCTCAGCATCGGATTGCCGTGCTGCATGCCAAGGGCGACTTTCTGCGTAGGGTTCTGCTGCGTTCGGTACGCACGCGCGACCCCGCGCTTTTCGCCAAGTGGCTGCGCCGTGTCATGGCCGGCGAGCCAGGGGCTCGCGTGGGCGTTGCATGGGCCATGGTGCAAAGTGTGGCGCGCATCTCAGCGGCGATGACGCTCGAAGCGATCGCACTGCGCTTGATGCGCAATCCCGCACGTATCTGGTATCGCCATTGACGCGGGTGCCCTTCGGCCAGCGAGGGCTCAGTCGATGCGGGGAAAACCATGTCGCAGAAGCAGACGAAGTTTTTGTGGAACGACATGAAATCGGCGCATGTACGCGACGTCGCCAACGCAGCGGCGTGCGCGAAGGCTTCGGCGCAGCGCGGCGACATCGCCGCGTTGTTCGATCAGCCAACGGAAGGCGCCCAGATAAATTCGAGAAATTTTGTTGCGATCCGCGCCGCCGGCCCACATCGCCACCGCCTCGATCATCAGCAGCAGCGCATGGACT
The DNA here is from genome assembly GCA_021805825.1 of Pseudomonadota bacterium. Classification (GTDB taxonomy): domain Bacteria; phylum Pseudomonadota; class Gammaproteobacteria; order Burkholderiales; family Burkholderiaceae_C; genus Thiomonas_A. The sequence continues at coordinate 5,815 of JAJZEC010000075.1, forward strand.
GGGAGCAGCAGGGCCAGCGCCCAGATCGGTTCACACACGAGCATCACGGCCATCTTGTTGCGTTCGCTGAGCGCGCGTCGCCGGGTGGTTGTACCCAGACGGCCCGCGACCACCTTGCCGCCGCCGAGTCTCGCGCCGATCCAATGGTCGAAAGGTGGGCCAGGCAGAATGCGCACCGGGTAACCCAGCAAGCGTGCAGCCTGGCAAAGGTATATGTCCTCGGCAACGGATTCGAACCAGACCGGAAAGCCGCCGAGCGCGGACCAGGTGGCGCGCGGTACCCACAGGCATGCGCCAGTGACGGTGTCAACTTCTGCAGCGCCAGGGGTAAGGCGAGGGATCGGATTCATGAACAGGTCGAATCGATAGCCGTAGTCGACCACCTTGCCGTCGTGCAGCGAGCATTGCGGGAGCCCGAGAATCGCGCTGGGGTGACATGCTGCGGCTTCGGCAAACGCATCGATGCTTCCGGGGCGTAGTTCCGCATCGTTGTTCAGGAGCAGCAGGTAGCGGCCGGTGGCCGCGGCCGCCATGCGGTTGTTGGCGATGCAGAAGCCGATGTTTTGGCGGCTTTCGATGATTCGAACCTCGCTGTATCTCTCGCGAATGTGTTGCACGGAGCTGTCAGTGGACGCATCATCGTGAAGCACAACCTCGAACGTGAGATTGCAGCGCTGTGCGAAGACCGAATCCAGGCAGCGATCGATCAGGCCCGCGCCGTTGTAATTAGCGATGCAGATGCTGAGTTCAGGACCATTTGTCATTTGGTTCATGCGCGATGCTCCCCGATCAATCGGCGCAGTGCCGCGTTCAACGGCGGCACGATGGCGTCGACGGAAAGCCGCTCGCGATACAGCTGCGCACCGCACCGGCCGATGGTTGCAAGCTGGCTGGGATGCTCGAAGCACCAGCGTAGTGCATCGGCGAGTGCCGCGGGATTCCGCTGTTCGACACGCAGGCAGTTGACGTGGTCCCAAAAACCGTCATCGACCTGTGTCGCGCCGACGATCGTTGTCTTTCCTTGAGCCAGGCACTGTGACGTCTTGGTCGTGATCACGCGTTGTGCCTGAGGTGTGCCACCGAATGGGCCACCGAGACAAATGTCCGCATGTGCGATGTCGTGCCGCAACAGGTCCTCGTAGGGCACCCACGATCGGTATGTGTAGTGGCGCACGCCGAGTTCCGCACAGCGCCGGTGCAGCCAACGTTGATCACGGCGGTTGCCGCCGATGAAATCGAATTGCAGTGCAAGGTCCTTAAGCAATGCGGCGGCCTCGACGATCACGTCGACTCCATGCAGGGGCAGGAACGAGCCATAAAAGAGTACACGCAGCGGGCGGCATCCGACGCTAGTGTCCGGTTTTGCCGCCGCCTGTTTTGCGCCGACCGGTAGCGACAGGATCCGTCGGGCAGGTACGCCGAAATGGCTGGTGTAAAGGGCTGCGTGCGCTGCGGTATCGGTCAACACCAGATCCGCATTGCGCAAAACGCGTGCTTCCAGTGGCATGAGCATCCGGCCCAGCAGTGTGCCGAGTCGCCCGGATTTGCGTTCCTCGATCAATGCGCAGCTTGGTGACATCAGCGCATCGAAGATGAGCGGCCGGCGCCGCGCAGCTAGCTTCACCAGCCAGTAGATTTCATGGCCGCGGAAGCCAAGCACAAAAACGTCTGGCCGAAATACGCGGGCATCCCAAAGCGCTTTCAGTGTTTCGAGGTAGCGACGCATGCCGCGGTGGCGATTGCACGCAAGAAACACTTCAACTCCCGGCATCCTGCGCAAGGCATCGAGTTGCGCTTGCTTGCGGATGAACTCCGGGTCGCGGTAGCAGTGCACGTAGCACAGGCGAAGCGCAAGACTGTCGTCGGCGCATGGCCGCGCGACATCGTTATCGCTTGGCGCTGTGACCGTCATCGGCGCGGTTGGCACGGTTTGTCCTGATCATAAGCGCCATACCCCAAATCCTAGCCCACGCAGCGCGTCGCCATCGAACTGCGCTTTGACATCGATAAATGCGCCGTCGGTCTCGAGCAGCGCCGCGTAGTCGCCGAGCGGGCGCTGCGCGAATTCCCGGTGCGCGACTGCCGCGACGATGGCGTGCGCGCGCGGCAGCGCGTCCCACGGCAGCAGTTCGGCGCCATAGACCCGCTGCGCTTGCGCCGCATCGGCCACCGGGTCATGCAATGCGACGTCGACACCGTAGTCGCGCAGTTCGCGGACGATGTCGAACACCTTCGAGTTGCGCAGGTCGGGGCAGTTCTCCTTGAACGTCACGCCCAGCACGACGACGGTGGCGCCGCCAAGCGCATGTCCGGCGCGGCTGATCTGCTTGACGGTCTGCTCCGCGACGTACTTGCCCATGCCGTCGTTGATGCGCCGCCCGGCCAGGATGACTTCGGGGTGGTAGCCGAGGCTGACGGCCTTGTGGGTCAGGTAGTACGGGTCGACGCCGATGCAGTGGCCTCCGACCAGACCTGGGCGGAACGGCAGGAAATTCCACTTGGTTCCGGCGGCCTGGAGAACCTCCGACGTGTCGATTCCGATGCGGTGGAAAATCAGCGCGAGTTCGTTCATCAGCGCGATGTTCAGGTCGCGTTGCGTGTTCTCGATGACCTTCGCCGCCTCGGCGACTTTGATCGACGACACGCGGTGCACTCCGGCCTCGACGATGGTCTCGTACATCGCCGCAACGCGCTGCAGCGTGGTCTCGTCGTCGGCGCCGACCACCTTGACCACGCGCGCCAGCGTGTGCTCGCGGTCGCCGGGGTTGATGCGCTCGGGCGAATAGCCGACGCGGAAGTCGTCTTTCCAGCGCAGCCCCGACGCGCGCTCGATCGCCGGGATGCAGATTTCCTCGGTGGCGCCCGGATAGACCGTCGACTCGAACACGACCGTCGCGCCGCGCTTGAGGTTGCGGCCGAGGGTCGTGCTGGCCGCGAGCAGCGGCCCGAAATCGGGTGTGTGCGCATCGTCGACCGGAGTCGGCACGGCCACGATGACGCAGTCGGCCTCGGCCAGCGCGCGGGCGTCGTCGGTGACCTCGAGGTGGCGTGCTCCGCGCAACTCGTCGGCGCCGAGGTCGCCGTTGGGGTCGACGCCGCGCCGGCAGGCGTCGACCTTGCCGCGATCCAGGTCGAAACCGATCGTGCGGCGCTTCGCGCCGAACGCGACCGCGAGCGGCAGCCCCACGTAGCCCAGGCCGATGACGGCAACGATGTCCATGAATGCTCCTGCTCAGGCAATGGTCGGTGCATTGTCGCCGCACGCGGACTCTGACACCTTGGCGTTGCATCCGCGAACGATCGGCCTCGGCGTTGATCCGGCGCCAGTTGCGTCTGCAATCGCGCGGAAATCGGCCAGATCTGCCGGGCCTGCGGACAAACGCTCCCGGGGAAGGTGCAGCCGGCATCGCGCATGACCGCCCAAAGCGTCGGTGGTCGATCGCGGCAAGTCGGCGTAGAGTCCGGTCAGGGGGGGCGATTGTCCGACTGGGAGGGATCGGTCCCGATTGGGCGCGATCAGCGCCCGCCAGACAGGAGATCGGCATGGTGCAGAGCGTCGCGAACAATCCGTTGTCGTATGTCGACCCGCAACCCGACAGCCCCTGGCTGACGTACCTGGCGCAGGTCGACCGGGTGCTGCCGTACCTGGGCGAGCTGGCGCGCTGGGGCGAGACGCTCAAGCGCCCGAAGCGCGCGCTGATCGTCGACGTGCCGATCGAGATGGACGACGGCACGGTGCGGCATTTCGAGGGCTTCCGGGTGCAGCACAATCTGTCGCGCGGCCCCGGCAAGGGCGGGGTGCGCTTTCACCCGCA
>JAJZEC010000076.1 GCA_021805825.1 Pseudomonadota bacterium
CCGGCCCTGCTCGGCCTGCGCCCGGGCCCGCTCGGCGGCGCGCGCGCGCTCGGCGGCCTCCTCCTGCTCCTGCTGCCGCTGGCGCAGCTCCTCGGCCTGGCGCGCGAGCAGCTCGGACTGGCGCTTGGCCTCCTCCTCGCGGCGACGCAGCTCGGCCTCGTCGACCACAGGCTGCGGTGGCTGCGGCGCCGGCTCGGCGATTTCGTCGCGCTTGACGAACACGCGCTTCTTGCGAACCTCGACCTGGATGGTGCGGGCCCGCCCGGTCGAGTCGGCCTGCTTGATCTCGGTCGTCTGCTTGCGCGTCAGGGTGATCTTCTTGCGCTCCGCGCCGGCCGCGCCGTGCGCCACGCGCAGGTGCTCGAGCAGCCGGGCCTTGTCGGCCTCGCTGATCGGATCCTCGGCGGTCTGCTTGTGCACGCTGGCGGCGGCCAGTTGCTCGAGCAACTGGGTGGCCGGGATGTGCAACTCGGTGGCAAGTTGGGCGACGGTGGTTTGTGCCATGGATGGTTTCCTTGCTCCCTGGGTTCTCAGGCGTTGAACCAGTGTTCGCGGGCCTTGAGAATGAGCGCGCTGGCTTGGGCCTCTTCGGCCCCGGTAATGGCGGTGAGTTCGTCGGTGGACAGGTCGGCCAGATCGTCGCGCGTGTGCACCCCGGCTTCGGCCAGGCGTGCAATGTCCTCCGTGCTCAAGCCCTCCAGATCCTTCAGATCCTGCGACACCTCGTCGAGCTTCTGCTCGCGGGCGATTTCCTGCGTCAGCAGCACATCGCGCGCGCGCTTGCGCAGTTCGTTGACCGTGTCTTCGTCGAAGGCCGAGATCGCCAGCATTTCCGACAGCGGGACATAGGCGACTTCCTCCAGGCTGGTGAATCCCTCCTGGATCAGGATCTCGGCGACCTCCTGGTCGACGTCGAGCTTGTCGCGGAACAACGTGCGCAGCGCCTCGAACTCGGCATTCTGCCGGCTCTGCGACTCCTCGGACGACATCAGGTTGATCTGCCAGCCGGTGAGCTCGGAAGCCAGGCGCACGTTCTGCCCCGATCGACCGATGGCCAGCGCCAGGTTTTCCTCGTCGACCGCGACATCCATCGCATGCTTTTCCTCATCGACGACGATCGACTGCACATTGGCCGGAGCCAGCGCGCCGATGACGAACTGCGCCGGGTCGTCCGACCACAGCACGATGTCCACGCGTTCGCCGCCGAGTTCGTTGCTGACCGCGTTCACCCGCGAACCGCGCACCCCGATGCAGGTGCCGATGGGGTCGATGCGACGGTCGTGCGACAGCACTGCGATCTTCGCGCGCACCCCGGGGTCGCGTGCGCAGGACTTGATTTCCAGCAGACCCTGTTCCATTTCCGGAACTTCCAGCCGGAACAGTTCCTTCATGAACTCGGGCGACGTGCGCGACAGCTCGATCTGCGGGCCGCGGGCGGCGCGGTCGATGCGCGCGATGACCGCGCGCACGCGGTCGCCGGCACGGATGTTCTCCTTGGAGATCATCTCGCCGCGCCGCAGCCGCGCATCGACCTTGCCCGACTCGACAATCGCATCCCCCTTGTCCATGCGCTTGACCGTGCCCACGAAGATGCGGTCGTTGCGCTGCAGGAAGTCGTTGAGGATCTGCTCGCGCTCGGCGTCGCGGATCTTCTGCAGGATCACCTGCTTGGCCGCCTGCGCGCCGATGCGGCCGAACTCCAGGCTCTCGACCTGCTCCTCGATGTAATCCCCGACCTCGATATCGGAAATCTGCTCGGCGGCCTCGAAATGCAGGATTTCGGCATCCGGCTGCTGCAGCCCGGCCTCGTCGGGGACGACCAGCCAGCGCCGGAAGCTCTCGTAGTCGCCGGTATTGCGGTCGATGGCCACGCGGATGTCGACCTCGCCGCTGTAGCGCTTCTTCGTCGCCGAAGCCAATGCGGCTTCCACCGCGGCAAAGACCACGTCACGATCCACATTCTTCTCGTGCGCCAGCGCATCGACCAACAACAGCAACTCGCGGTTCATGTTCTACGACCCCTGAAGTCAAGCACCGGCACGAGGCGGAGCTCCCGCACCTCGGCCAAGGAAAAACACAATTCCTGCGGCGGCTGCGGCGCCGGCGGTCGAGCCTTCGCGGTCGCCCGCGGCCGCGGGCGCGGCGTCTGCAACTGCGCCAGCAACTCGTCGTCCCAGACGATGCGGTACCGAGGGGCATCGTCCGCGCCATCGACAGCCGGCTGCAGCACCCCGCGGTAGCGCTTGCGGCCCTGGAACGCCATGCGCAGATGCACGTCGACCGCCTGTCCGGCGAAACGCTGCATGTCCTGGGGTGTGCGCAACAGCCGGTCGAGGCCCGGCGAGGACACCTCCAGGCGCTGGTAATCCAGCCCCTCGACCTCCAGCGCATACTGCAACTGCCGGCTCACCCGCTCGCAATCGTCCACGGTGACCGGGCTGGCGTCGGCATGGTCGATGGTCACGCGCAGCAAACCAGCTGCCGCCCAGTTCGCCTCGACGAACTGGTAGCCCAGACCCTGCACCGTGGCTGCGATGATTTCCGACTGCTGCATTTCTCGTCCCGCCGCACCTTGCGGCAAACCCTGCGCTCCGAAGCACTTCAAGCACTTCGAAGCGCCGCCAACCGCTCTCCAGCACGCGAAGGCAACAAAAAAGGGCGATCGGTATCGCCCTTTCTTGTTGCCCCCGCTGTTGGCCAACCCGGCTTGATTCCGCTGGCGGATCCACCACCGTCGTGTCGCCACCTTTCGGCATGCGCCGGCGCGCAACCTGCGCTACCGTACACAACCGAACCGGGCAAGCCCGCACTGCCCAGCGTGCAGGCTTTCGATCCGCATCCAGCTGCCTATTCTATGGGCAAACGCGTCGCTCTTCAAGGTGGGGGCTGTCGGCGACGCCTCCATGCGAGAATGCTGGCTCGACCGACGAACTCCTCGCAGGAACCATCCCATGGGCTTTCTTTCCGGCAAACGCATCCTGATCACCGGCCTGCTGTCGAACCGATCCATCGCCTACGGCATCGCCAGATCCTGCCATCGCGAGGGGGCCGAACTGGCCTTCACCTACGTGGGCGAGCGCTTCGCCGAGCGCATCCAGGATTTCGCGCGGGAATTCGGCAGCAGCCTGGTGTTCCCCTGCGACGTCGCCGACGACGCGCAGATCGACGCCCTGCCGGTCGCGCTGGGCCGGCACTGGGCCGGCCTGGACGGGCTCGTGCATTCGATCGGCTTCGCGCCCCGCGAGGTCATCGCGGGGGACTTCCTCGAGGGCCTGTCCCGAGAGGGTTTCCGCATCGCCCACGACATTTCGGCCTATTCCTTCCCGGCGCTGGCCAAGGCGCTGCTGCCGCTGCTGCAGGCTGCCGGCGAGGCCGGCGGCATGCCCTCGCTGCTGACGATGACCTACCTGGGCGCCGAGCGGGTGGTTCCGAACTACAACACCATGGGCGTGGCCAAGGCGGCGCTCGAGGCCAGCGTGCGCTACCTGGCCGAATCGCTGGGGCCGCGCGGCATGCGGGTCAATGGGCTGAGCGCGGGCCCGATCCGCACCCTGGCGGCGTCGGGCATCGCCGATTTCGGCAAGATGCTCAAGTTCAACGAGGCCAGCACCCCGCTGCGTCGCAACGTGACCATCGAGCAGGTGGGGGATGCCAGCGCCTTCCTGCTGTCGGATCTGGCCAGCGGCATCACTGCCGAGGTGCTGCACGTGGACTGCGGCATGCACGCGGTGGTCGGCGGCCTGGCCGGCCAACTCTGACGCGTCGCCCGACGACGGCCTTGACAAGGCCGCCGTCCCTCCTACAATGTTCGTTTTTCGCGGGAATAGCTCAGTTGGTAGAGCGCAACCTTGCCAAGGTTGAGGTCGCGAGTTCGAGACTCGTTTCCCGCTCCAGTTTGCAGGCCTTCGGGGTTGGATGGGGGTTGGATGGCATCGCGGGCAGCAAGCCGCGGGCAGCAATCCGTGAAGCCGCCGAGGGTCACAGCGGTAGCTGTGGATGCAGCGTATGGCGAGCATGGGGGAAGCCTTGGCTTCCCCCATCGCATCTGTGGGCCCGTACGGCGTCGATCGTACGATCCCGACTGTCTGAGACCGCATGTCGCGGCCTCAGGCGAGCAGGCACCGCAGGGTATGCGTGCACGCGAGCGATCGGGCGATCCATCGCGCGTTCCATCGCTTCACGCACCCTGCAAACGTCCGCAAGCGTCTTCCACTAAGATGCCGCTTCGGAATTCGACGGCGCGGTAGCAAAGCGGCTATGCAGAGGACTGCAAATCCTTCCAGGTGGGTTCGACTCCCGCCCGCGCCTCCAAAGAATGCAGAACATCAGGGCCTCCGCGTGAGGCCCTGATCGTTTTCGGGGTTCGGGGAACCTTGCTGCAACTCCCGGGGCTCCCGGGTTGCAACGAAGCCCCCCGACCGCCCGACATCGCTCGCCTGCGCCACATGGGAGTCCTGAGATCCCGTGCGGCACATCGTGCTGGCCAGCGGCTCAGGCCCCTGGCTGCCGCGCTTCGAGCGACGCCTCCGGCGCCGCGTTGCGCTGCAGCGAGACCGCGAGAGGCGACGTCGTGCTCAGTTGCACGGTGCGGGTCGGGAACGCGAACTCCACGCCCAGTCGCTGCATGCAGCGCATCAGTTCCAGGTTGATGGCCTGCTGCGTATCCATGTAGGCCGTGTAGTCGGCCAGGGTCATCCAGTAGACCACCTCGAAATTCAGCGAGGAATCGCCGAAATCCTTGAAGTGCGCGCGGTCGAAGCGCGCCTGGGGCTGCGCCTCGATGATCGTCCGCACCTGGGCCGGGATGTCGGCCATCACCTCGGCCGGCGTGTCATAGCACACGCCGAAGGCGAACACGATCCTGCGCTCCTGCATGTGGCGGTAGTTGCGCAGGCGTGCCTTCGTGAGGTCGGTGTTCGAGAACACCAGCATCTCCCCGCTGATGCTGCGCAGGCGGGTCGTCTTCAGGCCGATGTTCTCCACCGTCCCGGAGAATCCGTCGACGACCACGAAATGCCCGATCTGGAACGGCTTGTCCAGCACGATGGACAGGCTCGAGAACAGATCGCCCAGGATGTTCTGCAAGGCCAGGCCGACCGCGATGCCGCCGACCCCCAGGCCCGCCAGCAAGGTGCTGACGTTGAAGCCCAGGTTGTCCAGCAGCAGCAGCGCGAGCAGGCTCCACAGCACCAGCCGGGCGAGAAAGCTCATCGCCGCCAGCCCGGTGGCGGTCTCGGGGTCGCTGCGCATCGCGGTCTCGCGCGAATGCCGGATCGCGGCGTCGACAAAACGGCCGATCCACAGGCCCAGCTGCCAGGCCAGGGCCACGCTGGCCGCGCCCTCGACCCAGCGCCGCACTTCATGCGGCAGCACCAGCGCATGCACAGCGGGCAGCAAGGCCACCAGCATCAGCAGCCAGGAGCGCGTGCCGGCCAGCGCATGCACCAGGGCATCGTCCCAATGCATCGGGGTGTGGGCCGCCGCGGCCTGCAGGCGGCGCACCAGAATCGGCTTGAAGGCCGAGACCGCGGCCCCGACCAGCACCAGCCAGACCAGCGCGACCAGCCAGGCGCTCAGCGGGTTCGACGCGATCATCGTGTGCATCAGATGGCGCATGGAGACTCCTCGAAAGGCGACGTGCCGGCTGCGGCGGTTGCGCCGCGGGACGGGGCGGACTGCGCGGCGCCGCGCAGAAGATCGAACCAGTGCAGCACGTGGTGGGTCCAGTGAGCGATGTCGTAGCGCGCGACATGCTGCTGCATGCGCTGCATGCGTGCTGCCTGTTCCTGCTGCGGCATGTCGAGCGCGCGGTCGATCGCCGCATCCATCTGACTGATGCTGTAGGGATTGACCAGCACCGCGTCCTCCAGTTCCACCGCCGCCCCGGCGAATTCGGACAGTACCAGAACCCCGCCCCGGGCGTCGTGCGCGGCGACGAATTCCTTGGCCACCAGGTTCAGTCCGTCGCGCAGCGGGGTGACCCAGCAGATGTCGGCCGCGCGATACTGGGCCAGGCTCTGGCGGAAGCTCATCGGCGTCGTCGACAGCACCACCGGATGCCACGCCAGGCTGCCGAAATGCCCGTTGATGCGCCCGACCAGCTGCTCGATGGCCTGCTGCGCGCGCCGGTACACCCGCATGCCCTCGGCCGGAGCCACCGCGGTGAGCAGCAGCTGGACCTTGCCCTGCCATTGCGGGCGGCGACGCAGCAGTCGCTCATAGCACAGCAGCAGTTCGCGCGTGCCCTTCGCATAGTCGACCCGCCCGACCGACACGATGAGCTTGCAGTCGCCGACGCTGGCGCGGATCTGGGCCACTTCCTCCTGCGCCGGCGCCTCGCCCATCGTCTGGCTGATCCACGAAGCGTGGGTTCCGATCGGAAAGGCGTCGATGTGCACCCGCCGCGAAGCCACGCGCAAGCTGACCGGGCTGCGCGGCTCGGCGAGCGCCGAGCCGTGGGCGCTCAGCCCCGTCGCGGCAGCCTTCCAGCGTACGTCGCGCACCGCACGCAGCCCCTGCGCGACGGCCACGAAATTGCAGGCATAGCGCGGGATGTGGAAGCCCACGAGGTCGCAGCTCAGCAGGTTGTCCAGGATTTCATCGCGCCACGGAAGCATGTTGAACACATCGGGCCCCGGGAACGGGGTATGGTGGAAGAAGGCGATCTTCAGATCCGGACGTTGCTCGCGGACGAAGCGCGGCACCAGCCACAGGTTGTAGTCGTGCACCCAGACCACCGCCCCTTGCGCGGCCTCCTCGCAGGCGGCCTGCGCGAACAGCCGATTGACCTCGCGGAAGGTCGCCCACTGCGTGTTCTCCGACGAATACAGCGACGGAAAGCTGTTCAGCACCGGCCACAGCGCCTCCTTGGAGGTGACGTGGTAGAACTGGCTGATCTGCTCGGCCTGCAAGGGCAGGCGAACGACCTCGTAGCTGCCGTAGCTGTCGTCCACCCGGAGCCGGCGCTCGAATTGCGCCGGCCTTCCGGCCGGAGCCTTCTTCCACGCGATCCAGCTCGCGCTATCGACGCGCCCGATGAAGCCCTTGAGCGCCGGCACGATGCCGTTGGGGCTGCGGTTTTCCCGCAGCACGGTGCGCCCGCCCTCGACCACCTCCTCGTAGGGCTGGCGGTGGTAGACGATCACCAGTTGTGAAGCCATGTCCTGCCTCCCCCCGTCGCATGAAAACGTTGCAGGGCCTCGAGCACGCCGGCCGCGCCGGGATGCGCGCTCAGATGCACCCGCTGCCGCCCGCGCAGCGCCTGCTCGAGCCGCGGCTCCCGGTTGGCGACAGCGACACCGCTGAAACCGCTGCGGAACATCGACAGGTCGTTCAGGGTGTCGCCGGCGACCAGCGTGCGGCGCAGCGGCAGGCGCAACGCACGCAGGGTACGCAGCAAGGTGGGGCCCTTCTGCACCCCGCGAGGCAGCACGTCGAAGTAACGATCGTCGGACACCAGCACATCGAATCCCAGCGCCCGCAATTCGGCGGCAGCGTCCTCGGCGGCCAGTGCATCGCTTCCCAGGAAATACGACTTGCGCCTGCCGCTGACCCCTTCCTGCTCCGGCAAGCCGGGATGTCGCCGCATGACCTCGTCGATCCTCGCCGGCGCCTGCGCCGGCCAGCGGCTGTCGAGCCACCGCGTCACCGCGGCGAGCGCCGGGGCGTGCCCGCCCTGCCCGCTTTCCACCGTGGTGCCGACATCGCCGATCATGTAGTCGGGAGTGAGCCCGATCGATCGCGCCAGATCGCGCATGTGCGCCTGCCCGCGGCCGCTGACGAACACCAGCATCACCTCGTCGCGGTGGCGCAGCAGCCAGTCGTAGAGCTGCGCACGCTGCCGCGGGCTGCCTCCGACGAAGGTGCCGTCGAGGTCGGTCGCCAGCACCACGCGCGGAGCCCCGTCGTCGCGCGGCGGGGCCGCGCATGCCGCCGATCCCCTCACTGCTGCACCTGCGGCTCGCACCACTGCGCCGCGTCCTGCGCGGCGCGCACGACGTCCGCGCCCGGCGCGGCGCCGCGCGGAGCCAGCAGGGTGCGCAGCGCGCCCGCCGCATCCTGTCGCGCGGCCAGCACCTGCCGCACCGCGTGCGGCACGCGCAAATGCAATCCCAGGCGCTGCTCGAGCACCTGCAGCGCATGGCTGGCACGCGCGCCCTCGGCGAGTTCGCCACCGGCCGGCTCCAGATCCGCCGCGGCGCCGCGCGCCCCCGGAGTTCCCAGCTGCAGGCCCAGCCGGGTGTTGCGCGAATGCTTGGACGATGCGGTGAGGAACAGATCCCCCACCCCGCTGCTGCACAGCAGCGTCTGCGCCCGCCCGCCGAGCGCCCGCGTCAGTTGGAGCATGTCCTCCAGTCCGCGGCCGACGATGGCTGCGCGCGCGTTCTCCCCCAGTCCCTGCGCCACCGCCATGCCGCAGGCGATGGCCACCACGTTCTTCAGCACTCCCGCCACCTGCACCCCCACCGCGTCTTCGCAGATCGCAAGCTCGATGCCGGCGCGCGTCCAGGCCGCGGCCAGGCGGTGCAGCAGCGCAGTGGCCTGCGACGATGGCGCCCGCATGCCCAGCGTGAGGTGGGTGGGCATGCCGCGCGCCACCTCATCGGCGAAGCTCGGGCCGGCCAGCATGCCCACGGCCTGGCGTTGGGGCAATTGCTCGCGCAGCACCTCGGTCATCAGGGCTCCGCTGCCCGGCTCGACACCCTTGCTGGTCGCCAGCGCCAGCGCCGGCTGCGGCATATGCGGGGCGGCCAGGGCCGCCACGTCGCGCAAGGCCGCGCAGGGCACCGCGAACAGCACCACGTCGGCGTCGCGCAGGATGTCGGCCATGTCCTGGCCGGCCCGCAGGCCGCGGGGCAGCGCGATCCCGGGAAGGTGCCGGGGGTTGCGGGCCTGCTCGCGGATGGCCAGCGCCACATCCGGACGTCGTGACCACAGCCGCGTGCACAGCCCCGCGCGCTGCGAGGCGGCAGCCAGCGCCGTGCCCCAGCTGCCGGCACCCAGCACGGCCACGCGCAGGGTGTGGACGCCGGGCGTGGCATCGGCGCCCGGCAAGCCATGGGAAAGGTTCCGAGTGTGCATCGCACCTCCAGGGTCGATGGCGGACGCGGGCCCGCCGTGGAACGGGCGCCCGGCATGCGGTCGGGCGCCGAGGCTGGATCGGGGAAGCGCGCGTCGGCCGCGCGCCCTGTGTTCCCCAGGCGGCTGGGTGACGCGGATCGAGCCGGGCCGCTGCCGGGAGTCCGGGACTCCTCGGGCGGGAGCCCCGCACCACGATCGCACCCCCAAGCCGGAGACTTCGCGCACAGCAGCTTGTGCTGTCGCAAAGCGCTTTTTCTGAATCTTTATCCGGCAGGAATCGAATAGCCTAAATCTTAACGCCCCGATGGCCACTTCAAATTCCCCCACTTATGGCCAGTCAAACTCCTCCATGCAGGACGAGCGGATTATGAGGCATCGGCGGTGACGGCGATGCGCGCGGCGGCCTCCTTGAGGCGGTAGCTGCGG
>JAJZEC010000013.1 GCA_021805825.1 Pseudomonadota bacterium
ACGCACTGCGTCTCCGCACCGCGCGAACTCCTCCAGCACCGAAAGCCAACTCATCAGAATCACGGATTTCTCCGTACTCTCAATGAGCGTCCAACTTCTCTTGTCGCCTCGAAAAGCCAAACGCCCACACTTATCGGCTGCTTCTTGTTAAGGATCGTCCTGCTCCGAGCTTTCGGCTTCCGCCTTCGGCTTCCTTCTTCAGGCCGCCTCAGCTCTGCAGGTTGCTGCTCGTCGAGCAGCGAAGACAGAGATTCTTGCACCGATCGCAGGGACTGTCAACACCCTGGGCCGGCATGACCGCAACGGACTCCTGCGCGAGCCCGGATCCGGGCGGGCTACACGGGGGGCTACAGCACCACCCGCACCAGAGGATGCCCGCTCAGCGTCGTGTACAGCGCGTCGAGCTGAGCGCGGCTGCGGGCGCGCACGACGCAGGTGCAACTCAGGTAGTTACCGGCCGAGGAGACGACCAGCCGCATGCTCGCCGCATCGAAGTCCGGGGCATGCTGGCGCACGGCCTGCGCCACGGCATCGGCGAAGCCCTCGACATTGCGGCCCGTCACCTTGATGGGGAAGTCGCAGGGGAACTGCCAGAGATCGGGGGAGGACACGCGCTCAGCGCACCAGGCCGCGACGCGCGGCCTCCAGCGCGGCCTCGGCACGCGAGGAAATGTCGAGCTTGCGGTAGATCTGTTTCACGTAGTCGGCCACGGTGTGGCGCGACAAGCCGAGCTGCTGCGCGATTTCCGGCAGGGTGTAGCCCTTGCCGACGCGCTGCAGCACTTCGGTTTCCCGCTCGGTCAGCGCGATCTCGGGCTCCTCGACCAGGCCGGAGCGCTGCACCGCCGCCGGCAGCACCTCCACCGGCGGGGGCGCCACCGCCCCTCCGGGATGCTGCCGCAGGGCCGCGAAGTGGTCGAGCATCCGGCGTGCGACCGCGGAACTCAGCGGCGGCTCGCCATCGCGGATGCGGCGCAACTGAGCGACCAGCTCGATCTCCGGACGCGTCTTCAGCAGGTAACCGAAGGCCCCGGCCTGCAAGGCGGGAAACACGTGGTCTTCGTCGTCGAACAGCGTGATCATCACCGCGCGCGCCGAAGGCTGCTCCGCATGCAGCATGCGCAGGGCGTCGAGGCCACTACCGTCGGGCAGGTGGAAGTCGATCAGCGCCAACTCCACCTCATGCGAACGCATCACGCTGTCCGCCTGCGCCAGCGTGCCCGCCTCGCACACCGGCAGCGAGGGCTGCACCTGGGTGAGCAGCCAGGCCATCGCAGCCCGCGATTCCGCCAAATGGTCAACGATCAAGTTACATCGCGGCTTGCTGGACATGGACTCGACTTGGCCTTCAAGGCGCCAAATAAAATTCCTTCGGAGGTCAGACCCCCCATTTTAGGGTATTGCTTGCCGAGCGCGCGAAGCGCCTGCGGCCGCGCCGCCCTGCGGGCCGCGGTGCACGGACGCCATGCCGCGGCCGCGTAGCGCACAATGCACCTTGAATGTATCAGCATCCTCTTGCATGACCTTGATCGTCAGACAGCACTTCTCGCCTGCGGACAACACGCGCCTCGGCCATCTCTGTGGGCCGCTGGACGAAAACCTGCGGCAGATCGAAATTGCCTTCGATGTCGCAATCCGGCGACATGATCATGCCTTCCGCCTCGAAGGCGAGCGCGCGCGCTCGGCACTCGCGCTGCTGCAGGCACTGTGGCAAAAAGCCGACACGGTGCTCAGCCTGGACGACATCCAGCTCGAACTGACGCAGGCTGCGCGCGGCCAGGAGCCGAAGCTCGGGGCCGACGCCGACGAGCCGGTGCTGCACACCCGGCGCGCCGGACTGCACGGGCGCACGCCGCGGCAGAGCGAATACATCCGCAACATCCTCGGGCACGACCTCTGCCTGGGCCTGGGGCCGGCGGGCACCGGCAAGACCTTCCTCGCGGTGGCCTGCGCGGTCGACGCGCTGGAGCGCAACGTCGTCGAGCGACTCGTGCTGACGCGACCGGCGGTGGAAGCCGGCGAGCGCCTGGGCTTCCTGCCCGGCGACCTGGCGCAGAAGATCGACCCCTATCTGCGCCCTCTGTACGACGCGTTGTACGACCTGCTGGGCTTCGAGACCACGCAGCGGCTGTTCGAGCGCGGGACGATCGAAATCGCGCCGCTGGCCTTCATGCGGGGCCGCACCCTGAACAAGGCCTTCATCATCCTGGACGAGGCACAGAACACCACCGCCGAGCAGATGAAGATGTTCCTCACGCGCATCGGCTTCGGCTCGCGCGCGGTCATCACCGGGGATCTGAGCCAGGTCGACCTGCCACGCGGCAGCCTCAGCGGGCTGGCCGAGGCGGCGCAGGTGCTGCAGGGCGTGCGCGGGGTCGCGCTGACCCACTTCACGAGCGCCGACGTCGTGCGCCACCCGCTGGTGGCGCGCATCGTCGAAGCCTACGAACGCGCGCAGGACGCCGGCACCCAGGCGCCGCGCAAGCCGGCCGCGCGCTCCGCGCGCGTCAAGGCCCAGGGCGGCAACGCATGAGCGCGGCGCGCGGCCAGACTCCGCCGCTGCAACTGTCGGTGCAATTCGCCAGCCGCCTGCATCGCCCGCTGCTGCCGCGCCACCTGCTGACGCGCTGGGTGCGCGCGGCGCTGCGCGCGGGCCCGGCGCGCTCCGCCGCACGCTCGGCAAGCAGCGACACCGGGGAGCGCGCGCCGGCGCAGATCACGCTGCGCTTCGTCGACGCCACCGAAGGGCGCAGCCTGAACCACCAATTCCGGCGCCGCGACTACGCGACCAACGTGCTGACCTTCGCCTACCAGCAGCTGCCCGCAGTGGCCGACCTGGTGCTGTGCGACAGCGTGGTGGCCGCCGAGGCGCTGGCGCAGCACAAGCCGCTGCAGCACCATTACGCACACCTCATCGTGCACGGCGTGCTGCATGCGCTCGGCTGGGATCACCTGCGCCAGGCGCAGGCGCTGCGCATGGAGCAGGCCGAGCGCGACATTCTGGCCGGCCTGGGCATCGGCGACCCTTATGCGGGCGAAGGCGGAATCGGAGTCGGCGATGACTGAAGCCCGTGCCGGTGTGGCCCGCCGCGCGCTCTGGCTGTCGCGGCTGCTCGAGCGGCCGTACTGGCTCGCCCCGCTGCCCGGCGTGCTGCTCGCGCAATGCTACGGTCGTGCCCACGCCGCCGGGCTGGCGATCCTGGCGCTGGCCCTGTTCGCGGCCCTGCTGTGGCGAAGCGGGGATCTCGGCGCCGGTGCCCGCGCGCGCCGCGGCGCCCTGCTCGGCCTGGGCTTCGGTCTGGGCTGGTTCGCCGCGGGCATCTGGTGGCTGTACATCAGCATGGCGGTCTATGGAGGCATGCCGCGCCTGCTGGCAGCGGCGGCCGTGCTGTTGTTCAGCCTGTACCTGGCGCTGTTCCCGGCGCTGGCCGGCGCGCTGGCGGCGCTGCTGGC
Organism: Pseudomonadota bacterium; assembly: GCA_021805825.1. Classification (GTDB taxonomy): domain Bacteria; phylum Pseudomonadota; class Gammaproteobacteria; order Burkholderiales; family Burkholderiaceae_C; genus Thiomonas_A. The sequence goes on from JAJZEC010000013.1 coordinate 3,454, forward strand.
GCCGCCGTCCTCGCGCCAGCCCTGGCCGCTGGCCCGCGGCCTGGCCGCCGCGGCCGCGCTGGCCGGCGGATGGACGCTGGCCGAGGTGCTGCGCGGCACACTGTTCACTGGCTTTCCCTGGCTGGCCGTCGGATACAGCCAGGTCGGCGGCCCGCTGGCCGGCCTGGCGCCCCTGCTCGGTACCTACGGCGTGGGCTTCGCCGCCGTGCTGGCGGCGGGCCTGCTGGCGCTGGCCACGCAGTACAACCTGCGCCACACCACGCTGGCCATCCTGCTGCTGCTCCTGCTGGCCCTCGGCGCCGGGCGCTTGGGCAGCCTGCGCTGGACACATGCCGTCGGGGCGCCGCTGCGCGTCGCGCTGCTGCAGGGCGACATACCGCAGCAGCAGAAATTCCGCCCCGAGGCCCTCGCCCCGACGCTGCAGCTGTACAGCCAATGGCTGCACACGCTGCGCGCCGACCTCATCGTCACTCCGGAAACCGCGCTGCCGGTGCCACCGCAGGATCTGCCCGCCGGCTTCCTGCAGCAGCTGCAGCACAGCCTGCGCGAGCGCCATGTGCACGCGCTGGTGGGCATCCCGCTGACGCGCGGGGCCGACGGCTACACCAACAGCGTGCTGGGCCTGGGCGATCGCCAGCCCTACCGCTACGACAAGGCGCACCTGGTGCCCTTCGGGGAGTTCATACCCTATGGCTTCCACTGGTTCGTCCGGCTGATGAACATGCCCCTGGGGGATTTCGCGCGCGGCACCTTCGACCAGCCGTCCTTCGCCGTCGACGGTCGACGGGTGGCGCCGACCATCTGCTACGAGGATCTGTTCGGCGAGCAACTGGCGCAGCGTTTCATCGACCCCGCGCGCGCCCCGCAGGTGATCGCCAACCTGACCAACCTGGCCTGGTTCGGCGACACCGAGGTGCTGCCGCAGCACCTGCAGATCGCCCGCATGCGTTCGCTGGAATTCCAGCTGCCCAGCATCCGCGCCACCAACACCGGGGTCACCGCGATCATCGATGCCCGCGGCCGCGTCAGCGCCGAGCTGCCGCCCTACACGACCGGGGCGCTGCTGGGCAGCGTGCAGCCGGCCTCGGGAGTCACGCCCTTCGCCTGGCTGGCCGCGCGCCTGGGCTACCTGCCGGTTCTGCTGCTGGCGCTGCTGGCGCTGCTGCCGGGCCTGCTGCTGCGGCTGCCTACAATCCGCGCCTGATCCCGGCCGGGCGCGCGCCCGGCTTCCTGCACGCACCATCGCCATGCTCAGCTTCCAGCAAATCATCCTGACCCTGCAGAACTACTGGGCGGAGCGGGGCTGCGCCCTGCTGCAGCCCTACGACATGGAGGTCGGTGCCGGAACCAGCCACACGGCGACCTTCCTGCGCGCCATCGGCCCCGAGCCCTGGAACGCCGCCTATGTGCAGCCCAGCCGCAGGCCCAAGGACGGACGCTACGGCGACAACCCCAACCGCCTGCAGCACTACTACCAGTTCCAGGTCGTACTCAAGCCGGCCCCCTCGGACATCCTCGACCTCTACCTGGGCAGCCTGCGGGCCCTCGGCCTGGATCTGCAGCGCAACGACATCCGCTTTGTCGAGGACGACTGGGAGAATCCCACGCTGGGCGCTTGGGGACTGGGGTGGGAAGTGTGGCTCAACGGAATGGAGGTGACCCAGTTCACCTATTTCCAGCAGGTCGGGGGCATCGACTGCCGGCCGGCGACGGGGGAGATCACCTACGGCCTGGAGCGCATGGCGATGTACCTGCAGGGGGTCCAAAGCGTGTATGACCTGCTGTGGACGCATACCCGGGTGGCCGGGCGCGCGCAGCCGCTGTACTACCGCGACGTGTTCCACCAGAACGAGGTCGAGCAGAGCGCCTACAACTTCGAGCACAGCGACGCGGATTTTCTGCAGCAGGCATTCGCCGCCCACGAAGGCCAGGCCCGCCAGCTGGTGCAGCACCAGCTGGCGCTGCCGGCCTACGAGCAGGTGCTCAAGTGCGCGCACAGCTTCAACCTGCTGGACGCGCGTGGAGCGATCTCGGTCACCGAGCGCGCCGCCTACATCGGGCGCATCCGCAACCTGGCACGCGCCGTGGCGCAGGAGTACCTGGACAGCCGCGCGCGCCTGGGCTTCCCGCTGGCGCCGCGCGACTGGGCGGCGCAGGCCGCCGCCGACCTGGCGCAGAAACAGGCCGCCTGATCACCCCGGCCGCCGCCACCGGCCGGCGGCGCGGCACAGCATCCGCACACCATCGATCCCATGAGCGCGCACAACCTGCTTGTCGTACTCCTTGTCGAGGAACTGCCGCCGAAGGCCCTGCCCCAGCTGGGTCGTGCCTTCGCCGCCGGCATTGGCCAGGCCCTGCACGCGCAGGGCCTGCTGCTCGAGGGCGCGCAGCCCACCGCCTTTGCCAGCCCGCGCCGCCTGGCCGTGCACCTGGGCCGGGTACTGGGCAAGGCCGACGACCGCGCGCTGCGGCTCAAGCTCATGCCCGCGGCGGTCGGGCTGGACGCCGCCGGCGAGCCAACCGCGGCGCTGCACAAGAAGCTGGCCGCGCTCGGACTCGGCGAGGAGGCCGCGCAACGCGTGGTCGCCGAAGGCGAAGGCAAGGCGCGCACCCTGTTCATCGACACCGTGGTGCCCGGGGTGGCGCTGACCGAGGGGCTGCAGCGCGCACTCTCGGACACCCTGGCCGAACTGCCGATCCCCAAGCTGATGAGCTACCAGTTGGACGACGGCTGGACCACGGTGCGCTTCGCACGCCCGGCGCACGGGCTGCTGGCGCTGCACGGCGCGGAGGTGGTTCCAGTGCATGCGCTGGGGCTGCAGGCCGGGCGCAGCACCCAGGGCCACCGCTTCGAGGCCTCCAGCCCGACGCTGGACATCGCCCACGCCGACGACTACGAGGAGGTGCTGCGCAGTCGCGGCGCGGTGGTGGCCAGCTTCGAGCGCCGCCGGCAGGACATCGCGCAGCAGCTCGACGACTGCGCGCGCGCTCTGGGCGGCGGATTGCGCTGCCTGCATGACGCGGCGCTGCTCGACGAAGTGTGCGCGCTGGTCGAGAAGCCTCGGGTGCTGACCTGCCGTTTCGACGCCGAGTTTCTCGAAGTGCCGCAGGAGTGCCTGATCCTGACGATGAAGGCCAACCAGAAGTACTTCCCGCTGGTCGACTCCGAGGGGCGGCTGAGCAACCACTTCCTGGTCGTCAGCAACCTCGACCCCGCCGACGCCAGCGAAATCATCGAGGGCAACCAGCGTGTGGTGCGGCCGCGCCTGGCCGACGCCCGCTTCTTCTTTGAACAGGATCGCAGGCAGACGCTGCAGCAACGCGTGGCCGGCCTGCAGCGCGTGACCTACCACGCGCGCCTCGGCACGCAGGCCGAGCGCATGCAGCGCGTGCGCGGCATCGCCATGGCGCTGGCGCAACGGCTCGACCCCGCGCTGGTGGCGGGTGTGGAGAAGGCCGCGACCCTGGCCAAGGCCGATCTGCTCACCGAGATGGTCGGCGAGTTTCCCGAACTGCAGGGTGTCATGGGGCGCTACTACGCGCTGCACGACGGACTGTCGGCGGAGATCGCCGAAGGCATCGAGGATCACTACCGCCCGCGCTTCGCCGGCGACGTGCTGCCGCGGTCGGAGCTCGGTCTGTGCCTGGCGCTGGCGGACAAGCTCGAAACGCTCTGCGGGCTGTGGGGCATCGGCGAGCAACCCAGTGGCGACAAGGATCCCTTTGCGCTGCGCCGCCATGCGCTGGGCGTCGTGCGCATGCTGATGGAACGGCCGCGGGAGTCCCGCGCCTGGCCGCTGGACGAACTGCTGCTGCTGGGCTGCACCAGCCTGCGCGGCATCCAGGGTTTCGCCGACCCCTCACAGGCCCTGCTGGATTTCCTCTTCGATCGCATGGCCAACCTGTTGCGCGAGCAGGGCTACAGCGCGCAACAGGTGGACGCCGTGCTGGGTCTGCGTCCGCAGTGGCTGGGCGACGTGGTGGCACGGCTCGACGCGGTACGCACCTTCAGCGCCCTGCCCGAGGCGCAGGCGCTGGCGGCGGCGAACAAGCGCGTGGTCAACATCCTGCGCAAATCGCCCGCCGCCGAGGGCGCCGGGCTGCGCCCGGATCTGCTGCAGCATGCGGCCGAGCATGCGCTGGCCGATGCGCTGCAGCGCCTGCAGCCGCTGGCCCTGCAGGCGCAGGAGGCCGGCGACCACCGGGCCGCGCTGCTGTGCCTGGCCGAACTCAAGCAACCGGTCGACGATTTCTTCGACCAGGTCATGGTCAATGCCGAGGATCCGGCGCTGCGCGCGAACCGCCTGGCGCTGCTGCAGCAGCTGCAGGCGGCGATGCGCCAGGTGGCCGACCTGTCGCGCCTGGCCGTCTGAGCCGGAGAAGGAGAGCGAAGGTGAAACTGCTGGTGCTCGACCGCGACGGCGTGATCAACGAAGACCGCGACGACTACGTCAAATCGCCCGAGGAGTGGGTCGCGGTGCCGGGCAGCGTCGAGGCCATCGCGCGCCTGCACCATGAGGGCTGGCGGGTGGTGGTGGCGAGCAACCAGTCGGCGCTCGGGCGCGGCCTGTTCGACATGAGTACGCTGAACGCCATCCACCTGAAGATGCACAAGGCCGTGGCGACGGCCGGCGGGCGAATCGACGCCCTGTTCTTCTGCCCGCACGCCCCAGAGGATCACTGCACATGCCGCAAGCCGCTGCCGGGGCTGTTCCGCGACATCGCGCAGCGCTACGCGCTGGACGATCTGCGCGGCGTCCCGGCGGTCGGCGACTCGCTGCGCGATCTGCAGGCAGCACAGCCACTGGGTTGCGCGCTGCACCTGGTGCGCACCGGCAAGGGTGCGCGCCTGCTGGCGGCGCAGACCCCTCTGCCCGAAGGCACGCTGGTGCACGAGCACCTCGGCGCCTTCGCCGACTGGCTGCTGGCGCAGCCCGCCGCAGCCTGAGGCACCGACACCGATGCGCACCCCGGATCCTGCACCGCGCGACCGACGCCGTTCCCCCAGCCTCGGCGAGCGCGTGCGCTCGGCCCTGTACCTGCTGTGGCTGATCGCCACCGTGGTTCCCTATGGCATCGCCGCAGTGCTGCTGTCGCTGGTGCTGCGCGGCCTGCCGCTGTATCGCTTCTGCTCCGGATGGGCCTGGCTGGCGCTGCAGGGGGCCCGGCGCATCTGCGGCATCGAGTGGCGGGTGCACGGCCTGCACAACCTGCCGCAGGGTTCCGCGGTGGTTCTGGCCAAGCACCAGTCGGCCTGGGAGACGCTGGCTCTGCCCTCGATCCTCGGCCACCCGCTGAGCTATGTGTTCAAGCGGGAATTGCTGTGGGTTCCCTTCTTCGGCTGGACCCTCGGGCGCATGGACATGGTGCACATCAACCGCAAGCGTGGCACACAGGCCTTGACGCGCATGCAGCAGCAGGGCCGCGCCTTGCTGGAAAAGGGCTACTGGATCGTCATGTTCCCCGAGGGCACGCGGGTGGCGCGCGGGCAGCGCGGACAGTACAAGGCCGGGGGCGCCAGGCTGGCGCTGCTCAGCGGGGTGCCGGTGCTGCCGGTGGCGGTGACCTCTGCGCGATGCTGGCCGCGGCAGGCCTTCGTCAAGCGACGCGGAACCATCGACGTGTCGATCGGTGCCCCGATCCTCGCCGGCACGCGAACGGCCGCCGAGGTGATCGCCGAGGTCGAACAATGGGTCGAGGCGGAAATGCATCGTCTGGATCCCGAGGCCTATGTCGATACGGCCGACGCAGAACCGGGCCATGCGGCCCGGCGCTGAGCACCCCGCCGAGCATGCATCGGAACCAGGCACCGCTGCAGTACGAGCTGTTCGGCGCGGATGCGCGCCCGCCGCGCGGCGCGGCGCGGCGCTTCGCGCAAGGCGAAAGGGCCTTCGACTACGAATTGCGCCGCAGTGCGCGCAGATCCATCGGCATCCGCATCGACGATGCGGCAGTGCGCGTGAGCGCGCCGCGGTGGGTCAGCCTGGCGCAGATCGACCAGGTGCTTTCCGACAAGGCCGACTGGGTGCTGCGGCAGCTGCATCTGCGCGAGCAGCGGCTGCGCGAACAACGACGGCAACGCATCGAATGGGGCGACGGCTGCCGCCTGCCCTGGCGCGGAGGCGAGCTCGTGCTGCGCCTGGGGCAGCCGGTGCGCGGGGCGCAGCTCGACGCCGATGGGGGCTGCCTGCTGCTGCCGCTGGCGCCGGGCTGCGCGCCCGATCTGCTGCGCGCGCACACCGAGCGCTGGATGCGCGAACAGGCCCGCCAGCACCTGAGCGCGCGCGCCGAGGACTTCGCGCAACGCCTGGGCGTGGGGCTTCGCGCGGTGGCGCTGAGCTCGGCGCGCACCCGGTGGGGCAGCGCCAGCTCAGACGGCCAGCTGCGCCTGCACTGGCGGCTGCTGCACCTGCCGCAGCCGCTGATCGACTACGTGGTGGCCCACGAGGTGGCCCACCTGCGCGAGATGAACCACGGCCCGCGCTTCTGGGCCACCGTCGGCGAGCTGTTTCCCGGCTGGCAGCAGGCGCGCGCCGATTTGCGCCGTTGCGTGTTTGCGCTATGGTGAGCGCCAGAGCCGCACGGGGAACCCCGCCTCCACGCTCCGCTTCCACGACGTTTCCTTCCCGGCAAAACACCATGAGAATCCTGCACACCATGCTGCGCGTGGGCAACCTCCAGCGCTCGATCGATTTCTACACCCGGATCCTGGGCATGCAGCTGCTGCGCACCACCGACCGCCCGCAACAGCAATACGCGCTGGCCTTCGTGGGCTTCGAGGGCAACCCGGCCCAGGCGGAAATCGAGCTCACCTACAACTACGGCGTCGAGCAATATGAAATGGGCACCGCCTACGGGCACGTTGCGATCCAGGTGGCCGATGCGCGCGCCGCCTGCGAGCGCATCCGGGCCGCCGGCGGCAAGGTCACGCGCGACGCCGGCCCGGTGGCCGGCGGCAGCACGGTGATCGCCTTCGTGCAGGATCCGGACGGCTACAAGATCGAACTCATCGAGCGCGCCGAGCCGGGCACGGCCCCGGATTGACCCTCGGCGGCTCGCGCCGCCACCGCTGCGGGGGTGTGGGGGCGCCGGATTTGCGACAATGCGCATTTGCCGCGGGCAGCGCGCAGCGCTGGCACGCGCCCAACCCCGGATCCATCAAGGCCCACCATGAACCTGATTTCCATCGCCCATGCCCAGGGCACCGCCGCCCAGGGCGGGGCCGAATCGACGCTGCTCAACGTGCTGCCGCTGGTGGTGATGTTCGTCATCCTGTGGCTGGTGATGATCCGGCCGCAGATGAAGCGCCAAAAGGAGGCACGCGCGATGATCGCCGCGCTGGCCAAGGGCGACGAGGTGGTCACCAGCGGCGGCCTCGCGGGCCGCGTGGTGCGCCTCGGGGACAACTACCTGCACCTGGAAATCGCCAGCAAGGTCGAGGTGCAGGTGCAGCGCTCGTCGGTCAGCACCGTGCTGCCCAAGGGCACGCTGAAGTTCGACTCCTGAACCCCCCTCGGGTCGCGCCGCCGGCGCGACCCGACCCGCGCCGCGTCCCGCCCGGCGCCGCTCGCCAAGCACCATGAACCGTTATCCGCTGTGGAAGTACATCCTGATGGCCATCGTGCTGGTCGTCGGCCTGGTCTACGCGCTGCCGAACCTCTATGGCGAGGCGCCGGCGGTGCAGATCAGCTCGGCGCACCCCGGGCATGACCAGCCCGACCAGGCGCTGCTGCGGCGCGGCGAAGCGCTGATGGCGAAGTCCGGCATCCACCCCGATCAGGCGGTGATCGACGGCCCCACGCTCAACTACAGCTTTTCCAGCACCGAAGTCCAGCTGCGCGCGCGCGAGATCCTGGCCCACGCGCTGAACAGCAACCCCGAGCAGCCGCGCTACGTGGTGGCGGTGAACCTGCTGAGCCGCTCGCCGGCCTGGCTGAGCGCGCTGCACGCGCACCCGATGTACCTCGGCCTGGATCTGCGCGGCGGCGTGCACTTCCTGCTGCAGGTCGACATGCAGGCCGCGTTGCACAAGAAGCTCGACTCGATCGCCGGCGAACTGCGCGCATCCATGCGCGACAAGGACGTGCGTTACAGCGAACTCAAGCGCGTCGGCGACACCGTGGTGATGGCGTTCCACGACCCCGAGATGTACCGCGCCGCGCTGCCCCTGGTGCGCGCCAACGCCGGCGACGCGCTGATCGACGAACAGGCGGGCAGCGGCACCATCACGCTGCGCCTGAGCCCGCGCACCATCGAGCAGACCGAGTCCTACGCGATCAAGCAGAACATCACGACCCTGCACAACCGGATCAACGAGCTCGGCGTGGCCGAACCGGTGATCCAGCAGCAGGGCAAGGATCGGGTGGTCGTCGAACTCCCCGGCATCCAGGACACCGCGCGCGCCAAGGACATCCTCGGGCGCACGGCCTCCCTGGAGGTGCGCCTGGTCGACGACAGCCCGGCGGCGCTGAGCGCACTGGCCGGGTCGGGCCCGACGCCCGAAGGAGACCAGAAGCTCTACGACCGTGACGGCCACCCGCTGATGGTCCGGCGCGACGTACTGCTGACCGGCCAGAACCTGACCGACGCGCAACCCGGCTTCGACCCCCAGACCAACGAGCCGGCGGTGTTCCTGACCCTGGATTCGCGGGGTTCGCGCATCTTCGCCGACGTCACCCGCGCCAACGTCGGCAAGCGCATCGCGATGGTGCTGATCGACCGCCACCAGGCGCAGGTCGTCACGGCGCCGGTGGTGCGCAGCGAAATCGACGGTGGGCGTGTGCAGATCTCCGGCAGCATGACGGTGCCGGAGGCCACGGACGTCGCGCTGCTGCTGCGCGCGGGCGCGCTGGCCGCACCGATGCAGATCATCGAGGAACGCACCATCGGTCCCAGCCTGGGGCGGCAGAACATCCTGCAGGGCTTCCATTCGGTGACCTGGGGCTTCCTGGCCATCGTCGCGTTCATGTGCGTGTACTACCTGCTGTTCGGCGCCGTCTCGTCGATCGCGCTGGCCATCAACCTGCTGCTGCTGATCGCGCTGCTGTCGATGCTGCAGGCCACGCTGACCCTGCCGGGGATCGCGGCCATGGCCCTCGCGCTGGGCATGGCCATCGACTCCAACGTGCTGATCAACGAGCGCATCCGCGAGGAACTGCGCAACGGCGCCGGCGCGCAGGCGGCGATCGCCACCGGCTACGCCCGCGCGTGGACGACCATCCTCGACTCCAACGTCACCACCCTGATCGCCGGCCTGGCGCTGCTGGTGTTCGGCTCGGGGGCGGTGCGCGGCTTCGCGGTGGTGCACGTGCTGGGCATCCTGACCTCGATGTTCTCCGCGGTGTTCTTCTCCCGCGGGCTGGTCAACCTGTGGTATGGCAAGCGCAGGCGGCTGCAATCGGTGTCGATCGGCCAGGTCTGGAAGCCGGCGGCTGCGCTGCCGCCCGCAGCCAAGCAGCCCGAAAAGCAGCCCGAAAAGCAGCCCGCCAAGCCCGGCCGCAAGGGCTGAAGCCCGGCCACGCACAGGAGATCCTGATGGAGTTCTTCCGCATCCAGCGCGACATTCCGTTCATGCGCTACGCCCCGGTGCTGAACGCGATCTCGGCGCTGCTGTTCGCCGCCGCCGTGTTCTTCCTGTTCACCCGCGGACTGCACCTGTCGATCGAGTTCACCGGGGGCACGGTGATGCAGGTGCAGTATCCCCACGCGGCGGATCTGCGAACCGTGCGCGCGGTGCCCCGCCGCCTGGGCTACGGCGACGTGCAGGTGCAGACCTTCGGCAACCCGCGCGACGTCGTGATCCGGTTGCCGCTGCATGCCGGCGAGAGCAGCAGCCAGCAGAGCGACCGCGTGATGCAGGCGCTGCGCGCCGCCGACCCGCAGGCGCAACTCGTGCGCACGGAGTTCGTCGGCCCGCAGGTGGGCTCGGAGCTGGCCACCGACGGCCTGAAGGCGCTGGCCTTCGTGGTCGGCGGAATCATGCTCTACCTGGCCTTGCGCTTCGAGTGGAAGTTCTCGGTCGCGGCGATCATCGCCAACCTGCACGACGTGATCATCGTGCTCGGCTTCTTCGCCCTCTTCCAGTGGGAGTTCTCGCTGCCGGTGCTGGCCGCGGTGCTGGCGGTGCTGGGCTACTCGGTCAACGAATCCGTGGTGATCTTCGACCGCGTGCGCGAGAACTTCCGCAAGTACCGCAAGTACGAAACCGTGCGGGTCATCGACAGCGCGATCACCAACACCATCAGCCGCACCATCATCACCCACGGCGCGACCCTGGCGATGGCCTTCTCGATGTTCCTTTTCGGAGGTCCGGCGCTGCACTATTTTGCGCTGGCGCTGATCATCGGCATCTCGATGAGCATCTACAGTTCCGTGTTCGTCGCCGCGGCCATCGCGATGTGGCTGCGGGTCAAGCGCGAGGATCTGCTGAAATCCGGCCCGGGTCGGCCGAAGAATCCGAACGACCCGAACGCCGGCGCGGTCGTCTGATCGCCATCGACACTGTCATCGGCCCGTCACGCGGGGCGGCGATGCTGCGGGTTTCGCAGTCGCCTCCCCCGCCATGCCCTCCGCACCCAAGCATTCGGTGCTGTACGTGGGCTTCGACCATGGGCTGCCGTGCCCGCTGGACAATGCCCAGGCCACCTGCCCCGAGACCGCGCTGAGCCAGCTCCGGCAGGGCTGCTCGTGGGCGGCGCTGCTGCATTGCGCAGGACATGCCTCGCCGGCACTGGACTGGATGATGCGGGTGCGCCACGATCCGGCATCGGCCTCGGCGGTGCTGTTGGCGCTGGTCGACGACAGCCAGGGCCCGGTGGCGCTGCAGGCGCTGCGCGCAGGCGCCGACGTGGTGCAGGCGGCGGCTGCCCCGGCACCCCTGCTGCAGGCACAGCTGGCGCGCCTGCGCGAGCGGGTCGCGCCGCCGCCCAACGGCAGCCTGCGTATCGGCCAAGGCTGCAGCCTGCATGCCCAGGCGCGCGAACTGCGCCACCCGGGCGGCGCGCGCAGCCTGCAGCCGCAGCTGTTCCGCCTGCTGTGGGCGCTGTGCGAGCGCCCCGGACGCGTGCTCAGCAGCTCCAGCCTGCGCGTGGCGCTGGACATTCCCGCCCGCGCCGACGCCCAGGCCCTGCACACCGCGGTGGGCAAGCTGCGGCGTCTGCTGCGCGAGCACGGGCTGGGTGAGCAGTTGCAAACGGTGCACGGCAGCGGCTACCGCTGGGTGGAACCTGCGGCCGGCGCGGCCAACAATTGAAAACAACTCCGAGAAAGTGGTGAGAAGTCGGTCAGGTTGACGCAACCTGGGCATCACATGCGGGCGCTGCAATGTCCCTTTCGCCCGCCTTGCCGCGCGTCGCACGAAGAAGACGACGCCGTGCCTGGGGCTCCGTGATCGACAACAAGACCCTCCGGAGGATCGATGCACCAGCGCAACCACCAACCGGCCTTCCGCCGCCGGCTCCTTTCCCACGCCATCTGGATGTCCCTCGCCACGGTCGCCGCGGCGCCGGCCCACGCCCAATCGGCGCCGACCGAACTCGGCACGGTGCAGGCGGCCGCCCAGGGCAGCACGACCACGACGCACAGCAGTGCGCAAAAGCAACTGACGCCGCGCCACGTCTTCCGCTCCGCGCAGTCGGTGGTGGTCGTCGGGCATCCCCAGATCAAGGCAGCCGGGCCCTTCGCCGGCTCCGCGCAGGCGCTGGCCTTCGTGCCGGGAGTCCAGGTGACCAGCTTCGGCTCCACCGGCTCGAGCAAGAGCAGCATTTCCCTCAACGGCTTCAAGCAGGGCTGGGGGGGATTCTCCGGCGCCGGCGGGGTCGACAACGGCGACGTGTCGGTCACCTTCGACGGGGTGCCGATGGTGAACGCTTCGACGGGATTGTGGGCGACCTCGCAGATTCCGCAGATGAGCCTCATCTCGGGCATCGGTGTGACCTACGGCCCGGGCGACGCGGCCGATCGCTGGTTCAACAACCTCGGCGGCCAACTGGCCTTTGTTCCCGTACAGCCCAGCGACAAGGCTGGCGGCTCGATCGGGCTGAGCGTGGGCAGCAACAGCGCGCGCAACCTGAACTACCTGTTCAACACCGGCAAGCACGACGGCTGGGCCACGGTGATCGCCGGCGGCACCGGATCGTCAGACAGCTACCGAACGGCTTCCGACGGCTACAACTTCCCGAGCCAGAGCTACGCCTTCTTCCTGAAGACGCGCAAGGACTTCGGCCACGGCGACTTCTCGATCGGCCTGTACCAGGCGCGCGGCACCGGCCAGAGGCCGATGGCTGTTCCGACCACGGCCAACCCCGACGTCACCCTGAACGGCACACCGACGACCGGCCTGTACAGCCAGCAGACCAGCGGCTTCTACAGCACGGTACCGGGAAGCGTCTGGCGCAAGAACGACAGCAACCGCACGCGCCTGATCTACGGCAAGCTCAACGTGGCGATCGCCGACAACGCGACCCTGCACGACCTGCTGTGGTATCGCCAGGGCAATCGCTGGCATGACCACTACGCCAACTACGGGCTGAGCTCGCCGGCCAACCTGTACGAGCACAACAATCCCAGCAGCAGCGCCTACGGCGACAAGCTCTGGACCGACATCAGGCTGCACCGCAACCTGATCTCGGTCGGCGGCTTCGTGCTCAAGAGCACCTACAACACGCGCAACGCCTTCTACAACCCGGCCGACCTGGTGGGCAGCGCAACCAACGTCTATGGCAGCGAATCCACGCCGAATGCCAAGTACCGCAGCGACTACTTCGACCAGACCGATCTGGCGATCTTCGCCCAGGATCGCATCCGCGCGCTGCGCAACCTGGACGTGACCCCGGGAATCCGCTTCATCGACTACTCGACCGTGTACTCGCCGGCCGGCGCCAGCGATTTTCCGGTGTCCTACCTGTACAACCCGTCGAAGGATCAGGGCAGCCTGCCCGGAGCGACCGCCAGCCACCATCAGTTCGAGCCTTCGATCAGCCTGAATTACCGCCCGCTGCGCTGGCTGGCGACCTTCGCCAACTACGCGGTCGCGTACAAGGAGCCGCAAGTCGGCGGTGGCGGGGGCTTGTTCCAGTCCACGGCTCCGGTCTACAACCTGGAGAAGAGCACTGACTGGAACGTGGGCTTCAAGATGCACATCGCCCGCGCCGAGTACCTGCGCAACTTCCTGCTGTCGGTGTCGTACTTCCACAACCACTTCTCGAACCAGTACATCACCTTCACCAACCCGGTGACCAACGCGGTCAGCGACGCCAACGGAGACTCGACCTACAAGGGATTCAACATCAGCGTTGCCGACGACGTCCTCTACAACCTGGGGGTGTTTGCCAACCTGAACTTCGAGAAGGCCGACTTCAACAACTATGTCACCTCGGGGATCAGCTACAGCAACCTGCCGGTTTCCTACGTGCCGAACCGCACGTTCAACTTCGGTGCGGACTACCGCATCTACTCCGGCGGCGTGCTGTGGAACCCGGCGCTGAGCTACCAGTACACCGGCTCGCAGTACGTGTGGAGCGATGCGGCGAACAACCAGAGCGGCGGCCCGACCAACACCCAGATGCCCGCCTACGGGGTGTGGAACCTGACGCTGGACGCGACCAAGCCGCTGCATAGCGAGTTCTTCCGCAAGCTGCACCTGCAACTGGGAGTGCTCAACGCCACCGACAAGCAATACAACAGCAACGAGTTCGTCAGCTGGGACGGCGAGTGGGTGGGCATGGGCAACAACTCCAACACCTTCCTCATGGCCATCCCGGGCGCTCCGCGCAGCTTCTACGCCGGCGCTTCGGTCGATTTCTGAATTCGCGCCGTGGCCGTCGGCGCTGCGTGCGCCGCGCGGCCCTGCGCATGGAGAATCTGTGATGATCTCGCTGCAAACCCTCCTCGACGCCGCCCAGAAGTCCGGCGGCATTCTCTACCTGATGGCCGTGCTGCTGCTGCTGGCGCTGGCCGTGATCATCGAGCGCTTCTGGGCGCTGGGACGCATGCAGGCGCAATGCCAGCAGTGGGTTCGCGAACTCAAGAGCCACGCCCATGTCGACACCTCCTCGCTGAGCGATCGGCTGCAGGGAGACACCCAGTCGCCGGCGGCGCAGGTGGTCACGGTGGCGCTGCACCATGACCTCGGCGACACCCTGGATCACTTCAGCGACCGCCTCGAGGAAGCGGTGATGGACCAGGCGCCGCGCGTCGACCGCGGGCTGTGGATGCTCGACACCATCGTCACCCTGGCGCCGCTGCTCGGGCTGCTGGGAACCATCATCGGCATGTTCAACACCTTCCAGGCGCTGTCGCATCCCGGCGCGGCCACGCAGGCGGTGACCGGAGGCGTCGGCGAGGCGCTGATGGCCACCGCGGCCGGCCTGTTCATCGCCGTGCTCGGCCTCGTCGCCTTCAACGCCCTGCAGCAGCGCGTGCGCCTGATCATGCACCAGCTCGAGCGCATCAAGCTGATGCTGGCCAACCGCATGTACCCCCACTACCGCACACCCGGCCACGACGAGCGCCGCAAGCCGGCCGGCCCCGTGCCCACCGGGGCGACTGCCGGCGGGGGCGCGCCGATGGCGCATGCCCTGCAGGCCAGGATGGCCTGATCCACGAGGTCTCTTCGTACATCTCCATGCGGGGGCCTGACTCCCGCTTCACCGCCGCCGGCTTGCGCGGCGTCTTTTTTTGCCGACGATGAAATATTTCGAATCCAAGAAGGCGCGCATCGAGATCATTCCGATGATCGACATCATGTTCTTCCTGCTGGTGTTTTTCATCATGGTCACGCTGCGCATGATCCCGGCCGACGGCATCAATTCCCGTCTGCCGACGAGTTCCACAGCGAAGAGCCTGCCGCCGCCCCAGGTCACCATCGTCGTCGATCGCCAGGGGCAGATCCACCTGGGCGGCCTGCAACTCAGCGAGCAGCAGCTGACGCAGGTGCTGAAGAACAAGCCCGACCCCGCCCACCTGCAGGTCATCCTGGCCGGTGACCGGCGCACCTCGCTGCAGCTGCTGATGAAGGTCATGGACGCCTGCCGCCAGGCCGGGGTCACGCGCATCGGCCTGGCCGCGCAAGAGGGAGCCGCGTCGTGAACCTCGCCGCCGCGCAACGTCCGCCCGCCTGGCACGAGCCCGACGACGGCAAGCGCTGGCTGGCCTCGACCGGGCTGGCGCTGCTGATCGAAGTGGTGGTGCTGGTTGCGATGGCTTGGTGGGTCAGCCGTCCGGCACCGCCTCCGCCACCGCAGCCGGTGGAAATCACCTTGACTCAGCCCAAGCCTCAACCCAAGGTGGTCACGCCCAAGCCGCCGCCCCCAAAGCCCAAGCCGCCCAAGCCCAAGCCCAAGCCGCTGCCCAGGCCCAAGGTGCGCCACATCGTGCACCCGAAGCCGCTGCCGCTGCCGCCGAAGCCCCGCATCCAGCCGCCACCGGCGCCCGTTCCGGCGGCCAGGCCGGCGATGCCGGTCGCGCCACCGCCGCCGCCTCCTCCGCCTCCGCGCAAGCCGCCGAAGGTCGACACCGCGGCCCTGCAGATGAGCTTCGAAGTGCTGATGCGCGAAGCCATCCAGGATGCGGTGCACTACCCGGAGGCGGCACGCCTGATGCAGGTCGAGGGCCGCACCCAGGTCGCCTTCACCTTCCTGGACGGCCGCGTCAGCCAGCTGCGCGTGGTGCATTCCAGCGGCGTGCCTTCGCTCGACCGTGCCGCGTTGCAGGCCGTGCGCACCGCGCCGTACCCGGCGCCGCCGGCGGCGCTCGCGGGTCGCCCGCTGGCCTTTGTGGTCTGGGTTCGCTTCCGTCTGTCGGACAACTGATGAAAAAGCTCCTTCTTGCCCTGCTGGCGGCTGTCGCCGGCGCCGCCAGCGCCACCGCCCACCCACTGACCGTCTACGCTGCCTTCGGCTACGACCGCGCGGTCGCCCAGGCCTTCACCCAAGCCACGGGCATCCCGGTCGACCTCGTGCACCTGAGCACCGGGCCGCTGCAGGCACGGGTCGAGGCCGAGGGCGACCGCCCGCAGTGGGACGTGGTCTGGTTCGACGGCGACCTGGCGATGCGCGAACTGGCGTTGCAGCGCCGGCTGGCCTGCGGCTGGATGCCGCCGCTGCGCTACAGCGCTCGTGGCCTCGCGCTGCTGCCGGCCGACCGCTGCTACCTGCCGGTGGGACTGACCTACGCCGGGGTGATGCTGGTCGACGCCGCCCGACTGCACGAGCTGCCGCATGGCTGGAAGCAGCTGGCCCAGCCGGCATTCGCCGGCAAGGTCGGCATGAACAACCCGGCGATTTCGGGCCCGACCTTCCCCTTCGTCGCCGGCATCCTGCAGCACGATGGCATGGTGGCCGGCAAGGCCTGGTTCGAGCGCCTGCGCGCGCAGGGACTGAAGGTCTACCCGACGAACAGCGTCACCCTGCGCGCGCTGCAATACGGGCAGATCGACGTCGCGGTGGTGCAAAGCTCGGCCGCGCTGGGATTTGCCGCCGGCCAACCGGGCCTGCGCATCGTCTCCGCGCCGCCGCTGGCCGCGCTGCCTTCGGACATCGCCATCGGCGCCGCGGTGCGCGGCAAGACGCTGCAGCAGGCCCGGCGCTTCGTGCGCTTCGTGCTGTCGCCGGCCGGACAGAAGGTCATGCAGCACGCCGATCCCAGCGCCGATTCCAACTACCAGCCGCTGCTGCGCGGGGTGGCGCCGCGGCCGGCGGTGGCCGCACTGCCGGTGGACGGCACCGAAGTGCTCGACCCCCGCGTCTGGGGACCCCGCGAAGGCGCGGTCGACGCATGGTTCAGCGCCCACGTGCTGCATTGAGCGCGCAGCCGCTGGGTCGCGCCCCGGCCGCCTCGCTCCTCCTGGCCTCCCGGCTGCGTCGCCTGGGCCCAGCCTTCGCGTCGCTTGGCGCCCTCTGCCTGCTGCTGGCGGCGCTGGTGCTGTGGGGCTGGCCGCTCGGCGGCTTCCTGCTGCAGGCCGTGCTGCCGGGACTGCTGCACGGCGACCTGCATCCGCAGCTGCACGCCTTCGCGCAGGCATGGAGCGGTGGCGGCGCGCAGTCGCTGGGCAACACCCTGCTGGCCGCCGGCCTGGCCGCGCTCCTGGCGCTGCCCGCTGGAGCCTGGCTGGCCTGGCTGCGCGAGCGCACCCTGCTGCGCTGGCGCGGCTGGATCGAGGCCGGGGTGTGGCTGCTGCTGGTGATGCCGGGCTATTTCGTCGCTTCCGGCTGGATGCTGCTGGCCGCGCCGATCGGGCCGCTGGCGCACTGGCCTGCCGGGCTGCGGCTGGCGCAGTCGCTGCTGGCCATGCCGGGCATCGTGCTCAGCCTGGCGTTCAAGGCCCTGCCCTACACTTTCCTGGCGGTGCAGATGAGCCTGCGCGGGGTGTCGGCGGCGCCGCAGGAGGCCGCGCGGGTGCTCGGGCTCGGTCGCCGCCGCCGGCTGCTGCTGGCCGTGGCGGCGCTGCTGCCAGCGCTGGCCGCGGGCTTTGCCGCGGCCTTCGCCGAATCGGCCAGCGATTTCGCCATCGCAGCGACCCTGGGTGCGGGCAGCGGCACCATCATGGCCACCTACGCGATCGAACAGGCGGTGTCGGCGCTCCCGGTGAATTTCCCGGCCGCCGCTGCGGCCTCCTGGATGCTGCTCGGCCTGCTGCTGCCGGCACTGCTGTTGCAGTCCTACGCCCACCGCGGCGGCAGCGGCGCGCGCAGCCTCGGACCGCGCCACCGCCCGCCGGCGCCGCTGCGCCTGGGCGGATCACAGGCGCTGGCCCACGGCCTCGGCGCCGGCATCGTGGCGCTGCTCGGACTCGGGGTGCCGCTGCTCACGGCTGCCACCATGGCCACGAGCGGCGGCGGGCACGGGGGCCACTTCTGGTCGGCCGCCGCCCAGGTGCTGCCAGCCTTCGGCTACTCGCTGCGCATGGCCGTGCTGGCCGCCTGTGCGACCACCGTACTGGCGTGGCCGGCGGCGCGCGCGGTGAATACCCCCGGGATGCTCGGACGGGGCGTCGACTTCGCGCTGACCACCGCGATGGCCCTTCCCGGCATCGTGCTGGCGGCAGCCTATGTGCGCATGTACAACCTGAGCATCACGCCCTGGTATGGCGGAAGCTTCCTGCTCGCGCTGGCCTACGTCGCGCTGGCGCTGCCGGCCAGCGTGCGCCTGCTGCAGGGTCCGGTGGCGCAGCTGCACGGCAGCCTCGGAGAGGCTGCACAGGTGCATGGCCTGAGCCGCTTGCAGGCGCTGCGGCGCATCGAATGGCCGCTGCTCGCCCCGGCGCTGGGCGCGGCCTGGCTGATGGCCGCGCTGCACGTGGCCTTCGAATTGCCGGCCTCGCAACTGCTGTACCCTGCCGGGCACACGCCGCTGGCGGTGGCTCTGCTCGACGCGGCCGCCGGCTTCCAGCTGCGCCTGCAGGCGCAGCTGCAGTTGCTGGGCATCGCCCTGCTGCTGGGTTTCGCGCTGCTGGCGCGCTGGGCCTTCGCGCGCGCGCGGGCTGCCGCCGACACCCGCCCCGACCCGAACTGACCATGCACGCCCTCGAACTGTCGGATGTCCACAAGAGCTTTGGCGGCCAGGCCGCGCTGCGCGGGGTCGACCTGCAGATTGCCGAAGGCCGCATCCTGTGCCTGCTGGGCGCGTCGGGATCGGGCAAGACCACGCTGCTGCGCCTGGTCGCCGGGCTCGAGCGCATCGACCGCGGCTGCATACGCATCGCCGGCGACACCGTCGACGCCGCCTCCGGCAGGGCCGTGCCGGCCGAGCGCCGCGGCCTGGGCATGGTGTTCCAGGATTACGCGCTGTGGCCGCACCTGAGCGCGCTGGACAACGTCGCGCTGGCCTTGCGCGAGCGCGGCCAGCGCGACGCCGCCGCCCAGGCGCAGGACATGCTGCGCCGCGTCGGCCTGGACGGACTGCAGCAGCGCCGGCCGCACCAGCTCTCGGGCGGCCAGCAGCAGCGCGTGGCCCTGGCGCGCGCGCTGGCCGTGCGGCCGCGGCTGCTGCTGTGCGACGAGCCCCTGTCCAACCTCGATTCCGGGCTGCGCGAGGAACTGCGCGAACTCATCGGCGCGGTGGTGCGCGAACACGGCCTGTCGGCTTTGTACATAACCCATGATCACCGCGAGGCCTTTGCCCTCGGCGACCAGGTGGGTATCCTGGACAGCGGGGTGCTGCTGCAGCTCGACACCCCGCGCGGCCTGCTGGCCGCCCCCTGCAGCGAGCGCGTGGCGCGTTTCCTGCACGCCCTCGGCCCCTGGGATGCGCGCATCGAAGGCGCCGTCTGCCACGCTCCATGGGGAGCGTGGGAGCGGCCCCCGGGGTCGGTCGCAGTGGCTGGCGCGCGTGCCAGCGTCTACCTGCCGGCGACCGCCGTGGAGCTGGCCGGCGCAGCGCGGCGGCCCGGGGGGGCCACGGTCGAGGCCCGCGTGCTGCGCTGCCTGCAGACCCCGCAGGGGGTCGAGGTTCACGCCCAGTTGCACGGCGTCACCGTGCCGCTGCGCAGTGCCGACTGGCATGCGCCCGACAGCAGGGTCACGCTGCACCTGGACACCCAGCAGGCACTGATCTACCCGCGGACGGCGCAGCCCGGCGACGTCGGCGATTCCACCACCCGAACCGAGGAGTGAACGATTTGATGAACTGGAGCAACTGGGGGGCTGCCGGAGCGATTTTCGCGGCCAGCAGCGTCGAATGGGTCGAGGCTTTCACCATCGTGCTCGCGGTGGCGCTGAGCATCGGCTGGGCGCGCGCGGCCAGCGCCGCGGCCTGTGCGCTGGCCGCGGTGGCCGCGCTGATCGCCGCCAGCGCCGCAGGGCTGCGCTTCGTGCCCGGCGACATGCAGGCAGTCCGCGGAGTCATCGGAATGTTCCTGCTGCTGTTCGGCCTGCGCTGGTACGTCAAGGCGGTGCGGCGCTATGCAGGTCGCACCCGCCTGCATGACGAGGCCGAGGAATTCCGCGAAACCCGTGAGGCCCTCGACCATGCCGAAGTGCGCGCGGCTTGGATCGTCGCCTTCAAGGGCGTGCTGCTCGAGGGCCTGGAGGTCTGGCTGCTGGTCGTCGCGATGGGCCACGGCCTGAACTGGGGCCAGGCCGGCGGCGCCGCGCTGCTGGCCCTGCTGGTGGTCATCGCCGCCGGCATCCTGCTGCGCAGCCCGCTGACCGCGGTACCCGAGAACACCCTGAAATTCCTGGTCGCCAGCGCCCTGCTGTCCTTCGGCAGCTTCTGGAGCCTGGCCGGTCTGCTGGGCGAAGGCGCGGCCTGGCCGCTGGGAGACCTGAGCTTGCCGTTGCTGTTCGCGGTGTACGCGGTGTGCGGTCGCGCGCTGGGCGCCTGGCTGCGCGTGCGGCCGGCGCTGCCCGGAGGAGCCAAGGCATGAAAAAACTTCTGCAACTGATCTTCGGGGATTGGCGCAATACGGCGGCAGTCGCCGCCAGCGTCGCGGTGGCGATGCTGCTGGCACGCGAAACGCCGTCGCTGGGCGGAGCCGGGATGGTCGCCGCGCTGCTGCTGGCGACCTGGTGGCAGGCCTCGCGCTGAGGCCGCGCAGCGCGCTGCGTCAGGCGACGCGGCGCGCGCCCTCGCTGCTGGAGCGAGGGTCGTCGACCGCCAGCATGCAGGCCTCGACGGTCTCGAGGTTGTTGTCGCGCGCGAAGCGCAACACGAAATCCCACGCCATCGGCTCGACGTCGGCGAGTTCGCGGCTGACCACCACCGCCCGCACCCCGTCGACCAGCGTGGGCATGCACAGGGGCGAATAGCACAGGTGGCCTTCAGCATGCCCGGCACCGACCGGGCGGAAGCGCGACATCACGCCCGCCAGGCGCTCGGCCCAGTCGCTGGGGCGGAACCTCCGCCCCTCGTGGGTGCGCCCGAGCAGCACGACCTCGCCGGGCTGCAGATCGCGCCCGAGCGCCTGCTGCACCGCGGCGACCTGCTGCGGAACCTGCTGCGCGGCCTCAACCGCACGCGACGCGCAGGAGACATCGGACGCAGCGTTCATCGGTGGATCCCGTCGAAGGTGTTCATGCCGGAAGTCATTGTGCGCCCGCCCGGCGCCTCCTGGCAAACCCTGCCCCGGCATCCGCGCGTGCCTGCACACCCGGCCTCGGGAGGCCTGCGCGCACGCGCAGGCGCTACCATCGTTGCATGCAAGCAACTCCGGACTCTCTTCCGTCCCGGCTGCACTGGGAGGACTTTCCCGTCGGCCTGGTCATCGAATGCGGCAGCCGCACCGTGCAGCGCGAGGAAATCCTGGCCTTCGCCCGGGATTTCGACCCCCAGCCCTTCCATGTCGATGAAGCCGCGGCGCGCGAATCGCTGTTCGGCGGCCTCAGCGCCAGCGGCTGGCACACCTGCGCGCTGACCATGCGCCTGATGTGCGACGCCTACCTGTTGCGCAGCAGCAGCCTGGGTTCGCCCGGCCTCGACGAGGTGCGCTGGCTGCGGCCGGTGCACCCCGGGGACACCCTGCACGTGCGCATGACCGTGCTCGAGGCCCGGCTGATGCGCAGCCGCCCGGGGGTCGGGCTGGTGCGCTCGCAATGGGAATCGCTCGACCAGGACGGCCAGGCGGTGCTGCGCATGATCGGCTGGGGCATGTTCGCCTGCCGGCAGGCCGCGCCGGCGCCCGCGGCCGCCTAGTGTCCGGACACCAGCCATGCAGCCCGGCGACGCGCTGATGTCCCGCCTGTGGGTGCTGGCGCAGTTCGCCCTCGTCGCACTGATGCTGGCCTGGCCGGCGCACTGGCGATGGTCGGCTCCCGCGCTGCTCGCCGCGGCCTGCGGCGCGGCGCTGGGCGTGTGGGTGCTGGCCTGGAACCGGCCGGGCAACTTCAACATCCGTCCCGAACCGAAGGCGCAGGCCCGACTCGTGCTGGAAGGCCCGTACCGCCGCATGCGCCATCCGATGTACAGCGCGCTGCTGCTGCTGATGGCCGGGGTGCTGGCAGCCAGCCCCGATGCGCCGCGGGTGCTTGCCTGGCTCGCCCTGCTGCTGGTGCTGCACGGCAAGGCGGCTCTGGAAGAACGCCTGCTGCTGCAGCGCTGGCCGCAATACGCCGACTACCGCGCGCGCACCTGGCGCTTCATTCCGAAGCCGGGCTGAGGCGCTCGCCCGACCGCGGCCAGCGCGCCGCGGCCAGCAGCAGCGCCGCAGCCACCCAGGCCACGGCGGGCGCCGGGCGCGCCAGCGCCTGTTGCAGCAGCAGCGTGGCCGTCGGCGCGACCGCCAGCAGCGTGGGCAGTCGCGACGCGCGACGCTGCGGCGCGGGCACGATCCACAGCAGCGCCACGGCCAGCAGGCAGGCCGCCACCTGCAGCCCCAGCGCCCACCAGGCAGCCGCGGCGGGTTCGACCAGCCAGTTCTCCCCCGCGACCACGGATGCCACGGGCAGGGTCACGGCAGCACCGATCAATTGGTAGACCGCGCACCGTTCCCCGGCGCAGCCCTGCAGCCGCGGATCGGCCGCCACCCACTCCTGCGTCGCCCAGGCGAGTCCGGACAGCACCGCCAGCAGCCAGCCGAAGGCTTCCAGGTAGCGCGCCAGCAGCAGCAGCGCCAACCCTGCCAGCAGCGCCGAGGCCCACGCGCGCAAGCCGCTGCGCAGCGGCTCGGCCAGCAGCACCACGGCGGCGCCGCAGGCCACCGCGCCCGCGGCACCCAGGTGGGCCACCGCCGCGTACAAGAAAGCCATGCGGGCGCTGAACAGCAGGCCCAGGCGCAGCCCCGGCGCCAGCGTGGCATCCTGCGCGAACACGCCGATATCGCGCCAGCGCGTCCACAGCCACAACAGCAGCAACGAAACCGTGGTGGCCAGCGTGGCCTGCAGCAGCGGTGGAACGGCCGGCAGCGCCAGCATCACGGCCACCGGCTGCAGGCTCCACGCCAGCGCGCCGGCGTGTTCGCCGCGGGTCGCGCGGGCAGCCTCCATGCGGGTTCCGCGGCAGCCGAGCGCGGCGCCCGCTCAGCCGCCGAGCCCCTGCTGCACCTGCTCGGCTGCGCGCAGCACCGCGCGCGCCTTGGCCTCGGTCTCGCGCCACTCCATTTCCGGCACCGAATCGGCCACCACCCCGGCCGCGGCCTGCACGTACAGCCAGCCCGACTTGACGATGCCGGTGCGGATGGCAATCGCCAGATCCATGTCGCCTGCGAAGCTCCAGTAGCCGACGGCACCTCCGTACAGTCCGCGGCGCGTCGGCTCGAGTTCGTCGATGACTTCCATGGCGCGGATCTTCGGCGCTCCGGACAGCGTGCCGGCCGGGAAGGTCGCGCGCAGCACGTCGAGCGCGCCCAGCCCCGGACGCAGCAGCCCCTCGACATTGCTGACGATATGCATCACGTGGGAGTAACGCTCGATGGCGAAGGCTTCGGTGACCCGGACGCTCCCGGTGCAGGCGATGCGGCCGAGATCGTTGCGTGCCAGGTCGATGAGCATCAGGTGCTCGGCGCGCTCCTTCGGGTCGGACAGCAGTTCGCGCTCGTTGGCCAGATCCTTCTCCGGCGTCTCGCCGCGCGGACGGGTGCCGGCCAGCGGCCGGATCGTGACCTTCTGGCCTTCGGACACCGCCTCCTGCCGAACCAGGATCTCCGGCGACGAACCGACGACCTGGAAGTCCCCGAAGTTGTACAGGTACATGTACGGCGACGGGTTCAGCGAGCGCAGGGCGCGGTACAGCGACAGCGGGGACTGCTCGAAGCGCTTGCGCAGTCGTTGCCCGACCTGCACCTGCATGAAATCCCCGGCGGCGATCAGCTCCTTGGCCTGCGCGACCGCGCGCAGGTAGTCTTCCTGCGGGAACTCGTGCTCGACCTCGGTCACCGTGCTCGCGCTGTTGCGCGGGGCCATCGGCGCGGCCTGCAGGCTGTCGTTCAGCGCGCGCAGGCGTGCGCTGGCGCGGGCGAAGGCATCGGGCTCCTGCGGGTCGGCGTAGACGATGAAGCTCAGCCTGCCGGCGAGGTTGTCGATGACCGCCAGTTCCTCGCACTGCAACAGCAGGATGTCAGGCAGGTCGAGCGGATCCGGGCGCGGGTTGCGCTCGGCCGACTGCTGCAGACGAGGCTCGATGTAGCGCGCCGCGTCGTAGCCGAAATAGCCGGCGAGCCCGCCGCAGAAACGCGGCATCCCCTGCGGCAGGGCCACCTTGTGGCGCGCGCGGAAGGCCTGGATGCCTTCCAGCGGAGGTTGCTGCCAGGACTCGACTTCCACGCCATCGCGCAGCAGCCGGGTCACCCCGTGCTTGACGCGCAATTCGGTGCGGGCCTGCAGACCGATGAAGGAGTAGCGGCCGAAGCGCTCGCCCCCGACCACCGACTCGAGCAGGAAGGTGTTGCGTGCCGCGCCGCCCTCGGTGAGCTTCAGGTACAGGGACAACGGGGTGTCCAGATCGGCCAGGGCCTGCGAGACCAGGGCGATGCGGTTGTACCCGGCCTCGGCCAGGCGGCGGAATTCGGATTCGTTCATGGTGGGCAGCCCGCGCGGCCGCCGCGCCACGCGGCAGCCCACGGCCACTGTAGCAAATGCCGCGCCGGCCGATCGCCTGCAGGCCGCCGCCGGAGCGGCCGACTTGCGTATCCTTCGGGCATCGCCACGTGCCGGAGGATGACCATGGGATGCCCGATCGACGACCGACGCCACGCCACGGCCACGGCGGCGCGCCGCACAGCCCTTGCACGGGCGCTGCGCGCGGTCTGCCTGCTGCTCGGCTGCGGCCTGTTCGTCCTGCCTTCGGCACGGGCCTTGCAGCTGCATGGGGTGCAGATCCCCACGCAGCAGGTCGTGGGCACGCAGACCCTGCAGTGCAACGGCGCGGGAACACGCTGGATCCTGTTCTTCAAGATCTACGTCGCCGGGCTGTACCTGCCCCGACCGGCGCGCAGCGCAAGCCAGGCGCTGGCGATGGCCGGGCCGAAGCAGATGCGCCTGGTCATGCTGCGCGACGTCAGCGGCAAGGAACTGGTGCAGCACATGGAGTCGGATCTGAAGGCCAACCTGAGCAGCCGGCAGCTGGCGCCGTTCAAGCCGGCGCTCGAGCGCCTGCGCAGCGCGTTCATGGCCCGTCACGACCTGCCCAGCGGCGCGGTGATCGACATGCGGGAATTGCCTGCCGGCGGGCTCGAGGTGCTGATCAACGGCGAGCCCCTGGGCGCGCCGTTGCGTCAAGCCGGGCTGTTCGACGCCGTGCTGCGTGCCTGGCTGGGATCGAATCCGGCCGACGCGCGCCTCAAGCGCGCACTGCTCGGCGACACCTCGGCGTCGGGCTGAGCGGCGGCGGCGCGGCGCGCTCAGGCCACGCGCGCGAGTTCGGCGCGCAGGGCCGCGATCACCGCGGCGTAGTCCGGCTGCCCGAAGATCGCGCTGCCGGCGACGAAGGTGTCGGCTCCCGCAGCAGCCGCGGCCGCGATGTTGTCGACCTTGATGCCGCCGTCGACCTCCAGCAGCACCTCACGCCCGCTGTGCTGCCGGTAGGCATCCAGGCGCTGGCGCACGAGGGCGATCTTGCGCAGCGCCTCGGCGATGAAGCCCTGGCCTCCGAAACCCGGGTTGACGCTCATGATCAGCACCAGGTCGACCTTGTCCAGCACGTAATCGAGCACCTCCAGGCCGGAGGCCGGATTGAACACCAGCCCGGCGCGACAGCCTGCGGCCCGGATCAGTTGCAGCGTGCGATCGACATGACGGCTCGCCTCGGGGTGAAAGCTGATGATGTCGGCGCCGCAATCGGCGAACATCTGGGCCAGCGCATCGACCGGCTCGACCATCAGGTGCACGTCGAGCGGCACCGGCGAGCCGTCGGCGCGCCTGCAGTACGGCTTGATCGCCTGCGCCACCAGGGGTCCGACGGTGAGGTTCGGGACATAATGGTTGTCCATCACGTCGAAATGGATGAAATCGGCTCCCGAATCGATGACCCGGCGCACCTCGTCGCCCAGGCGTGCGAAGTCGGCCGACAGGATGCTGGGGGCGATACGGTAGCTTTTCATCGTGTCGTGATTGTAGGAGCGCGTCGGTGCCGCGAGACGCGCAGTGTCTACAATCGCCCGCACAATGAACGACGGTCAATTCTCGGTGTCCGTGGAGCCGCAGTTCCTGCCTGAGGAATCCGATGCCCGGCAGGCGCTGTGGGCCTTCAGCTATACGGTGCGCATCCGCAACGACGGGAGCCGCGCCGCGCAGTTGATCGCCCGCCACTGGGTGATCATGGACGACACCGGGCGCACCGAGGAAGTGCGGGGCCTGGGCGTGGTCGGCCAGCAGCCGCTGCTGCGCCCCTCCGAAGTGTTCGAGTACACCAGCTGGACGCGGCTGCGCACCCCCAGCGGCAGCATGCGCGGCAGCTACCTGTGTGTCACCGAGGACGGCGCGACCTTCGACGCCCCGATTCCCGAGTTCGCGCTGCTCGCGCCGGGCCTGAACCTGCACTGAGCAGCGCCGGCCGGCGCGACCGCGCAGTACCGCATCCGCCCTTGACCGCAAGTACCCGACCCAGGTCCTGCCGCGTGGCGTGCCGCGCCCGCGGCGCCTGGCTGGGCCTGGCCGCCGGCGCGCTGCTGCTGCTCGGCTCCTGCGCGCTGCCGCCACCAGGCCCGCCCCCGGCCACGCCGACGGTCGCGCCGCCCGCTGCGCCGGTGGCACCCGCACCCGCATCCGGCGCAGCGCCGGCACCGCGCACCGCGCTGCCGCTGAGCCCGAGTTCCTTCGCGCAGCTTCCGGGCTGGAGCGACGACCGCTTCGGCGATCTGTGGCAGGCGTGGCGCCGCGATTGTGCGGCGCGCATCGAATGGCTGGCCGATGCCTGCCGGGCCTCGTCGACGATCGCCGACGACGACACCACGGCGCAGCGAGCCTTCTTCGAGCAGTGGTTCCAACCCTGGCAGCTGCTGTCCGCCGACGGTGCCGAACAGGGGCTGCTGACCGGATATTTCGAACCCATCTACGCGGGGTCGACGCGGCGCGGCGGCCGCTACGTGGTTCCCGTCTGGGGCCGCCCGGCCGACCTCGTCGACCTGCCGGCGCCCCCCACCGGGCAGACCGACCGCGGCCGGCTGGTGCAGCAGCCGGACGGCAGCCGGCAGGTCGTCCCCTTCTGGAGCCGCGCGCAGATCGCCCACGACCCCGCGGCGCGCGCGCTGCTCGACCGTCACGTCGTGGCCTGGCTGGCAAATCCCGTCGATGCGCTGTTCCTGCAGGTGCAGGGCTCGGGGCTGGTGCGTCTTCCCGACGGTTCGCTGCTGCGCCTGAGCTACGACGGGGACAACGGCTGGCCCTACCGCTCGATCGGCCGCTGGCTGCTCGAGCGGGGCAAACTGCGCGGCGGCGTGACCATGCAGAGCATCCGCGCCTGGGCGCGCGCGCATCCGCTTCAGGTGCAGCACATGCTCGACGCGAACCCGCGGGTGGTGTTCTTCCGCACCACCCCGCTCGATGGCGCGGATCGCGGGCCGGTGGGCGCGCTCGGTGTGCCCTTGACGGCGATGCGCAGCATCGCCGTCGACAAGCGCCTGCTCGGGCTGGGACTGCCCATCTGGGTAAGCACCGAGGTCGGCGGGCGACCCCTGCGGCGCCTGATGTTCGCGCAGGACGTGGGCAGCGCGATCCAGGGCGCGTTGCGCGGCGACCTGTTCTTCGGTACCGGCCATGCCGCGGGGCAGGCGGCCGGCCGCATGCAGTCGCCCGCGCGCATGTGGGTGCTGTTGCCGCGCACGCCCGCGCCACAGCCCGCGCCGCAGCCCGCGCTGGCCGCCGCATCGGCGGCGACACCGTCGACGCAGCCTGCCGCCGCAGCACGGCTGCGCTGATCTGGTGTAATCGGGGCTACGACCCAGCCAGGAGTTCGCTGCGATGTCTGCCCAGACGCCCCAGACGCCCCAGACGCCCCAGACGCCCCAGACGCGCGACCGCGCCCGCCCGGATGGCGAGCACCGCCGCCTCGCCCGTGGCGCCCTCGCGGTAGCAGCATTGTGCGGCTTTGCGCTGCTCGCCGGCTGCGAGACGGTGTCCTTGAACACCCCGGCACCGATCGTTCCCGCGCAACCGGCGTCGGTTCCGGCCGCGGCTCCGGCTGCAGCCTCGGCGCCATCGCCGTCGCCGCTGGCCATCCCCGCGCAGGCGCAGGGCCTGCAGCCGGCACCGTCGGTGGTCGTGCAGCCGCTCGGGCCGGCCAGCGCGGCCAGCCTGCCGCAGAGCCCGGTGCCGCCTGCCAGCGGCGCTTCCACGGCCACTTCCGCGCCCCCCGCCCCCGCCGCATCCGCGGCGGCAGCCCCCGCTGCTCCGGCCGCCCCGGCGTCAGCCGCGGCCAGCGCTCCGGCACCCAGCATCCCGCCGGGGGCGGTGCGCTATGTGTGCAACGATGGAAGCTCCTTCCTCGCCAGTTTCGGTGATGTCAGCGTCACCCTGAGCACCGCGCTGGGCGAGGTCAAGCTCGAGCAGACGGTGGCGGCCGACGGCGCGCGCTACGCCAACGGCGAGGTGCAGGTCTGGTTCAAGGGCCGCCAGGCCACGATCAGCAACCTGAGCAGCCCGGGCTCCGAGGTACTGTGCCTGGAGCAGCGCTGAGGTCTCGGCAAGGCCTTATCCCCGGGAAGCGGCCGGCCCCGATTGGCAAGCCGGGACAAGCGAACTAGGATCGCCGCATTGGACGACCGCAGGGCCGGCCCACAAGGCCTGCCCGGTGGCTGGTGCCGCGCCACCGCGCAGCGCCCGTCGCACACCACCCGCATCACCCAGGCGGGGGCGGCCGTTGCGCATCAGTCGCACCTGGAGGAGATCGCGCGATGAACGCTGCCGTGCCCGCATCTGTCCTGCCCGAATCCCTGCGCAAGGCGCTGGAGACGGTTCGCCTGGAAGACAGGTACACCCTGGAATCCGGCCGTGCCTTCATGAGCGGAATCCACGCCTTGGTGCGCCTGCCGCTGCTGCAGCGCCGGCGCGACGAACTGGCGGGGCTGCGCACCGCCGGCTTCATCAGCGGCTACCGCGGCTCGCCACTCGGCGGCTACGACCAGGCCCTGTGGAAGGAGCGCAAGCTGCTGGCCGCGCGGGACATCGTGTTCCAGCCCGGGGTCAACGAGGAACTCGCCGCCACCGCGATCTGGGGCACGCAGCAACTCGACCTCTACCCCGCCAGCAAGCGCTACGACGGCGTCTTCGGCATCTGGTACGGCAAGGGGCCGGGAGTCGACCGCTGCGTCGACGTGTTCAAGCACGCCAACATGGCTGGCACCGCGCGCCACGGCGGGGTGATCGCGGTCGCCGGCGACGACCATGTGGCCAAGAGCTCGACCGCGCCGCACCAGAGCGACCATGTGTTCAAGGCGGTCGGCTTTCCGGTGTTCTTCCCGAGCAGCGTGCAGGAAATCCTCGACCTGGGATTGCACGCGCTGGCGCTCAGCCGCTACAGCGGATTGTGGGCCGGAATGAAGACCATCCAGGAAATCGTCGAATCGTCGGCCGCGGTGGACGTCTCGCCCGATCGGGTGCGCATCCGGCTGCCACAGGACTTCGCGCTGCCGGCCGGCGGTGTGCACATCCGCTGGCCGGACGATCCGCTGAGCCAGGAGGCGCGCCTGATGGACGTCAAGTGGTACGCCGCGCTGGCCTACGTGCGCGAGAACCGTTTGAACCACACGGTGATCGACAGCCCGCACGCGCGCCTGGGCCTGATGGCCTCGGGCAAGGCCTACAACGACACGCGCCAGGCGCTGGCCGACCTCGGATTGGACGACCAGGCCTGCGCGCAACTCGGGCTGCGGCTGCACAAGGTCGCGGTGGTGTGGCCGCTGGAAGCACACACCACCCGCGAATTCGCGACGGGTCTGCAGGAAATTCTGGTTATCGAAGAAAAGCGTCAGATCATCGAATATCAGTTGAAAGAGGAGCTGTACAACTGGCGGGAGGACGTCCGCCCGAACGTGATCGGCAAATTCGACGAACGGCCCGGCGACCGCAGCGGGGGCGAGTGGAGCCAGCCGAACCCCGGGAGCAACTGGCTGCTGCCGGCGAAGGCCGACCTGAACCCGGCGCAGATCGCGCGTGCGATCGCCTCGCGCCTGCAGCGCCTGGGCTTGCTCGACGCCGCATCGCCGGATCTGCGGCGCAGGATCGTCGAGCGCGTGGCGCTGATCGAGGCCAAGGAGCGCGCGCTGCAGTCTTCCCCCCCGGCGGAAAAGCGCCCGCCGTGGTTCTGCTCGGGCTGTCCGCACAACACCAGCACCCGCGTTCCCGAGGGCTCGCGCGCGATGGCCGGCATCGGCTGCCATTACATGGTGGTCTGGATGGATCGCAGCACCTCGACCTTCAGCCAGATGGGTGGAGAGGGCGCGGCCTGGGTCGGCCAGGCGCCCTTCACCCAGGATCGCCACGTGTTCGCCAACCTCGGCGACGGAACCTACTACCACTCGGGGCTGCTGGCCATCCGCCAGGCCATCGCCAGCGGCGCCAACATCACCTACAAGATCCTCTACAACGACGCCGTCGCGATGACCGGCGGCCAGCCGGTCGAAGGCCAGCTGAGCGTGGCGCAGATCAGCCGCGAGTTGCATGCCGAGGGCGTGCGGGAAATCGTCGTCCTCAGCGATCATCCGGAGAAATACCAGGACGCGCGCGACCTCGCGCCGGGAGTCGTCGTGCACCATCGCGACCGCCTCGACGAGGTGCAGCGCAGGTTGCGCGAGGTCGAGGGAACGACGATCCTGATCTTCGACCAGACCTGCGCCACCGAAAAGCGCAGGCGGCGCAAGCGCGGCCTGCTGGCGCAGCCGGCACACCGGGTGGCGATCAACCCGCTGGTCTGCGAGGGCTGCGGCGATTGCTCCGAACAGAGCAACTGCCTGTCGGTGGAGCCGCTGGAAACCGAATTCGGGCGCAAGCGCAGCATCAACCAGAGCAGTTGCAACGTCGATGACTCCTGCCTGAAGGGCTTTTGCCCGAGCTTCGTCAGCGTCGTCGGCGGCAGGCCCCGCAAGGCGCCGGCGCAACAGGCCCCGGCGCTGCAATCGCTGCCCGAGCTGGAGGAGCCGCGCATTCCCGATGCCCTGCGCGACGACCGTGCGGGCGGCGGCAGCTACGGCATCGTGGTGGCCGGGGTCGGTGGCACCGGAGTCATCACCATCGGCCAGTTGCTCGGCGTGGCCGCCCACATCGAAGGCAAGGCCATCGTCACCCAGGATGCTGCCGGGCTGGCGCAAAAGGGTGGCGCGACCTGGAGCCACGTGCTGATCGCCGACCATCCGGATCAGATCCACACCACCCGCGTGGCCATGGCCGAGGCCGAGCTGGTACTGGGATGCGACCCGATGGTCGCCGCCGACCGCGAAACCCTGGCGCGGGTACGCCGCGACCGCACCTTCGTGGCGCTGAACACCCATGGCGCTCCGACCGCCGCGCTGGTGCACCAGCCGCAGTGGCAGTTCCCGGAAGCCGCCTGCAGGAAGGCGCTCGAAGAGGCCGCAGGAGAGGATCGGGTCTGCGGCTTCGACGCCGATACGCTGGCGCGCCAGGTGCTGGGCGACGGCATCTATGCCAACCCGATGCTGCTGGGTTTCGCGTGGCAGAAGGGCTGGATCCCGCTGCGCCGGGAATCCCTGCTGCGCGCCATCGAGCTCAACGCGACCGCGGTCGAGCAGAACCGGCAGGCCTTCGCCTGGGGCCGGCAGGCTGCGGCGCACCCGCGGCAGGTCGAAGCGCTGCTCAGCAGCGAGCAGGTGATCGCCTTCGCCCGACGCCCGACGCTCGAGGAGCTGCTGCGCAGCCGCAACTCCTTCCTCGAGTCCTACCAGGATGCCGCCTACGCCGGCAGCTACCGCAGTTGCGTGGAGCGCGTGGCCCGTGCCGAAGCCGCCCTCGGGTCGACGCGACTGAGCGAAGCCGTGGCACGCACCCTGTTCAAGCTGATGGCGTACAAGGACGAATACGAAGTCGCGCGCCTGCACTGCGACCCGCAGTTCGCCGCCAGCCTGCGTCAGCAGTTCGAAGGCGACTTCCGGCTGCACTACCACCTGGCGCCGCCATGGATGTCGCGGGCGCCGGACGGGCAACGGCCGCGCAAGCGCGAATTCGGCTCCTGGGTGGGGGTGGCGATGCGGCTGCTGCGACACGGCAAGATGCTGCGCAACACCCCCTTCGACCCCTTCGGCCGCAGTGCCGAGCGGCGCCTGGAGCGGGAGCTGATCGCCCGCTACCGCGACACCGTCGAGCAGATTCTGCCCAGGCTGCGCGCCGACAACCTGCAGCAGGCGGTGCGGCTGGCGCAATGTCCGGCGGCGATCGCCGGTTTCGGCCCGGTCAAGATGCGCAGCGTGCAGCAGGTGCTGCCGCAGTGGGACGAACAGCTGCGGCTGTGGCAGGCACAGGTCGTGGAACAGCCCGCAGCCGTTGCGGCCGCGGTGCACTGAGCGTCGGCCGCCGCGCGGCCTTCAGAAATCGGTGGGATCGACGTCGATCGCCCAGCGCACCCCGCCGGCCAGCGCCTGCAGCGCCGGGCGCCAGGCCCCCAGCAGGACATGCAGGGCGCGGCGGCGATCCGACTCGACGAGGATCTGCTGCCGGTGCACGCCCGCGCGGCGCGCCAGGCTCGACGGCACCGCCGGGTAGACCGTCGTGGCGCCATCGGCCGCCAGTTCGGCAGCCAGTGCTGCGGCCTGCTCCATGAAGTCCTGCAGCCGGGGCTCGCGGGCATGCTCGGCGCGCAGCAGTGCCTGAAAGCGGAATGGGGGCATCCCGGCGCGCCTGCGCTCTTCCAGCTCGCGCGCGGCAAAGCCTGCGTAGTCGTGGCGCTGCAGCGCCTGGTACAGCACATGCTCGGGGTAGGCGGTCTGCACCAGCATGCGTGCCCCCAGCGCAGAAGCCCCGGCACGACCGGCGCGACCGGCCGCCTGCACCAGCTGGGCGAACAGCCGCTCGGGCGCGCGCGGGTCATGGCTGAACAAGCCGGCATCGGGGTTGAGCGCTGCCACCAGCCCGACACGCCGGAAGTCATGCCCCTTGGTGATCATCTGGGTACCGACCAGGATGTCGACCTCCCCGGCGTGCACCTGGGCAAAGGAGGCCTCGGCCTGGCCCTTGCGCGCCGCGGTGTCGGCATCGATGCGGGCGATGCGCGCCTGCGGGAACAGCGCGGCCAGCGCCTCCTCGACGCGCTGCGTTCCCCGTCCCACCGGCTGCAGGTCGAGGCTGCCGCACTGCGGGCAGGCGCGCGCCACCGGCTGGCGGTGCCCGCAATGGTGGCAGCGCAGGCTGCGGTCGGTGCGGTGGTAGACCAGGTGGGCATCGCAATGCGGGCAGTCGGACATCCAGCCGCAATCCGGGCAGCACAACACCGGCGCGTAGCCGCGCCGGTTGAGGAAGAGCAGGGATTGATCGCCCAGTTGCAGGCGTTGCGCCAGGGCGTCGAACAAGGCTCGCCCGATCGGGCCTCCGGCACGCAGCAGCGGGTCGTCGCGGCTGTTCGCCAGATCCACCTGCGGCATTTCGCCACCGGCGCGCTGGCGCAGCCGCAGCAGGCGGTAGCGACCGGTACAGGCGGCGTGCCAGCTTTCCAGCGAAGGCGTGGCCGAGCCCAGCAGCACGGGAATGCCCAGATGGCGCGCACGCCACACCGCCAGGTCACGCGCCGAATAACGCGCCCCCTCCTGCTGCTTGTAGGAGGGGTCGTGCTCCTCATCGACGGCGATCAAGGCCAGGCGTGGGAGGCTGGCCAGCACGGCCAGCCGGGTGCCCAGCACGATGCGCGCCTGGCCGGCGTGCGCGGCTGCCCAGTGGTCAAAGCGTTCGGCCTCGGCCAGTCCGCTGTGCAGCAGCGCCAGGCGCTGCCGGGGAAAGCGCTCGGCCAGGCGCTGCAAAAGCTGCGGGGTCAGGTTGATCTCCGGGGTGAGCAGCAGCACCTGCGCCTGCGGGTCGCGCTCCAGCACCTGCTGCGCGGCATGCAGGTAGACCTCGGTCTTGCCGCTGCCGGTGATGCCGAACAGCAGATGCGCAGCGAAACCCGGCGCCTGCAGGGCCTGTACCGCCAGCGCCTGCTCCTCGCGCAACTGCGGAGGCTGCACGGGCCCGTGCGGCAACTCGGAGCCCAGGGCCGAAGCCGGGATTTCCCGCACCCAGCCCTCGCGCAGCCACTCGGCCAGCACCTGCGCGGCTCGCGGATGCAGGCCGCGCGCGCTGGCCACCGGCAGGCGCGGCGCGTCGCCGACGTCCGGTGCCGCGCCCGCGCGCTGAAGTCCCAGCGCACAAGCCAGGCGCCACAGCGCGACATTGCGCTGCGCAATGCGCTGCGGCAGCTGCTGCGCGCCCAGCGCGGTCAGCGCATAGGCCGCGCAGCGTTCGCGCTGCCGCGTCGCCCGCAGCCTTCGCGCCACGGCCTGGGCCGGATGCTCACGCAGCCAGCCGGGCAGCGCCGCGGCCATCAGCTCGCCCAGCGGGCGCTGATAGTAGGAAGCGCTGAAACGCAGCAGGGCCATCCAGTCGGCGCCCAGCGGAGGCAGCGCGCCGCAGACCTGGCCGACTTCCTTCAGTGCCGGATCGGCCCCGTCATCCACGCTGCAACGCAGCACGACTCCGCAGACGACCTGCCGCCCGAGAGGCACCCGCACCACACTGCCCGGCGCCAGTTCGACCGCGCTGCGGTAATCCAGCGCGCCCCAGATCGGCGCATCGACCGCGACCTGCGCGCGCCACTGCGCCGCAGGCGCGCCCGCCGCGGGCGACCCCGGGTCGGCTGCCATCAGGCCGCCCCGAAGACCCTTGCCCCCGGTGGGAGACAGGCACGAAGGCACTCATCCGAAAGCGCAGTCAGGGGAATCCCGTACTTGTGGATAACTTTGTGCATAGCATGTACGGGCTTCGGTCCCCCGCCGGTGGACAACGAGCGCGCAATCCGGTGCGGCTTTGCACAAAATGGAAAATAGTTTTTTATATTCAATAGCTTGCTGGATGCTTCATGAGGTAAAGTCTGGGCAATCCCGACTATCTGCCCGAACTCCGGGAAATGTGCATAAATGGCCCCGCCAGGACTTGACAGCGGGATCATTGCCCTGCTTGGGACGAGCCACGGTGCAGCGCGCGACTGTAGGAATGCACGGTCTCGACCAGGGCCTGCACATGCTCGACCGGAGTGAACTGGGAGATCCCGTGACCGAGGTTGAACACATGTCCAACCGCCTGCCCGGCTTCGATCGGGCCGAAACTGTCGAGCACGGCGCGCGCTTCGCGCTCGATGGCCTGCGGGGGCGCGAACAACACCGACGGATCCAGGTTGCCCTGCAGCGCCACGCGGTCGCCGACCCGTGCGCGCGCCGCGCCGAGGTCGACCGTCCAGTCCACTCCGAGGGCATCGGCACCGCAGTCGCTCATCGCCTGCAGCCAGGGGCCGCCTCCCTTGGTGAACAGGATCGACGGCACCCGCCGCCCCGCATGCTCGCGCCGCAGCGCTGCCAGAACCTGCCTGCTGTACTGCAGGGAGAATTCCTGGAAGGCGCGGTCGGCCAGCGCCCCACCCCAGGAATCGAACAGCATCACCGCCTGCGCGCCGGCCTCGATCTGCGCGTTGAGGTAGGCAGCCACGGCCTCGGCATTGACCCGCAGCAGGTGGTGCATCAGGTCGGGACGGGCATACATCAGGGTCTTCGCCTGCCGCCAATCGTCGCTGCCGGCGCCTTCGATCATGTAGCAGGCCAGCGTCCACGGACTGCCGGAGAATCCGATCAACGGCACGCGCTGCACGCCGTCGG
Source organism: Pseudomonadota bacterium (assembly GCA_021805825.1). Lineage (GTDB taxonomy): Bacteria > Pseudomonadota > Gammaproteobacteria > Burkholderiales > Burkholderiaceae_C > Thiomonas_A. Next base: position 39,158 of record JAJZEC010000013.1, read on the forward strand.
CAAGCAGCGCCCGGCGGATCTGCGCCACCGCGTCGAACACATAGCGCAGGCGATCCAGATCGGGGGCACGCAGCGCGAGGATCTGCTGCTCATCGCGCAGCGGATGCTCGAAGCGCGGGCCTTCGCCGGCGACGAAGCGCAGCCCCAGGCCCATCGCGTCGGGCACGGTCAGGATGTCCGAGAACAGGATCGCGGCATCCAGCGCGTAGCGATCCAGCGGCTGCAAGGTGACCTCGGTGGCCAGCGCGGGGCTGGTGGCCAGCGCGAGGAAACTTCCGGCACGCGCCCGCGTGGCGTTGTACTCGGGCAGGTAGCGCCCGGCCTGGCGCATCAGCCAGAGCGGGGTGTAGGCGGTCGGCTCGCGCAGCAGCGCGCGCAGCAAGGTGTCGTTGGCAATCGGGGTCATCCGGCTATTGTCGCAAGGAAAGGCCGGGCCGCCCCAAGTTTCCTTGGCCCCCGCGGGGGGCGATCCGGGCGCGCGGGCCCGTTGCATTATGATCGTCGCCCGCACCGGATCCCCCTCGCATCGCATGATGCTGCGCCTGTTTCGCAACACCCTGTTCCTGCTGGCCCTGCTGGCAGCCGCACGCGTCGACGCCGCTCCGCTGCTGGTGGTGGCCGCCGAAAGCACCTACGGAACCATCGCGCGGCAGATCGGTGGTGAACATGTGCGGGTGGTGTCGCTGATCCGCAACCCCGACGTCGACCCCCACTCCTTCGAGGCCTCGCCGCAGGCGGCGCGCCTGGTCGCCTCGGCGCGGCTGGTGCTGCGCAACGGCCTGGGCTACGACACCTGGATGCAGCGGCTGCTGCAGGCCAACCCGGTTCCGGCGCGCGAGGTTCTGGTGGCCGCCGACCTGCTGCCACGCGAACGTCTGGCCAATGGCAATCCCCATGTGTTCTACGACCCCCGCGTCGGGCTGGCGATGGCCGTGGCCATCACCTCCTGGCTGTGCCGGGCCGATCCCGCGCATGCCGCCCAGTTCCGCGCCGCCGAACAACACCTTCGGACGCAGATCGGACAGGTGGAACAACGCATCCGGCAACTTGCGCGCCTGCACCCCGCGCTGCCCGTCACCGCCACCGAGCCGGTCTGGGGCTACATGGTGCGCGCGCTGGGCTGGACGGATCGCAACAGCGGACTGCAGACCCACGTCATGAACGGCACCGAGCCTTCGCCGCGCGAGGTCGCCTCCTTCGACACCGACCTGCGCCAGCGGCGGGTGGCGCTGCTCATCCACAACCGCCAGGTACGCACGCCGCTGTCCGACAGCCTGCTGCAACTGGCCCGGCGCTGCGGCGTGGCGACCGTGGGGATCGATGAATTCACCCCACCGTCGAAGGACTACGCGCAGTGGTTGCTCGACAGCCTGCTGCGCACGCAGCGGGCGCTGGCTGCGCCCGCTGCGACCGGTGCACGATGCCATGACTGAAGCACAGCCGGCCGCGCACGCGCAAGCGGCGGTGCTGGCACGCGCGCTGCGCATCGCGCGGGGTTCGGGGACGATCGTCGAAGGGCTGGATCTGCGCATCGAGCGCGCGCAGATCGTCGGTCTGTTCGGCAGCAACGGCGCCGGCAAGACCACCCTGCTGCAGACGATCGCGGGTCTGCTGCCCGTCGGCGGCGGGGAACTGCGGGTCTGCGGCGGCAGCCCGCTGCAGGCACGTCAGCGCGTGGGCTACGTGGCCCAGGTCGCACCCGAAGGCGCAAGTGCACGCCTGCGCGTCCTCGACTTCGTCTCCTGTGCCTGGCGCGCCGAGCGCTGGGGCGCGGCGCTCGGCACGGCCAGCAGGCGCCAGCGCCGCGAAGCCGCGCTGCGGGCGCTGCGCGCGGCCGATGCCGCGCACCTGGCCGGTCGAGGCATGGACACCCTGTCGGGCGGCGAACGCCAGCGTGTGTGCATCGCCCAGGCCCTGGTCAACCCGGTGCAGTTGCTGCTGCTCGACGAACCCCTGGCCAACCTCGATCCGCGCGCGCAGCTCGGGGTGCTCGAACTGGTACGGCGGCTGCGCGGGCAGCAGGGCCTGGCCGTGGTGCTCAGCGCCCACGACATCAATCCGCTGCTGCCGGTGATGGATCGGGTGCTCTACCTGGCCGGAGGCCGCGGGCGCCTGGGCGAGGTCGACGAGGTCATCGACGACCAGGCGCTCAGCGCGCTGTACGGCGTGCCGATGGCGGTGGCGCGGCACGCGGGCTATCGCTTCATCCACCCGGCCACCGGCTTCATGCCCGAGCAGGCCGCGCATTGCGCGCACGACGACCACGCCGCGCACGCCGGCGCCCACCACCACGCGGACGCCCCATGATCCTCGGGCTCGAATTCGCCTTCATGCGGCAGGCCTTCGTCGCCGCCGGCAGCATCGGCGTGGCCGCGGCCGCGGTCGGCTACTTCGTCACCCTGCGACGCCAGACCTTCGCCGCCCACGCGCTGTCGCACATGGGCTTCGCCGGCGCCGCCGGGGCGATCGTGCTCGGGCTCAGCGCCTACCTCGGATTGTTCGTGTTCAGCCTGTGTGCCGGCATCGCGCTCGCGCTGGCCGGCCGCAGGCTGCGCCAGCGCGACGTGGGCATCGGCATGGTGCTCATGTTCGCGCTGGGGCTCGGAGTGCTGTTCCTCAGCATCTACACCTCCAACGCGCAGTCGGCGATGAGCATCCTCTTCGGCAGCATCGTGGGCATCACCGCGGCCCAGGCCCGCCTGTCGCTGCTGGTGGCCGCGCTGGTGCTGGTGGCGCTGGGAGCCATCTACCGCCCGCTGTGCCTGGCCAGCCTCAACCCCGACATGGCGCGCACGCGGGGCATCTCGGTGGCCCGCCTCGACGTGCTGTTCGCCCTGCTGCTGGCGGCCACCGTCGCGGTCGCCGTCCCGGTGATCGGGGCGCTGCTGATCTTCGCCTTCCTGGTCGGGCCGGCAGCGGCCGCGCAGGCCTTCACCCGCCAACTCGGCGCCGGCGTGCTGCTGGCCATGCTGCTCGGCCTGAGTGTGGCCTGGGCGGGACTGGCGGCCTCCTACACCATCGGCTGGCCTGCCAGCACCTGGATCGCCTCGCTGAGCTTCGCGCTGTTCCTGCTGGCGCAGGGCTGGCGGGCGCTGCGCGACTCCCGGGCCTGAAGCGCGCAGCTGCCGCGCGGCACGCCGCACGCTTTTTGCGTGCGCCCGGCACGCTCCTGGGCGAAAATGGAGAATTGCGTGCCGAGACTACCCCCACGCCGGCGCCGCTTCGGGCATGATCTGCCCGAATTTTCTTCGGAAACCTGCCAAAAATACTGGAGATTCACATGCAGCACCCTCAACTGCCGGCGGGCGTGACCCTCAACGCAGCGCACAACCCCGAATTCGATTCCATCCTCAGCACCGCCGCGCTGGAGTTCGTCGCCAAGCTGCACCGCCGCTTCGAGGCCCGCCGCCAGCAACTGCTGGCCGCGCGCGCCGAGCGCGTGCAGCGCCTGGATGCCGGCGAGCGCCCCGACTTCCTGCCCGAGACCCGTGCCGTCCGCGAAGGCGACTGGAAGATCGCCCCGCTGCCGGCGGCGCTGCAGCGCCGCCGCGTGGAAATCACCGGCCCGGTCGACCGCAAGATGATCATCAACGCGTTCAACTCCGGAGCGGACAGCTACATGGCCGACTTCGAGGACGCGAACACCCCGAACTGGGACAACCAGGTGCGCGGGCAGATCAACCTGTACGAAGCCATCCGCCGCAGCATCACGCTGCAGCAGGGCGGCAAGACCTACACCCTGAACGACCAGGTCGCGGTGCTGCAGGTGCGCCCGCGCGGCTGGCACCTGGACGAAAAGCACATGCTGGTCGACGGCCGCCGCGTCAGCGGCGGCCTGTTCGACTTCGGCCTGTTCCTGTTCCACAACGCCCGCGAGCAACTGGCGCGCGGCGCCGGGCCGTACTTCTACCTGCCGAAGATGGAAAGCCATCTCGAGGCGCGGCTGTGGAACGATGTGTTCGTGTACGCCCAGGACGAACTGGGCATCCCGCGCGGCAGCATCAAGGCCACGGTGCTGGTGGAGACCATCGTCGCCGCCTTCGAGATGGATGAGATCCTGCACGAACTGCGGGAGCACAGCGCCGGGCTGAACGCCGGCCGCTGGGACTACATTTTCAGCGCCATCAAGAAGTTCAAGAGCGACCGCGACTTCTGCCTCGCCGACCGCGCGCTGATCACCATGACCGCGCCGTTCATGCGGGCCTACGCGCTGCTGCTGCTCAAGACCTGCCACCGGCGCGCGGCGCCGGCCATCGGCGGCATGAGCGCGCTGATCCCGATCAAGAACGACCCCGAGAAGAACGCCAAGGCGATGGAAGGCATCCGTGCCGACAAGCGGCGCGACGCCACCGACGGCTACGACGGCGGCTGGATCGCCCACCCCGGGCTGGTCGAGGCGGCGATGCAGGAGTTCGTCAACGTGCTCGGCGATGCTCCGAACCAGATCGGCAAGACGCGCGACGACGTGCAGGTGGCGGCGTCCGACCTGCTCGACTTCCGCCCCGAGGCGCCGATCACCGAGGCCGGGCTGCGCAACAACGTCAATGTCGGCATCCACTACCTGGGCGCCTGGCTGGCCGGCAGCGGCGCGGTGCCCATCCACAACCTGATGGAGGACGCCGCCACCGCGGAAATCTCCCGCAGCCAGGTGTGGCAATGGATCCACAGCCCGAAGGGCGTGCTCGACGATGGCCGCAAGGTCAGCGCCGACATGGTGCGCGCCCTCATCCCCGAGGAACTGGCCAAGGTCAAGGCCACCGGTGCCGAGGGCGAGTTCGACAAGGCCGCGGAGATCTTCGAGCGCATGGCCACGGCAGCCCGCTTCACCGAGTTCCTGACCCTGCCGCTGTACGAGGAACTGGGCTGAACCCAGGCGCCGCGGGCGCGGCAACGCATCCGCGGCGCCTGGCGCGCCGAGGTCTCAGGCGCGCAGCAGGTGCTCGGCGAATCGACCCTGCTCATCCTTCCAGCAGGCGGCCACCTGCCAGCCCGCGCGCCGAGCGAGCTCTCCGAGGCCCTCGACCGTGTATTTGTAGGAATTCTCGGTATGGATGGTCTCCCCGGCCTGGAATTCCAGTCGGTGGCCGTCCACCTGTACCGATTGCGCGCGCAGGCTGCGCAGGTGCATTTCCATGCGCCCTTCGCGGTCGTTCCAGATGGCCTCGTGGGCGAAGGACTGCAGATCGAAATCGGCGCCGAATTCCCGGTTGATGCGCGCCAGCAGGTTGCGGTTGAAGGCAGCGGTCACGCCGCGCGCGTCGTCGTAGGCGGGGATCAGGACGGCCGGATCCTTGCGCAGATCGACGCCGATGACCGCCTGCGTGCCGATCGCGCGCCAGCGCCGCAGCAGCGCCAAGGCCTGCGTCGGGTCGAAGTTGCCCAGGGTCGATCCGGGAAAGAACAACACCGGCCGGCCCCCCGGCGCCAGATCGGCGGGCAGCGACCACGAAGCCGTGAAGTCGGCGCGCAGCGGGTGTACCGCGAGCCGCGGGAAGCGGCCACGCACCAGGCCTTCGGCCGCCTGCAAGGCGCTGGGCGAGATCTCTATGGGCACGAATCCGGCCGGCTCCTCGAGGTGCTGCAGCAGCATGCAGGCCTTTTCACCCGAGCCGCAGCCCGGCTCGATCAGCAGCGCGCCCGGGCCGATGCACCGGGCCATCTCGGGCGCGTGGCGCTGCAGGATCTCGGTCTCGGCACGCGTGAGGTAGTACTCGGGGAGCGCACAGATGCTTTCGAACAACGCCGAGCCCGTGGCGTCGTAGAGGTACGCGCTGGGCAGGCGCTTGGGACTTGCGCGCAGCCCGTCGAGGACGGCGCTGCGCAGTGGGTCGGCGGCGACAGGAAGGTTCATCCGGCATCCTTTGCAAGGCGCAGTCCCATGAACTGCCAGCGTTGGTGGGGATAGAAGAAATTGCGATACGTGGGCCGCAGGTGGCCGCGCGGCGTGACGCAGGATCCGCCGCGCAGCACCATCTGCCCCGACATGAACTTGCCGTTGTATTCACCAACGGCGCCTGCGGCCGGGCGGAAACCTGGATAAGGCAGGAAGGCGCTCGCGCACCATTCCCACACATCGCCGAAGAACTGCGTGGCGCCGTCGGCGGGGGCCGGGCGGAACAGTCCACGCTCCAGCAGGTTGCCATCGACCACCTGCTCGCGCGCGCAGGCTTCCCATTCCGCCTCGGTCGGCAGGCGGCACCCGGCCCAGCGCGCGAAGGCGTCGGCCTCGAAATAGCTGATGTGGCATACCGGTGCCGCGGGGTCGAGCGCGCACTCGCCGCCCAGGGTGAACTGGCTTTGCGCATCCTCGCTCCAGTACAAGGGAGCGCGCCACTGTTCGCGCTGCGCGGTGGCCCAGCCGTCGGACAACCAGAGCAGGGGCTCCCGGTAGCCGCCGTCGCGCACGAATTCGGCGAACTCGGCGTTGCACACCGCGCGATCCGCGAGGGCGTAGGGCTGCAGCCACACCGGGTGGCGTGGCTCCTCCAGGTCGAAGTGGAAGCCCTCGCCATGATGGCCCAGCGTGTCGCGCCCCCCGGGACGATGCAGCCAGCCCGACGCAGCGGCCGTGCGACGCGGCGGTTGCGGCAGGTCACGCCACGCCGGCTTGAGGGGATTGAGGGAGAACAGGTGCAGGACGTCGGTCAGCATCAGTTCCTGATGCTGCTGCTCGTGGTGGATTCCCAGTTCGACGAGAGGGTGCGGCTCCGGAGGCCTGGCCTCGAACAGGCGCTGCAGCGCCTGTTCGACATGCGCGCGGTAGTCGAGCACGGTGCGCAACGCAGGACGCGTGAGCATGCCGCGCGCCGCGCGTAGATAGCGCGGACCGGCGCCGACATAGTAGGAATTGAACAACTCGGCGAAAGCCGGGTGGAACACCCGGTAGCCGGACAGTTCCGGTTGCAGCACGAAGGTCTCGAAAAACCAGGTCGTGTGCGCCAGGTGCCATTTCAGCGGGCTCGCGTCGGGCATGCTCTGCGCGACCAGATCCTCGGGCTCGAGGCCCGCGCACAGATCCACGCTGAGCGCCCGCACGGCCATCAGGCGAGCGATCTGGCTGCTCGGATCGATCGCGGCAGGCTGCGCAGCCTCCGGCCGCGGGCGCTGCCCCCGGTTTTCCTCAGTCAAGGCCTACTCCTGCGTGACAGGCTGCTGCTCGCGCGGTCGCCCTCGTGCCTGCGCCCACACTGGCGCGAAGGCGTCTCTAGGTATCCCCATCGTCCCGATAGCTTCGCCACAGATCCAGCGCGCCGCGCATCGTCAACACCTGGCGCTCGAAGCGCGGGCATGCCGCGCAGATCATGAAGTGCAGGCGTATGGCCACCCGCTCCGGCCAGCCCAAAGCGCGATCCTCGCGGGCAAGGATCAGGGCCGAGATGTCCCGGCACGAGCGCAAGGATATGCGTTTCATGATGTCTCGGCACCGAACCAATGCACTTGCAGGCACTGCCGCAAGCGCAACCGTGCGCGCGACAGCATCTGCCATAGATTGGTCGACGTGATGCGCAATTCCTGACAGATCGCGTCGCTGTCGAGTTCCAGCCACTCACGCATCAGGAACACCCGGCCCAGTTGTCCAGGCAGCGCCTCCATGCAGGCCTCGAGCACCTCGAAGAACTGCACACGCTGCAGCGACTCGACCGGTGTGTTCCAGTCCTCGGGCATTTCCCGGAAGTGTCCATCCGGGGCATAGACGCGCGTCTCGATGGTGTCGTCTTCGTCGCCCGGCGCTTCGTACAGGCATTCGCGCTGGCGCAGTCGCAGCTGATCCAGCACCTTGTGCTTGAGGATGCCGACGACCCAGGTCTGCAGCTTCGAGCGCTGCCCGAAGCGCCCGGCGCTCTCGAGCGCGGCAAGCATGGTTTCGGAGACCGCATCCTCAGCCCACGCCGCGTTGCGCAACTGAAGTTGCGCCAGCCGCAGCAGGGTGGGTCGCATCGCGTGCAGCTGCTCGCTCAAGTCTTCCGGATCGGCCATGGCTACGGTTCCTGCTCGAACAATGGTCGGGAGCGCACCACTTACGTGCGCTTTGGCAGATACACGACGCATTCTTGCACAGCAGGCCGATGCCCCCGAAAGCGTGGCGCGCGGGGCCGGCGCAGGCCGGGCCCGGCGCCTGCCGGCTCCGGGCCGCTCCGATCAGGACATGCGCTTGGCCATTGCGGCCTCGAAGGCCTTGGTCTTCGTCGGGCTGGCGAGAACCGCCTTGGCCTGCATCATGTCCAGGCCGCCGAGCTTGGCGCAGGTTCCCGCCGGCTCCACCGCAAAGTCCCCGGGGTTGTAGCTCATCGTGCTCTGGCCCTTGCAGGAATGCAGGCCCGAAAGCCCGGCGCAATCGTTGTGCCCGGCGGTGGCGACGCCGAAGCACTTGCCCAGCGTGTCGGCATGCGCCGGCAGCGCCGCGGCCACGCCGCCCAGCGCAAGAAGGGAAGCGGCCGCGGTGTTCAGGAAGTGACGCTTGTTCATCTCTATGCTCCTCGTGGTGCAGTGGGAAGGTGCCTTCGGAGCGTCGATGCCCACATCACGGCACGGGCTGCGCCGCGCGCGTTGACCCGCCGCACCTCGAACCTGGCGTGCGATCGGATCCTGTTGGTGGCATGTACGACTCCGAAGGTTTGGAAGGCATGGGGCGTTCCTCGGCCCCATGCTCCTTGAGTCGGAGTCGACGCCCATTCCTGACAGCGCCGCTGTCCACCGAGCGAAGACGATGCGACTCGTGAGCGTCTTGTGCCGGAAATGAGCGAACTGCATGCGACGGATGAGCGAAGTCGGCGCGACTGCATCAGGCGCCGGATACCGTTCGTCGAAGCTGCGCAGGAACGCGCTACTCTCCGAGCTCCGCCAGCACGGCCGCGATCACAGACCGCCCGAGGTAGTAGCCGGAGCGCTCCAGGCGCTCCAGCAGCGGACGCGCGGCGGCGATCAGACCCTCGGCTCTGGCCAGCCCGATCACCGCAGCGGTACCAACCAGGTCGATGCGACAGCGCCGCGCTTCCAGCCGGCCTGCGCGATCATCCATCACCAGCAGGACCACGTCGCCCATATCGCGCCAGTGGCAGGCTGTCTGGATACTGCTGGCCTCACCGGGATCGACGCCCGCATTCAGCGGCGTCCATGCGCTCTGCGGAACCTCGACGACGTCGATCCAGCCTTCGGCCAAGGTACCCGCGAGCATGGCGGTATCCTGGAAGATCGCGGCTTCGGGCAGGATTTCATCCCGCACCGTTGTCGTGATGCATACGTCCCCGAACAGGCCGCGCAGCAGAGCCAGGGAGTCAACCCGGGCCAACGCGATCAGCGGGCCGGCATCGGCGATGACGACGCGACGACTCACGCCACGGACTTCAGCAGCCACTTGCTCGCGCGGCGCATGTCGCCCCGCGCTTCGTCGGCGGCGGCCTGGGTATCGCCGGTGAGCGCAAGTCCCTGATTTGACAGCAAGGTCAGCATCTCGGCCAGCGGCTTCGCCGCGACGCGGGCCGCGAATCCTGCCGACACCGATCCACCGCGAAACAGCGCCACAGCCAGCGCCACGCGCACCGCAGGCAGATCGGGAACGCCCAACTGTTCCAGATCGACCAGCAGCGCCTGTGGGCGGTCGCGGTTCATCACCACCACCATGTCATCCTCACGCGCAGCGGCGAGCGCGCTGCTGGGGTTGGTCTTGAGTTGACGGATATTGACGGCCTGCATGGCGTCGCCTCCAAGGCCCCACATGATGTAGGAACATTGCAAGTCTAGCAGGGCATGGCCGCAGCCGCCATGGGTGCGCCCTACTGCTCGCCGGGCCAATACACCGCCCCGCTCGAACGCCTTCTGTCGCTCAAATGGCATCCACTTCGCGAATTTCGCCTTCACTTCGCGATGTCGACACCCACTGTCAGCGTAGCGAAGTGCGCGAGACTAGAAGGCATTTTCGGGGCCCCATTTATCGAAGTTTGTGAGACTGTCGATCGAAGTCAATGAGCCTGGTTTGCGAGGCTCTCGCTGACGAGGGGGCTCATGGGGATCATTCGGCTTTGAGCGCACGGTCACGCGCCCGCGTGTGCCGCGCCTCGCGCTGCTGCGGTAGGATCGCACTAGAGCAACTGGTGGAGGTCACCAGTCGATCCCTGAGTTCTACATGGCAACCATTGAGGCACGCACCCAAGGTCGTACGGCGCACTTCTCGGGACACGAGACTTTTCCCCTGCGGCAGATGTGGCTTAAGAAGGCCTACGATCAGGCGAGCGATGGCGGCCATATCCGCAAGTCCGCATTCTCCGACGAGAACGCGATTGCCTCCTTCGGGGTGGGCAAAAACATGGTCGCTTCGATTCGGCATTGGGCGTTGGCATGCGGCGTCATGTACGAAGCCGATGACGGGTACCGCATCGGCGGACTAGCCCGAGAAATCCTCCAAGACGGTGGCCTCGATCCTTACGCCGAGAGTCCGTCGACAACGTGGCTTGCACATTGGCAGCTTGCCGGTCGATGCTTTCGTTCAACCACGTGGCATTGGCTCTTCAACCACGTGACTGCTCCGACGTTCACTCGCCAAGAGCTCGAGGAACCGCTTGAACGCTATGCGCGTGAACTTGACCCGAAGCATCGGCTCTCCTCTTCGACGATCTCCCGCGACTTGGAAACGTGCCTTCGCAGCTACGCACCCCGTGCGGCCGGCGGATCGCCTGAAGACTTCGCGGAACCTCTACTTGGCGAGCTAGGCCTTCTGCAAGAGGTCCACAGAGGTCAATATGCCTTCCGCCGCGGCCCCAAGGCATCGCTGCACAACGGCATCTTCGCCTATGCCCTCGTCGATTTTTGGAATCGTGAGGCTGGCGGCCAGAGCGCCTTGGCGTTCGAAACCGTGGCCTACGCGGAGGGCTCGCCGGGCCGAGTCTTCAAGCTCGACGAGGAATCGATTGCTCAACGATTGATCGCCTTGTCGGACTTGACGGCCAAGAGACTCGAATGGACCGACTCTGCCGGCCTTCGCCAAGTCCACCGCAAGCACCTGTCCAGGGAAGACATCAAGACCATGATCAGGCGCGCGTATGAGTGAAAAGAAACGACAGGCGCTCTCTGACTTTGTTCAAATCTCGCGCCAATATCAGCGATCCATTCGCGTCGATGCCGACATCGGTCGTGCAGACGCACTGTCCGGTTATATCTGCCATGCAACCGCCGACTCCGTGGTCGACGGCATGTGCAAGCAGCTCGCCAACACCAACCAACGCTGCTTCACCTGGACGGGCCCGTTTGGTGGTGGCAAGAGCTCTCTCGCCGTGGCCTTGGCGAGCGCGTTGCACCCCGACAACTCTTTACGAGCCAAGGCCCGCAAAGCACTGCAGGTCGATTGCAAGGCTTCCTTCGACAAGGCCTTCCCAGTCCAAAAGGGATGGCTGATCATCCCCGCCGTCGGCCGGCGCGGAAGCGTTGTCGCAGAGCTGTATGCCGCGCTTCGCAAAGCCCAAGGCAAGGCAGCCCCCGCCCGCAGCAAGCCCAGCGCCCAATCCCTGATCGCGGAATTGCTGGAGGAGGCCAAGAGTCGGCCAGGCGACGGTGCATTGGTGCTCATCGACGAAATGGGCAAGTTTCTGGAGGCATCTGCACTGGGCTCCGGCGACGACGTCTACTTCTTCCAGGAGCTCGCCGAAGCCGCAGCCCGCGCCGAGGGTCGACTGGTTGTCGTAGGCGTACTTCATCAATCCTTTGCACAGTATTCGGCGCGCCTGGGTATCGACACCCGCGACGACTGGGCTAAAGTTCAAGGCCGCTACGCTGACTTGCCCTTCGTGGCCGCGAGCGACGAAGTGGTCGAACTCATCGGGCGAGCGATCGAATCTCAGGTAACGCCCTCGTGGATGCGCGATGCATCCCAGGCAATCGCCGATGCCATTCGCTCGCGCCGCCCCGCAGTTGGCAAGGACTTTGCTAAGGCCTTGGAAGCCTGCTGGCCCCTTCATCCGGCCATGGCGGCGCTGCTGGGCCCAATCTCCAAGCGACAGTTTGGCCAAAATGAGCGCAGTACCTTTGGCTTTTTGTCGTCTGTGGAGCCGCATGGCTTTCGCTCGTATCTGAACTCGACGCTACGCGAGGAGGCGAGCTGGTATCGCCCAAGCGACTACTGGGACTACCTGCGCTCGAACCTCGAGCCAGCGATCCTTGCGTCTCCCGATGGGCACCGCTGGTCGCAAGCTGTGGACGCTGTGGAGCGTGCCGAAGCAAAGACTGGAGACCCCATACTCGTTTCGCTAATTAAGAACATTGCCGTTATCGACATGTTCCGCAACGGCTCGGGCCTGGCAGCCGACGCCGCGGTGATCGGCGCACTTTTCTACGACAAGACGCGCGAAGAGCTTGACAGCGCCCTCAAGAAGCTCTCTGACCTGAAGGTCGCCCTGTACAAGAGCTACACCGGCGCCTGGTCCGTCTTCGAAGGGAGCGACTTTGACATCGACGCGGCCATCGCCCAGTCCCTGGCGGCGTCTCCGGGTATCGATTACGGCCGCTTGGCGCAGCTGATGGGTCTGCACCCGGTCGTGGCCAAGCGGCACTACCACGAGACCGGCTCCATGCGCTGGATGGAGCTCTCGCTCTGCAGCATCGAGCAGGCCGAGAAGATCGCAGCGAACTATCAACCCAAGCGGGGCGAATTCGGGACTTTCATCCTCGCGCTACCCGGCCAAGGTATGAAACCGAGGGACGCGCGTGTGCGCGCTCAAGCCTGCGCCAAGTTGCGACCGTGGCCCGTGATGGTTGGCATCCCGGAGAACCACGCCCGCATCGCCGAGCTCTCAGCGGAGCTGGTTGCCTTGGAGCAAGTCAAAGAACGCCACGAGCTCTCCGGAGATGCTGTAGCCCGCCGCGAGGTCTACGCGCGTCTCGCCGCCACCCGCGCGGACTTGGAAGACCAGCTGCAAGCGGCAGTGTCGCTGGCGAAGTGGCACGACGGCACCGACCAAATCATCGAGCCGGGCTCTAAGCTCTCGCCTGTTGCATCGAGCTTGGCCGAAGACATGTTCCGCCACTCGCCGCCGGTATGGAGCGAGCTCGTCAACCGCGACAGCGTGTCGAGCAACAGCGTGAAGGCACGCCGCGACCTGCTGCACGCGATGACCAACTCTGAGGGCCTAGAGACCTTAGGCTTTGAGGGCTTCCCGGCCGAGCGAGGCCTCTATGAAACGTTGCTCAAAAGCACGGGGCTGCATCGCCAAGACGGCTCCCAAGCCTGGCGCTTCATGCCTCCTGGCGACGGATTCGCCGAAGGCTTTATGAAACTCTGGGACGCCACGTGCGCTCTCTTCTCGGAGGCTGACGCCCGCGTGGGCGCGCACGAGATCTACAAGCTTTGGAGCGCACCGCCGTTCGGCATGAAGCTGGGCATTCAGCCGGTGATTCTCACCGCTTTCCTGTTGGCTCACAAAGCGAACATCGCCGTCTACAAGGACGCGATGTTCGTACCCCGACTCACCGACTTCGACATCGACGAGTGTTTGCAGGACCCCGAGCGCTTCTCGCTGCGCTGGGTTGCGATCGACGAGGACAAGAACCGCATCCTCGAGGGCATATCGAAACTCTTGGCCGAAATAGGCGAGAACGCTGACTCGACGGATCCGCTCGAAGCTGCCCGCGGTCTGGTTGCCATGGTCTTCAACTTGCCTGAATGGGCCCGTAGGACCTCGCGGCTTGGTCAAACAGCCCGCGAGATGCGCGACATGCTATTGAAGGCGAGTGACCCACATAAAGTGCTGTTCGTCGACCTGGCGTCGCTGCTCGGCGCATCCGACGGCAAGGCATACGTGAAGGCGCTGCGTGCGCCCTTGCAAGAGCTCGCGGGCGCCTATGGAAAGATGCTCACAGAGGTGGAAGCGAAGATGCTCGCCGCGTTAGACGCGGACCGTGACGACCTGGAGAGCCTGCGCGAGCGTGCGAAGGCCGTCTCCGGCATCTCTGGAGACTTCCAGATGGATGCCTTCGCGACCCGCCTGGCGAACTACGACGGGTCGAGGGCATCACTCGAAGGCATCCTAAGCTTGGCGGCCGAAAAGCCGCCTCGCGATTGGGTGGATCGGCACATCGACGCCGCGATCTTGGAGTTGGCAAAATTCGCGCGCCGCTTCCGCGAGTCTGAGGCCTTCGCCGCCGTACAGGGACGCGCGGCGCACAGCGAGGCTATCGCCGTGGTTATCGGCGCGGGCGCAGACACCAAGACGATCTCGCGCTCGTTCGCGATCTCGGATCGCCAACGCAAGACTGTAGAAGCCAAGGCGGACGAGGTTGCCTCCCTCCTTGAAGGCCAAGGCTTGGGGACGGACGTTTTGCTGGCGATCCTGGCAAAGGCTGGGATGAAGTTGGCGTCCATCGACAAGGAGTCGACCAATGGCTGAGCGACACGTTCTGGGGATCTCTGGCGGCAAAGACAGCGCGGCGCTGGCCGTATACATGCGCGAGCGCCATCCCGAGCTCAACATCGAATACTTCTACACCGACACCGGCGAAGAACTGCCAGAGGTCTACGAGTTCCTGGGCAAGCTAGAGGGGAAGCTTGGCAAGGCCATTCTGCGGCTGAATCCAGACCGAGATTTCCGCTTCTGGCTGCGCCAGTACAACCATTTCCTACCCAATCCGAACACCCGCTGGTGCACCCGAAAACTGAAGTTGGCTCCGTTCGAGAGCTGGGTCAGACCGATGCTCGCAGCCGGAGACAAGGTCACGTCCTATGTCGCGATCCGCGCCGATGAGGACTACCGCGAGGGTTACGCTGCCAAGGCCGACAACCTGTACGTGAAGCTCCCCTTCCGCGAGGCGGGCATCGACAAGGCCGGCGTGATCGACATCTTGGAAAACTCCGGCGTCGGGTACCCCAAGTACTACGAGTGGCGATCGCGAAGCGGCTGCACCTTCTGCTTCTTCCAGCAAAAGATCGAATGGGTGCGCCTGCGGGAGCGGCACCCCGAGGCCTATGAGGCCGCCAAAGCCTTAGAGAAGGATGCGCTGGAGCATGGCTCTCCCTTTACTTGGTCCAAAGGCGAGTCATTGGCTGACATGGAACGACCCGCACGCATCGCCGAAATCCAGGCCGAATACGAGATTCGCCGCGCGCGCATGCTTAAGAACATCCCCATAAATCCGTTACGGCCCGTCAGACCCAGCCCGCCCGACATCGATGACATCTACGGGGTTGACGAGGGCAACGGCTCCTGTAATGTTTGTCACAAATGACAAACAGATGGCTGCGTTCGAAACCTGATGCCTGTTAATTTTTCTCTCGGCGGTCCGCAGTCCCACCCAATTTTAACGGCAATCGGCGGGCACACCCCCCAAATGCTTCACAATATTTTGTGGAAATCCCCTTAGTCGATCGTCAACAAATGATCGAGCGCGTCACCGAGCGTCACGAAAACGCACTCGGAGCACTGTCGAACCATCTCGAAGTAGCGTCGCACCAACGGATCCGCGACCTGATCAACCATGAATATCCGCTTACCCAAGGCCTTCGCGAACCCAACCTCCAATGCGAGCGAATAGCCGCCCGGGTTGGATGCCTCCATATTAGCCAAGACCATGTCAGATTCGCGGATGGCGTCCAGGTCCCATCGCGTGTATTCCGCGGGATCTTGGATATTGTGCGAACTTGGGTCAAGCAGCGCAAACGATCCGGCTAGACGAGCGGCGACCTGAGCCTGCCAATTCGACTTGAAACCGCCAGCCAGGTAGATCTTTCTAAGGATTGGAGGTGGGTTTTCCAGCATTGGCGCCTTTCTTGAATTCCAGCTCGGCAATCGCGATCGAAAAGGGCGTCGCCATCGCGCGTTTATAGAAAACTTCGCCACGTACGAAAAGTGCCAACGCCATACCCAAGAGCAAGAGTGCTAGCACAGGCCAAGGAACCTCATGCCGATAAGGAAACAATAGCTTGGGCGAGAGCAAGGAGCAAGCAACAAGGTCGAACGCGAGGATCGCCAGGGCGGTGCCGACGCCATTGCACAGCAGGGAGATGAACATGAACCTGCGGCCTATCGAAGCAGCCTCGGGGGAAACCGAGAGCGCCACGTTCCGCAGGTCGTTGTAGCCCCAATCCCTTGCGCCGCCCCCGGTCTGCTGCGCTTTGACCAACTCGGCGAACCACTCGTAAGACCGCCGATTCTTCGCTTCAGTTTCGTCGAAGGGCTTGGCAAGTCGGATCTTGGCCAGCAGCTTCTTCACGATTTGGTCGTGAATGCCAAGCAAGGCGTGCCCTACCGCGAAGAGGATGGCGGCGAATATGAGAGCAGCCGAGACCGTGTCTCCGAGCCTGAAAATCGATTGAAGTTCAAATGGGCCCAGATGTAGGAGCGCTAGACCGATCGCCAACACGGCACCAGGCACCCAGCCTCCTATCAAGTCGTTGAAGAATTTGGCAATGGTCTCTGCCGCGTCTTCGGCTGTCATTCGCCCCCCCCGTTGCCGCTATTGTCGGCAGCGATGGCCACCACTGCGGCTTCGATGTCTTGATCCGACAAAAACGGTGCTTGCGCGAACACGAGCCCCTGCTCACCGTTGAGCTTGGCGGCGAGATGTCCTCGACCGAGCAAGAGCTCTGCGCCCGGTCGATCGAGTGCAATCTTAGATGTGGCCTCACTGGACACTTTCAGGATCAGCCTATTGCCCAGATTTTCTCGAAGCTGCATCGGCATCACGTCCTTGTCGGGGCGCTGCGCCGCGAAGATCAAATGGATACCAGCCGCCCGTGCTTTCACGCCCAGGCGCTGGACCGCCGCTCCGACCGCTGCCTTGTAGGCGTCGTCGAACATCCAGTCCGCGAACTCGTCGTGGACGAGGAAGACCATGGGCATCCGCTCCTCACCCGAGACCTTGGCGTTGTAGGCGGGCAGATCGCGCGCCCTGACCTTGGCGAACGCGCGGTAGCGACCCTCCATCTCTTGCACTAGTGCTTCGAGAGCCTCAACGGCCTTTTCCTTGGTAGTGACGATCTCCTCACGCATGTGCGGCAAGTCAGCCAACGACGCGTAGTCGACACCCATCTTGGGGTCGATCAAGATGATCTGCGCCAGATCCTTAGGGTTCGTCGCGGCGATGTCCAAAAGCAGTGCCTGAATGAGCACGGACTTGCCGCTGCCGGTGGCGCCGGCCACAAGCGAATGCGGCTCATGGGAAGATAGTCCGCCGAACTCAGAGCCAAGGTTCAGATATAGCAGCGCGCCGTTGACTTCCTGCACACCGAGGAGGAAAGACGTATTGATGCCTGCGACGTTCCGATTGAGCTCGCGGCGCGACCACAAATCCCAGAGCGAAACCGTCTGGCGCTTCGAGCTCGCCACCGTCACCACAATCTCGCCGGGCTTGGGCTGAACTGTGACGAGGTTGATCGCGTGCGTAGTCAGAAGCTGCGTACGCTTGTTCTCGATGTCCTCGACGCGCAGCCGGTCAGAGCCGGCCAGACGTACCAGGCAACCATTGGGGGTCAGCCGCGTGCCAAGGACCGCGGCTTGTAGCCCATAACTGTTCAGCGCGGCCTTGAGCTTCTTCGTTATATCCTGGGCCCACTCCTCTCGATCGGCATCTGACTGCGCGTCGCGCGCGAACTTCGAGACGACCAATTCGGAGAGCGATCGTCCGAAACTAGCGGCCGGTGCCGCAGCGGCAACGAAGCCTTGGGCCGTAGCTGGCGGCGTGGCGCCTATTTCTATCGAGCTTTGGGCAGGCGTTTCGGCCTCTGCTACCAGGCTCGTGGTCCACGTCGCGGTCACGGCTTGCTCGGATTCAAGCGCCGGCTCGACAGTGGCCTCGGCCATGCCACTGGCGAGCTGGCCCATCGCGGCGAGCCATGGCACGCGTGGAGCGGGCTTCTTGAAGCTGTATTCGACCCAGGGCTGATGGGGTCCAAGTTCAGCGCGTGCGTTTAGTACACCTGCTCCCTTTGCATAGGCCTCGGCGAGCTTGCGAAGTTCACGCCGGTCGAAGACCTCCTGCCAGGCTTTCACGCCATCGACCTCCTCCAACATCTCCTGTTCGGAGGACGATGCCGCCCCGGCATCTGAGGTGTGCACGTAAACATGGGAGTAGCCTCGCAGCGCGATCTCAGCCTCACCTTCGCGAAGCTTCGAACGCGCGCGCTCCATCAGCGCGGTCATGCCGGGAGGGATGTCGGCGTCGAGGAGCATGTCGGCCAAGCGGGCGAGCCACACGTCGCGGTCGAGGCGTCCCGGGTCACCGAAGAGCGCTTCCCGGAACGTGCCAAGTGTGGCTAGGAGCTGGTCTTTGGAGTCGCGACGTGCCTTGGCCAGGCTGTCGGCAGCGACATATTTCGATTCGACGATCGAAATGACGACCCGCACGTCATCACCCCGCTCATCGACGTTGAGCGCAAGAATATCGGCGATACGGCTCTCCGGCTGAGACAGCCAGCTCGCGTAATCATCGAGCAGGAAATATGCAGTCAAGACCTGCCCACCCCCTGCGGCCGCCCTGAACTCCTCGTCCAGTAGCTGGCGGCTGAACACCAGGCCGATCATTTCACCAGCGGAAACCCCGCGCTTGGCAGCCCGCAGGACGATGTCACCGGAGACCGAGAGCGCATCGCGCTTGGCCTTGTCCGCTGCGGCTTGGACCTCGGAAGAGTCAAGATGCAGATTCAGCTCATCCAAACGCCGACGCACAAGCACGCCCAGCAGGCGCAGCTCGGAAGTCGAGCTGACAATCATGTTGCGACCGTTGGTTGAACTCCGGCGGTAGCGGACAACTGTGATGTCGTTGTGTTGGAGCTGGCGCTTGTCGAGCAGCTCATCGTAGGTAGCAACCCACTCGGCCAAGTCGTGGGCATCCTTGATCATCCAGGCCAACGCCGGGCTTTGCAGGGAAATGCGCCGGGCTGGGAGATAGCGCTCGCCAGTTAAAGCGTCTAGCTGCCTGCAAACCGCAGCCACGGCGGTTACATAGGACCAACCAGAGGCTGTCTGCCAGGGGCAAGTCAGGAAGGTGGTCGACTTCAGCTCGTTCTCGCCCGAAACGCTTCGGTAGGACCAACGCGATGGAGCGTGCTCAAGGTTCGGCCGGTCATTGGTCCAAGACACGGAGAGCCATTCGGCCGAGGCGGCCCGGGAGACCACATCATGCAGAAAGGCCACATCGAAGGGCTTGAAGCCCTGAGCGCTGTCGCCCGGTGTCGCAGAAATCGGCGTCACTGAGATGCGCAACTTGGAAATGAAGTTGTCGCTTGTCTCGCTGACCACCGGCAGATCCGGGTCGTCGCCGGCCTTGTTAACCAGTTCGCCGTAGACGCTGCGCAACTTGGCTGGCTCCGAGTGGCGAACCGAAACGCTGCATTGCAGCTTCCCATCCTCTTGTATCGAGGAAAGCTCGCGCACCGTCGCCAGAGGCAGCTCCGCCGCGTCGGCGTTGTAGAGTACGACGCTGAGGTTGGAGGCCTCGTGCGGCTGCAAGCCGACGTAACGTTCCAAGAGCTCGCGCACCTGCTTGGCTGCCGACGCAGAGTCCACGTCCGTCATTGCGTCATGGATTCCGCGCGTGGGCGATTCCAAGAGGCTGTAGCCGTTGATCGTGCTGCTCTCGGAGAGCAGTGTCGGCGCTCCGGCCCCGTTGAGCACGGCAATCTCCGGATAGAACGGATGTGCGATCTCGTCGGAGAGCTCACGCATGAAGATCTCGCGGTCCCCGTAGAGGATGTTGCCACTCGAAAGCAAATGGGTGGCGAAGCCTGCTACGCGGCGGGATTTCACCGCCAGCGCCTTCATGCGCTCCGGGTGCCAAGGCGGAATGATCAGCGCAGGATTGTCACCGACCACGCGAGCGGTTCCCACCGACAATATCAATGAGACTAGACGGGAGCGACACACGTCGCCACGAGCCTGAGACATTAAGACATCAAGCAGCGCGCCAAAGGATTCGGCTTGGCGCATAACGGCCTCGCCGTGCAGGCCGATGGAGACGAAGTCCTCCATCGCCTTGATGTAGCACTCTTCGAACTTGTCCCAAGCGGCCTTGACTTCGTCCCGCTGCGAAGGGGTCAAGTAGCCATCGTCGGCCAGCCTTTTGATTTGATCCTTGATCTCTCTGCGCAGGCTGGGCAGCTTGTTGGACGCTGGCACTAGCGACCCCGCATCGGTCGAGTAGGTCGCCTCTAAGGTTCCAGTGTCGAGCAGGGACACATTTTGCACCCCTCCCTTTTTGCTCACTAGGCGGCGTGGGACGTCTGTGCACCCGACCGCCCCCTTCTCCAAGAGGCGGCGCATGTCCGCCACCATGGACAGACCGATGGCGGTAGGCCTGTAACTCCACAGCAGCTGCGTCTTTGCGAGAACGGTCTCCTCACCCTTGTCGATCTGGATCAGCCCAACATCGAACTTGATCTGCAAAGCCGCACGAGCGAGCGACGAGTTGGGGCGAACCTTGCTCCTCTTGTCGTCACGCAGCTCTTTTTCCTTAGCAAAGAAGGCTTCGTAATTGAAGAGCGG